>CAYRCK010000003.1:180468-186571 GCA_964422745.1 uncultured bacterium
GGTCGTGGAGAAACTGGCCGAGAAGCAAAAGGGCCTTATTCTCGTTACCGGTCCTACGGGAAGCGGAAAGTCCACTACACTGGCCAGCATAATCGACAAGATAAACGCTGAACGTAAGGCTCATGTTATAACTATAGAGGATCCTATAGAATATATCCATCAGCACAAGCAATGCATAGTGAACCAGAGAGAGGTCCGTGCGGATACAGATTCGTTCGCCAAGGCTCTAAAACACGTTCTCAGACAGGATCCGGATGTGATCCTCATTGGAGAGATGAGGGACCTCGAAACGATGCAGGCGGCTTTGACGATCGCTGAAACGGGCCATCTCGCACTTGCCACCCTTCATACAAATTCCACATTCGAGTCGATCAACCGCATAGTCGACAACTTCCCTCCGACCCAGCAACCTCAGGTTCGAGCGCAACTAGCCTTTGTTCTCGAGGGAGTGGTCACCCAGCAGCTCATTCCGCATGTGTCCGGAAAGGGTAGGGTGCTCGTGGCAGAGGTGATGGTCTGTACGCCTGCGATCAGGGCGACGATCCGCGACGACAAGATTCACCAGATTTACGGACAGATGCAGGCCGGGCATAAGTTTGGAATGCAGACTATGAATCAGGCACTTTTCAGGGCGTATGCCGCCCGGCAGATAACGGTAGAAGAGGCCATGAGGAGAACTTCAGATCCGATAGAGCTCGAGCAGATGATAGGCGAGCGCACGGGTGTGCCGGGTTTCTCCACTCAGAATAGCTTATAAGGGGGATGGCCATGGCAACTACTTACATTTGGAAGGGCAGGACTCCCACCGGGGAGATACTCTCAGGCGAGTACCTTGCCGAAAGCAAGCAGGAACTGCTGAATTATCTTCGCAAGAGGAAGATAATCATCACCCATGTCAGGCACAAACCCAAGGATATCAACATAAACCTTGGTTTCAAGAACCGGATCAAGACGAAGGATCTCGGTGTTTTCACGCGCCAGTTCGCGACCATGATCAATGCCGGTCTTCCTATGGTTCAATGCCTGGATATCCTTTCCGCCCAGATGGACAAGCCGGTTTTCAAGAAGATCGTGACCGAGGTTATGAGCGACGTCGAGTCGGGTTCGACACTGGCCGAGGCAATGGGGAAGCACAAGTGTTTCTCCGAGCTTTTCGTCAACATGGTGGAAGCCGGGGAGGCTGGAGGTATACTCGACGTGATCCTCAACAGACTCGCGGTATACATGGAGAAAGCCGATGCGCTGGCCCGCAAGATCAAGGGGGCTATGACGTATCCGACGATCGTTTTCGTGGTCGCGGCCGGTGCAACGCTGTTCATGCTCATGTTCATCATCCCGACCTTCGCCAAGATGTTCAGTGATTTCGGAGGGACACTTCCCCTGCCTACACGCATCGTGATGATGTTGAGCGAATTTCTCCGGTCCAGCTGGTACCTGCTTTTTGGAGTGGGTATAGGATTGTACGTAGCCTTCCGAAAATATTACAAGACCGACTCGGGAAGGTTGAGGATCGATAAGCTGATTTTAAGGGTACCGATCCTTGGATCCGTGATAAGAAGGGGAGCGGTCGCAAGGTTCACGAGAACCCTCGGGACACTCGTGGCCAGCGGGGTGCCGATTCTAAACGGTCTGGAGATAACCGCCAAGACGTCCGGCAACAAGGTCATAGAGAATGCAGTGGTTGATACTAAGCAGAGCATCAGTGAAGGAAACACCATAGCCGAGCCATTGAGGAAAAGCGGCGTTTTCCCTCCAATGGTCGTTCAGATGATCGGTGTTGGAGAGCAGACAGGAGCTCTTGACGAGATGCTCGAGAAGATCGCTGATTTCTACGACAGCGAAGTGGATACGGCTGTCAGCTCTTTGACCGCGGTGATCGAGCCGATCATGATAGTACTGATGGGTACGATAGTGGGAGGTATGCTGATAGCGATGTACCTGCCTATGTTCAAGCTCGTCACTGTTGTTGGAGGATAAAAGGAATGGGATTTTCCCCGCGTGCTCTGCCGGCTGAGGATGAAACAAGACTCAGAAGGCTGACCTATCTCAGGTTGATGATGGCGACACTCATCATCGGTGCCGCCATAATGGTTTTTCAGGCGCACGGCAGAGCACTTTCGATAATCGCCCTGTACAGCCTGCTTGGGGTCGTATACCTCAGCACCGGGACAACTTACATCGCACACAGGACTGGGGCGACATTCAAGAATATAATCGTTACGCTGATGTGTATAGATATGGCCATTCTAGCTATGATCGTGCACTACAGTGGAGGTTCGACGTCTAATTTCACGATTCTCTATATATTTCCGATCTTGATCGGGGGAATATACTTCGAGGTGGCCGGAGGGCTTACGGCCGCCATAGCCGCGACATCCATCTACGTTATCTACAGTGTTCTGGAGATGGGAGGGTACGTGATCTCGCCGGCCAGCGAATGGGTGCTCCCGGCCCAGCCGGATAGGATGCTGCTCAGAGGATACCTGCATATGGCCGTTTTCGTATCGACAGGTTTGCTCAGCGGATACATATCGAGCCACGTGATGAAGAAGGGCAGGGAGCTCGCCGAGAGGGAGAGGGAGCTTAAGAACGTCCAGCTGAGCACGGACAGCATAATAAGGAACATGAGCAGCGGGCTGATCGTGGTCAACATGTCGAGCGAGATACTTTCGGTTAATCCCGCTGCGGTCTCGATCCTGGGATTAGAAGACCCGGTTAAGCTCAAGGGTAAGCTGATCGATATTGCGATGCCCCATATGCCGGCGCTCAGTACCGAGCTCACATCGGCGCTCGAGAACGGCGTTCCCCGCAAAAGGCACGAGCTGGAGGTCCGCAGGGACAACGGTGATCTACTGCCGCTGGGTATCAGCATCTCGATACTGAAGGATGAGGGTGGGGAGAAGAGGGGAGTAATAGCCCTCTTCCAGGATCTCACCGAGGTTCACAAGATGAGGGAAAAGATCAGAAGATCGGACAAGCTGGCGGCCATAGGAAGGTTATCCGCATCAATAGCCCATGAGCTCAGGGCCCCGCTGGCCTCTATCTGCGGTTCCATAGAGATGCTCACCTCGGAGCTCGATCTCGACGGGGACAACGGAGAGCTGGTCGATCTTATAATCAAAGAATCTGAAAGGCTCGATGGAATCATATCCGACTTCCTAGAGTTCGCGAGGCTCCGCAAGCCGGCGTTGATCCCGATGAATATTGAAAAAAGCATAAGAGAAGTGGTCCTTCTTCTGAAGCATTCATCGTCGGTGAACGGGGAGATATCCATAGATGCTTCGGGCGGCGCAGAGACTGCCAGGGTCTTGGCCGATGAAGAACAGATCAAACAGGTCTTTTTGAATATATGCTTAAATGCTTGTGAGGCAATGGATAATAACGGTTGTTTGACAATCAGGATGAGCAGAGCCGTCACCGAATTGAAGGATTCGGAGGATTGCGAGGAATGCATAAGAGTGGATTTCAAGAACAGGGGACCTGCAATACCACCCGATGTCCTGCCCCATGTGTTCGAACCGTTCTACACTACTAAGGAGGGTGGGACCGGGCTGGGGCTCGCGATAGCGGCCAGGATCGTCGAGAGTCACTTAGGCTACATAAAGGTGGAGAGCGTCGAGGGCGCAGAGACGGTGTTTTCCGTTATCCTGCCGCTGTCTGCCGGAGCCGATAAAGAGAAATTCAACGTACCGGACCTCGAGATGTCAGGTATATAAAGCCTGAGAAAGTAAGGGTGTGATTGAATGGCTGATGAAAGGGTGCTAATCGTCGATGACGAGAAGAGTATGTGCAAGTACCTCTATATTATGCTGAAGAAGGAGGGGTACCAGGCGAAGACCGTTAACAACGGGAAAAAGGCGGTACGTGAGATCAAGAATTCGCCCTTCGATGTCGTAATAACAGACATACGGATGGAGGGCATGAACGGTATCGAGCTACTATCGGAGATCAAACAGATCAATCCTTCCATACCGGTTATCATCATGACGGCTTATGCATCGCAGAAGACCGCTATAGAGGCCTTGAACCGCGGAGCCTTCTACTATCTTATAAAACGAGCCACTAAGAACGAAGAGATCAAGATGGTCATTCGAAACGCGCTTGATCTTCACCGCGTCAAAAGCGAGAACGTCTATCTCAAGAAGCAGCTCAGACGAAAGGACGACTTCAAGGAGTTCGTGGGTAAAAGCGAGGAGATAGAGAAGGTATTCAACGTGGTCGATAAGGTGTCCGATACGGATAGCACGATACTCATCTGTGGAGAGAGCGGAACGGGAAAGGAGCTTATCGCCAAGGCGATACATCACCGCAGCGGCCGGGCGAACAAATCGTTCGTTACGATAAATTGCGGCGCGTTGCCCGAGAACCTTCTCGAAAGCGAGCTCTTCGGACACGTGAAGGGAAGCTTCACGGGGGCCATAAGGGACAAGGACGGTCTCTTCAAGGTCGCATGCGGGGGAACATTCTTCCTGGACGAGGTTGGGGAGACCTCACCCGCCATTCAGGTGAAGCTCTTGAGGGTTCTGCAGGAGAGGGAGATAATCCCTGTGGGGGGGACGTCACCGATCAAGGTGAACGTGAGGCTCATCGCCGCAACGAACGCCGATCTCGAGAGGGATGTGAACGAGGGGCGGTTCCGGGCGGATCTCTATTACAGGCTGAACGTTATCCCGATCGTTATGCCTCCTCTCAGGGAGAGGCGGGACGACATAGATCTGCTAGTCGATCATTTTCTCAAGATCGCCTCTACCAAAACCGGAAAGAAGAAGACGATAACGAAGCAGGCCATGGAGTTGCTCGTAAACTACGATTGGCCCGGAAACGTTAGAGAGCTCGAGAATGTGATAGAGCGTGCCGATATACTTCAGGATGGCGACCAGATCGGCGTCGACGACCTGCCCGACAGGCTGAGATGCCGGTCGCGCGATAAGAGGAAGCTGGTGATGGAGAGGGCCCAGATGACTCTCGAGGAGCTCGAAAAGGAGTACCTGATATCGGTTCTGGAGGAGACGAACTGGCAGAAGAAGAAGGCCAGCGGGATACTGGGGATAAACGCCTCCACGCTGTACCGTAAGATCCAGAGATACGGCTTGGCCAGGGAAAAGCTGAAGCAGCACTGAGACCCGTTGTTGCATAAAGAAATACATGTTGGCAGATTACAATGTCATGAAATTCTCGTCGCGAAGGGGGGTGGCTTATAAGATCCTGCTATTATACGAATTAGATCCTAAAAATGGTTGGTCGTACTTGGCATAGTCCTTGCGGTCAACCTTGGTTGTGAAGACGGTTTCACCCGGAACCGGAGACACGAAGAACAAGCGGTTTAAAATACCGCAGAACAGGTGGATGTCAAAGCTCACGGGGCTTTGAAAACAGCGCACGAAGGAGGTGCCTGATGGACAACAAGGGATTCACCCTGATAGAGCTGATGATCGTCGTAGTTATTATCGGCATTCTGGCCGCCATCGCGATCCCTAACTTCATCAACATGCAGGCAAGAGCCAAGGAAGCTTCCGTAAAGTCGAACTGCCACACGGTACAGCTGGCCGCAGAGGACTTCGCGGTACAGAGCGACGGCGTATATGCAACTGATGTAGACACGGATACGACTCCGGTTAGCAACGAGACAATCGTAGATATGCTCCCAGGCGGAGCCCTGCTCGAGAATCCGTTCACGAAGGCTGGCACGGAGCCCGTCACTGCCGCCGCTGTTGCCAACCCCGGAGAGACAGCGTACGCTCCGGTAGTTCAGAACGGCGTCAACGTTGGTTATACGATTCTGGGTGGTGACAAGGACGGTAACACGATGATAACACTGACCAGCGGTCAGTAGAGCGAATCAATAGACGATACGCAAAGGGCGGCTCACGCGGGCCGCCCTTTTTTATTGTCCTGCCGGATCCCGAGTTCCCAGCGATACTTTCCTTGAATTTTAGCTCTTTCTTTCTCTCTAGATCTCACGGGTCTTTGTAATGTCTCTTCTCGCTTCAATGGTGCTTGCAATAATTCTTGATTACCATCCCTATAGAGCCCTTCTCATAGCTTAGGGTTCTCCCATAGCTAGGGCACTTCTCATGGCTATTGTATTCCCATAGCGTAGGGT
>CAYRCK010000004.1:0-146547 GCA_964422745.1 uncultured bacterium
GGGCTTGGCAACCGGCACTCCGTAACACCAGGATGAGTTGCTCACTGTCTGGACAGCGATCAACGATAGCCGTACTTGAACCGCGACCGCATCGGGTTGGTCCTTGGTTCGAATCCAAGTGGGCCCGCTCTTGACCTTTCGGCGCACATGCTACTCTGCCTGGCTGCTGGCTTCTCACGCAATCTTGCCTCTTCGAGTCTGTCCTGCCAATGACTTGCTCGCTTGCCAATACCGTGCAGATCGAATCCGTCATCTGCAGGAGGAGTACTTCGCATGGCAAGATTAACCCCTTCGGTGATAGCTATTTTAACGGTTGTTACCCTGGCCTTCGTCTCGGTTCCCACCGCAACCCTTATCGCTCAGGAAAGCAGTGAGGAACAAGCCGATATGCAGGCGGAGCCTGTGGTAAGCTTCCAGTCGGAGCAGGATTCCCTGGCCATGGCAAAAGGAGATTCTCTGGCCATCGCCAAGGATATCGAGGACAAGATGGAGAGAGAGAGACTGGGCTGGCTTTACAATTTGAAGCACAGCGGGATCGGTGAGAAGTACACACAGGGTGGTAACTTCATGCACGCCCTTCTCATCTCGTCCATAGTCATGGTGGTATTTATCATCGAGAGGCTCGTAACGCTGGCACGGGCGCGTGTCAATGTCAAAAAGCTGCTCGGCGATGTGATCAAGACCCTTCATACCGAGGGAGTCGATGCAGCCAAGACCGTCTGCGAGAGAACAAGGGGACCCATCGCGGCAATGCTGCACTCCGGGCTGCTGAGGGCCAACAGAGGGCCTGAAGCGGTAAAGGAGGCGATCGAGACAGCGGGAAGTATTGAAACATCATTTCTCGAGAGGGGGCTTGTTGCCATAGCTACGGTCGCCCAGGTGGCGCCACTGCTGGGGTTCCTAGGTACCGTATCCGGAATGATCAGCGCATTCGCCGCGATCGCAGCGGCAGAGCAGGTAAGCGCGAAGGTCGTGGCGTCCGGTATCGAGGAGGCGCTGATAACCACCGCTACGGGCCTTATGATCGCCATTCCTGCCAGCATAGGACACTCGTTCTTCGTATCGCAGATAGACAGGTTCGTGCTGGAAATGGAAGAGGCGGCGGCGGAGCTTGTCAACGAACTGATAGAGTTGGGTATCGGACGGTCATGATCCGGAGTTGAACAATGATCAAGAAAAAGAGCAGAGTGACGAGCGAATTCAGCACAGCCTCCTTGTCGGATATCAATTTCCTCCTGCTGATATTCTTCCTGGTCAGCACGATGTTCGCCGTGGACAGGGGACTTCCCATGGCCCTGCCCGGAAAGACATCGAAGACCGTCAAGCTGAAGAGGGAGAACGTGCTGAGCATTCAGGCCTATCCGAACGGCTCCATAGTGATAACCGAAATCGGTCCAGTTTCGTTGAAGGAGATCAAGCCGATCATAGAGCAGAAGCTGCTGGAGAACGACAAGCTGGTCACGGTGATAGAGACACACCCGGATTCGGATTACGGTTTGATGATAGATATCCTGGATGAGCTTCGTTTGGCGAATGCTATCAGGATATCACTGCGAACATTAAAGTCCGAGTAATGGAGGATGAAGAGTGCTTAATCTGGGGAAAAGGCAGAAGGTGTCCAATGCGATACCGACTTCGTCCATGGCAGATATCATTTTTCTCCTTTTGATATTCTTCATGGTTACCACGATATTCAAGATGGAAGAGGGTCTTCCCATCATCCTGCCTAGGGCGGAAACCGGAGCGGAGCTGGAAAGGGAGAGGCTGATACACGTATGGGCGGACCGTTTCAATAGAATCAGCATAAACGACAAGCTGGTTCAGGTCAGTAACATACAGGCAATCATCGCTTCGAGGCTCGAAGAGAACAGGTCGCTCATGGTGGCTTTCAACGTGGACCATCTAACGAAATACTACCTTGTATCCGACATTATCGAGCAGCTGAAAGAGGCGAATGCCGTTAATGTGACCTTCGTCTCTGGAGTCGAGGAAGGCTCCTAGCTTTGTAGAGGAATAAGATTTGGCTGTAGTAGCTGTAGCAAATGTAGAGTTCAAGAGAGGGTACAACAGATACTTGCGGTATTCCTTCTTGGGCGCCCTCATTGTGCATTTTCTCATCTTCTACTTCACGCCTCCCTTCGAATTCAAGCCGTACGTTCTCAGGGAGGAGATATTTGAAGCTGTTGATCTGCCCGACCAGCTCGATATCCCACCTCCGCCCAAGGATATATCCCAGCCGGCTATCCCGATGGAGGCCGAGGAGGGTGAAGAAGTGGACGAGGAAGCCGAAATCGCACCGACGAGCTTTGACAGGATCGAGGATGTGCCGCCTCCCCCACCTCCGCCTTCGGAGCAGGCGCAGGATTTCTACGCATTCGACGAGGCCCCGGTGCTGATCAGGTACGTGAGTCCCAGGTATCCGGACCTGGCCAGGCAGGCTGGTACGGAGGGGACGGTCCTGCTTAGGGTCCTGATAGGCGAGGATGGAAAGGTGATCAGTGTTGATATCATCAACTCGGATGTCACCGCTGTCATGAACAGGGAAGCTATAAAGGCTGCAAAACAGTTCTTGTTCAAGCCGGCCAAACAGCGTACGATCCCGGTTAGGGCGTACATGGCCGTACCTATCAGGTTCAAGCTCAATTGATCTGTAACGTTGGCCGTTATACTGGATTGCTAGTAGGCACCCGGGCAGTGACCGGGTGTTTTTTGCGATTCCCGGTTCCAGATAGAAATAAAAGCGAATATTCCCCGGCGAATAATTGTAGTAAATCATATCGATGATTTCGTTTCTTTTGAAACCAAGAGTTCATACGTAACGTACATATTTTGATAGCAGATTACGCGCAGATTCGTATTTTTGGTACCAGGGAAGAGAGGTCACGAGGATGAGACTGTCGAAAGTACACGTATTCGGTATTTTTTTTATTGTTATCTCATTATGCATGCCGGTGCTGACCTGCGCCCAAGAGATCGGGACCGGCGGCTCCAAGATATTTTCCCTGATTGACTGTATAGAGATAGCATTGAAGAACAATCCCGAGATCGGTATAGCGAGAGAAGGTCTGAAGATGTCGGAAAGCGGCCTGCTGGTTAGCTACGGCGGGTTGCTGCCGCGATTCTCTCTCAGCTTCGCCACCGGCCATAGGTATTATGGTCCATCGTCCGTTCAGTACGATGCCCAGGGGCGTCCGGTACAGCAGCAGGGATTCGATTACGGGGATTATTCGTTTTCACTCTCATCGGATATCACGCTGTTCGACGGGGGAGGCAACATCAACAGGATAAGGTCTTCGATAAACAGCCGCAACGCGTCCAGGGAGGAGCTCAAGTACAGGAAGTACATCATCACGGCTATGGTTATAAGGTCTTACTATAACCTTGTAAGAAACCAGATGCTTCTGACTGTACAGGAGGAGGCCGTCGAGCAGGCGGAGAAGAGCCTGGAGAAGACGGAAGCCCTTCTCGAGGTCGGTTCCGCGACGAGGGCCGATGTGCTGAAGGCCAGGGTACGTCATTCCAACACCAGGCTCAATGTCATAACCGCCAGAAATGCCGTTTTGATAGCGGAAGAGGAGCTTTCCGCGCTGCTTAACATGAGGAAGAGCAGGGAAGTAAGGGTCGATACGTCCCTCACGATAGAACTGATAGAGCCCGACCCGGTCGCCGAAATTCAATACGCCATGCAGAACAGATCCGACCTGAAGAGCCTGTCATTCAGCATCAAATCGGCCAAGCAGAGCGTCTCGGCTGCTAAGAGCGGGTGGATCCCGTCCCTGGGCGCATCGTTTGGATATTACTGGAACGACCGTGATATGGCGGATAACCTTAACTTCTTCGAAGAGGAGTACATGTGGAACGTGACCGGCTACATGAGGTGGAATATCTTCGACGGATTTCTTACGAGCAACAATGTGAATAACGCCCGGGCGAATTATAGGATCACCGAGTACAACATGGAAAAGGCGAAACTCGATGCTGTCAAGGAGATCAAGCAGCTGATACTGTCCATCAACGAAGCCCGCGAGAGGATTTCCGTGGCTACAGAGACGGTGGAGCAGGCCATGGAGGATTTGAGGGTGGCGGAGGAGAGATACCGTGTCGGTGCCGGCACGATGCTCGAAGCGATAGATGCGGAAGTTGCCCTCACGCAGGCGAAAGCGGATGTTATAGACGCTAAATGCGATTACCTTATCTCATCAGCGGATCTTTACAGGGCGACGGGACGTACGATTGTCGATATGAAGGCGATGAACCGATAGGAGCGCTTCGATGCTTATAAAGGTTAATGGAGTCAAGAAGATATATGAAGTAGGGATCCAGAAGATTGAGGCCGTGGCCGGAGTCGATCTGGAGATCGATAGTAACGAGTACCTGGCTATCATGGGACCATCGGGCTCGGGCAAGTCGACATTCATGAACATGCTGGGATGCCTGGACACTCCAACGGCGGGGACGTACTATCTAAACGGCCAGGAGGTAAGCAACCTGAACGACGACGAGCTCGCACGCATCCGAAACAAGGAGATCGGCTTCGTATTCCAGACTTTCAACCTTCTTCCAAGGGCGACCGCGCTGCAGAACGTGGAGCTGCCTCTCATTTACGGAGGCGTGTCCACGGATAAGAGGCGCAACATGGCCAAGCAGGCGCTGGAAGCCGTGGGCCTGGGTGATCGAGCCGTTCACAGGCCCAACGAGCTGTCCGGGGGGCAGAGACAGAGGGTCGCAATAGCGAGGGCCCTCGTGAACAGGCCGTCGATTATTCTGGCGGACGAACCGACGGGGAACCTGGACAGCCGCACCGGCGAGGAAATAATGAATATATTCAACGAGATTCATAAAGCCGGGAATACTATAGTAATTGTCACGCATGAGGAGTATATTGCGAAGAGAGCACAACGGATAATAAAACTGCGTGACGGATTGATCGAAAGCGATTTGAGAATAAATTAAAAAGGTTCGGATTCCCCGGACCTGAAATCAACGCAGTAAAGATATTCCTGCTGGGTAAACCGTCAAGGGGGAAGAATGAAGAAAAAGCACTGGATACTGATCGGGGCGGCCGTGCTGATCGTAGTGCTGATACTTGTAAACATCAAAGCTCGCAGAGGCAAGGCGCTCGCGGTTCAGGTAGAGGAGATAGAGAGGCGTGAGCTTTCGATGATCATCTCGGCATCCGGCAGCATCAAACCCAAGAGGCATGTAGATATAAGCGCTAGCAGTATAGGTAAGGTGACGAAGGTGGCCGTCGAGGAGGGTGACTTCGTGGAGAAGGACCAGTTTCTTCTGCAGATAGATCCTATGGAGCTAGAATCCACGGTTTCCCGGATAGAGGCCGCGATTTCGGCTTCCATGGCCGCGGAGAGGCAGGCCACCGCCCAGGTGAAGCAGTCTGAGAGGGACCTCGAAAGAACCAAAAGGCTTTACGAGCAGGGATACCTCACGGACCAGGAAGTCGACGCAGCCCAGACGAATTACGATGTCGCGGTCTCGCGGCACGACGCCACCCTCCACGATATAGAGCAGCAGAAAGCTCTACTCAAGAGTGCACGGCACAACCTCAAGGAAGTAACTATAGTATCGGAGATGAGCGGAGTGGTTACGCGGCTGAACGTGGAGGAAGGGGAAACCGCCATCATGGGAACGCTCAATAATCCCGGGACCGTTCTGATGGAGATAGCGGACCTTTCCACCATCGAGACAGAGGTCGAGGTCGATGAGACCGAAGTGGTCCATATCAGCCTGGGGGATCGGTCCAATGTTACCCTGGATGCCTTCCCGGATACCACATATGCGGGTGAGGTCACGGAGATCGGGAACAGCCCCATCTATTCAGCCTCCTCATCGAGCCAGCAGGCCGTTGATTTCAAGGTTGTGATAACCATCACCGACACGATCATGAACGTGAGACCGGGTCTCTCGGCCGATGCCGAGATTATCGTCGCTGAAAGGGATAGCGCGCTGGCGATTCCGATTCAAAGCCTGACCGTGAGGCGAAGAAGGGATCTGAAGGATAACGCAGCTGTGGATTCCACGGCTGCGGAGGGTGAAAGGGACGAGATCGAGGGTGTTTTCGTGGTGGAGGGGGGAAGGGCGGTTTTCAGGCCCTTGAATATCGGAATATCCAGCCAGAAGTACTTCGAGGTCCTGTCGGGGCTAAAAGTGGGTGACAAGGTCATAAGCGGCAATTATCAGGCTATCAGGAACCTCAAGGACGGGCAGATGGTCAAGGTCTCGAAGAGGGCGGACAAAAAGGAATAGGCAGCGTTCAGTTGGTCATGCGGGATAACGATTCAGGCTGGTTGCGAAGATGTTGATATTCGAAGGTGTCCGTATAGCGCTGCTCGCTTTGAAAGAGAACAAGCTTCGCACGTTTCTCACGTTACTTGGGAATATAGTAGGCACCATGTCGGTCATAGCGGTCGTTTCGCTTATAGGTGGAGCGGACAACTATATCAGGGAGGAAGTGGCCGAGGAGGGGAGTAATGTCTTCACGGTCGAGAGGATAAATTTCCTCGAGGCGATAACCGATCTCGAATCTTTTCTCGAAGCGCTCGCCAGGAACAAGATTATCAGGCTCAGTGATGTGGATTACCTCAGGGAGAACGTGCCTTCGGCAACCTGCCTCTGCGCCGCCGTGAGTGGCCGCGACAGGATTTCATTCAGAAATTCGTGGGTGGACAACACGGAGATCAAGGGAAGGGGGGAGGAATACCCGGAGATAGAGCATACGGATCTTTTCATTGGAAGGCATATATCGCGTCCGGAAGTGATGCACAGCGATGCAGTGGCCTTGATAGGATGGGATGTGTACGAGCACCTCTTCAAGGGCCGTGATCCGCTAGAAAGCAAGATAAAGATAGGGAAAAAGCATTTTCGCGTGATAGGTGTCGTCGAGAACCAGGGAACGTTGTTCGGGCAGACCAGGAACAGGTTCGTCTATATACCGGTTACTACTTATCTGAAAATGTACGGATCACGCAGCTCCATATCGATCAAGGTGAAGGCCAACGATATCGCATTGATGCAGCAGGCGGTAGATGAAGCCACGATGGCCATGAGGATCAGGCACGGGCTCAGGCCGATGGATGACAACGATTTCAGCGTCTCAACTTCCGAGCAGCTTGTCTCCCTCTGGGAGAGGATATCGGGTTCGATATTCAGCGCCCTCGTCTTTCTGGTATCGATATCGCTGGTCGTCGCCGGTATAGTGCTGATGAACGTAATGCTCGTCTCGGTCACGGAGAGGACCAGGGAGATAGGGCTGCGCAAGGCGCTTGGAGCCAGGAGGGCGAACATAATCTGGCAGTTCATAGTCGAGTCGATCACGCTGTCACTGGTAGGTGGAATAGTGGGAATTACGATAGGCTTCACTATTGCCGCAGTAATATCGCTGCTATCCCCACTTCCATACATAATAGCTGGATGGTCGATAGCGGCGGGTTTGATAGTGACGTTTCTTATAGGTCTGATATTCGGAACTTACCCCGCGAGCAAGGCAGCCATGCTCGATCCGGTTGTCGCATTGCACCATGAGTAGGTGGATCTTATGAATTCAGGTGGAGGGATCGCTGATATAGGGAACGCACGGGGGATACGCTCCGGAGGCGGGAAGCGTGAAGGACAGGTCTGGAAAGAGAATTTCATGCAGGCCACCCAAGTGATCCGAACTCACAAGATGAGGTCAGGGCTGCTGATCGTTGGGGTGGCCGTCGGTGTTATGACCGTCCTAGCCATTGTAACAGTGATGTCAGGGCTCAGTAAGAGGATCAGGGAGGATTTCGTGTCGGCAAACAGGCCCTACCTCGTTGTCACGAGGTTCGATCCCATGCAGGACGAGAGGGACAGGGCGGATGTTCTCCGCCGGAAAGAGCTCACCGCAGACGACGCCGATGCCATAGCAGGGGAAATCGACATAGTCGATCGTGTCGACTTCGAGATAGATCCGGGTGGCAGGATGTGGGTGCTCAGGTACAAGGGAGAACGGACGAATCTTATTCAGATCGTAGGAGTCTCTTACAGTTTTTCACACTTGTTCAACATAGATATCGACGAGGGCAGGTCATTTACCGAATTCGAGCAGGATCGTAAAAGACGTGTAATCGTGCTGGGTTATGGGCCCTCGAAGGACCTTTTCCCGAACACGGATCCGGTAGGTAAATTCATACGTATAGACAACCACGAATATGAGGTTGTCGGCACGTTCGAATCAAGAAAGCACATACTCGGGAGCCTTGGCGACAACTTCGCGATCATTCCGTATTCAACCTTCGAGAAGGATATGTCGGGCAGATTCGACGAGAATCAGATTATCGTGTCGTTGAAACCGGGATTCACGCTCGAGGAAGGGGAGGAAGAGATCACCGCTCTACTGAGGGCGAGGCGCGCCGTGGAACCGGGAGAGGAAAACGACTTTCACATAATGACATCCGAGGCTTTCAAGGACCTGCTTTCGGATATAACGAGGAATATCGCCCTGATCCTTGTGATCATATCATCTATAGGGCTGATGGTAGGAGGGATCGGAGTGATGAACATCATGCTCGTCTCTGTCACCGAGAGGACCAGGGAGGTCGGGGTCAGGATGGCGGTTGGAGCGAAGCGAAGTGACATAATGCAGCAGTTTCTCATTGAGGCAGCGACACTGACCGGCTCCGGCGGTACCATAGGCATTATACTGGGCTTACTGGCCGCACGGGGGATAGCCCGCCTGATCAACTTCCCCTACTCGATCCCCGCAGTCTGGATTCTGGTCGCGTTCATATTCTCCGCTTCGATAGGATTCATCTTCGGGCTTTACCCGGCAAACAGAGCTGCCAGAATGGACCCGATAAAAGCCCTTCATTACGAGTAGCGGCGATAACTGTTAATGTGTTGCCTTATACCCCACCTGACATTATACTCTGATCGGAGAACGCATTTCGAGGTTTATCCCGGGTGCCTGGACGATGAATAGACTTTCCATCCACATAAGAGCCTTCCTGGCATTCACGGCCCTTCCATCGATACTGGTTGCGCAGCCCCTCGGTAGGCCGTTCATGACACGGAGCGACGCCGCTTTCGAGCTGTCGTTAACCCAGAAGTACGACGATGAGGGATTGAGCCTGATCGTCGTGGAGACGGCCATACCGTATAGAAGGCTGGTTTTCTTCAAGAAGGAGGATTCCTACGAGGCACGTTACAGGATGTATATGGAGATAAAGGACGGCAAGGGCGGGTATATCAGCGGTGAGGTATGGGAGGAGCCCGTGAGGGTCTATAGCTACGGAGAAACGAGATTGAATACGGCCGTTTCCTCTTTGAGAAAGGTTCTCCCGATAGATCCGGGAAAGTACAGGATCAGGATGACACTGGAGATTGTAGATACGTCACTGCTATTTTACCGGGAGAAGGAAATAGTCATCGTCGGTGGTGGAGAGGGGAAGCTGGTCCTTGGGGAACCTGTATTCTCGGTCCCCTCGGCCGGAGCGTCACGGCATAAGCCTTCACGGGGCGGCTTGACGCTCTCGTTGTGTGGGATGGCCGACGGGAACGATTTCAGGATGAGTTCGGATGGCATTTTCGCCGGATTCGACGGGTGGCTGCGGGTAACGATCAACATCGTGCTGCCCTCCGGGGGGAAAACGGGGGATGATCATATATTGGTTTCGAGCAGGATAAAGAATGCAAGCGGATCGCCTGTTCTCTATCACAGGGAAAGGGTGCGCACGCTGGATAAGAACTACGCGCACCTTTGCTATGATATCAATGTCGACGACATGAAGATAGGGCTATACGAGATATCAACGAACGTGGAAATGCCGAGCAGCGGGCAGAAAGCCGGCAGTAAGGCAGAATTCATAGTTCTCCTGAACAGGGGATTGCTGGAGGACAATTTCGAGGAAACACTGGGTATTCTATCCATTATCGCCGATAAGGACGAGCTCGACGATCTCAGGACATCAACCATGGATAACAGACACGCTGCATGGAGGCGTTTTTGGGAGTCGGGAGGCAACTTCGCCGGCGGGGATTGGAAGGAGCGTGAGCTGTCCTTTCTGCGGCGGCTGAAGTACGTTTTGAGGTTTTTCTCGAGCTACGGACCGGGATGGAGGACGGATAGGGGCAGAATCTACCTTAGAAACGGTCCTCCCGACAAGGTAGAGGAGAGCCAGGGCAGGCAAATGGGTGAGAGCCTAATATACTGGTTCTACTATTCAAAGAATATCGTTTATATATTCAGTGATTCTATCGGAAGTGGCGAGTACAATCTGCTGACGACACAGCTGATATGAAGTGCGTATGAACTTGTTTCGTTTGATACTCCCAACCATAGTCATCATAGTGCAGCTCCTGCTCTCCGGGTGTTCGCAGGAGGAGCGTACAGGATTGCTCAGACTCGCTTTACAGACCGAGCCCAGCACGCTAGATCCCGCCTATGCTGTCGACTATTCATCGGGGATGATCTCGTCCCTGATCCATTCAAATCTCGTGCGATTCGACCCGGAAGGAAAAATTCTCGGTGATCTGGCCGAAGGTTGGGAGGTCTCCGAAGACGGCATGAAGTACACGTTCAGGCTAACGACTGCCCGTTTCTCCAGTGGGCGGAATGTGAATGCCGAAGATGTCGTGTATTCGTTCAAGCGGCTCCTCGATCCGTCTACCATGTCTCCCAGGTGGTGGGTGCTCGAGCCGATCAGGGGTGCCGAAAATTTTCACGGGGGTGGTTATTGGGATGAGACGGCGGTCCACGCACGGGATGATTCCACCCTCGTTCTATATCTGAACAGGCCTGCGGCTCACCTGTTGAGCCTGCTTACCATGCCTTCGGCGGGGATCGTATGCAGGGAGGAGATCGAAAGCTCCGGGGCCGATTACGGCAGGTCTCCCTGCGGTTGCGGTGCCTGGAAGCTCGTGGAATGGAGGGAGGGTGAGCGGTTGCTGCTGGAACGAAACAGTTTCTATACGGGGGCTGGACCTCATATCGACGGCATATCGATAAGGATAATACCCGAGTCCATGACGCGAATAGCAGAATACGAGGTGGGAAACCTGGATGTTCTCGAGATTCCGAGAGCCGAGCTTTCCAGGTGGAAGGAGTCCGGCGTACCGATTATCCGAGAGCAGGAGCTCAGGATCGTATACATCGGTTTGAACAATGAGAAGCCGCCGTTCAACATCGCGGCCGTTCGCCGCGCGCTGAACATGGCAATCGACGTGGATGCGATCATTTCGAGGGTGATATTCAGCGCCGGTATCGAGGCCAGGGGGATCATACCTCCGGCGCTGCGGTTGGAGCCTATACGGGGGAATGGATACGGCTATGATCCTCAGCAAGCTCGTAAGTTGTTGGCCGACGCGGGATATCCTGATGGATTCAGGATGGAGATTTGGCAGAGGGAAAATCCGGAGGGCGGGAGGATACTCGAAAGCGTGCAGGGCTACCTGTACGATATCGGAGTTGATGCAGAGCTCGTCACTCGTGAATGGAGCGCATTCAAGATGGCCGTGGATCGCGGTACACCGGATGCGTTCTACCTTGATTGGTTCGCAGACTATCCGGATGCCGAGAACTTCATGGCCCCGCTTTTCCATTCGGCGAACGCGGGCGGAGGAGGGAACAGGGCGAGGTATGCAAACAACAGGGTCGACTCGCTTTTCGATGCGGCGGCCCTCACACCCGATGCCGAGGCCAGGTGGAGGATGTACGAGGAAGCCGAATCGCTCGTCTATCACGATGCTCCGTGGATATTCCTTTGGTTTCCAACAAGATACGAGGCTGTCTCGGATAGGGTCGAAGGTTACCGGATCCCGGCTATCTTCAACGCCCAGCGATACCTCGATGTCTCACTGTAAAGGTTCAAGGGACGGGATGTACTTAGTCAACCAAGCCGACGAATGACATATGCTATGTTTAAATATACACTTAAAAGGATCCTGATCCTGATACCCGTCCTCTGGGGTGTCGTTACGATAACCTTTATCATCATGTACGTCGTGCCGGGAGATCCGGTTCTAGTTTTAGCGGGAGAGAGATACGACGAAAAGACGCTGGTCGAGATGCGCAGAGATCTCGGATTGGATAAGCCCCTGCATATGCAATACCTGGATTACCTCGGCCGGGTCGTGAGGCTGGATCTGGGGAGATCTTTCGTCACGAGAAGACCTGTAGCCGCGTCGATAGCGGAGAGATTTCCCAAAACGCTGGTTCTGGCGGCCAGCGCAATGGTCTTGGCGGTTGTAATAGGTGTCTCTATCGGAGGATTGGCGGTCTATAACCGTTTCGCATGGCTCGGCAACTCCCTGATGACCCTATCGCTGATCGGCGTGTCGATCCCGGTCTTCTGGCTGGGCCTGCTGCTCATAAATATCTTCTCCGTAAGGCTGTCACTGCTTCCGCCGTCGGGTTACGGTGGTGGTTCTCTTGCCCACCTTTTACTTCCGGCATTGACCCTATCGTTCGCCTCGATGGCTACGGTGGCCAGGGTGACCCGCTCGGGATTCATCGATGCGGCGGGAGAGGATTTCATCCGGACCGCCAGGGCAAAGGGGATGGGTGAGATCGTCATCATAGGGAAGCATGCATTCAGAAACGCCCTCATACCGGTGATAACCATCGTTGGTACGGACTTCGGAAGCTATCTCAGCGGATCGGTGCTCACCGAGTCGATCTTCGGATGGCCGGGACTGGGAAGGCTGATAGTGCAGTCGATAATGAAAAGGGATTTCCCGGTCATCCAGGGAGCGGTGCTGTTCATGGCTGTTGTTTTTGTGGTCGTAAATCTTTTAGTGGATTTATGTTACGGAATAATTGATCCGAGGGTCCGGGTAGGTTCAGGAAGGAAGTAGGTGCAGTGGCGGGGATCTTGAAGAGGTTCGTACGGCTCAGGACCGCATCTGCCGGATTGGCGGTACTGACAGCCGTTCTGTGTCTGACCATACTTACCCTTTTCCTCTCTCCGAACGGCAGGGGCGAGGTCAATCTGGAGAGGTCGTTGAGGCCGCCTTCACTCGGTCATCCCTTCGGGACCGATCCCTTCGGAAGGGACGTATTCTACAGGGTTTTCCAAGGCGCGCGCCTTTCCCTCGGCGTATCCTTCCTCGCCAGGTCGATCTCCCTTCTCCTGGGTCTGGTGCTGGGAGCGGCCGCCGGGTACTTCGGGGGCAGGCTGGACTCCCTATTGATGCGTCTCGCCGACGTCACCTTTGCATTCCCGGCGCTTCTCCTCCTTATAGCGATAATGGCCGTCGTTTCGCCCGGATTCGTTTCGCTTTTCGTTGCGCTCGGCGTCGTGGGGTGGGCCTCGGTAGCGAGGCTCGTAAGGGCTCAGGTCCTCGCCGCAAGGGAAAGGGAGTACGTACAGGCGGCGAAGGCCTCGGGGGCCGGCAGTACGGGTGTGATATTGAGGCACATACTACCGCAGTGCCTTTCACCGGTTCTGGTTATCTATACCCTCGGACTCGGTATGACGGTTATGGCCGAGGCGAGCTTGAGCTTTCTCGGATTGGGTGTTCAGCCGCCCGATCCGAGCTGGGGAAGGATGATATCCGACGGGATAGGATTCATGCGGACGGCCCCCTGGCTTACGTTCTTCCCTGGGCTTGTGTTGACGCTGACGGTCTGTGCATTTAACATGGTTGGGGACGGCTTGAGGGAAGCGTTGGATCCGCTCTCGGATCGTAGCCGGAGCAGGGTGACCGGGGGCGGGGACGGCTTTGTCGGTAGGGATCGAGTGCAGGGGGGGTGATATCGACGGAGATCACGGAACGTATAACCGATCTGATCCGAAGGGTGGAGCGGGATGCAGGGCTCGACCGGAGATTCAGCTATTTCAGGCTCAGGACATCGTCGGGTGGAATATTAGAAGTCGAGCTGAGCAGCGAGGAGGTCTTCGGGCGTCTATCCGCCGGTGCCGGAGGTTTCACCGGCACTATAGAGACTGACGGAACTGCTTTGCTTAGAAGCACATCCGGTGAGATCGCCAGGCTGATTCTTCTTGCATCCGGCGGAACCGACCCCCTTTTGGCGGTTTCGAGCGTGGTGGATGTCAGAAAGGAAGCCACCCATTCCTCGGAGCTTTTGACCCAGATGATAATGGGAGAGGACGCGGAAGAGCTTGCCGCCGATGGAGATTGGTATCTCGTGAGGCTCAGCGACGGATATCACGGATGGGTGAGGTCCTGGTGCGTATCCGGGATCTCGAGGAAGGATATAGAGGCCTACAACGCGAGGACCAACGTACTCGTTGATGTGAACGTCGGGTCCGTCTATTCAAAACCGGATACGGCGAGCCTGCCGGTCGGGGATGTTGTCTGTGGAACCCGCCTGCTGGCAGGAGGATCCGAAGGGGGATTCCGGCGCGTAAACCTGCCGGGCGGCAGGGAAGGCTATATGTCTTCAGGCTCGCTGGTACAGCCACCGGTCGGTGGGCCGGACAGAACGCGCCTGATGGAAAGGGCAAAGCGGCATCTAGGCGTACCCTATATCTGGGGTGGGACATCCGCGAAGGGTTTCGACTGCTCGGGATTCGTTTATCGGGTTTTTCTGCTCGAGGGGATCGAGCTTCCGCGCGATTCCGACCGCCAGGCCGCTTCCGGTGATCATATACCGGTGGAGAGGATAATAGATGATGCGAGGACCGGGGACCTGCTCTTCTTCGGAGATGCCGCCACGGTCAATCACGTGGCGATATATATCGGGGATGGTCTCTATATTCACTCCTACGGGGATGTGAGGTTCAACAGCCTCGTGAGCGATGACGAGAGATACGAGCTCAAGCTGGGGAGAACCCTTCTGTTCGCACGTTCCGTCCTCGGATGACGTTGATTCACGAAAGAGGCACCGAAATCATCCCGCCCGGTAACTGTAATTGTGTTAAAAAAAAGTTTAAAAAAGTGTTGACAAGGATTTTAAGCTGCTTTACGGTTTCGCCCAATAAAAAGCATATGTTTTTCGAGTACGCAGAAAGGGGGTTTACTCGAATAAAAGACCTACTAGGCAGCTTGTGGGTATAGACTTTTTTGAGCGGACTTGCGGTGACGGCCGCACGTACCAATTTAGTGGGGATCAGGCCTGGAAGGAGGGATGCAGGAAACAGAGATTGTGGAGCGTCATCAGGCGCAGAATAGGTGACCAAGTAACTGGGACGAAATTCGCATGTTGATGCGGTGATATAGAATGGATGTTCCTGAAAGAACTTATCCTGATCAATGGAGAGTAACTTACAGGGGGAAAGTAATGAAGAAACTATTTCTTTTGATGTTGACGATGGCCGTGGCGGTCTCATTCGCGATGCCGGCGATGGCTACCGATGCCAGGGTGATGGCTCTGGGCAACACTCAGAACTATCTCGAGGATGATTACAACATCTTCGCATGGCCTGCAACGCTGCCGAGCTACGCCAACCTGGTAATGATCGGTCTCTGCGGAGACCCGGATTACTGCTGCGAGTACTACTACCCTTACTACGCTAACGGATGGGAAGGATACTACTGCCAGACCATCATGGGCGGAATCCTTGGCCTCGGCGAGGACAACAAGTACGGGGCGTTGGGAATGTTCTTCTTCGAGGGCACTCCCGGAATAAACCCCATTCCGTACAGTGAATTCTACGGCGCTTGGGAATTCGAGTACCTTTTCGCCAGCACAATCTACAACAAGTTCAACGTTCTCTGGGGATACGACATGGAGGGCCTGTCCTTCGGTTTCAACTTCGAGAGAGCAGACCAGATGTGGAAGGAAGAGAACGACGTAGAGTACGAGAATAAGCATGCCTATACCAAGTTCGCGGCCAGTGTCCGTTTCGATGTCGGCGAGGCCGGCTATGCGGACCTGGCCTTCAACGTGGCATTCGCCTCGATGACGGACACGCTTGATGGCTACGGTGAGAGGACCGAGGACGGCAACATGCTGTGGGGTGTCCAGGGCCGCATGTTCTACGAGTACAGCGAGATGTTCACATTCGTGCCGTACATCGGTGTGAGCATGTTCGACTTCTCCACGAAGGTGCAGCGCAACAGCGAGGATTACGCGGATTACTACTACGGCGAGAAGGGCATGATGTTCAATACCGGCTTCGGTATCGACATGACGGTCAACGAGGACAACATGCTGCTCTTCGCCATCGAGCCCTATTCCTTCGGCAAGTTCGAGCCGTCGGAGCCGCCCGACGGAGTCGAGGCATGGGGCAAGGTCGTGTACTTCCCGCGTTTCCGCCTGGCTCTCGAGAGCGATGTCAAGGACTGGCTGACCTTCAGAGCCGGCTGCGTGAAGGAGCTCCAGAAGACGGAGGTCTTCTACAGCTATGAGGACGACGAGTCGACGTACACCGATACCTGTGGTGATTTCTACTACATGATGGGTCTCGGCTTCCACATCGGCGACTTCGACATCGACTGCGTAGTCAACAACGAGCTTCCATTCACGATGGGATACTGGCTGACCGGATTCGAGAACACGGAGCAGCCGATCTGGATGCTTACGGCGCTCTACCACTTCTAATCCGTATTAGTTTTGGTAAACCTCACACGGGGGGCTGTTGCACACGGTCCCCCGTATCTTTTTCCTCCTCGTAGTCCATTTTTTACAACGATTTACCTTTCTGGTCTGTTAATTGCAATCTGAATTGCAGTAAGCGCATGTAGAGGAGAAAATTGTATTTTTTCTATTACATCCCTGTCGGCCTGGACATCCGAGTAACGCGAAGAACCGCGATAACATATTTTATGGCAAGCTCTTGCGTTGTCGTGTTTCTGGTTTCGAGATATATGCTCTCGGGCCCGTGGTGGAACTTCATGAACCTCGTCTTCTGGCCAGCCAATCCCTCGCTGTCTACCGCGGTTACGCATATCTTTATGCATACCAGCTACTTACACCTTATAGGCAATATCGTTTACATCCTTATCTTCGGTAGGGCCGTGGAGGACCGCTTCGGGCCGCTGAGGTTCACCTTGATCTTCGTTCTGTCCGCAGTAGCGGGTGCATATACGCATATGCTGTTCACCGCTCTCTTCTCGCCTCCGCTGCACGGATTGGGTGTCGTAGGCGCATCAGGAGCCACATCGGGGCTTCTTGGGGCTTTCCTCGTGCGATTCTACTTCAGCAGGGTACGCGTCGCCTATTGGGTGTTCATGCCCCTTCAGGGTGTGAATAGAGCCGGCAGGACCTATGCGCCGGTTGTATGCGCATTGCTCCTCTGGCTTCTATTTCAGGGCACATATGCCGTTATACAGCTCGGGACGAATGGTTTTGGAATCGCGTATCTTGTTCATATCGGTGGATTTGGAACCGGAGTGCTTCTAGCAGTAGCGTTCGGAGCCAGGGGGGCGGCCGGTGCAGAGAGGCACCTCACAAAGGCCAGGTTGCACTTCACCGGGGCGAACTGGTTCGCATCGCAGGGGGAGTACCTCAACTACCTCTCCGTCCGGCCGGACGACGCCTCCGCCACAACGGAAGCGGCCAGGGCATTCGTTTGTACGCGTGACATGGGTCCGGCACGCGAACACTACCGGAAGGCCATAGACCTCTGCATGAGAAGTGGCGCTCGCCAGGATGCCGAGGACATCTTCAAGGAGGCGATACGCTCCATAGAGGGTTTCGCTCTGCCACCGGAGCTTCATCTCGATCTGGCCTTCATGATGGAGAGGACTTTGAAATTCCAATCGGCTGTAGCCGCGTACAGGAACTATCTCTCGACCTACCCGCGGTCTCAGGAAGCTCCTTTCATATTGCTCAGGATCGCCGGTATACTGGAGAAGAGGTTCCGGAAACCCGCGTTGTCCCTCTCGCTGCTGAAGAGGATACTCGGGGAGTACCACGATGATGTTTGGGCTGATTACACGCGGTCCGAGGTAGAGAGGCTGGAGCGAGCCGGATGGGCGGCATCTACCGGCCCTGCTTGAATTTTACCGGCGCGGCGGGTACGAGTGAGTTAAAGAACCAATTCCCGGCTCTTTGCTCGTCTGATTGGAAGGCAGGATTAAAATATCTTGAATTGACACGGACGTTCTGCTAGATTCTGCGAGGATGTGGGGTGGTGTGGTTTGCGAGGTTCAACAAAATCGCTGCTCGAAGTCCTGAGATCCAAGTGGTGCCTGAGAGGGTGCAATAGGCTGGGGGACAACGAGTTGCTGGCCTTGGTTCTCGGCAGTGCGAACCACAGGTCCGGAGGGGCAATCGCACAAGAACTTATGGATCACTACGGTGACCTGATGGAGATCGGCAATGCCGGGGTGGATGAGCTCATGGGTTTCAGGGGTATCGGTAGAGCGGCGGCCCTCCGCTTGAAGGCTTCTATCGAACTCGGGAGGCGCTGTATAATCTGCGGCAGGGAGCGCGTTTACACCAAGGTTTGTTCGCCCGAAGATGTTGCCGGTTTGATGATTCCCGAGATGAAAGGATTGGATAGGGAGCATTTCAAGGCAATTCTGCTGAACACCAAGAACCGCATCCTCAGGATCGTAACGGTCGCGGTGGGATCATTGAACGCGGCTCTCGTGCATCCCAGAGAGATATTCAAGGCGGCGGTTATCGCGAGCGCCGCCGGAATCATCATCGTGCACAACCATCCAACCGGCAATCCGGAGCCGAGCCGCGAGGATGAAGAGCTCACGGTGCGTTTCGCCAAATGCGGAGAGCTGATGGGCATAGATGTAGTGGATCACATCATCGTCGGGGACGGTCATTTCGTCAGCATGAGGGAAAGAGGTCTGCTCAGTACATGAAAGGAAGGAATAAACTTGCTAGGTCGCATATCGACATACCTATCCAATGATATTGCGATAGATCTCGGGACCGCGAATACATTGATCTATCTCAAGGGCAGTGGAATTGTGATCAATGAGCCATCCGTCGTAGCCGTGGATCAAAAAACCAAGAAGGTCTACGCCGTTGGAGCGGATGCCAAATCGATGCTCGGGAAAACGCCGGATCACATCATTGCTGTCAGGCCCATGAAGGACGGCGTAATAGCGGATTTCGATATAACGGAGGTCATGCTCAGGGAGTTCATAAAGAGATCCCAGAAGAGACGTTTCTTCATCAGGCCCAGGATCGTGATCAGCGTGCCTTCAGGGATAACCGAGGTAGAGCGGCGCGCCGTTGTCGACTCGGCCCAGAATGCAGGTGCAAGAGAGGTATATCTCGTTGCGGAGCCTATAGCGGCGGCGATAGGGGTGGGATTGCCCGTTGACAAGCCGTCCGGTAACATGGTCATAGACATCGGCGGAGGTACGACGGAGATCGCCGTCATTGCCCTTAACGGGATCGTGACGGATATATCCATTCGTGTCGGAGGGGATGAAATGGACGAAGTGATCATCCAGCATGTCAAGAAGACTTATAATCTGCTGATCGGTGATCAGACCGCAGAGCATGTGAAGATGGTTATAGGATCCGCAACAAAGCTCAATCAGGAAGAAGAGATGGAAATAAAGGGCAGGGACCTGGTCTCCGGCATTCCAAAGATTCTCAGGATCTCGAGTGTTGAAATCCGGGAAGCGCTCACCGAACCGCTCAGTCAGATAGTAGCGGCGCTTAGGACAGCATTGGAGCAGACTCCGCCGGAGCTTGCCGCAGACATCGTGGAAAGAGGCATAGTCATGACGGGTGGAGGGTCGATGCTCAAGGGTATGGATAATTTCCTCAAGGAGGAGACGAACCTGCCTATCAACGTCGTCGAGGATCCATTGACCTGCGTAGTGTTGGGAAGCGGAAAGATCCTGGGATCACTGCACCTTTACGAGCGGATAATAATGAGAAGCTCCCGGTTGTAAGCATGCAGATTCTTTCTTTCCTTTTCGATAAGCACATCGATAAAACGGTTCTCGCTGTTGCTGTAGCGATGTCTCTTCTTCTGCTTACCCGAAGCGAGGAGAGCAAAGTCAGATCCGCCAGGGCCGTATCGGATGTTCTCCTCTATCCCATACACAGCACGGAGAAATATTTCAGTGATATTGACGAGTTGAGGGAGGAGAACCGGAAACTAAGGAGATTATCGGCATCGCTCTATCATGAGAGGGAGAAACTGCTGCAGTTCAAGGATGAGAGAAACCGGTTACGGAGATTGGCAGGCCTCAGGGAGGACTCATTTTTCGATTTTCTGCCGTGCGAGGTTACCGCCCGTTCCTCGAACCGCTTTCACAACTCGGTTACCATTGACAGGGGCGGTTCCGACGGTGTCAGGGTCGGAATGGCGGTGGTCGGCTACCGGGGAGTCGTAGGGCGCGTGACACAGGTTTTCGGCAGCACGTCCAGGGTCTTGCTTCTTAACAACAAATCGATTTCCGTCAGCTGCCGTGATAAGCGCAGCCGTGTCGTAGGTATACTCGAATGGGACAAGGGGAACCTGTTTAAGCTGGAATTCATAGGTAAAGAGGAAGACGTGATCGTGGGGGACACCCTGTTGACGAGCGGTTTGGGTGAGCTTTTCCCCAAGGGTTTTCCGCTGGGCACGGTTTTTCATGTTACGGAGGAGAGGAGCGGCCTGTACAGAAACGTTGGGGTTGTCAGCATGGCCAATCTCAAAACCCTGGAAGAGCTTTTCGTCGTGGTCGGCGGCAGGGACTGGGAAAATACCAGGATCTACGAGGAGCTCGAACAATCGCTCAAGGACTAGCGGCGGGGGTGTGATCGTTGTATCTATTCCGTGTGATAATAGGATCGCTAATCGTATTCATCCTCCAGGTCACGATGGTGCCCCGCATGACCGTAGGAGGCATATCGCCGGATCTGATGGTCATCCTGCTCGTGATCCTCGTCAAGGGCAAGAACGCGGTTTTCGCCGTCGTTGTGGGTTTTCTGCTTGGATTTCTGCAGGACCTGGGTAACGCGTCCTATCTCGGAATGAACGCTCTGGCAAAATCGGTGGTTGGGTATGGCATATTCCAGGCCTGCGGGGGATTGTTTCCGGACAATGTGATTTTCAGGGGACTTTTGATCCTCGGTGCATCGCTTGTCAACGATATTATAATTCTCACGATCACAACCTCTGTATCTCTCACAGATATCTTCTCGTGGTTCTTCAAGTTCTCCGTCTTGTCGGGTATCAGCACGGCCGTCATCGGTGTGATCGTGCTGGAAATCATCAATGCTGCTACGAGAAGGAGGACCAGGACCGATGGCGGATTTTGACAGGCAGGAAGGACCGGTCCTGATGCTCCGCAGGAGAAATCTCGTCGTCCTCCTGCTCGGAGCGATCGCCCTGCTGACGGGAAGACTTTTCTACCTGCAGGTGATCCGGCACGATTACTACAGCAGGCAGGCTTTTTTCAACAGGATTCAGAGAGAACGGATCGTGGCTCCAAGGGGCTTGATAAGGGCCAGGGACGGCTCGAAGCTTGTCGTGAACGTGCCGGTCTACCAGATATGCATCCTTCCCCATAGAGCCAGGAACGTGGAATCGAGTTTGGGGCTGGCATGTGAGCTTCTATCGATAGATGAGGACAAGCTTCAGAGGGATATAGACTCCTGGATCGGCAAGTATCCCGACGGCAGAAGCATGACGGTGGTTCAAGCGGCGGACAAGAGACAGATATCCGTGTTGATGGAGAACCGAGCCCTATTCCCCTTCTTCAAGCTCGTCATGAAGCACAGGCGCCAGTATCCGGAAGATTCCCTCGCCGTGCATATGCTCGGTCAGGTGGGGGAAGTAACGGACCAGGAGCTAAAGGATTCGAAGAGCCTGCATCCCGGCGATATCGTGGGTCGTGCCGGTGTGGAGTATACATACGACGATTATCTAAAGGGAAAGGACGGGGTTAGGATAATCGAGATGAGCGCGGGTGGAGAGCGTATAGAGGAGCTGGAAGGGCTATTCAAGTATGAGGATCCCGAGGGTGTCGTGGGGGCTCGTCCGTCGATCCCCGGCAGTGATATATACCTGACGATAGACCTGGCTCTGCAGAGGGTTGTGGAAGGCGCGTTCAAATGGAACAAGGGTAGTGTTATAGCCATGGATCCATCGAACGGGGAAATTCTTGCGGCGGTCAGTCGGCCCGCTTTCGATCCGAACATCTCTCTCAGCGGAACGATGGGTGAGAAGTGGCAGGATCTCTACGAAAATCCCGATAAACCGTTGTTCAACAGGACGGTACAGGCCCTGTATCCGCCCGGCTCTATATTCAAGCTGATTACAGGCTATGCGGCCGTGGTGAACGGATTGGTCTCGATCGACGAACGACTGGAACCGTGCTTTGGAGGATACCAGTTCGGGAATCGGTTCTTCCGCTGCTGGCTGCCGGAGGGCCATGGTTCGCTGTCTCTCTCCGGCGCTTTGATATATTCCTGTGATACGTATTTCTATCAGATCGGAAAGGTTTTAAGCGCCGATCAATTCGCCGCGGCAGCACGGCTATTCGGACTGGGGGACGTGACCGGTGTGGATATACCGAGTGAGGCGGTGGGCATCATACCGGATCACTCCTATTTCGACCGCAGGTTCGGCAAGAGAAAATGGACGAAGGGACACCTGCTGAACTACTCGATAGGCCAGGGTGAGGTGCTGATCACTCCCCTGCAGGCCTGTGTCATGGTTTCCGTATTTGCCAATGGAGGGAGGATGGTGCATCCGCACATAGTCAAACGAATTGTGGACGCCGATGGAATCGAGGTCTTCGAAGGCGAAGAGCGGGCCTATCCGATCCAGCGGATGAACCTGGATATCCTTCGCGTTATAAGGGATTTGATGGAAAGGGTGATTGCGGACGAGAGGGGTACGGGTAGATTCGCAGCGGTCAGGGGCTTGAGAGTAGCCGGGAAGACCGGGACCGCCCAGAATCCCCATGGTGAGGATCATGCCATCTTTGTTGCATTCGCGCCCGTTGAGTCGCCGGAGCTGGCACTGGCCATCGTGATGGAGAACGCAGGACACGGAGGTGTTATGGCCGCCCCGATAGCACGTGAGATATTTTCCAGCTACTGCGGCACGGTGGCGGGTTCGGGAACGGGAGGCGCACTTGCGGGATCGATGGTGCCGGTATGGAGCGATCGAGTTACACCGGATCGGCCGGGGTATCTGGGCGATCACGATGGTACGGTTGTGATCTCCCCGGATTCGAGAGTGAATCGCAGGGGATCGGAGTAGAGCATGAACAGCAGCATGAAGATGCCTACGAGGTACTTCCAGGATTTCGACTGGCTGATCCTAATACCCGTTCTCGCCCTCATGCTCGTGGGCCTTCTAACACTCTACTCCGTCGGGCATGTGCCCGGCGAGCTCAGAGGTGCATTCCCGGAGGGAGAGACGCAATTTTTCCATAAGCAGGTCGTATGGAGCATTCTGGGAATTGCAGTAATGGTGATCACGTTTCTTCTGCCTTTCGGCTATTACGAGAGTACGGCGTTGTTCCTGTATCTCGCGGGAGCCCTGCTGCTGATCATCGTCCTGCTTCTCGAACCCTTCAAGGGGGCCAGCCGCTGGATCGTGCTGGGAGGTTTCAGGTTCCAGCCGAGTGAATTCATGAAGATCGCAGTTATATTTCTGCTTGCCAGGTTTCTATCGGGAAAACGCAGCGACCCCAACAGGCTCCGCGTTCTGGTCATAACATTCGCCGTAGTCGCGGTCCCGTTCCTGCTCGTCGTGAAGCAGCCCGATCTCGGCACATCCCTCGTGTTTCCTGCACTTCTGTTTCCCGTCCTCTACTGGCGGGGGCTCAATGAGAGCATCTTGATGCTTTTTGTAACCCCGTTCATAAGCGCGTTCCTGA
This sequence comes from uncultured bacterium, assembly GCA_964422745.1. Taxonomy (GTDB): domain Bacteria; phylum Krumholzibacteriota; class Krumholzibacteriia; order Krumholzibacteriales; family Krumholzibacteriaceae; genus CAYRCK01. Next base: position 23,683 of record CAYRCK010000004.1, read on the forward strand.
CCATTTACAGCGAATGCACGCTGGGGAGAGGATCTTATCCCTATCCGCTGCTTATCTTTTTCCTTATCATCCTGGCCATCGCGTACAAGAGGAGACACAGGTTCGTGCAGAGTGTGATGCTGGTTGTGCTGAACGTTGCCGTTATGCTGATAGTGCCAAACATATGGAGCAGGTTGCAGTTATATCAGCAGAAGAGGATTCTTGCCTTTCTGCGTCCGGAGTCAGATATTCTGGGCACCGGATGGCAGGTGTTCCAATCGAAGATATCCATCGGATCGGGCGGTTTCTTCGGCAAGCAGTTCCTGCACGGGACGCAGAAGCTGCTGGCCTTTCTGCCCGAGAGGCATTCTGATTTTGTTTATTCTGTTCTTTCGGAGGAACTCGGATTCATCGGCGCCTTTGCCGTGCTCATCCTGTTCACCGTCTTCATCGTTCGTATCCTGTATCTTACGACGAAGCTCAAGAATCGTTTCGCCTCGATCGCCTCGGTGGGCATATGTTCATATTTCACGTTTCACCTGTTCGTCAACGTTGGCATGACCATAGGACTGGCACCTGTGACCGGGCTGCCCCTGCCGTTTATAAGCTACGGGGGCAGTTCGATGATCGTGAACTGTTTCATGGTGGGAGTGCTGCTCAATTTCAGCACCCATTTCTACGAGTATTGAGGAATGATTGAATTGAGAAACATAGTCGATTTGGCGCTGCAGCTGGCAACGAAAGCGGGCGTGGAATGTGACGTGTACGGTGAAAGCAGGAGGATGCTGCAGATTCAAGTCCACGGTGGAGAACTGGAGTCAGTGGACGACGCGGTTGACGCCGGTATCGGAATAAGGGTGGTTGATGGAGGAAGGGTGGGATTCTCCTTCACCAGCGATCTGGAAGGACAGGGTGTGGAGGCGTGCATCGACGAGGCGTCCCGGAATGCATCGAACAGCTCGCCGATGGACGCCGATGTCCTGGCGGATCCGGAAAAGGGTGAGCCGCCGGGTGAGGCCTACCCGGCATATCCGCAGGATGGCGGGACCGAAGCAAAGGTGGAAAAGGCCATAGAGATGGAACGGGCCTGTCTGAAGTTCGATTCCTCCGTCGTTAATACGGAGGATGCCGTCTACAGCGAGTATACGGGTGATGTCGTCGTCGCAGGTACGAGAGGATTTTTCCGCGGGGAGAGGCGTGGCTACTGCTGCTGTTCCGTATCCGCTATTGCTCGAAGGGGGGACGAAACCCGGAGCGGATGGTTTTACAGCCAGGCTCTACATCCGAAGGACATCGATTTTGCCGGAACGGGGCATCGGGCGGCGGTGCTTGCCGTTTCCCTGCTCGGTGGAGAAAAGGCCCGGACCAAACGTTATGCTGTTGTAGTAGACGGTGCTGCATTCACAAGCATAATCAGCTTCATGGAACGGATACTATCCGCCGAGATGGTGGTGAAGGGAACGTCCGTTCTCTCCGGTATGCTCGGCGAGATGGTATCGGCCGATGGGGTGACCCTGATAGATGATCCGTTCATGGCTGGCGGGTGCTTCAACGCCTGTTTCGACGCCGAGGGAATGCTCACGAGAAAAAACACATTAATAGAGTCGGGTGTGTTGAGAGGTTATCTCAGCGATGCGTACTCGTCCAGAAAGCTCGGTATGCATCCGGGGGCGAACGCCGTGAGGGAATCTTTCAAAGCGAGGCTGGCGCCCGGCCCCACGAATTTGTACCTGGCCCCGGGTATCAGGTCGATCGATGACATCGTCGCGGATCTAGACGAGGGCATAATAGTCCGTGATATTATGGGAATGCATACATCGGATCCGATATCGGGCGACTTCTCGGTGGGATTCAACGGTCATACGGTTCGCGCGGGAGTCGTGTGCGGGCCGGTTTGCGAGATGACCATGAGCGGCAATATCATCGATCTTCTGGGGGGAATCAAGGAAGTGGCCGGCGATACAACATTCATCGGACCATACGGTTCTCCTGCGGTGCTTGTGGAAGGTTTGAGCCTGGGCGGGACGTAAGGAGGTTTTGTGCATCCGGTATTGATAGAAATCGGAAGGTTCAAGATATATTCATATGGATTTATGCTTGCCGTCAGTTTCCTGGTCGGCATATGGTTCGCCGGGAAACGGGCACGCAGATATGGAATTCCGGAGAACAGCATGTACGACCTCAGTATAGTGCTGATACTGAGCGCCGTCCTGGGTTCCAGGCTTCTCTACATATTCACGCATATAGACCACTACAGAAGCATCCTGGACGTGATAGCCCTTTGGCAGGGGGGTGCGACATTCTACGGGGGGCTAGTGCTGGCAGCAATCGGTGCGGTGGTCTTTCTCCGGATAAAGAGGATACCGTTCTTCAAGGTGGCGGATGTATGTTCGCCTTCGATCGGGCTAGGCATATTCCTTACACGCATAGGGTGCTTCCTGAGCGGTTGCTGCTTCGGTTTGCCCACTTCGTGTCCGTTCGGGCTCGTTTTTCCACCTGATTCTCCGGCCGGTTACGCCTACCAGGGAATCCGGATCCACCCGACGCAGCTCTACTCGTCATTCTACGGGATCCTGATATTCATCCTCATCATGCTCATCGAGCGCAGGAAGAGATTTGACGGGTTTACATTCGCCTGGCTGTGCATACTGTATGGAATGTCGAGATTCATTGTCGATTTTTTCAGATACTACGAGAAGATCTCGATGTTCTGGGATGCCCTATCGGTGAATCAGCTTCTAAGCCTGGGACTCGTAATTGCCGGTGTCCTGCTTCTTGTCCTTCTGCGTCGCAGAACCGCCCCCGCCCTGGCTGTTCAGGATAAAGACCGCGCGTAGCGCCCGAAGCGTTCGTCGGCCTCATGGATGTGTGGAGGGGTTGTAGTGAGGGGTCTCTTTATCTTTGTGCTGGAGACGCTGTTCCCGGAAAGCTGTATAAACTGCGGCTGCACGATCCCACCGGGATCGCTTCAGGTGCCGTCGGTGATACCGGCCGGCTGGCCTGATTTCACCCTGGATTTCTTCGAGGCCGATATCTATAGGGAGCTCTTCGGATCGATCCGAGTACCGGCAAGGATCATGTGCCCGAGGTGCTGGATCGGGATATCTCCGGGTTTCACGGATGATCTTCTCGGGAGCACTGGATCCGATGAAGGGGAATTCTGCGACAGGTCGGATGATCTGAAGTGTTGCTCCTTCGCGGACCTAACCACAGGACGAGTGCCTCTGGTAACCCCCTTTTTCACAGATGAAATTCTGCTGGAACTTATTCATTTTCTTAAGTTTTCGGGTGGCAGGGCGGCTGTGGAGCCTCTCTCGTGGTGGATGGCGAAGGCTCTCGAAGCACATTTCACCACAACGGTATCAGGGTGGCCAGCATCGCCCATCCTCGTTCCCGTCCCACTCCATCGGTCGAGGGAACGCAGGAGGGGATACAACCAGGCGGCGCTTCTGGCCGCCCGTGTCGCATCCAGGCTCGGACTTGCGACGGTAGGCTCACCCCTCGTAAGGGATAGAAAGACATCCCCCCAGTCGGCTCTCGATCGTCCGATGCGTGCGGATAACGTGTATCGTGCCTTCCGCCTCACAGGGGCAGAACTGATTGCAAATAAAGATATTATTCTAATAGACGATCTGGTGACGACGGGTGCGACGGCATTATCGTGCATCTCCGCCCTCTTAGAGGGTGGACCCTCGACGGTGACGGTGCTGGCTGCGGGGAGGGCCGGTGCGGCTAGATATCGTGTATGAACGGCTTATTGCCGGGTGTGGAAACGCTAGAAATCCGGTATTTCTTGACATTGATAATAATGGTATGTAACCATCACGGCAGAAGTTATAAGTCAAGGGAGGGAATGGTGCTGAAAACGAACAGGGAACTGCTGAACGCGGCCAAGGATGGAGGGTATGCAGTCGGGGCTTTCAACGTGAACAATATGGAGTTCGTCCAGGCGATCACCGAGGCCGCCGCCGAACTGGAAAGCCCGGCGATCATAGCGGTCTCTCAGGGAGCTATTAAGTACGCGGGATTGGGCAATCTTGTCTCTATGGCGACGTTGGCAGCTCAAGAGAAGGGTGTATCCATTTCCCTTCACCTCGATCACGGTAAGGATATGGATGTTATCGAAAGATGCATTGATGGAGGTTTTACATCGGTGATGATAGATGGATCGCATCTCGGCTTCGAGGAGAACGCGGAGGTAACACGGAGGGTTGTAGAGATGGCTAAACCCGCCGGGATCTCGGTGGAAGGTGAACTTGGACGGCTGGCCGGAGTGGAGGATAACGTTTCCGTCGAGGAGCAGGACGCTCTGTTCACAGATCCCGCCGAAGCCGAAGAGTTCGTGCGGAAGACCGGTGTTGATTCGTTGGCCGTTGCGGTCGGAACATCTCACGGAGCCTACAAGTTCAAGGGCGAGGCCAGGCTTGCGATGGACAGGCTCAGGATGATAGCATCGAGGGTCGATGTGCCTCTCGTTCTGCATGGCGCTTCGGGCGTAAACCAGGAGCACGTGGAGATCGCGAACAATTTCGGCGCTCGGCTGAGGGGTACAAAGGGGGTTCCTGACGAGGCTATCGCCGAAGCCGTGAAGCTCGGCATTTGCAAGGTGAATATCGATACGGACATGAGGATAGCCTTTACCGCGTATCTGAGAAAGAGCCTATCCGAAAGCTCCGATGTATTCGATCCGAGGAAATACTTGGGTGCGGCGAGGGAAGCGGTGAAGGAGACCGTCATAAGAAAGATGAAGCTGTTCGGAAGCGATGGCAAGGCTTCCTGAACGGGCGAGGCATGCAAAAGGAGGAAACGATGGCTATAAATGTCGCAATCAACGGATTCGGAAGGATAGGCAGGCTGGTATTTCGTCATGCGATTCAGGACAGGCGGTTCAACATGTTGGCCGTGAATGACCTTACCGACACGAAAACACTGGCCCACCTGCTCAAGTACGATTCGGTTCACGGTGGATTCCCCGGGACGGTCACAGCCAGAAATGACGGTTCACTATCGGTCAAGGGTAGAAGGATAAAGGTCCTTGCCGAAAAGGATCCTGCCGCCCTTCCGTGGGAAAAGCTAGGCGTGGATGTAGTGATAGAGTCGACAGGGCGCTTCCGGAAGCGTAAGGATGCGGCATTGCATCTTGGAGCGGGTGCGAAGAAGGTTATCATATCGGCGCCGTCGCCGGACCCGGACATAATGATCGTGATGGGCGTGAACGACAAGCTCTACAGGAAGAGGAAGCACCATATCGTCTCGACGGCTTCCTGCACTACGAACTGCCTCGCACCGATCGCAAAGATACTCAATGACGAGTTTGGCATTGCGAATGGGCTGATGACTACCGTTCACGCGTACACGAACGACCAGAATGTGCTCGATTCTCCGCACAAGGACCTCCGGCGGTCACGGGCATGCGCCGTATCGATGATACCGACGACTACCGGTGCCGCGGCCGCCGTTGGAGTTGTCATGCCCGAGCTCAAGGGCAAGCTCAACGGGATGGCCGTGCGCGTGCCCACTGCGGACGGCTCTCTCGTAGATCTCGTTGTCACTCTCAAGAAGGGAACGACGGTAGAGGCTTTGAATGAGGCGGTCCGCAAGGCCTCGGTCAGATCGATGAAGGGGATTGTGGAGTACTGCGTGGATCCGATCGTTTCATGCGATATCATCGGGAATCCCAATTCGTCCATATTCGACAGCCTGGCGACCATGCAGATCACGCCGAGGGTGTTCAAGGTGCTATCTTGGTATGACAACGAATATGGATACGCGCTCAGGATGGTTGACATGATGAGGCTCTTGATCAAGTAGCGCGTCCGGTCGGAACAATACAAGGGAGGATGACATTTGACGAAGAAGACACTCAAGGATGTCGACTTGAAGGGTCGGAAGCTGTTGATGAGGGTCGATTTCAACGTGCCGCTGTCGAAAGACGGCTTCGTCGCCGATGACACGAGGATCAAGGCCGCACTGCCCAGCATCGATTACGCGGCCCGGAAAGGGGCGTCTGTCGTGCTTCTATCGCATCTGGGCAGACCAAAGGGCAAGATAGATCCTGCATCGAGCCTGAAGGTTGTAGCTCATCACCTGGCAGAGCTCACGAATTACCCCGTGAAATTCATTGATGATTGTGTCGGCGCCAAGGTCGAGAGTAAAGTTGCATCTCTAAATCCCGGTGAGATCCTGCTTCTTGAGAACGTGAGGTTTTATCCGGAGGAGACGGAGAACTCGCCTGAGTTCTCTGAGCAGCTATCCCGTATAGGTGATCTATACGCGAACGACGCATTCGGGACGGCTCACCGTTCTCATTCCTCTACGGAGGGAGTAACAAGGTACTTCGGAGAGAAGGTAGCCGGTTTCCTGATGGAAAAGGAGCTCGATATCCTCGGAGGTCTTCTCGATAAGCCCCAGCGGCCTTTTGTAGCGATACTCGGCGGTGCGAAGGTCTCGACCAAGATAGGAGTGGTACGCAACCTGCTCGAGCGTGTGGACCGGATTCTGATAGGAGGCGGGATGGCCTTCACCTTCTTCAAAGCGGCCGGGCTGGATATCGGGAATTCGCTTGTCGACGACGAGTTTGTCCCCCTCTGCCGCGAGCTGATGGAAACGTCGAGCAGGGAAGGTACGAAGAGGATATTCCTGCCGGTAGACATAATAGTGGCCGAAAACATGGATAACGACGCCGCACACAGGCAGGTTTCTGTGGGGGACATACCCGAAGACTGGCTCGGTGTGGATATAGGTGTTAAGACGCTTGATCTGTTCGCAAAAGAGCTCGAAAACGCCAGGACCATATTCTGGAACGGTCCCATGGGTGTGTTTGAGATGCCGAACTTCGCCGAAGGCACGAAGAGGATCGCCAGGATGGTAGCCGATGCAACGGAACGCGGGGCTTCAACGATCATCGGTGGGGGGGACAGTGTGGCGGCGGTAAACAGCATGAACCTGACGGACAAGGTTACGCATATATCGACGGGGGGCGGTGCGGCGCTCGAATATCTGGAGGGCAGGGAGCTGCCGGGGGTAGCCGTCCTTAGTGACAGGGACGTATCGATGAGGGTATGAAATCTTTTGATGGTCGTCCGCTCGTCATTCAGAAAAGCGAATGGCTCCGGGCGTTGATTCGTGCTCAGACCTGCCTTCCGGCACCCTGAAAGGAACGGTGCGTAAAGTGAAGAAAAAGATCATAGCCGGTAATTGGAAGATGAATATGGACCACATCGAAGGAGCCGCGCTCGCGGGTGGGATCCTCTCACTGCTCGAGCAAAGGGAGAGCACAGCAGAACTCGTTGTGATCCCCCCTTATACAACGCTTCCATCGGTGGCGGAAGAGCTGAAGGACTCCGATGTGAAGCTGGGAGGGCAGGACGTATATTACGAGGTGGAGGGGGCGTTTACCGGGGAGATTTCCGGGAAGATGCTGCGCGCTCTGGGCTGCACGTATGTCCTCGTCGGTCATTCCGAGAGAAGGCATGTCATCGGTGAAAGCGGCGGGTTACTCTCTAAGAAGCTCAGAGCGGCGCTGGCGGCCGAGCTGCTGCCCATCTTCTGTGTTGGAGAGACCCTGGATGAGAGGGAGGGGGGACGCGCTTCGGACATCGTCAACAAGCAGGTCGGGGAGGTGCTCGAGGGATTGGGAGGCGGCGACATAGGGAGGATCGTCCTGGCGTACGAACCCGTTTGGGCTATAGGTACGGGCATTACCGCAACACCGCAGGATGCTTCCCATATGCACGGTGTGATTAGAGAAATTATGGGCGAACTATTCGGAGGCAGTGTGGCCGAAGGTGTCCGGATCCTTTACGGAGGCAGCGTAAAACCCTCCAACGCGGCGGATCTTCTGGGAGCGGCGGGCGTGGACGGGGTTCTTGTGGGAGGGGCTTCACTCGAGGCGGAGTCCTTCATGGGGATCGCCTATGCCCTCGAGCCTTCATAAACCATTTGACTGAAGCTTATTATTTCATTAAACTAATCATTTAAAGGGTGGAGCACAGGTATGCTTTTTGATGTTTTTGTAGGAATACACATAGTAACTTGCATTCTACTGATAGTCGTTGTTCTGATGCAGTCTAGCAAGGGGGGCGGTCTATCCGGCGCGTTCGGAGGTGCCGGTGCCGGGCAGATGCTGGGAGGGCGTGAAGCGGCAACGTTCCTGAGCAGAGCGACCACCTATCTGGCTGTTATATTTATGCTTACTTCCCTTTCACTCGCTTTCATCTCCGCAGGCAGGGGGGGGGAGGAGCAGGAGAGTGTTCTGAGGCGTGCAGCTGAGAGAGAGGAATGGGGATCGATCATTCCCGAGGAGCAGACCGATATAGACGAAGTGCTGGGGAACGTTCCGGAACCCACCGAGGCAGGAGGGGACACCGGGGGGACCGGTTCCCGGGATGCCGAGCCGGAGGAATAATTCGATACAATCGATAAGGATTCTTTTGCCGGGATGGTGGAACTGGTAGACACGCTACCTTGAGGAGGTAGTGGGCCAACGCCTGTGCGGGTTCGAGTCCCGCTTCCGGCATTTTTTTCACGGCGGGACCTCGAGTCCCGCTTTTTTCGCGAATAACGAGAATCGGGGCTCTTCCGTATTATCACGAGCCGGCCGGCCGTGAAGAAATCCCTTTACATCAAGTGTAAGAATGGATTACCTTCTATTCCTATCAGCGCGACGCGGATTCTTGAACATGTGCCGGAAGGAGTTGGATGGAGCTCGGGAACGTATTGCTATACGTATCACTGGGATCGGCTGTAATAGCTCTATTGGCGATCCTCTACCTCTTCAGGGAGATCAGGAGATTGAAGAGGCCGTTCCGGTCGATGGCCGAGATCTACGAGAACCAGGGGGCCGAACAGTCAATCGAGGAGCTTTTCAAGGGCATTGACGAGAATCGCGAGTTCCTCCGCGCTCACTCAGACGAGCTGCAGAAGATCCTGGGCAGGGTGGATAGGTGCTACAGCGGTATGGGGATCGTCAAATACAACGCCTTCGAGGACATCGGGGGCATGCAGAGTTACTCCTTGTGCCTTCTGACAAGCGAGAGGAACGGATTGATAGTAACCAACCTGGTGGGCAGGAATTCGGCGCGTGGCTACGCCCTCGAGGTTGATGACGGGAAGCCCTCCCGCGAGCTCAGCGAAGAGGAATCGCAGGCCCTCGAAGCCGCCGTGCGTTATCTGTCTGCTTGAAACAGCCCTGCCGATCTTACCATATGGCTGAGAAAGCCTTATCTCCGTTCATAGGCTTTTGTCTCTCTGACGGGATTTTCAATAGTAAATGTGAGGAGCTCCGCACGAGGCGGATCAATTCTTCTCTCTGTCCCTGGAGTAGTTATCCAGGATCCTCTTCTCTGTCTCGGTCAGGTTGTCGTACCCTTTCGATGATATCTTGTCCAGGATGGAATCGATCTTGTCGGATTCACTCGATCGGCTGTTTTCCCCGTCCTGCACATTCCCCTTCCCTCCGTCGAAATGCACCTTCAGGGGGAACCGGCTCCAGATACTGCGCAGCTTGTTATGGAATTTCCAAGCCCTGTGGTCCGTTCTCATATAGATCAGTCCCGCCGCCATGCCTCCCAGGTGGGCGAAATGCGCAATCCCCGTTCCACCGCTGATCCCTCTAAGAAACTCTATTATGGCGAGCACTATTACCAGGGTTCTTGCACGAACGGGGAAGATCCCCCATACGTAGATCTGGTTATATGGGAATAGTACGGCGTATGCCAGCAGTATGCCGTAGCCCGCACCGGATGCTCCCAACACGACCGAGTTGTATGAGAAGATGAAGCTGGCCAGGGCTCCACCCAGGCCGCATACGAAATAGAACTTGAGGAAACGCTGGCTGCCCCATGTACGTTCCAGGGCTGAACCGAACATCCAGATGATGAGCATGTTGAGTGCGATGTGTGCCAGGTCCCCGTGGAGGAACATATACGTCACCAGCTGCCATATATATCCCCTGGTCACCACGAGTCTCGGGAACAGCGCGAAGAACGCCAGGAAGGATGTCCCCGAGAGCAGCAGCTGGAGTATGAAGACGAGCACGTTGGCCGCCACCATCTTTCTCACTACGCTTCCGTGAAAGAAATCCAACACTGGATTCGAAGAGTTCCTTCCATAGCCGTTGTACATAAACCGGTCACTCCCGAAATAAGATTCAGATTGATAATAACGGATTTGCTGAAAATGGGCAACCATAGAACTCCGCGCCCGGTGGGTGATATACGGACTGAGAGCCGGCAAGCCAAGGACAAAAATGGGCTCGACTGTCGAGGTTGAGTTGTAGTACACTCGCTATGAGGTGATGTAGAGTGAGCAGATTATACGTGATTGGATTATTGGTTGTGATCGCGGCGGCGCCCGCGTTCGGCACGAACTGGTTTCTGAATCCGGACGGTAGCGGAGATGCACCTACGATCGCTGCGGCTATCGATTCCGCTGAATCGGGGGACTGGATTATGCTGAACGGCGGCATTTACTACGAAGAGGATATCCTGCTGGATGGGAAGGATGTATCCTTCAGCTACAATCTCGGTATACCTTACATCCAGGCGGCTGTCCCCGGGACGGGGACGGGGATCACGATCAGGAACGTCTCGAACTCGAGCACGTTTTTTGGAATTAATTTCAATTTTTTCGACCAGGCCATGATTGTAGAAGATGGAGCGCCGAACATATGGTTCGTGAATTTCAATGGCTGCGGTTCATGCATAAATGTCAGCGGGGGCTCCTCAGCGCCGGAAATGGCCAACATGCTCGTGGATTCATGCACGGTTGGATTCGAGATTGCAGGGGGCAGCGGCACAGAGATAATAAACTGCACTCTGGTCAAAACGGGCAAATGCATACTGATGTCGGGAGGTTCTGCAAGCGTATTGCGAAATATCTTTTTCCTGTCCGATACGGGCATCGAATGTATTTCCGGCTCCGCAACGCTCGACTGTAACGACTTCTGGAGAAACGATGTTAATTACGCAGGCTGTTCCGCAGGCGTCACGGACATATACGAGGATCCCATGTTCTGTATATTCAGCATCTCTTCACCGGGCCTTTATTACCTCAACGAACTGTCTCCATGCTGGGCGGAGAACAATGCCTGCAATGTGGATATCGGAGCCTACACGACTATTGCCGGTTGCGATACTACTGATGTGGAGGATAGTAGCTGGGGATTCATAAAGAACATTCACCGTTGATCTTTTACGGTTGCATACTCTAACTCACCTCAATAAGGAGTCGATCGTGAAGATGACCATTGCGCTCGTACGTGTACTGCTGTGCGTTACAATCGTAACTGTAGTACTTTTTTCCGGCTTCGACCGTTTGGAGACCGCCGGGGAAGGAGCAAGAACAGCCGTGGAAGCAGCCTTTATAAACGGAAAGATCTACACTATGGATGTGGACAGGCCCGAGGCCGAAGCTGTCGCCTTGGGTGGAGGCAGGATCCTGTTCGTAGGTGAATCGCGGGACATAATCGCCAAATGCGGTCCTGGAACCAGGAAATACGACCTGGAAGGCCGCACGGTTATCCCCGGGCTGATAGATGCCCACGCTCATTTTCTTGGGTATGCACTGGGAAGGGCTAATATAGACCTGGTCGGGACCGGGTCTTTCGGGGAAGTTCTGGAGAAGGTGACAGAACGTGTCGGGGAATCGGGTGAGGGAGAGTGGATCATCGGCAGGGGGTGGGATCAGAACGACTGGGCCGATTCACGCTATCCAGACAGGTGGATGCTGGATCAGGCGGCTCCCGAGAATCCGGTATGCCTGACCAGGGTTTGCGGGCACGCTGTTGTCGTAAATTCCAGCGCCATGAGATTCGCCGGTATAACTAAATCGACTCCGGATCCTCCCGGCGGCAAAATTATGCATGATGAGAGCGGAGAGCCAACCGGGATACTCATAGATGAAGCCAAAAGGCTCGTGACGGAGGTTATACCGCCGGTTGGGAGGGAGAGGAAGAAAGCACTGCTCAGGGAAGCCGCTAACCTTTGCCTGGCATCCGGGCTCGTTGGCGTTCATGAGATGGGGATATCGGGCGAGACGGCTTCCATATACAGGGAGCTTTTCGGGGATGAGAGGCTTCCGTTTCGCATCACAGCTTACTTCGACGTCGATGATAAAGGTCTCGACAGCCTATTATCCGAGGGCCCCATGAGGGGATTTGCAGACGGCCGATTTTCTGTGATCGGGGTCAAGATGTTCGCCGACGGATCACTTGGTGCTAGAAGTGCGGCCCTCATAGACGACTACTCCGACGATCCCGGCAACAGGGGGATCCTGGTTACGGACCCGAAGGTCCTTGACGCAAAGGCCGAGCTATGTCACGAGGCAGGTTTCCAAGTGGCGGTTCATGCCATCGGGGATCGCGCGAACCGCATCGTACTCGATATTTATGAAAGGATTCTCGATGGTGGGCGGGGGGAGGACAGAAGACACAGGATAGAGCACGCTCAGGTCGTATCTCCCGAAGATATAATCAGGTTCAGCGCTCTCGGCGTGATTCCATCGATGCAGTTCACGCACTGCACATCCGATATGCCGTGGGCGGGTGACCGTCTGGGACCTGAGCGGATCAGGGGGGCCTATGCATGGCGGTCGCTGCTCGATACAGGTTGCAGGATACCCGGAGGCTCCGATTTCCCGGTCGAGTCGATCGATCCGCTGCTGGGGATATACGCCGCCGTGACGAGGAGGGATCTCGGGGGCGGGCCGGAAAGCGGCTGGATGAGCGAACAGTGCCTCACTGTGCACGAGGCCGTCAGGTCCTTCACGCTGGATGCGGCCTATGCCGTTCATGCCGAGGACCGTACGGGATCGCTCGAACCCGGGAAGTATGCTGATCTCATAGTACTCTCCGACAACATAATGGAAATCGATCCGGTCGACATTCCGGGCATAGAGATCGAGGCCACTGTGCTGGGCGGAGAGATAGCCTGGCGGCGCGATGGATACGAGCTGTCGATCCTAGATTAAGCCGGCTGCCCCTTCGATCGTTCGCGCTACCTCAATCTTCCGGTATCCTGTCCTCTATGAATGAAAGGGGGAGGCCTATATTCTCGATCATCAGCTCCCGTACTCTTGTGTTCGTTCTTCCCAGTCCCCTCCTCGTGCCCTTGAATCCTTCTGCAATATCATCGTTCATAATTATCGCGATGCCGGGATATGCTATAGAGGGGGAGATCGAGGCGAGGAGCACGTCCTTCCTTGCCTGCTCGGGTGTAAGTCCCGTGTTTTCCTCAAGGTAAAGTGCTGCGGTATTCGACGTGAATGAGCCTGCATGCAGCCGGATAACGACAACCATGCGACAGAGAGCATGGATCATTTCCTCGAGTAGAAGTGATCTCAGTTCGAGTTTCTCGGCGGGCCACTGCTCGAGGATTTCCTGAATGCTCAAAAGCCACCATCCATTCCTGAATGATTCTGATGTTAGAAGAGGCCTGATCCCGCCTCCTTTCCTGCACAGACGCGTATCTACATCCATCAATGGCCCCGCCGCCTTGATCATGCAGTACAGCAAACGGCTATGGCTGTAACCGGCTGCTGTACTTGGAACAACGATGTAAGGTCTACAGGGCCGATTCGATAGGGGGGACGTGATAAAAGGATCTACATTGCAGGGCTCGTGGGGCGGTACCGTAAGGTATGGATTGGTTGGAATCTCCTCTATGCAGAGGTGATCATCCCTGACAACCAGTTCAGGCTCCATTTGCTCGATTCTACCGAAGGCTCCACCGCTCCCAGGCAGATCGAGCACACATGCGAGAAGAGAATCCGCCATTTTGAACAGTCCGCCCGAATCCGGAGACGAAGGATCGCGACCGGTCCCTCTGCCGTCGTCCGTCGATGCTCCGGTCTCTCTGTTATTCAGACTGTACGCTGCTGAATCGAGATGCCTCTTCAATGTGCGGATCTTCTTGTCGGCCTTATCCGTCATGGAATTGGGAACGATCTCCAAGAAATCATCGTAGAGGAATATGGCCGCAAGATTCTCGGTCCCCAGCAGCAGCCTGCCGTGTGAGTGAGGCGCTAGGTTATTTTCCAGGTGATCCCTGAACCGGATTATCGATTCTCTCGCCGTATCGAGCGAATGGATCCCGGTCCCGTACCTTTCCAGTGCCAGTGACTCGATTGCGTCGATTTCATCGAGGATATGCGAGAGTCTTAGCACGGCTTCTCTAACATGGGCTTCGGCGGGTTTCTCCAGCAGTAGCGAGGCGTTGTCCATAAGCAGGGGGAGCCGTGTCAACCTTTTCCCGTATGCTTCCAGCTCGCCGCTGTAAGGAGCGGTGAGCCGTGAGGGTATTCCGTACAGTGCCTCCCCCGCCATCCAGCAGAAGAGAAGAGGATTCTTTTTATGGTTCTGAAGCTTCTCCAAGGCGAAAAGTTCCCCTTTCACCCATTGTATCATGATCAGGGAATCGTCTAAGTCTCGCGGTTCGAGGTGCGATGCTTCCAGAGCCGAAAGCCTGGCCGAGTAATCTCTGAGTTCCCTTAAGGAGGACTTGATTTCCTCGTCGGAGAATGTAAAAAGCAGGGAATCGAATTTCCGTATCCCGAGCCGTGAAGCCCTGAGTGGATGAAGCTTGCAGTAGAGGGTGCTGAACTCATCGCGAAGCTGAGAGAACTTGCTCCTGGTTTCCAATTGCTCACCGTCATCTCCGCAGCCGTTTAACGAAAGCGCAAACGTGAAGGCTATCAGTGTTATCTTGATGAAGAGTTTCGAACTCATAGGTGTCCGGGTTCAAGGTTATTCCAATAATAGTCAGGAGCTGTATGGTGCCCGGGAAGATACCATGAAACCTATATAATCCCTCATCGCTTATATGTAAACACTTTCTTTAAAGAGTTATCTTGAAACATGGGAGAATAAATGTATAGAATGCTTAACCGGATCATATTGGAATGATGATCGATGCAATGAAAAATACGGTAGACAGGCTCACCTCCCACAGTTTCGCGGTCACTATTATCTCACTCATGCTTGCCGCGAGCGCGGCCGGGTGGATTTTTTCGGAACTGATTCCACCGGATATGCCCCATAGGGCCGGGATGTATGAATTGAAGTGGGGGCGTTCGACCGTGCGGATAGTCGAGTTCTTCAGACTCTACGATCCATTCCATTCATTCTGGTATAGTGGGATACTCGCGCTGTTCTCCGTGATACTGATGCTGTGTCTGATCAGAAGGTGGAAGGGGCTCATAGCGGCTTCGTTGCGAATAGATCCGCCGGGCGACGGCGGGGATCTGTCCGGGATGAAGCACAGGTTTGAAGCCGGGTGGGGCGAATTCACAGGGGACCGGACCCACGCTGCGGATCCGTTGGCTTTCTTCGAGAGGCGGTATGCACGGGATCAGATCTTGAGGGAGGATGCATTGGACCTTGTCTTTGGCCGAATATCAAAGCTCCTGGGAAGGATGGGATACAGGATGGCCTCGGATAGAAAGGGGAAAAGGATTGCCTTCGCGGCGGCGGCGGGAAGATGGCAGGTGTCAGGAGGATTCATCTTCCACCTGGGATTACTGGTAATAGTCACCGGCGGTGTACTGGGCAGCTTTCTGGGAAGTACGGAGATCCTCTACGGGCGTCCCGGTGATGTCATACCGCTTCAGGGCGGTGATCTTTCACTCGTCGTGGAGGATTTCAAGATACTGATGACACCAAGGGGTGAGGTCGAGGATTACGTCTCCAGCTTATCGGTCAGCGGCAGGGGGGGTGACTCGCTCGTAGTTGCGGATATAGAGGTTAATCATCCGCTGACCTTCGGGGGTTACAGTATCTATCAAAGCTCTTACTCCGTGGACGAGTCGGAATATCAGTGGGCCGTTGTGGGTGTATCGCTGGAGGGCTATCCCGGTGAGAAACGGGTGCGTTTGATGCCCGGCGAAAGTGCAGTTATCGATGCCGGACTGACTATCGAGGGCGGCAGGTTCATCCCCGATTTCAGGGTGGCGAGCTCCGGTCCATATTCCGCGAGTTCGAGCATGTCCAATCCGGCGCTCGAGGTAGAAATTCTCGGAAAAAACGGACCCGAGAGGGGGTGGCTCTTCCTGCACCATCCGGCGTTCAGCAAGCGCTTCGAATATCCACTGCGCTTGAGGTTGATCGGAGTCGAGCCGGTATATTACACTGGACTTCAGGTCAGCACAAATCCCGGAGCTCCCGTATTCATGACGGGACTTCTACTATCGACTCTGGGGCTGCTGTTCGCATTTTTCACCGATCGCCGTATGGTCAAGGGAGTCGTATCCGTCGAGAGGTTGGTAATTGCCGGCACGAGATTCAAACGGGGCGGCGGCTTCGCACGTGAACTGGAAAGGATTGAAACCGGGATCAGGAAAGAGTTATACGATATGATCGGATCATCGATGGTTACCTGATCCGCCGGAGGTAGGTTTCCGGGAGAGGCATCATGAACGCGACTTTGGATATCGATCTGTTCTGGATGGGATTCTGGCTTTTTCTGCTCTCGTTCCTGCTGTATGTTGTGTACGCCGCAGTAAGGGGTAGATGGGCGGGATTGGCGGCCACCGCCGCCTTTTTTGCGGCATTCGCATTCCTTACCGCCGGGTTGGTGTTCAGATGGACGATAAGCACTCACCCTCCCCTGTCGAACATGTACGAGTACTCGATAACTATGTCATGGATCGTAGCCCTTTTCTTCATCCTGATCCTGATAAAGTACAGGCGGATGATACTCGGAGTAGTCGTGTCGCCGCTCCTGGTTATGGTACTCGTCATGACCTCGCTTCTTCCCAAGGAGATCTCCAGGCAACTCATGCCGGCCCTGCAAAGCTACTGGTTCTACATTCACGTATCGCTAGCAGCCGTCTCCGAGGGTGCCTTCATAGTTGCTGCGGGCGGTGGACTGGTTTATCTGGTGAGGGGGAGAAAAAAGGAAGAGGAAGACCTTTTCCCGACGACGGATTTTCTGGAGGAGCTGATCTCGCGATCCATAAGGATAGGTTATCCCCTCTTCACCGTAGGAGCCCTATTCGCCGGGGCTGTTTGGGCGAAGTCCGCATGGGGATCCTTCTGGAGCTGGGATCCGAAAGAGACCGGATCGCTGGTTGTATGGCTCTTTTATACGCTCATCCTTCATCAGGAAATCAGAGGCAGGTGGAAGGGAAAGAAACTCGCGGTACTTTCGTTGGCCGGCTTCTTACTGATAATCATATCATTCTTGGGCAATCTCTTCTTGGGCGGCCTTCACGCCTATATATAAAGCAAAGCATATAGTTACGAAGATCCGTCGCGGCTATGGAAGGCTTGCGGCGACCGGTCGGCCCGGGCTATCGGGAATATTTCAGACGGGAGACGATAGTCCTGGCATACTGAATGCTTGCTAAACCCTCTGTACGCAATCAATTCCTATATAGGCAGGAGGATTACATGCAAACTGGCCGTAATATCCTGGTTTGCCTGCTCATTCTAGTGATTTCCGCAGTGGGGTGCGGTAACGATGGTGACGGCGGTGGTGGAAAGGCCGGAGCCGGAGAGCACAGTGCTCGATCCGGGCTCGGTTCGGCTGATATGGAGCCCGGCTACGGAGGCCGCCTCGTTATCGGAATGCAGCAGGAACCCGAGATTCTCAATGAAGCCGTAAACAGCATGGTCAGCATCGTCTATGTATGCAATTTCATATTCAGCAAATTTGTCAAGCACAACGACCGGATGGAACTGGTTCCCGACCTTATCACGGAGATTCCGGCTATCGAGAACGGAGGAATTTCTGATGATTACCTGAGGTATACCTATCATCTCAGAAAGGATGCCCGGTGGCATGACGGAGCTCCCGTTACATCGGCTGACGTGCGTTTCACGTATAACCTGATGATCCATCCGCAGGTGAACGTGGAGACACGCCAGGGGTGGGATATCATAGAGAGCGTCGAAACACCGGATCCCCATACCGTGATTTTCAACCTGTCCGAGGCATATTCCAACTTCACGGGTGACTGTTTCTACGATGAATCCGTGCTTCCGGCCCACCTTCTGGAAGGCGAGGTCGGTCCGAATTTCCAGGGTGCGCCGTTTCACCGGCACCCCGTGGGCTCGGGACCGTTCATCTTCAAGGAGTGGGTGGCGGGTTCGCATATAACACTCACCGCCAACGAGGATTACTACGGTGATGGTCCGTACCTGGACGAGGTCGAGATAAGGTTCATACCCGACGGGAACGCTCTGGTCATTCAGCTCGAAACCGGCGCTATAATGGGAATCGACAACGCCCCGATCGCTCTACTGGATGTGGTTGCTTCGCTCCCGGAAATCGAGGTTTTCAGAAACCCTGCGTTGTTCAACGAGCATATCGATCTGAACTGCGACAATCCGATACTCGGAGATAAACGCGTCAGAAGGGCTTTGTCGCTGGCAGCCGATCGTAACGAGCTTTCGGAGAAGATCTACGAGGGGGTGTGGATCCCGGCGTACAGCGATGATCATCCCAATTCTCCCTATCACACGGAAACCGGGAAGATAATGAATTCTTATAATCCCGGAGAGGCCGGGAGGCTTTTGGACGATGTGGGATGGATCGACAATGACGGCGACGGTATAAGGGAAAAGGACGGGCAGGAGCTGCAGCTTGTGATTTCCACGACCGCCGGAAGGTTGAACAGGGAGCGGACAGAACTCGTTCTGAGAGAACAGTATGGAAAGGTGGGTATAGACCTGCAGATAAAGAACTATCACCCGACGGTCATGTTCGGCAGCTACGATGAGGGTGGCATCCTGAAAAACGGCGACTTCGACATGGCCCTCTATGCCTTTCTCACTCCTCCCGATCCCTCCACGAAGGAGGGCAGCTATTCGGCGAGGTTCGTCCCCCCGGCGGGTCAAAATTATTCCAGACTGAAGATCGATCGGCTGACCCGCCTGCTAAGCGAAGGCAGCCGGGAGATCGTGTTCGAGAGGAGAAAGGGTATATACGACGAGGTCGCTGTCATCTTGGCCGAGGAGGCGCCCATCATCCCGCTGCTATGGGTAGTTCAGCTCGATGCCATGCCTCGTTCATTGAACGGCTACAGACCAAATCCGACCCAGTCCGGTGATAGCTGGAACGCGAACGAATGGTGGTTTTCGAAGTAGAGATCGTCCGGGGGCACCCTACGGGGTGCAGTGTGTCGATCGGCCGGCGGTCCCGTGCAAAATCCGGATGCGTTACTCCTATTCCGATGCCGGGGTCGAGCCCTTTGGACCGGCCGTAATTGATTATGAACACTAGAAGACTGGTGCCTATCCTGATCCTTGCCCTGGGGCCGGCCTTCCTGTTCCGTGGATATTTCACCGGACGGGTTCAAGGCGAGCCGGTTTTGTGCTTTTGCGGAGGCGCGAGAGAGGTAGGAGGATCCTGTCTCCTGGTAGAATGCGGTAAGGAGAGGTTCATAGTGGATTGTGGAGACTTGGGGGCTGCAGGAAAGGGAATTATCCCTCCCGATCCTTCCAGCCTTTCCTTCGCCCTTGTCACCCATGCGCACCTGGATCACTGCGGGCTGCTTCCGGAGCTTTATGGGGCCGGTTTCCGTGGAATCGTGTACTGCACGGAACCAACCGCCGAACTCATCCCTATCATGCTGGGAATGAGAATCGGGATGTCCAGGGAAAAGAGCGCAAGTGCTTCATTGGACAGTGTTGCCGGTGGACTGGTCCCTGTTCCCTATGGTGAGACTGTAGATATTGGAAGCATTTCGTTCAGGTTTGGTAGGGCGGAGCACCTCCTCGGTGCCGCGTTTGTGGAGATATGGTTCGATAATGATACGAAGCTCATCGTTTCCGGGGACCTTGGTTCGGGAAATTCCATGCTCCTGCCGCCGCTCGAGTCTCCTGAGCGGGCCGATTATGTCGTGATGGAATCCACATACGGAGGTATCACCAGGGAAGGGCGCCCCGGCGGCCTGCACTACAGATTCGCGGAATCCGTCGGAGAGGCCTTGAGCAGAGGGGGGGATGTCCTTGTACCGGCATTCACCCTGGGAAGAACCCAGGAAGTTCTGGCTGCGCTCCAGAGTTACAGTAGGGCGGGGGTCATTCCGCAAGGAGTGGAGATCTTTGTGGACAGCCCCACGGCAAGGAAGATCAATGGTGTATTCAGGAACTTCAGGGAGGAACTGTCATCGTGGGCGAGGGGATTCTACGGCGCGGATGTCCTCTGGTCGGGCGGACTCCGTGAGGTGAGGAGTAGGACCGCCCTGAAGCAGCATTCGAGAACGCACAATCCCACTGTATTCATTTCGTCGAGCGGAGACCTGGAACATGCGAATTCTCCGAAGCACTTCATGCGGATGTACGGGGATACGGTGAACCTCCTCTGCGTTGTAGGATGGCAGAGGGACGGTTCCCTGTGTGACCGCCTTCTCGATGGCGAGGATCCTGTGCTGGTGCGGTACAGGTCGGCTGGGGGATTCAGGGAGGAGTGGATTTGTCCCGCCCTCGAGGTCCAGAGGTTCGATTCATTCTCAGCGCACGCCGATCAGAACGGCTTGCTGGGATGGTTAAATGGAATAGGTGGTGTAAGGGATGTATTCCTCGTGCATGGAGAATTGGATCAGGCCAGAGCCCTGGCCCGTGCCATAGGGGACCGTATGCACGTCTGCGTGCGGATACCTGAACCGGGGGAATGGATCGTTCTCCGGCGAGCCCCGGACGCCGGGCTTGCTTACGTTCGGGATGAGGCCGGGGAGTACGGTGGAGGCGTATCAGCCGGGGATGGATGCAGCGGGGCTGCTAGTATGAAGGAAGAGGAGATTTACACCGGCAGGTAGCTACATGAGGGAAAAGCGTTTTGTCTTGAATAGGATAGCGCGGGTGGTTCCGCTGGTCGTCATCATATCCATCATCACGTTCAGCCTGTTGCACCTCGCACCGGGGGGACCTGTCGGAGTAATATCGCACAATCCCAAGATCACGGGAGACGATCTTGATAGGATAAGGGATATCTACGGATTGAACAGAACGTTACCGGTGCAGTATCTGTGCTGGTTCCGTCAGGTTTTTCTACGCTTCGATTTCGGTGCAAGCTATGCAAGCGGACGACCCGTTTCCGAGATGATAGCTGAACGGCTCCCCGCGACACTGGAACTTATGGGGCTGGCATTTATCGTTGCCCTCGTGGCGGGGATAGGATTAGGCGTTGCATCCGCACTGGACAGGGGAGGGACGGTCGATCAGCTGCTCTCCCTCGTTTCAACAGCCGGTATGTCGATGCCGGTGTTCTGGATAGGATTAATGGCCATAGCGCTCTTTTCCCTGAAGCTAGGCATACTGCCGGCTGGTGGCAGGGGCGTAGTGGGTGAATCCGCCTCTTTCACGGTTCATGTCAAGCACCTGGTTCTTCCCGTTTTAGTGTTGGCATTCGGTTACTTGGCCTCGTTCAGCCGGTATATGAAAGCCGGGATGGACGAGGCGATAAGAGGGGAGTATATAAGGACAGCCCGTGCGAAAGGTCTCCGGGAGCGTGTGGTTATATTCAAGCATGCTTTCCGAAACGCCGTTCTGCCGGTGATAACAATCGTGGCTATGCAGATCCCCACCCTTTTCACGGGGGCCGTTATAACAGAGACGGTTTTCTCCTGGCCCGGGATGGGGAGGCTGTTCTACGAAGGACTTCAAAGACATGATTACACGAGAATCCTCGGTATAGTCGTCATATCCTCTCTGCTCATAATACTGTTCAATTTTGTCGGGGATATTCTAAGCATACTGGCGGATCCGAGGATGTATCCTCAGGCGGAACCGGATTAGAAGCGCGGCAAGTAGGTGCAGCCTATGGCGGTGAAGGTATCAGAGGGAAGAAAAACACGTGGTGACGGCCCGGATGTGCGCACCCTGATGAAGGCGCACGTATCGTGGAAGAAGCCTCCCAAAGGCGCGAGCCCGGCCGGATTGCTGAAGGTGAAAACCTCAGGTCCGGCCCCTGCCGGATTCGCTGCGGTATGTATTCTTCTCATTATTGTCGTAACGCTGTTGGCCCCCCTTTTCGCACCGGCCGGCAGGGATTCGATAGACCTCGATAATATTCTGTCCGGACCTTCCCCAAGGCATATTCTCGGCACCGATGAGCTGGGCAGGGATATCCTGACCCGTCTTATCTACGGCGGGCGTTTCACGCTGCTGGTCGCATTCCTGTCGGTATCGATCTCCTTGGTCATTGGTATCACCCTCGGTTGCATAGCCGGAAGGATCGGTGGGGGCGCCGACCTGGCGGTAATGGCTCTAGTGAATGTATTTCTCTCCGTTCCGGTATTCCTCGTTCTTCTTACCGCCGCTTCCCTGTTCGGCGGCAATTTCTGGACTGTGCCGCTGGTGATAGGATGCACTTCCTGGATGGAGATTGCCCGTATGGTCAGGGCCGAGCTCTTACGCTCCGGGAGTGAGGAATACGTTGCAGCCGCCCATTCGCTGGGATTGCCGGATTCGATGATCGTTTTGAAACACATGCTCCCTCAAGCCCTTCCGGCGGTGGTTGTCGCCGCGACCATTGGTTTCTCACAGGCGATGCTGGTCGAAAGCTCTCTGAGCTTTCTGGGTTTCGGTATCCAGCCCCCGCTACCGACCTGGGGGAACATGCTGTACAATGCCAATACACTTCTACGCCGGGCCCCCGTTGCGGCATTCGCCCCCGGATTCACGATCTTCATCTCATGTCTCTGCTTTAATCTCGTCGGGAACGGCTTCAAACGGCTTCTTGCTAACAGGTAACGATACTGGTAACTTTACATTCCAGTGCGCACATGCCGTCATGTGCTTCTTGAGTATGGACGGGGGAGCCGATTTGCGAAGAGGGATAAAGGCCATTGGATTGGTTTCCGGAGGGCTTGACAGCATTCTAGCCGTGTCCGTCATCAGTCGGCAGGGGATAGAAGTTCAGGGCGTTCACTTCTTCAACGGCTTCTCTCCCGGTTATCATAAGCGCCGGATGCTGGGGGGCTCGATAGATAATGAACTCGAGATGGAAGCATCCGCGATTTCGGAAGCCCTGAGTGTTCCTGTGGATTCGATCGATATAACCCAAGAGTTCATCAGTATACTTGTCAAACCCAAGCACGGGTACGGAGCCAATATGAATCCGTGCATCGATTGCAGGGCGTTCATGCTGGACATGACCGGCGGGCTCATGAAGGACTACGGCGCCGATTTCGTGTTCACCGGTGAGGTTCTAGGTCAGCGTCCCATGTCACAGAACAGGCGCGCCATGGATATCGTGGAACGAGAGAGCGGGCTGGGGGGGTTGCTGCTACGCCCGCTGAGCGCCAAGCTCCTTCCCGCCACGCTTCCGGAAAAGAATGGATGGGTTAGAAGGGAGGACCTTCTCGATATACAGGGGCGTTCACGAAAACGGCAGATGAAGCTCGCCGCTGAATTAGGAATAGTCGACTATATCCAGCCGGCCGGAGGATGCACGCTGACGGATGAGAACTACGCCAGGAAATTAAGGGATCTGCTAGCGGCTTCGGAAACGGCTCAGCTTTCCGTAGAGGAGACCGTACTTCTCTCGGTAGGCAGGCACTTCCGGATTTCGGGCGGCGTCAAGATAGTAGTGGGGAGAAATCAAGCCGAGAACTCCTATATCGAAAGGCACTGGGGAGGACATTGGCTGGCTTCACCGGTGGAAATACCCGGTCCTACGACTCTCATTCAGGGGGAAGCTGATGGGGAAACGTTGAGAGAGGCAGCTTCGATTACGGCCCGTTACAGTGACGGCAAGAACTCACCGGTTGTCAGCATCAGGTTCAAGAGGGACGGCAGCGTTGTTGTAATCGATGCAGCGCCCGCCGCCGATGATCTTATCGAGCAAAAGCGCATCTGACGGTCCGCCGAAGAGGATGGCAGCTTTGTCGGTCGGCGTCTATCCGTTCGTATTCATGTGCTTCTCTATCAAGCATCTGTGGCTGCCGAATGCGAGAGGAGGAAGTTCGCCGGTCGCGAAGAAGCTTGCTTCATCGGCGTCATCTCCCGCACTGATGGATCCCTCGAATCTGGCAAAGTGGTATCCTATTATGAGTAGGGATGTCCCGTAGAATTTACTTTCCTCGAATATTATATCTATCAATGTCGGATCGCATGCCTTGATCCCTGTTTCCTCCTCGATTTCCCTTCTGGCCGCGTCGATCGGGTTCTCTCCCGATTCCACGAAGCCTCCGGGCAATCCCCAGAGCGCCTTGCCGGGTTCGCGGTTCCTGAGGACTAGGAGTATGCGTCCGGATTCATCGCATATAAGACCGGTTGAAGCCGGTATCGGATTCTCGTAGACGAAGCGCTCCTCCTCACTGCAGTAAAGCCTCGACCGACCCTCATTATCCATCGTGGTAAGGGGTTTCCCGCAAAAAGGGCAAAATTTCTTTTCTGTATTCAAACGCTTTCCTCTATTGGATATCCAGCGAGCGATGGACCCGGGAGCTTACATATAACATCCTCTCTCGGCTCAGGGATAAGATAATTAAACGATCCTCAAGCTTCAAGTCCTTCGAGAGATCTCGTGTTTGTTTGAAGTTGCATGATATGCGGGTTTCATGTAGCATGGAACGACAATACGGAGCGCGATGGGGGTATGCCGTGAATTCTGTCGTTATAGCCCTGGTAACGATCATAGCCTACATAATAGCATACAGGTACTACGCCGGATTCATCGCTGATCGTGTTCTTTCACTCGATCCTGTCAGAAAAACCCCTTCGGTGGAGTTCGAAGACGGCGTAGACTTCGTTCCCACTAGCAGAATTATTCTCTTCGGGCATCATTTCGCCTCTATCGCCGGTCTGGGACCCATACTCGGACCTGCCATCGCAGTGATCTGGGGTTGGCTTCCCGCAGTGCTGTGGATCCTGTTCGGGTCGGTCTTTCTCGGTGCCGTGCACGACTTCACCACTCTCTTCGTGTCGATTCGCAAGGGCGGCAGATCGATCGGCGATATCGCCGAATCTCTGATCGGACCAAGGGCCAGGATTCTCTTCCTGGTTCTAATATTCTTCACGTTATCCCTTGCAATGGGGACATTTGTACAGATAATAGCCACGTTGTTCTCTCCTCAGTACCATCCCGAAGCCGTTCTTCCCGTTGTTTCACTGATCTTCCTGGCCGTGGCGGTGGGGATGCTCGTTTACAGGTGGGGGTGCAGGATTGCCCCGGCAACAGCGGCTGCCATCGTTGTCATGTTTTTCATGGTCTGGATCGGCATCAAGTATCCGGTCGGTGGTGTGAGCAAGACGGGGTGGACATACTTGCTGATAGCGTATGCATATGTCGCATCCGTACTTCCAGTTTGGCTGCTCCTGCAACCCAGGGATTATCTTAACGCATACCAGCTCGTGATAGGTATGGTCCTCATGTATGCCGGATTGTTCGTATTCCGCCCGATGATCGCCGCTCCGACGGTAAACACCAGCCCTCAGGGCGCTCCGTCCCTTTTTCCTTTTCTTTTCATCACTATTGCTTGCGGGGCGATCTCGGGTTTCCACAATCTGGTTTCCAGCGGAACGACATCCAAACAGCTCGAGAGAGAACCCCAGGCTCGGTTGATCGGGTACGGGGGCATGCTGGCGGAGGGAGCTCTCGCCATCATAGTCGTGCTTTCCTGCGTCGCGGGCATATCGAAGGCGGATTGGCACGCCCATTACTCGTCCTGGCAGGAGGCATCGGGCCTTGCTGCGAAAATGGAGGCTTTCGTATTCGGTGCGGGTGAATTCATATCCAGGATCGGAATTCCGGTGGAACTGGCTAGGAGCTTTATAGTCGTTATGGCAGTGGGATTCGCAATGACGACGCTCGACTCGGGGACGAGGCTTCTACGATACAACCTCGAGGAACTCGGCGGCGGCCTTGGCATCAGGTTCATGAAGAACAGGTTCTTGGCGGCATTCATAGCCGTTCTGGGTATAGGATATTTCGGCCTCATGAAGGTGGATGGAAAAGCGGTCGGGCTGGCGCTTTGGGAGCTATTCGGGACAACTAACCAGATCCTGGCCGCACTCGGACTCCTGACCGTCTCGCTGTTCCTGTATCGCTTGCGCAAACCGATAATATATACATTGATACCGATGGTCTGTATGATGGGTATGACCGTTACGGCAATGGTCATAAAGCTGTCGATAAATTTCTCCGCCGGACGCTGGTCCCTGTTCTCGGTAGGCATGGTCATACTCGTCCTTGTGCTGTGGCTGGTGGTGGAGGCGGCTCTTTCGTTCAAGCGGCACATAAGGAACGGGCCGGCACAATAATGCGTGAAACTGATGGAAGGGGATTCGACGTGGTCGGGGTTGGTTATACGGCCCTCGATTATCTCGGGATGATTCCTTCATTCCCTCGAGAAAACCATAAGCTGGAAATGCGGGAATTCACAGTACAGGGGGGTGGTCCCTGCGCCACCGCCATGGTCACGGCGAGCAGGCTGGGTCTGTCGACGTCGTTTGTCGGCAAGGTCGGCGACGATTATTTCGGTGATTGCATGCTCGACGAGCTGAGAAGGGAGGGGGTTGATATATCTTCGGTCACCGTGCAGGCCGGGAAAACATCGCAGTTCGCGTTCATCATGGTCGATGAGCGGTCGGCGGCGCGGACGATCCTGTGGTCACGCGGGAGCGTGGACGGGATCGGCCCCGCTGACATAGACGCGGATCTAATATCGGGATCCGGCGTCCTTCTCGTGGACAGTATGGAGCCGTTCGGCGGAGCCGAGGCCGCCCGTATAGCGAGGGAAAATTCGGTGCCTGTCGTGTTCGACGCAGGAACGCTGCGTGAGGGTGTGAAGGAATTGCTTCCTCTGTGTGATTATATAATAGCCAGCGAGGTTTTCGCCGATCAGATATCGGGGGGAGGAGACGTGGAAGAAGCCCTCGATGCCATATACTCGTATTCGGGCGAAGCTGCGGTAATAACGTTGGGGGAGAGGGGGTGTGTGGCTCTTTCCAGCGGTGGGATGATGAGCGAAAAGGGTTTCGAACTCGATGCCGTGGACACGACAGGGGCCGGTGACGTGTTCCACGGGGCGTTTCTCTATGCGATTCTTGCCGGCTGGGACCTGAGGAAGGCGTGTATTTTCTCCAACGCCGTTGCGGGGCTCAAGTGCCTTCACCTGGGAGGAAGGGCCGGCATTCCAGGGATAGAAGAGGTGATGTCCTTTCTCGAAAGGCAGAGGCCCGAGATAGAATTCGGCAACTAACCGCTACTTGAGATCGAAATTCTTGTATTTCCCCGAAGCCAGATCGAAAAGCATCCAGCCGGGTTGTTCTCTCAACCCCATAAGCTCACCCGGATTCACCAACCACGTGCCGCCTATCCTCTCTACTTTACGTAAGTGTGTGTGCCCGTAGAATACAGCCGTGTATTGTCCCGTGCTGGCAAGTCCCCGGGCGAATTCCGGCCTGTGCGTGAATGCGACGGTTCCGTATTCCGTTTCCAGAAATCCAACATCTCCATGTATTGTGATATTGGGATACTTCATCGAAACCTTCTCGATCGTGTAACGGTCACCCTCGTTGTTTCCAAAGACGATATCGACCGGGCCTTCGAATCCTGCGATCCGGTCTATGACGAATGGAGAGCAGAGATCACCGCAATGAATGATCGATCCGGCTTCCGACATGTTGATTTGCCCGAGTGCACTTTCGAGATTATTCAGGTGGTCGTGAGTGTCGCTGATAACCGCAATTTTCATGGCAGCCCTCCATTTGCGTGCATCTTGATACGGCCGGACGCCGAGAGGATGATCTATCGGGAGATGATATCAACTTTATCACAGTTTTGACAGCGGATAAGAAGTGGAACATTTTTCCGCTGACAACTTTCATCTGTCCTCCCGGACTGAAAAGATATGCGGGCAAGCCGCGTATCGTGTGCTGTATCCGATCACCGGGAACTCTGTAATATACTATCATCCATACACTTCGTGCTTCGGAATCCGGGCAGATGTGAGTCCGTGCCGCTCATGGCATGCCTTTTGATCGATGTACGATCTACGTGCAGGCGGGAAGCGTATCCTGGATTCCGGATGTACGATTTGAAACGGCATGGCTCCGGCCGTGCTTGGCAGGATATGGATCAATCCGATAGGAAAGGTGAAATCTCGTGTCCATGAATGTCGGCGTAACGGATTGCTCCGAATACGTAAGAGCCTTTAATGAAGCCGAAGAGTTGCTTGGATCCGGCAACGACTGCGAAGCAGAACCTATTCTGCTCAACCTCATCGGGATCACCGGTATCGCCTCCATCGCCTGTTTCCGGTTGGGGGAGATCTACAACAGGGGGGCGAAACCTATTAAATCAATCGAATATCACACGAAAGCTTTCGAGCTCGATCCGCGTCTGGCCTGTCGGATAACATCCAAGGAACATGTCCACAACGGATATATCTTCAAGAAGGTGGACCAGAAACATGTCTCGTGCTGCCCCCTTTGCGACGGCCCCGGCAGGGAGCACTGGGTGTTCAATATGATAACGAATAACGATTTCAACGAGGGTTTTCATCCAATCCGGATCTGGATGTACTGTGATTCGTGCCATCACATATTCGCAAATAACTATCCATCAGAACTCGGGCGTGTTTTGAAGGGATCCGAGAACGATCAATACGAGAAGCCGAACACGGCGCTCCTCCACATTGTAGGTGAGATAGTATCGTCTATATCACTCAGATCGTCCGGTAATAGGCTGCTAGAAGTAGGTGTGGGGGCGGGGGAGATGTCGGCGGTGGCTAAGGAGTTCGGGTTCGACGTTACCGGCGTCGAGATAAGGCCCGCCCATGCGAAGATGGTTTCGGACATGCTGGGAATCGAAGTCGTTCAATCAGACTTCATGGAGATGGAGACTTGCAGCCGGTACGATGTCATCTGCATGGGCGACGTCATCGAACATATGCCGGATCCCGCGATCGCCTTGAGAAAAGCACGCTCCATGCTGGATCCAGGGGGGATCTTATGGATATCGACACCAAATTTCGATAGCGCTTTTTCAGTGATAACCGGTGATCTGGATCCCATGAAGAGGGTGTGCGAACATCTTAATTATTTCTCGAAGGTATCGATTGAAGGACTGCTGCAACGTACAGGTTTCAAGGTAGTCGACTATCGAGTATCCGGTCATTACAACGGTTCGATGGAAGTGCTGGCCGAGACGAGTTGATCCAGGCAAGGATAAATTCCACAGGGCTGATAGGAAAGATTTTACCTGTTTCACATCTCGGTGGAAGGATTTCGACCCTCCCGCATATATCCACGTCCGTAATCACATCCCAGCTCCGAAGACTTAACGGTGCCTTAACTCGTTTAACCAAAGAAAGTTCAAGGAGGACCGGTTTTATTTGTGCCCGGTCCGGATAGATAACCGAATGCAGGGCATGCTTCTTGATCCTTTCAAGTTTCGTTCTTCAGGCCGTGGGAATTGATTCCGCTTCGAAAGGGGATTTTTGTGGCGAATGACCGTGAGGCTGGGATTATCGATATGCATGACATCCTGATCAGAAACAAGGGGACGATCAGCTGCTGCATGATAGCCCGCAATGAAGAGGAGTTTATAGCAAGTGCCATCGGGAGCGTGAAGGATCTTGCAGATGAGATAATCGTGGTGGACACAGGTTCGGATGATCGTACTGCTTCTGTAGCTAGGGCATGCGGGGCCAAGGTATACCATGCACTGTGGACGGATGATTTCAGCGCAGCGAGAAATGCTTCTCTTGCCGGAGCGACAAAGGAATGGATACTGATACTTGATGCAGACGAATCCATAGCGAGTGATGATCACGGCAGAATAAGAGAGTTGATAGCCAGGTATCCCGATTCCGCATTCCTGTTCGAGCAGAGGACATACTCGAACAATTCTTCGATTTTCGGCTGGAAGCGGATAGATGAAGAAAGCGATGTGAATCATGGCGCTCTCGGGTATTTTTCCAACCGGCAGGTTCGCCTCTTCAGAAACGATGGCGCGATCCGTTACCGCGGTCATGTTCACGAAAATGTGGAGCACGATCTTCGGGATAACGGCATAAGTATGTCCAATGTCGATATAGTTGTTCATCATTATGGAAGACTGGAAGCATCGGATAGGGTCAGCAGGAAATCCATGCTGTATCTGTCGCTCGGCAAGGATAAACTCAGCCACGATCCGGAAAACACAAAGTACATCTATGAAATTGCCAGCCAGTTGCTGGAGATCGGACACGCGGAAGAGGCTGCAGAGCATATAGAGAAGGTGTTGCAAACCGGTCTCCGATCATGGGAGTTCAACAACCTGCTGGGGCTCGCATATATGAAGCTTGGAAGGAAGGATGATGCCGTCGTGTGCCTTCGCGCGGCCGTCGATATCGAGAGTAATAATCCCGATTTACACAACAATCTAGGAGTCGCGTTGATGGAAGACGGAAAAGCCGGCCGGGCGCTCGATTCCTACAGGGAGGGATTGCTGATCGACGGAGACAACGCGAACCTTCTCAGAAATGCGGCATCGGCGTGCTGTTCACTCGGGATGATATCCGAAGCCGACGACTATATCCGCCAATCCCTTGCGATCGATCCGTTCATGCCCCAATCTCATGCGATCCAGGCGGAAGTGCTGTTTCGTAAAGGTGATTTCGCCGGGGCGGATTCCGCTTTGAAGAAGATTAGATTTCTGCCCGGCACACTGCTCAAGGTGTATCTGAAATCACTTCATCTCTACGTACAGATGGGTATGATCGAGGAATCGGAGATGGTTTTGGAGAACGCGATTCGTGATTACCCGGAAAATGAAGGGTTGCTTTACCTTTCAGGAAAGATATTCGAGTTGAAGGGAGATGATGAAAAGGCGATGGCCGCCTTGCACGGCCTGATTGCCTCAGGATCTCCCAACAGCGATGTCTTGAATAGCCTCGGGTGCATATACGAGAGGAGAGGAGAGTTCGGGAAAGCCCTCGAGTACTTCAGTGAATCGCACAGGCTTTCCCCCTCGAATGTTCAGATCTCAGTGAACCTGGGTATAATAAAGGGAAAGGCGGGGATGAATGATGAAGCCGAATCGCATCTGAGGCAAGTTATCGCCGAGCACGAGAGTTGCGGTGCTGCTTACAATGCCTTGGGGTGCATTCTGGCATCCACGGGGCGGTTCGGTGAGGCTATGGAGTTTCTCGTCAAGGCGGTAGAGCTTGAACCCGGTAAATCTGAGTACTACCTGAATGTCGGCCTGGCCTGCGAAAAGCTCAACCTGTTCTCGAAGGCGATTGAATTCTACGAATGCATGGTCCGGGTCGATCCCAAGATGGCGGCGGCGGCGAAAGAGAGACTGGGAAGGCTTCTGGCACCTGCATCGAGTTGATATCATTCTCCAACACGGCTAAAGTTCCAATACATTTCGGACGAACATCTATGGATGAGACGGTTCATGGAGGTTTGATAAATGAGAGACAGAGCAGTTATCCTGGTTGTCGACGACTCCAACAGTATTAGATACCGGATGAATGAAATACTCACCAATAACGGCTATGAGGTGATACTAAGGGAAAACGGCGAGGCGGGCGTGCTCGCGGCACTCGAATTTTCTCCGGACCTCATAATAATGGATATCAATATGCCCAAGATGAACGGATATCAGGCTTGCAGGATGCTGAAGTCATATCCTCAGACAAAGATCATCCCAGTGGCCGTTTTCACGACCGAGAATGAAACCAGTGAGAAGGTGAAGCTCTTCGATATCGGCGTGGAAGATTTTATCATCAAGGATGCGGATGAAGAGGAAGTGATAGCCAGGGTCAGCGGCCTTCTCCGCTGGAAAAATAACAGGGACAAGATAATCAGGGACAAGAACAAACTCGGAAGCCTTCTGGATAGCCTAAGTGATTCGGTTATCATCGCCGACAACTCCGGCAGGCTTGTCTACTTCAATCGCTCGGCCGCGCAGAGGTTCGGGCTTATCCCCGAGCTGATAAAGGATAAATTAGTGCGGGAACTGCTGCCCGCGAACGATAGGGTCGTTGAAATGTTCTCGCGGATAGAGAATCGCCATGAATTGGATGATTACGAATTAACGATCGAGATCGATGGAGAAGAAAAGATATTCAACGCGGGCACGAGCAGGGTTTTCGTCGATACCAGCGAAGATGTCGGTAGTGCTGTTATCCTGAAGGATATAACCGCGGAGAGGGTGGCGGAAAAGCTAAAATCTGAATTCTATTCCATGATCGCTCACGAGCTCAGAACGCCGATAAGTGTTGTTCTGGGTTACTCACGGTTGATACTGGAGGGGAAAGCGGGTGAGGTGACCGAGCTTCAGAGGGATTTCCTGAAGGCGGTCGAGGAGCGGGGAAAGATCCTGATGAAGCTCGTGAATGATTTTCTCGAGGTATCGAGGCTCGAGAACAATTTTGTCAATTTGAAAATAGATGAGTTCGATATATCGGAGCTCGTCGTTAGCGTGGTGGACGGGTTGAAACTTCTCGCCGATAACAAAAACATAAAGCTCACTTTCGATGGCGGCGGCAAGCCTCTGAGCATAGACGGTGACAGGGACAAGATGGAGCATGTCTTAGTCAACCTGATCGAGAACGGGATCAAGTATACCGAGGAGGGAGGCAGGGTGGCGGTATCGTGCATGCATGATGATGATGGGATTCGAGTGGAGGTCTCGGATACCGGAATAGGGATGGACGAGGATGAGCAAAAATTCATATTCGACAGATTCAAAAGACTTTCAAAGGCGGAGAAGAAGAAGATCAAGGGAACGGGTCTGGGATTGGCGATAGTGAAGGATATCGTCGATGCCCACGGGGGCAGAATACACGTGGAAAGCAAAGAAGGCGAGGGAAGCACATTCCGTGTGTGGTTGCCCGGGAGATTGGAATCGCCGGAGGATCAGGCCATCGGCACCGGGAAGGAGAAAACCTTGGTTTGAGGTTTTTATATTAAAGAATTAGAGGTGAAGAAATTTTCCTCCCAGCACTGAAAATAATTCCTTTAAGGTTGATGCATACCCAGTCCTGCTAGCCGGTTCGGTACAGGAACCAATCCATTAAGTACCCAATAATCAATTGCTTAACCATCCTAGAATAGCTTCCCTGGGACTAATGTCCCACGGGCACGTCTCTTGCCGTCCGGAAACCCGTCAGAGGGAGGTATCGGCATGATAAAGGGTATATCGATGGCCGCCAGGGCGATGAAGAACCAGGTGGTTCGCAACGATGTCATCGCCAATAACCTGGCGAATGTGAATACGGTGGCGTTCAAAAAGGATGTCCCCGCATTTCAACTGGAGGAATCCGGCGGCGGCATCGAAACTCGAGTGCTGGTTGCCGTCTCTCACGCCCAGGGTCCCCTTACGCGTACCGACCGTCCGCTCGATGTCGCCATAGAAGGTGATGGGTACTTCGTCGTCGAAACGGATGAGGGCGAGGCGTATACGAGGCGTGGTTCTTTTATCAGGGATGAGGATGGATACGTAATCACCTCCGAAGGGCACAGGGTCGTTTCCTCCGGCGGCGCCCTTCAGATCGGGACTGGAGATATAAGCATCTCGAGAGAGGGAATCATTGAGGTTGATGGAGATGAGATCGGTAGATTGAGGATCGTACGTTTCGAGGATAAGACCGGGCTAATCAAAACGGGATCCTCGTTGTTCACGCCGGCGGGCGGAGAGGTTCCCGAGGATCTCACGGAGGAAGAGGTTTCGGTTCTTTCCGGGTTCATCGAAGAGAGCAACGTTGAAGTCGTGAGCGAAATGACGAAGATGATCAAGGCCCTCAAGGCCTACGAGATAGCCCAAAAAGCTCTGAAAGCCCAGGATGAGGTGCTCCAGCTTACCGTAGGGAAAGTGGGGAGCACTTCGGGCTCTTCGTAGATGGAGCTCTTTGCATATGAAGAGCCGCAGGGAGAAGTTTGAATGGAAATATCAACTAGGAGTGGATTGTCATGATTAGAGCTCTTTCGACGGCATCGTCGGGTATGCAGTGCCAGCAGATATTTATCGACAATATCTCGAACAACCTGGCCAACGTGAATACGCCGGGCTTCAAGAAAACAAGGGTGGAGTTCCAAGACCTATTGTATGAATCAGTCAGGCCGGTAGGGGCGTCGCGTCTTACAGGAAGCGGCGAACCAAACTTCAACCAGGTCGGTCATGGAGTGAGGCTTTCCGCAACAACCAGGATTTTCAGCCAGGGATCATCTCAGTCCACGGATAATCCTCTCGATATGATGATCGACGGAGATGGGTTCTTCCAGATCCTTCTTCCGGACGGTACGTACGCATACAGCCGTGACGGCACTTTCAAGATCGATTCCGATGGGAATATGGTGACATCTGCCGGGTTCAGGATGGAGCCGGCTATGACCCTTCCGAATGAGGCGGAGGAACTGCTCATCGCCGGGGACGGGTCTGTTTCCGTCTTGATGCAGGCGCAGGACGAGCCAACCGAGCTCGGCCGGCTGGAACTTGTCAGGTTTCAGAATCCGAATGGACTCAAAAGCATAGGACATAACCTCTACAAACCGACCGCGACCAGCGGGCCGCCGCTGATATCCAGTCCGGGGGAGGAGGGGATAGGTACGGTGCAGATGGGTTACCTTGAGATGAGTAACGTAAGCGTGATAGAGGAAATGATCGGGATGATCACGGCGCAGAGAGCGTACGAGATCAATTCCAAGGCGGTCAAGACCGCCGAGGAGATGCTCGATGTGGCGGCGAACCTCAAGAGGTAGGTAACGGTGACGACAGGTATGGGCAAGAAGCTGCTGATAACGGTTCAACTGGGCCTTATTCTATCGGGATCCGGTTTCAATGCGGCGAGATGTGAAGGCGCCCTTACGCTTAATTCTCGTGTCGACATAGAAAAGGAGAAGATATTTCTGTCCGACATAGTAAGGGAGCCGTTGGGTGTGATGGCTGACCGGTTCATCGCAAACAGCCCTCGATGGGGCTCGGAGAAGGTGCTGACCGGCAATTTCGTTCGTGACCTCATCAACGGCTGTGATGTTTCACTGGGAGGGGCCTCACGTATCGTTGTATCGCGGAAGATGCATGATAGAACCGCTGAAGTTCGCAGAGAGTTCGAGAGCGCTCTGAAGGCCGGATACAGGGAAACAGAATGGGGTATGCGCGGTTATCCACTTGTGATAGATATTCGTAAGTTCCCGGATTCAATCAAACTGCCGCCCGGTGATTTTACCGTTAAGTGTGATTTTCCGAAAAATATCTACAGATACCGGCCGGTTTCTTTCACCGTTCTGACCGATGTAGGCTATAAGAGGCGATATTCCGCCGGATGCAGGCTCAGAGTGAGAGCGGTGTGCGCCTTTACCACCCGTGACATGACAAAGGGTGAAACGGTTGGTATGGAGGATATCGTTTGGCGCCGTGTCGATATGTCCGATCTGTACGATAAGCCCGTCACCAAGGAAATTGATATCATCGGCCTGAGACTCAAGCGCTTCATGAGGAAAGGGATGGTCATAGAGCTGAAATCCGTGGAGAGGTCTCCTGAAGTAAGGAGGGGGGAAGAGGTCTTCGTTGAAATCATAAGGGGATGCCTGGTCGTGCAGGCAACCGGAAAATCGCTGGAGGACGGTTGGATCGGAGACCTGGTGCTCGTGCGCAATATGGC
This sequence comes from uncultured bacterium, assembly GCA_964422745.1. Lineage (GTDB taxonomy): Bacteria > Krumholzibacteriota > Krumholzibacteriia > Krumholzibacteriales > Krumholzibacteriaceae > CAYRCK01. The sequence continues at coordinate 59,206 of CAYRCK010000004.1, forward strand.
GAGCGGTAAAATCGAGAGGTACACGGTCATCGATAAGGGAAGGGTGTCGCCTTCATCGAGGGAGGGGAAATGAGAACCATCAAAGTTGCACTAATTGTCATTGCTGTATTGTTCCCGGCGATTGTAACCGCACAGAGCCCACTCTGGGATGAAGGCTCGGGTTCTCTGTATTCAAACTTGAAGGCATATAGGGTGGGGGATGTAGTTACAGTCATCATACAGGAACAGTCGATAGCATCGAGTAAAGCCAAAACCGATACCAAGGTTAAAAACGAAGCTGGGGGAGGACCGGGTGTCGGAACTCTGGACTTTGTCTCCCTCTGGGGGCTTGACAGTGAGAACAATTACAAGGGGGATGCCAAGACGGAGAGGAGCGGACAGCTCCAGGCGAAGATATCGGTGCAGATAATAGAGATTCTCGACAACGGAGATTTCCGCGTAGAGGGGCAGCGTGAGGTCAATATCAACGGTGAGAGGGAAAGGATCAAGCTCAGTGGAATAATCCGTCCCCGTGATATCACACCGGACAATACGATTCTTTCTACTTATGTTGCGGACGCCATGATCATGTACGATGGAAAAGGGATCATAGATGCAGGACATGAACCCGGCATCATGACAAAGATATTGAACTGGATTCTCTAGTGCAGCGAAGGATTGCCGCCTGAACCGGCAATAGGATCCGCACAGGGTGGCTTGGATGCTCATTGCAAGAGCATAGAGGCAAATTCGTCATATACGGGAGGAGCTGGACACTGTGAAACATTCATTTGAAAGACGATCGATTCTTGCTGTCTGTGCGGCCATTTCTCTGATTGCATCTCTCGGTGCGGCGGCCCCGCTGCATTGTAAGGTGAGGATCAAGGACGTGACGAGCGTGGCCGGAATGGACGGCAAACAGCTTATCGGTTATGGATTGATAGTTGGTCTGAACGGTACGGGAGATGGCAGCAAGAGTGTTTTCACAGTCAACTCCATTGTGAGTATGCTGGAGAAGTTGGGCATTACGGTATCTCCTTCGGAAATAAAGGTAAAGAATGTCGCCGCGGTGGTTGCTACTGCCGAGATTCCCCCATTTACGCCTCTGGGCACCAGGGTCGACGTTACAGTCTCCTCATTGGGAGATGCGTCTAGTCTGGAGGGGGGGCAGCTGCTGCTTACACCTCTGCGTGGAGCGGACGGTATAACACACGCTATAGCGCAGGGTGCGGTTTCTATCGGGGGCTTCAACATAAGCGCGGGTGCGGGGAATGTCGTGCGCAAAAATCATGCTACGGTGGGTCACATCCCGGAAGGCGCGTTGATAAAGGAAGGATTGGGAGGACAGCTGGCGAGCGGGAATAAATTCGTTCTCGTTCTGGACGATCCCGACTTTCAGTCGGCGACCAACATAACAAACAGTATCAACAAGAGATACAGGATGAAACTCGCGTCTTCGATGAACTCCAGAATGATAGAGGTCAGGGTTCATCCGACGTTCGAGAAGAATCCGGTTTCCTTTATCGCCGAGGTCGGCGGGATGGAAGTTCTGCTGGACAAGGCCGCCAGGGTTGTGATCAACGAGAGAACCGGCACGGTGGTAGTTGGTGGAAATGTCTCGATAGACAAGGTGGCGATAGCCCATGGGAATATCAAGGTTGAGATAAGGGCGAGCTACGGGGTCAGCCAGCCATGGGCGTTTTCGGAAGGTCAATCGCTAGTTGTACCGGAAATCGAAACCAAGGTGGAAGACAAGGTGGCACGTCTTTTTGCGATAAGGGAATCGAATACGGTAAGCGATATAGCTTCGGCCCTCAATGAACTCGGGATCACACCCAGGGATATGATTGCGATCTTTCAGGCCCTTAAACGGGCGGGTGCGCTCAAAGCGGACCTGGTCATCATGTAGGTGACGGTATGGACACTCTAGAGGGAATAACACGGCTGAACGGCGCCGGGAAACAAAAATCCATCGGGGATGAGTCCGGTAAACTGGAAGAGGTATCTAGGGATTTCGAAGGGATATTGATCGGTCAGTTCTTCCGTCTAATGAGCTCCACCATAGGGGAGGGTGGCATCATAGAGAAATCTTTCCAGAGAAGCATCTACGAGGATATGCTGCAGAATGAGTTCGCGAGGGTATTTTCACGCAGGGGTGGATTCAGGCTCCACGAGATCCTGGTTAAGAGGCTCGGTGCAAGATCGAATAATGATCTCAGGCCGACGGAAGCATGTGATGTTAACGGTGAGGCCGCGGATGATGGCCTGAAGCTCAAGCGTCTAAACAGGAGATTCATGAAAATAGAAGATGTGTACCGTGAATCGGGCATTGCCGGTCCGGATGAAGGCGCCGCGAATTCACATCGGTTGGATGATCCCGAAAGGAAAAGAGGGGTGTAAAGATGTTGTCCCGAAAGAAGGAAGTATTCGATGCCGACGGGAGTGACGGTATGAAGGGCAAGATATCGTCGCTATGCAGGCTGATGCGTGAAGAGACGGGCCAGTGCAGGGAGCTTCTCAAGCTTGCCAAATCCGAACAGGACCTGTTGATGGGAAATGATATCGATGGGCTTTCCAGGAATACGGAGCTAATGAACGAGAATATAAGGACCCTAAAGAGCTGCCAGATAAGCAGGCGGAGGCTCATAAGGGAAATAGGTGGAGATCTGGGGATCGAACCTCAGGCCATTTCGATAGGCACTATAGGGAAGGAAGTCGATACGGATCTCCTCGAGGAGCTGGAAAAAACGAGTAAAGATCTTGTGGAAACAGGCGAAAAATTATACAGGGTGAACCATAATACTATCTATTTAATAGGTTTTTCGCTTGATTTGCTCGAGCAGCAAAGCCGGTTGTGGACTGAGATAGCAACCGAGGAAGAAGGTTACTGCGAAGAGGGGAAAAGGGTCAAGGGATCGGCCAGCCCGCTATTTATCGAAAAGAAAGCATAATCCATCCTGAAAGGATATGACGAATGGTAACACTATTCGGTATGCTCGAACTTAACAGGCGCAGCCTTTTGAGTTCACAGTACGCCCTTCAGACGATAAATCACAATATTGCCAATGTCAACACCGCCGGCTATTCGCGCCAACAGGTAAACATGCACACCAGCTATCCCATTAAAACGTCTTTCGGCGTTCTGGGGACGGGTGTTTCAGCGGTAAGCGTGCAGAGGGCCACGGCGGAGTTCTATACGAGACAGATGAGGAACGAGAACTCCACTTTGGGCGGATGGGATGCGACATGCTCTGTGCTGTCGGAGATCGAGATGATTGTCAACGAACCGAGCGACACGGGATTGGCAAGCGCGCTCGATGCCTTCTTCAGTGCTTGGAACGATCTGGCTTCTGATCCGGAAAGCAGTGCGTTGAGGGTGGGAGTCGTGGAGTCGGCCAAGACGCTGTGTGAAACGATGCACGAGATGGATCATTCATTGCAGAAAACCGGCGATAACATAGAGAGCCAGATAAAATACAATGTGGATCAATTCAACAAACTCCTGACAATGATATCGGAGCTGAATGGAAAGATCGTTGCCACCGAATCATCCGGTGTTTCCGCCAGCGACCTTCGCGATGAACGTGACCGATTGATTCTGGAAGCGTCTAGGATCGCCAGGATAGATGTGAAGGAGGACCGTTATGGAGCTGTAGACGTTTTTCTGGGCGGCACGAATGTGGTTCACCGTTCTGAGGCGAGATATCTCGATACAAGCCTGGAATCGCTGTCGGGCAACAACTGGGTGGAGGTCGTGGCTGAAAACAACGGTGAGACGATAAGGGTCGAGGATGGAGAGCTGGCGGGGCTGTTGGAGGTTCGAGCCGAAAACCTCGATCAGGTGAGAAATTCCCTGGACAATATAGCGAGCATCCTGATCGCGAAGGTCAACGAGATCCACAGCCGTGGAATGACTTCCCAGGGAAGCGGCTTTGATTTCTTCGTAGGCGAGGGGGCGGGGGATATTTCTATATCGCTGCCTATAGAGCAAAACGCGGATCTGGTAGCCACGTCCTATGACGGCACTATCGGTGACAACACGCTCGCCAACGATATCTGCACTCTGTCGGAAACCATTATTTCGGAAGATGAGCCGCTGACGATAAACGGGCTGTACGAATCGCTTGTCGCAGAGGTCGGGATCTACAGCAGGAACGCCAGGAATATGATGAGCAACCAGACGCTGATTCTGGATAATATCGAATTGAGAAAAGAGAGTATCACCGGTGTCAATCTAGATGAGGAACTCATCCAGCTGACGAAGTTCGAGCAGTCTTACGAAGCGGCAGCCAGGGTTCTGAAGACAGTTGAGGAATTGACAGATACAATTCTCGATCTCGTACAGGGGATATACTAATGCGGATTTCCTTCAGAATGATAAGCCGGCAGCCTTTGAAGGCGATTTTTGAAAATCTGGAGCGCCTGACGGACCTCCAGGCGAAGGCCAGTACGATGAAGAAGTACAGCAAACCGTCCGACGATCCTCAGGCGGTAATGAAAAGCATGGGATTCAATACCCTGCTCAAGCAGAACGAGATGTACAGGACAAACGTCGGGAACGCCAGCGTATATCTGAAGATGGTTGATTCCACTCTTATTTCGGTCAAGGAACAGCTGGATTCGGCCAAGAGGATAGCGCTCGAGCAGCGTAACGATGTATCGTCTGCCGAGATGCGCCGGGCTGCATCCATCGAAGTTCAGGGAATTATTTCAGCGGTTCAGGATCTCATGAACACGAAATTCCACGGAAAGTACCTGTTCGCCGGGCATGAGACACAGACGGTGCCGTTCCAGGAAATGAGCGGGGCTATCAGATATATGGGTGACGATGGACTCATACAGTTTCGGGTCGGAGCGGCCAGGCTGATCGATGTCACCGTGCCCGGTTCCAGGTTCGAATCTCTGGGTGGGAGCCATAGCATCGATTCTTTCACGATGATAACGTCCTTGAGCTCGGCAACCCGGCTCGAGACGCTGAACGAAGGACTTGGTGTCAGTCCCGGAAGGATAAGGTTGGAGGTGGATTCGGGTGTTTTTGTGGATATCGATCTTTCTGGAGCCGAGACGATCGAAGATATGGTCGACATGATCAACAACGGGGCCAGAGGCGCCGTACCGCCCATAAATATAATAACCGGCATCAATCCGTCATCACGTAACAGTATAGTTATTCAGCACATGGGGAGCGGCGAGATTACGGTGTCGGAGCTCGACGGAGGCACTACGGGGGAGGATCTGGGGATTATCGGCACTAGCGTCTCGGGGATTCTGAGGGGGGCGCCTCTGGATCCGATCATGACCCTGGATACGAGGATTACGGATGTCCAGCCGATCAACAGGACTATTCTACAGCAGATAAGAGTTGTTATGGGCGAAGATAGCCACGAGGTGGATTTTTTCAGCCCAGCCTATCCGGTGACCGTCGGGGATATGCTTTCGAGGATCATGGATTCCGTTCCGGGGCTTGAAGCGGAGATCAATGCGAGCAATGACGGAATAGTGTTCACGGCCGATACGTCATTCAGCATCGAGGAGGTGGGTGCCGGAACCACCGCCGCCGATCTGGGTATCCTCGGAGCATCAGAGCCGTATGGTCCGTTCTCGCTTTTCGCCGCCCTCGAGACGCTTGAACAGGCACTGATACAGAATGACGGCGATGCCATCGGTCGATCCCTGGCTGAAATGGAGGAGTTGATCAACCTGATGCTGGAAGTGGAGGCGGAAATCGGCGCCAGGGGTGAACAGGTCGATATTCTCGATATCCGTCTTCAGGATTCCGACACGAGGCTTCAGGAAAACCTATCCCTGGTCGAGGACATCGATATAACCGAAGTATTGACCGAACTCTCGGAGGCCCAGCTCGCATACGAGGCCGCCCTTCAAACTGCGTCCACGCTATATAACCTGAGCCTTCTGAAATACTACTGATGACCGGATTACGGAGGTATTTGCAATGAAAATAGGGTCGTCCCGCTTCGACGAGGTTGAGATTGATGACAAGGACGTAATGAACTTCGAGAGAGGTATCATAGGATTTCCAAGCCTCAAGAGATTCGTGTTGATGGATTTCTCGGACTCGTCCCCATTTCACTGGTTGCAGTCGATTGATGAGCCGGAGGTCGGCTTCGTCGTCTCAGATCCCGGTGTTTTTATCGAGAATTATGTCGTGAACATAGATGATGATACGAAACAACTGCTTTGAGTGGATAAAGACAGTGAGATGGTTGTGATGATCGTTGTAACCGTTAAGGATGGAGGCAGGGATGTCTCGGGCAACCTTATGGGCCCTATTATAGTGAATGCGGATAAGCGCTTGGGCTGCCAGGTAGTGATCAATACGCCGGATTACAACACGAGAACCCCAATGAAGAATGACGCCGGCATCGGGCGATCGAGCAAGGCAAACATCGGCGTCGCGGTTTAAGGGGAAAGATGCTGGTACTCACGAGAAAGATCAACGAGAAGATCGTTATCTCGGCCGATATAGTGGTTACCGTCCTCACTGTAGACGGGGATCAGGTCAGGCTCGGTATAGAAGCGCCGTCCGATATCAGTGTCCACAGGCAGGAAGTGTTCGATGAGATAATCAGGTCGAACCGGCAGGCCATTCAAAAGAGCAACAACAGGGCGGATATTCTCCAATCGATCCTGAGCGGCAGAAGCAAGGGAAACGGCTGATCCCCCCGCTGTTCGCGAAAACCATTCCAGAAAAATACAGCACATATCTCCATAATACGCAGCGATCCCGAAAAATTTCACTAAAGATCACATTCATTCCATCCGATAGATGTGGATGAAGATGGGGGAACCTTTCCGAATCCGGACCGGCGCACCGTTTGTAAGGTATTAGAAGTGTGCCGGTGCGGTAACAAGGAAGCCGGAAAGGTGAGAGTGAGGTCCTACGTCCAAGGAAGGAGGTCGTTAAATGGGCTTCAGAATCAACCACAATATCAGCAGTATCAACGCGCTGAGAAACCTGGCTCTGACCGAGTCCAGCGTCGCGAAATCTCTCGAGAGGTTGAGCTCGGGACTTCGCGTAAACAGGGGTGCCGATGATCCGGCGGGTCTCGTGATCTCCGAGAACATGAGATCTCAGATATCCGGAATCCAGCAGGCCATCGAGAACGCCGAGACCGCAACGGCGATGATACAGACCGCGGAGGGAGCGATGACAGAGATCCACACGCTCCTAAACAATATCCGCGAGCTGGCCATCCATGCCGCCAACACCGGTGCCAACGATTCCGTGATGCTGGCAGCGGATCAGGACGAGATCACGAACGCGATCGCGACCATCGACAGGATAGCCAGCCAGACACAGTTCGGCGTTAAGAAGCTGCTCGACGGTTCGAGCGGTGTGACCGGAACGTCCAACGACAGCGATGTGACGTTCCTGTCCGCATCGGAGAATACGATTGCCGGTTCCTACGCTGTAGATATCACTACCCAGGCGGAGCAGGCTATATCGACGGCAGGTACCAACCAGACGGCCGCTCTCGGTGCCGCCGAGACCCTGACGATTCAGGGGGTTGCGATCAACCTGACGGCCGGTATGACTCAGGCCCAGGTCGTAACCACGATCAACAACTACAACGCGTCGACAGGTGTTACGGCGTCCGTCGTCGGTGGCGCGCTGACTCTTACGACCGATATGTACGGCAGCAATGTCGACATATCCGTCGTATCGAACGTCGCGGCCGCCACGACCAGCACAGGTGTCGGTACGACTCCGATCACGGACAGCGGAGTCGATATCGCCGGTACTCTCGGCGGGCTGGCCGCCACGGGTAACGGAAAGGTCCTGACCGGTGACGATGGATTGGCCGTCGAGGGTCTCTCGATCGAGTCGATCGCTACTGGTGCCCAGGGAGCGATTACGATTGTCAACAATTCGCTCGTGTTCCAGGTTGGGCCCAATGCCAACCAGACGGTCGAGATCGCGCTCAACGCCATGAGCTCGACGACCCTAGGCGCCGGCGTCTCAGGCAATCTGTTCAATAACTTGAGCGAGATCGACGTCACGACTGCCGAAAACGCCCAGGATTCGATCCTGCTGATCGACGACGCAATTCAGGATGTCTCGGCCAAGCGAGGCGAGCTCGGTGCGTTCCAGAAGAACACTCTGGAGAGCAATACGAGAAACCTCGCCATCGCCGAGGAGAACCTCGTAGCGGCGGAATCGGTGATACGTGATACCGATTTCGCAAAGGAAATGGCCCAGATGACAAAGAGCCAGATCCTGCTACAGTCCGGCACCGCCATGTTGGTGCAGGCGAACCAGATTCCTCAGGTTGTGCTGCAGCTGCTGCAGTAATGAGGAGATGAAAATCCCGGTCCTCCCCGGCCGTCCGGCCGGGGAGGACTGATGAGTGCACGGGAGAACCGCCATGAGGATCGGCAACATAGAAAGCCAGCTCCAAGAGCTCCGGGCTGATAATCGATCCCCCGCTGAATCAATGGTATCAGGGAAAGGTGATGGGGCGGGAAGGGCCGGGGGACCGAATGAGGCCGGGCGCTCGGAGGACATTCATCCAATGCGACCGGATCGGGGAAATTCGCAGCATATCATCATGGATTCGAGAGACTGTAATTTGGATCCGGATAAGTACCGAAGGAATCTCGATTACACTAAACACAGTGGCACGGGCAAGTATTTCGTGAGGGTTATTGATTCCTCGAGCGGTGAGGTGATACGGGAAGTGCCCCCTGAAGGCCAACTGGATCGAATGGCAAGGATCAGAGATCTTATTCGGAAAGCCTATAGTGTGAGCGACTATTGATGGAGCCTTTCTCTCTGCAAAGATAGCCGCCGCGTGATCATCCGATAGGCATAATTTTCCCATATGGAATTTTACTTAAAGAAGTTACATCGTTATGCCGATAGTAATTATATATAGGTATCGTCTCACGTATGGGACCGGTTTGAAAGGAGACTAGTTAGCGATGGCTGGTGTCGGCGGAATAGATGGTTTGATTTCAGGACTGGATACCACTGCATTAATCGATGCGATCCTGGAAATAGAGAACAGACCGATTCTCGCACTCCAGGAAAGAATCGTGAATCTCACGAATACGAGATCCGCATATGAAACTCTCGAGGCCAAGCTCATTTCATTGAAACTCAAAGCCCATGCCCTGTACCGCCGTGACCGTTTTATGGCATTCAGCGTGGCCTCGTCCAGCGAGGATATCATCACGGCGAGGGCCGGTTCGGACGCGGTCGAGGGTATATACACGGTCAGCGTTTCACAGCTGGCGCAAAGCCATCAAGTGGCGTCCGACACGTTTTCGGACAGGGATACAACGTCAATAGGCACGGGAACCCTTACGATCAGTGTTGGCGATTCGCCCCCGGTAACAATAGATGTGGATTCCAGCAACAGCACTCTCGACGGCATCGCTGAGGCGATTAACGATTCCAGTGACGAAGTTCAGGCCATGGTGGTCAACGTCGGCGGTGAAGAGCCGTCCTACAGGTTGCTGATTACAGGAACGCAGACCGGATCGTCGAAGACGATAGTAATCGATGAGGAGCTTTCGGGGGGGACGGGGCTCGGTTTCGGAGAAGTGGGAAGTGTATCATACGGAACATGGAACGGTACGGCAGAGGCGATATCGAGCGGCAACTATACCGGTAACGGAGATGCGACATTCAGCTTCAGCGTTATCTCCGGTGGGGTTGTCGGGACGGATTCGATCACGCTCTCGTACACTGATGGGGGAGATATATCAGGTACGGTCACAATTCCCGCCGGCACGGAAGCGGGTACGGAGTTCGATGTTTATGGGGGGCTCAGGGTATCGCTGGGCTCCGGAACCGTGATAGTGGGGGAGACGTTTTCTGTGGATGCCACGTCCTCGACCGTACAGGCGCCGTTGAACGCAAGACTGAGTCTCGGCAGCACATCCGGAGGCGGGACACCGATAGAGATAGAGAGCGCCGAAAACTCGGTAACCGATCTAATCGGGGGGGTCACTCTGGATCTTCACCAGGCTTCGGCATCGACTTCCGTGACAATAAACGTGGGCGTGGACGCAGACACGATGGTTTCCGGGGTAGAGGCCTTTATCGAAGAATTCAACGAGATCAACGCTTTCTTCAATCAGCATTTCTCGTTCGACGAGAGCACAGAAACAGAGGGTGGGATGCTGTTCGGAGATGTATATGCTATGAGGCTGGATCAGGCGATCAGGCAAAAAGTAACGGACATTGTCCAAGGTTTGGAGCAGACCAGGAGCAGTCTTGCGGCAATGGGGATTATGTCGATCCAGGACGGGAGCCTTGTCGTGAACAGATCGGAGCTCGAAGATATCCTTCTCGATCGAGTGGAGGAGGTCATTTCCCTGTTCTCAACGATGGGAGCGAGTACGGACAATGATATCTCCTTTCTTTTCGCCTCGGCGTTGACCAAGCCATCCCATTTACTGGGGGGAGATGGATACGAGGTGAGAATAACGGCCGCCGCAACCAGAGCTTCGCAAGATGGAAGTTCGATCTCATCTCCTTCACAAACCTCCCCTCTCGTCATCGATGAAGACAACAATACGCTTAAAGTATCTTTGGACGGTAAATCGAGCGCGGTAATTACGATATCCGAGGGTGCTTACGAGTCGGGTAGTGACCTTGCAGCCGAGCTCGAAACGAGGATTAACGCCGACGCCTCGATCGGGGGCTCGAGGATAGATGTCGAGTTCGTCGACGATGGGGGTGGGGTAGGCCATTTCAATTTCTCATCCAGGGAATACGGTTCTAAATCCAGTGTGGAGTTCGAAACGGTTGGATCCAGCTCGATTTACTCCGATATCGGCATATCCACGGGAACGGTGCATGTCGGCACCGACGTGGCAGGGACGATCAACGGCGAGGGAGCCACGGGATCAGGCAGGGTGCTGACCGGTAATGATGGTAACGAGTACACCGATGGGCTTCAGATAGAGGTGAAAATCACTCCTGATGAGCTTGCCGCCCAGGGGGAGGTGCAGGGAACTGTCTCCGTCACCAAGGGAATCGCCAGCAGAGTTATCGAGTACGTCAACAACGTGACGGATGTGGCCTCCGGCGCAATAACGAGCAGGAAAGAGGCGCTGACGAGTGTGCAGGCATCCCTGGAAAAACAGATAGAGTTGATCGAGGCGAGGGTCGAGAAGAAGAGGGACAGGATCTTGCAGCAGTTCGTCAAGCTCGAATCCCTGATGTCGGAGCTTCAGGCCCAGGAGCAATACATGACCAACGCCATAACGAACCTTACCTACATCACTAATTACAGTAGAAGCAAGAAGTGAGGGGAGATCGTGGAATGAGCCTGGAAATGGTTGAGGGATTGAGAAACGCTACCGGCAAGTACAGGCAGGTCAATGTAGAGACATCCGACCCTCTATCGTTGATAGTGCTTCTCTACGACGGGCTAATCAGGTTTCTGAACGGCGCCAGAAAGAGGTTATCGGATGGTGATATGGCGTACGAAGAGTGCCGGAAGGTCCGGAGCATACTGTCATATTTGATGACGACGTTGAAGGATAACGGCAGTGAAATCGAGAGAAACCTCAGGGGGTTGTATTTTTTCATGTACAAGCAGGTCGTTCTGGCCAACGGGGAAAGAAATGCCAGGAAGATCGAAGAAATTCTACCAATCGTTCAGGATCTTCGTTCGGCATGGGTGGAGTTGAAGGATAGGGAGGGAGCCGGTGAAAGACGGAAGTAAATTATTACTTATTAACAGGTTAAAGGATGAAGTTACGGGCAGAACCGAGGCCGTAGAATCCGCTCTGGGGAACTTGGACCTGAATTTGCTTTATTCGACCCTGAAGGAGAGAGACGAGCTGTTGAAAAAACTCGTCCTTCTGAATGACGGTGACGGGATGCTGCTCGACTTTCTCAGGGAAATCCTGGCGAGAGATGCCGTTATTCGAGCCAGGCTCGCGATTCAGGCCGGTAGGACGAAAGAGAGTATGAAGAGTTTGGAAATGGGACTGGAAGCGGAGAAGAAGTACGCGGCCGGTGCTTGGAATGCGGTTGACGGGGGCGGTTATACAAGGTACCCTGAATACGGGAGCAAGGCAAGATGAAGATCAACAACATCAATCAGGGAAAGATTAAGGAGCTCGCCGGGGATAAGAACGTCCAATCCAATGAGAAGACCGGCAGCAGGAAGAAGCACGCCGTGTCCGGTAGGGCCAGCGGTGATGTGAGCAGACTCAGCCGGCTGGTATCCAAGGCCCGGATAGAGTCTGAGAAGGTCAGCGAGGTTCGTCCTGATAAGGTCGAAGAGGCTAGACAGAAGATCGCAAGAGGCTTCTACGATACAGATGAGGTCAAATCGAAGCTCGTAGGAAAGCTGGCCGAGAGGCTCCGGAGCATCATGAAGCGTTGATGCACCAAACACTTTAAATTTACATATGACATTTGGCCGGTTTTTTACCACAAGAACCGGCCGCATTTGTCTCCCGGATTCTGATCCCGGGAGTTTTTTTCATGGTGCCCATCGATGCAGCCGTTCTTGTAAGGGGCGGAGTTATAAATGTATATGATACTAAACATATCGATTCATGTTCGCCTGTAGTATATTATTCCTAGCTTAGAGCCTCAGAACGGAGGTGGCATGTTAGTTGCGCGTATATCCCTGCGTGAATGCTGATCCGTATAGGTTTTCTAAATCCCGTCCTGGTTCCGGTCGTTTTGGGGTGGGGCGTCCAATCTGTGCCCGTACAGGCGGGTCGAACCGGCATACGGGAATCTCGATGCCGCTTCGTTCATCCATTATCATCATGTTCCTATTACTCGTTTCGCTGGAAGGCACAAGGGCTCTGCAAGCCGTATGGTTGGAAGAGGGTGTGGCTGTCTGCACGGCTGAGGAGAATCAGGACGGTCCCCAGATCGTCGGGGACGGGGTAGGAGGAGCATTTATAACGTGGTACGACAACAGGAACGGCCACAGCGAGATATTCGCCCAGTGGATAGATAGGTACGGGGATATCGTGTGGTCCGCCGATGGTATTGCGGTCACCTCCTCGCTCGTGGATCAGGCGGATCCGCAAATTATATCGGACCGCTCCGGGGGAGTGATCATAACCTGGTGGGACAGGACCATCGATGATAATAACGTCTATGCTCAGAGGATGGATCCATACGGCGGGGAGTTGTGGGGTTCGGGGGGGATAGCGGTTAGTGCAGCGGAGGGGGACCAGTACGTGCCGAAGATCACCGTTGATAACTCGAACGGGGCGATAATCACATGGGTCGACGACAGGGGAGACGATTCTGATATTTTTATTCAGAGGATCGGCGGAAACGGCGTCGCACAATGGTCTTCTAACGGAGTATCACTATGCAGCAGCACCGGAGACCAATACTCTCCACAGATCTCCACCGACTGCTGGGGAGGCGCGATCGTCACTTGGGTAGACGGAAGAAGCGGTGAAAACGATATATACGCGGGCAGGGTTGCATTCAATGGAGTAGTTCCGTGGGATACAAGTGGTGTAATGATATGCGGGGAAAGCGACGATCAATGGTATCCGCGTATCGTTTCGGATGATGCGGGTGGAGCGATCATAGCCTGGCGTGACAGGCGGAACGGGAAATATGATATATATGCGCAGAAGATCGATGCTTCGGGGGCATTGCAGTGGCAGGACGGGGGTGTTCCCGTCTGTGTTTCGGACGAGGAGCAGTACTATCTGGATCTCGCACCGGACCTCTCGGGAGGCGTGATAGTAACGTGGGATGACAGGAGGAGCGGGAACTGGGATATCTACGCACAGAGGATCGACAGCGACGGTGGTGCAAGATGGTCGGATAACGGCGTGGCGATATGCAGGGCTGTGGATGCACAGCAATGCCCAAGGATCTGCTGTGAAAGCTCCGATGGTGCTGTAATCACCTGGCGGGACCGCAGAAGCGGTAAGTACACCGCATACGCGCAAAAGGTCGATCAGAGCGGTACGATCTGCTGGAAATCCGATGGTGTGGCAGTATGCACGGATATCTGGACGCAGTGGAATTCCAGGGTCGTCGGTGACGGGGCCGGGGGGGCTATCGTTACATGGGAGGACTACCGCAACGAGTTCACGGACATATACGTGACCAGGATCACGGCCGACGGCAACCTGATCGCCGCAACCTTCCTCGAGTGCTACTCCTCCGGGATTCGCGGATCGTCGGTTGTTATCGAATGGTCGGTATCTTCCAGGGACGGATGGGACAGCTTTCACATTCTAAGGACCGAGGAAGCCGACGGGGTATTCAGGGAGATCCCATTTCCCGATATCTCCTCGGATGGCCTGTCATTCGTTTTCAAAGATGAATCCTGTAGACCGGGAATCACATTCTACTATCGTGTCGAAACATCCGAAATGGGGGAAAGATGCCTGCTTTTCGAAACCGGACCCGTTATGATTCCTGTTGGGGAGCTGACTCTTCTGCAGAACTTTCCGAATCCATTCAATCCTTCGACGCTTATTCAATACAGCCTGCCTGCCGGGTGCATGGTCAGAATCGATATATTCAGCACGGACGGAAGAAGGATAGCACGATTGGTCGATGATGAGCTTCCCGCAGGCTCGCACTCGGCTCGATGGAACGGACTGGACGATTCGGGAATCCCGGCCGGTTCAGGGGTGTATATATATAGGCTCAGGGCCGGCAAGATGACTCTTTCACGCAAGATGCTGCTTCTTAGATGAAATCCCTCCGATCTATGTTCCGACCTTTACCACTGAAACTGACCAGTTTTCTTGCGATGCAGCTCGAATCCTTTGCCTTTCAAGATTTCACCCGCCCGCAGACCTGAATTGGGATCTTTTTTCCCCGCCTGCCGCGCAGGCTCACAGCTGAAAAATTGCTGTGGTCGGGGCCTTACGGGGAAAGGAGGATTAAATTTCCCTGCTCGAGAATATAATTCCCGCATTTCATGCGGATTCCGGTGATGGCATGCTCGTTGCGGATCGCGTCTAAATGGTAAGCATAGAGAAAGGACAAAATTGAGCAGATTCTATCTTCTACTTGTACTGTTGAGTGTAACGGTATATAGCGGTTCGGCCCACTCCGAGAGCATGGGCGAATTTGCGAATCTCGTAATCAGGGCCGCTGAATGGTATGAGATGACGGGTGCCGAACCTGGAGATGTCTTAGAGCGTCTGAATTCGAGCAATCACAAGCTTGACTCACTCAAGGCGATGTATATGCCGTTGGATACATTGAGCGGCAGGATAGGAATTGAAAGGGTTTGCAGGATAGCCAGCTGCTATACCGATCTCGATGCACACGAGACCTCACTAGAGTGGTGGAATCTCCTGGGTAGAATCGATAATGACGGTTACTTCGATAGGGAAAGGTACAGCGGATTGATCAGAACGGGAGTTGGCCTTTCTGATTCGACCCTGCTGATGGAAATGCTGACGAAAGCGGAGATGTTGAAGCCGTATCTGAAGAGACAGCTGAGCGAAGACCTCATGGCGGGCATGAGCTATCTTTATCTGCACAAGGTGGACAGGAGTAGTCTGGAAAAACGCTTCGAGCGCTTAAAGGGATTTTTACCGGGTATCGATGCCGCGATATTAGAGGGACGACTGCTTGCCGACAAAGGTGACTGGCAGGAGGCCCATAGCCTATACGTTTGGTTGATAGACAGGGTGACGGCATCTCAAATCGAGCCTGTCAAGGCTTTGATGGTTGTCAATGCTGCCTTAAAAACCTCCATCTGGAGCGGGCATCTCTCCGAGGCGAAGGAGTATATCTCGCTCATAATTGATTTTGGAAATGAACCGATGATATCGAGGGCGAAACTGTGGCTGCCCGGCATTCATCTTCTGGAGGGACACCGGGATAAAGCCCATGAACAATACACGCTGATATGCAATACGAACGAAGGTGCTGATATGGCCTGTTTCTGGCAAGCGTATCTAGAGCGGTACGCCGAGGTAATGAGCGAGGTTCCCTGATCCGGATGACATGGGAGGAAGACCTGATAACCGTGCCGCCGACTGGAGGTGTGCAGCGCAGATGCGGGATTTCAAGGATACACTGGCAAAGAGCTACGAGAGAGAGAAGAGGTGCTACAAACAGATCTTGAAGCTTGCAGAGGAACTGCATGCTGTTTTGAGCGAGAGGCGCCCCGTATCCGAAATAATTCCGATACTGAAGAACAAGAACAGGCTTATGAGGGAAATTGAATCCATAGAAGAGCTGATCGTCGAAGAGAAGAAGTTATACCGCGATGTACCCGCACGGCCGGCGGATGTTGCCCGGATCATAGATGAGATATCATCGCTGATAGAGAAGGTTCTTGCCGTTGAAAGAAAGAACGAGATCCTGTTCAGCACCGGAGGGCGTTCCGTGTCCAGGTCCAGAGAGGTCGCCAATTTGGCGCCCGAGGCCGTTATGGCGAAGTATGGAAGCCTAGAATAGAGGAGCTTGAATGATAAAGCGGAATTTCCTTTCGAGAACCGGGATCGGCGCCCTCAAGAACGCTCTCGATGCCTACGCGCTTCGCCAGAGGGTCGTTGCCGGCAATATCGCCAACGTCCAGACGCCCGGGTTCAAAAGCATGGAGGTATCGTTCGAGGAGAATCTGAGAAAGGCTTGTGCGCTGCGTCTGCGCCCTGCACAAGTGCCGCTTCCACCGGGGGGGATCCCGATCGAATCTCCGCAGAGCCGGCTTTCCAGAGTCAGGGAGAAGAAATCGGATTATTTCAACGGCGTAAATAATGTAAATATTCAGGAAGAGATGACGGATTTGGCCAAGACAAACCTTTCGTACAATATGGTGGCGACGGCAACGCGTAGAAGGATTGACAGCATACTTGCCGCAATAAGCGGAAAGCACAAGTAACATGCACGTAACGAGGTGATTATCAATGAAAGGTACGGGAATTTTCAGAGCCATGAATATCAGTTCAGCGGGGCTCACGGTCCAGCGGATGAAACTTGACGCCATTGCCGAAAACCTCGCCAATGCCGAAACGACCAGGACCGAGGAAGGCGGACCCTACAGGAGAAAATCCGTAAATATCTCGGCCGGCAAGGAATCAGCGGCGCCGAAATACGGTCAGGGGGACTTTGCCGGGCTGCTTGCCGGTTATATGGAGCATTCAACGGCACCGGTATTGATTGATCCACCGGTGGAGATACCGGTAGGGACCATCGAGATCGACGAGAGGACCCCGTTCATGTTGCATTTCGATCCTGATCATCCCGATGCCGATGCTGATGGTATGGTTCGAATGCCGAACGTTAACGTGATCGATGAGATGGTTGATATGGTGACGGCAACCAGGGCATACGAGGCGAACGTAACCGCCATCCAGTCGGCTAAGAACATGTTTCTTAAAGCGCTCGAGATATAATTCGGTGGAGGAGCACAGATGAAAATCAATCCGACCGGCTCATCAATTATTCGAGAAATTTATAAAGAGCCGGCGCGTGAAGCCGGAAGCGGCTTCAAAGAGATGCTCAATAAGATGGTTGGAGACGTCGATTCACTCCAGAACCGTGCGTCCGACATGACCAGGGCTGCGATCGCAGGGGCACCCGTAGAGGTGCACGACGTCATGATAGCGAGCGAGGAAGCGAGACTGGCATTCGACCTCATGCTGGAGATCAGAAACCGGCTTCTGGAAGCCTACAGAGAAATAACCCAGATGAGGATGTAACTCGGCCGGTCCAAAGACTATGGTTGATTGTTGGATTGTGCAGTGCGCGATACAGGACGATTAGAAGTTGAATGTTGATTTGAATGGAGGGCTGCTTTGGCGGGTTTAGAAGAGACTTTGAGGATGATACAGGGAGCCTGGACCGGCTTCAGCTTCAGCCAGAAAATAACCATTTCGGGCATAGCGATCGCTGTCATAGTAAGCCTTCTAACTTTTGGATTGTGGTTGAGGGAACCGAGCTATGCGGTGCTGTTCTCTGATCTGGATATAGCGACGGCGGGTGATGTGGCCGGGGAGCTGGAACAGATGGGGGAGGATCACAAGGTGACAAGGGGCGGGACGACGATCCTCGTGCCCGCAGATAAGGTCGCCGAGCTCAGAATAGCTCTTGCTTCCTCCGGTGCCATTCCCAGCGGAAGCGTCGGCTACGAGATATTCGATAACAACGAGATCGGTGTAACGGACTTCGTTCAGAAACTGAATCTGCGCAGGGCGCTAGAGGGGGAATTATCGAGAACTATTAGCAGCCTGAAGGCTGTCGAAAAGGCCCGGGTTCATGTCGTTTTTCCGAAGGAGAGCATTTATAGCGCGGAAAAGCGTGAAGCGACCGCGTCGGTTGTGTTAGACCTGAAACAGGGCAATGCTCTTTCACAATCACAGATCCAGGGGATCACGAACCTCGTCTCGTACAGTGTCGATGGTCTAAACCCTGAAAACGTCACAGTGATAAACCAATTCGGTAATACTCTGACCGGTTCGGTTGGTGAGGAGTCTCATGGATTGACGAACGCCCAGATAGATATAAAGAAAGGGATCGAGTCCTACCTCGCCGGAAAAGCGGAGGATATGCTCTCCGTCGTGCTCGGCTCCGGGAGGTCGGTTGTGCGTGTGGACGCTGATATCGATTATCGTAAGACTGAAGTGGTGAGGGAGGTATTTGATCCAAATACGGTGGTGAGGAGTGAGCAGACAACAGAGGAGAGCAACACGCAGGAGGGTTCCACGAGCGCCACCTCTGTTACCAATTACGATATCAATAAAACCGTGGAAAAGATCGTTGGAGGGGGGGGAGGAATTAAATCCATGTCGGTAGCCGTTTTCGTTGACGGACATTACGAACACGGGGGCGAGGGAGGCGAATCGGTATATACCCCCCTGGAACCCGGGGAGCTGAACGAGATAGAGGAGATAGTGAAGGGAGCCGTCGGATTCGACCCTTCCAGAAACGACATGATCAAGGTTGTTAATCTGAGGTTCCATTCGGGTGAAACCACGGGGGAGATAGGATTGAGAACGCCTCTGATGGAATGGTTGCCTGATTTGATTACCAAGGTGGCCAGTGTTTCCATCCTGATATTCCTGTTCCTCCTCTTCCGTAAGCACCTTGGCAGGCTCTTCAGCGGATCTGTGAGGGGATTCGCTCCTTTTACTGCCGCTAAGGTAGGGCCGGGGGTGTCGGTTCCCGAAGTCAAAGTGATGGATAGATCCATCGAGGACCGTTCGAAGGAAGTATCCATGAGGGAACCCGAACAGGTCGTGAAGCTCGTTAAAACCTGGATGACCGAATAGTGAAAGAGGATCGATGATGGCCAACAAGTCGACTGCTGCTGTTATCGAAGAGATACCGGGACTCAGAAAAGCCGCCGTGCTTCTGATATCCCTCGGTCCCGAAATATGCAGCTTGATCTTCAAGAAGATGTCCGAGGATGAAGTGGAAGCGCTTACAAGCGAGATTGCTCAGGTCGGAACGGTCGATGCTGAAACGAAGCAGGCCGTCCTCGAGGAATTCTACCAGATGATGCTTGCCAGGGGATACGTCTCTCAGGGAGGTATCAGGTACGCGGAAGAGGTTCTTACCAAGGCGCTGGGCAAGAGTAAATCCGAGAGGATAATCAACCGTGTGCAGGGATTCGGCGAAGGCACATCTTTCGAAATGCTTCGAAAGGTGGATCCGGCCACTATCGCCAATTTCCTAAAGAACGAGCATGTGCAGACTATCGCACTGGTCCTCGCGAATCTCGATCCTTCCATTTCCGGTCCGGTGATCGCCAAGCTGCCGGCGGAGGTGCAACCGGATATCGCCTACAGGATGGCTACGATGGATAAGCCCAGCCCGGATATGCTGCACGCTATAGAAAAGGTTCTGGAAAAGCATATATCCAGCGATTTCGAACAGGTTACGGCCAAGATCGGCGGGACCAAGAAGGTGGCAGAGTCCCTCAACGAGATAGATTCCGAGTTGTGGCAGGATATACTCGAAGGTGTAGAGGAGATCGATGCTGAGGTGGCTCAGACAATAAAGAGTCAGATGTTCGTCTTTCAAGATATCACCCTTCTCGACAACAAGATGGTCCAGGAGGTTTTGAAAGAAATAGAGACGAAGGAACTCGCCGTTGCATTGAAAGCGGCAAGTAACGAGGTTAAGGATAAGTTCTTCTCCAATATGTCAAAGCGCGCGGCGACGGGGCTCAAGGAGGAGATCGAATACCTCGGCCCAATGCGTCTCATAGAGGTGGAAGCCGCTCAGCAGAGGATTGCGGATACAGTCAGGAAACTGGAGGAAGAGGGGCGTATAGTTATTGCCGGGAGGGGCGGTGCCACAGCGGTTATCGTGGAATGACGCTGGGGTGTGCTTATGACGGATAAGAATCAGCATTTCGTTCCCGATATATTGAAGGAAGCGACCGCCGGTGAATTCGAGTTGCTTCAGGTACTGAAATCTGTATCCGGTGGTTCATCATGCTGGGACGACGAAATATTCGAAGAAGATGAATTGCGGGATAGAATCTCCGCCGCCTACATGGAAGGGCTGGAAAGGGGGCGAAAGGAGGCCGCCGAGCTGAGGGAGCGTCTGGCGGGCACTGTGGTCTCCGTCTTGAGGGAGATCAATGAGGCCCGTGATGCAATGTTGATCGAGCTGGAAAGGGAACTCTTGGAGCTGTCGATCGCCATCAGTCGGAAGGTGATAGGCCGCGAAGTGGCGTCCGGAGTAGCCGAATGCTTAAGGATACAAATCGGATCCTGTCTTGCCCAACTCGGTAAGGAGGTACCTGTACTCGTCCGCTTGAATCCTGATGATATCAGTGTAGTCGAGGAAATGCTCGCGGAGGATCGCAAAACACCGTCTTCCCTGAAGGGTGCGAGGCTTTTGGAGGATAGAAGGATCGAACGGGGCGGCTGTGTGGTGGAGACGGATAAGGGTATGTTGCGTGCCGTGATAGGGGAGCAGCTGGAAAATCTGTCTACCGCGCTTGAAAGGGAGTATGGAAGATCGATTGCTGAACAGATGGGGACTACTCAAGACCACGGTGCGTAATGCGAACCTGGTCCAGCCTGTAGGCAGGGTCTCGAGTGTAGTTGGCTTGGTCGTGGAAGTCGGAGGTCTGAGGGCTTCCGTTGGGGACATATGCACGATCGACACCGGAAGGCACACGAGATCGGTCACCGCCGAGGTTGTGGGATTCAGGGACGAGAAGCTTCTCCTCATGCCTTTCGAGAAGGTTGTGGGAATCAGCGAGGGCAGCGCGGCATATCATTCGGGCAAACCGTTCAATGTTCCCGTGGGGGAAGGGCTTCTGGGAAGAGTG
Organism: uncultured bacterium; assembly: GCA_964422745.1. Taxonomy (GTDB): domain Bacteria; phylum Krumholzibacteriota; class Krumholzibacteriia; order Krumholzibacteriales; family Krumholzibacteriaceae; genus CAYRCK01. The sequence goes on from CAYRCK010000004.1 coordinate 80,421, forward strand.
ATCGGGGCTTTGGGTGAACCTCTCGACGGGAAGGGTCCCGTATTCACATCCGGCTGGAGATCGCTGGACGCTCTTGCGCCGTCACCGCTCGACCGCCTCCCCATCGATAAGCAGCTCGAGACAGGTGTGAAGATCGTAGATGCGATAGTACCCTGCGGTTTGGGACAGAGGATGGGGATTTTCTCGGGAAGCGGTGTAGGCAAGAGCGTTCTATTGGGGATGATCTCCCGGTATGCTCGAAGCGATGTGAATGTGGTCGCGTTGATCGGAGAGCGGGGCAGGGAAGTGAGGGAATTCGTTGAGAATGTGCTGGGGAGGGATGGATTGCGCCGGTCCGTCGTTGTGACCGTAACGTCGGACAGAAGCCCGGTGATGAGGGTCAAGGGCGCCGAATCGGCAATGGCCATCGCTGAATACTTCAGGGACATGGGGCTCAACGTCCTATTCATAATGGATTCTATAACCAGGTATGCCATGGCGCTGAGAGAGATAGGCCTTGCAGTGGGGGAGCCGCCCACGGCCCGTGGATACACTCCCTCCGTGTTTGCAAAGCTTCCCGCGATCCTGGAGAGAGCCGGAAACGGTTCCCGAGGGAGCATAACCGGCCTGTATTCCGTATTGATCGAGGGAGATGATATAAGTGCGGATCCTTTGACGGATGCGATCAGAGCGATACTGGACGGACATGTCGTTCTATCCAGGAAGCTGGCAAACATGGGATTGTACCCCGCAGTCGATATTCTGGAAAGCGTATCCAGGCTGGCGCCTGAACTGCTGGATGGAAGGCAGAGCAAGAGAAGGGACGGCATTCTCAAGTGGTTCGCCGATTACAGAGAAGCCGAGGATCTTATCAATATCGGGGCCTACGAGAGCGGCAGCAATCCGGAAGTGGATAAGGCCATCGAAATGGTAGGCAGGTTGAGAGGATTTTTCCGCCAGAACATCAAGGATTCATCACCACTCTCGTATACCGAGGATTGCCTTGGCACTATTATTAACGGGGAACTGGATACCTAGAGGTTGATTTGCGATATGGGGGCCGGTGCCTTCTTCCTCGTATGATGAGCACACATCTGAAGAAACTCAAGAAGCTGGCGAATTTCTTCGAGAAGAAGGAATGGCTCAGTGTAATCGATCTTAAACGGGCGAGTAACAATAGAAATCGAAGTGAGCGCGAATCCGGTGAATTTGTGAATAGGAAAAACGCATATCACAGGTTCTGTTCCTCTATGCTTACAGGCGTGCTTCGGAGGAGCGAGTTGGATTACATCGAGTACGGGAACCGGTATTTCGATCTCAGGGGGGGGCAGCTGAAGCAGGAGCTTGATAAGAATATAGCCATAGAGGACATGAAGCGGGAATTCGTGATCAGGGCCGCCGTGAAACGCCGTATATGGGAAAACATCGTATCGAGAAGTGCGGATCGACTGAAAAAACGAGAAAATGCCAAGGCGGAACGTGTATCCGATGACCTGGCACTCATTCATTCCCATTTGGACGATAGTGACAGGTGATGAATCGGGAAAGAAAGGCATCCTATGCAGGTAATTATTTCCCCTTTTCAGGGTTCCTTCCCATCTATATATTATCGGCGACATCTATCGACTTCTTTAACTTTTTTTAACATTAACCACTTACGCGGCTAAGCTCTTTTAAAACCCTCTAATATACCAATGGCATATCCTTTGCGGTCTGCCTCGCTTGCTACATGTGCCGTCCAGCCATTAGGACAGGTTTTGGCTTTACAGCGAGGCAGTTCGAATTATGAAGGATATCATTCTCTTTTCGGCGATAAGCTTTCTCCTGATCATGTTCGGGGTTCTTTACTTTATGGGCTTTATCAGCATCGGGCCTGTCGCCGAACCGGTGGACACAACCACCGAACTGCTCAAGGTGAGAGAGCAGATGGCGCTTCTGGAGGTGCAGAAGCAGGACCTGGAAAGGCGGAGGAATGATGTTTTGAGCCTTGAAAACGAATTCGAAATAGAGAGAAAGCTGATCGCCGCGGAACGTGAACAACTCAGCCTGACGCTGGACAGGATTTCAAAGGGTTCATTGGAGCTCGACGATGAGCGCCTCGAGCGGATCGCCAAGCTGGCGAAGATGTTTGGCTCCATGAAACCGGACAAGGCGGCGACTATAGCATCGGCTTTGGACATGGAACTGCTGATAAACATAGTGTCCAGGATGAAGGAAAAGGACGCTGCAAAATTATTGTCCGCCCTTCCGCCCAAATTGGCGGCGGAGGTGAGCAGGAGAATAGGAAAGTTGAATAGAGGATGAGAGCGATACCGGCAAATATGCTCCTAGGTGCGGCCAGCGGTCGGGCCAGGAAGGGACGGAAGATCGGTTCCGGCGGAATCCAAGCATTCTCAGTCCCTTCGTATTTCCATTCTCTAGTTAATAACGAGTTGACGAAAACGGGAGCAGGATTCGGCGCGGATGCAGGGATAGGCGTGAAGGTCAAGGTGGATAAACTCGCTTTTGCTGAGAAGTCCGTTGAAAGAATAGATTATGGAAGAGCCGGAATAACCCCTGGACTGAACGAAAAACAGGTCACGTTGGGCCGGGAGAACAAAGCACATGCTGTCTCGAGCGGGGAGATCGATGCATTAACTCCCGGTCATGCCGTCAACTTATCCCTTCAGAAGATACAAGGCCCGGAGAATACGGTTCTTGCCGTGGAGATGGAGCCCGCGCTTTCTGAACACGGGAAACCTCCTGAAGGAGAACCTTCCCGAGGTAATGCCCGACGGTTGGTCCCCCAGGGGCTAGCTCGGCGTGATCGTTCTAAATCATTGCGTATAGACGGATATTCGGACGATGAGGTTCCGGCGGTCGTACCGGTCCGTGGAGGCAAGGTCGGAGCGATCAAGGCCGGTGATGCGGTTCCGGAATTGTATGCATTTGAGATCAACGGAGAGGTTGGATCGGTTCCGGATCCGGACATACCGGGAATCGAAGCGTTCGCCGCCGAGGAGGAGACGCTATTGAACGCCTGCAAGGTCAACGATAAAATCGATCCGGTCTTGCACGGTACAGGCGCGCTTGCCCCTGAGAACTTCATCGAGGAACACTCGGTCGAGACGCAGCTCTTGCCCCGTTTCGACAGGTTCCCACAGGCACTTCACGAAGTAAAATCGGAGTTTTCTGATGTCTCCCGCGAGTTCGGCGGGATGGTCGCACAGAGCAAGGATGATCTGATATTCCAAGGTGAATATGATTATAGCGGCCGTGCTCCCGGGATTGGTGCCGGGATCGGCGAACCGGAGGTTGCAGCCGGGCTTTCCCATGAGCCGTTCCACAGGAGCAGGGGAGGCGAGTGGAAGATCGAAGGGGATAGGTCGGCGGCTTATAAGAAGCGGGATCCGGGAGCGCCGAAGCTGCATGCCGCCAGACCGGCAGTGTCCGTGAGGGATGCGGTCCAAGCCATCGTGGGCGGGGGGGCGGACCTGGAGGTTTCGGTATCGGGCTCGGAGAGCGTACTTAGCGGAGAAAGGTGGGAGGCCGTCTTTTCTCCGGAGGCTGCAGGACCGGGAGGGCACGTTGGGGAATCTACGCTCCGTGGCCTTGATGGAGCGCTGACGGCCGGCGAGAAAGGGATCATCGTATCCGATATCGAGAAGGGGATAGTAGAGCGTATAGGCATAATACACGAAAAGGGCAGTGGATTCGATGAGGTGAGAGTCAAGCTCGTGCCGCCGGAGCTGGGCGAAGTGAGGATCAGGATATCGATGAAGGAGCGGAAGGTCAGAGCATCGTTTGTAGTCGAGACGTCGTCGGTGAAGGCCGTTATAGACGAGGGTTCCGGACGGTTGAGCGAAGCGATCTCCAAGCAGGGCTTCGTCATGGACCATCTCGACGTCTCCGTAGAGAATTCACAGAAGCAGGGAAGCGGTGATCCGGCCCTAGACGAGGACGGCTATATGGCCCGAACAACTGGAAAGCCGCCTAAAATCGATATGCGCACTCGCCACGTAATGAACAGGAACGGCATCGATGTTCTTGCGTGAAGGTGCGTGGGGCCGGTGTCCCGCCGGTGCTGGAACATCCGGGCGCCGGCACGAATGAGTTGGTAATCGGTAATGCGGGATATTAGAAGGAGGGAGGGATACGATGGAATTTGTCAGCAGCATCAGTTCGCAGGTGCCGAACGTATCGTCCACGACGGATTACGGTGATGTTCTGGACAAAGACGATTTTCTGAGGCTTCTCATCGCCCAGATAAGCCACCAGGATCCGATGGATCCCCTCAGCAACGATGACTTCATCAACCAGATGACACAGTTCAGTTCGCTGGAGCAGCTTCAAAGCATAAACGAGGGAGTGGAAACCTCCCTGTTTCTTTCTCAATCTTTGAACAATGCCTATTCGGCGGCTCTGATAGGGCGTGAGGCAGTGGTCAAATCGGATGCCATAGTCGTCGAAAGCGGTGTTCCGCAGAACACCGGGTTCTACGCACCATCATCCGGTTACGCTTCTGTTTCCGTTGTCGACAGCGGGGGGAACACGGTCCAGACGTTTGGAATCGACGTAAGCGAATCCGGTTTTGTGGATATCGATTGGGACGGGATCGCTAAGGACGGGAATGCAGTTGATGACGGTTTATACACGTTCGAGATCGAGTTCACGGATGATGACGGTGCGGAGCAGGTTATCTCCCCCTTCGTCCAGGGGAAGGTCACTTCCGTGAAATTCTCGGGTGGCAATGCATACCTAGAGATCGAGGGTAAGGACTATAACCTTTCAAAGGTCATAGAAATCCGGGAGTGGACCGATGACGGATAGAATCACCGGAGTTGTTCCCGGGCAGGCACAAGCGGGGAAGACATGTGACCTCCGAAGCCGTGAGGGACAACCGGCCGGGTTCGAGAAATGCCTCAGGAAGGTGTGCGAGGAGCACGAGCTGCGCCTGACCGGTCACGCGGAGGCGAGGATTGCTGGAAGGGGGATCAAGATTGACACGGAGGACTTGGAGAGGATATCGAGTGCCGTTAGCCAGGCTGCTGAGAAAGGGGGGGAGAAGCCTGCGATATTCTACAAGGATCTCATCTTCATCGCCGACGCCAAGGAACGGGCGATAATAACGGCGATGCATTCGAGTGGTAACAAGGAGAAGGTATTCACCGGAATAGATAGCGCTGTTTTTGTATAGGGCTGGGCCCCGCAAGGGGAAGCCCTCGGCCGTTGAACGGTAGATGCGGTCGCCAAGATACACGAGCCTTAGGAAGGAGGCCGGGACATGCTAAGATCGCTCTTTGCGGGGGTATCAGGACTGTCCAATCATCAGGTAAAGCTGGATGTAATAGGTAACAACATTGCGAATATAAACACTGTGGGATTCAAGGCGAGCAGGGTTACCTTCAGGGAAATGCTCTCCCAGACAATCAGGGGTGCGTCCAGACCGACGTCTGGCTCTTCGGGTGGGACGAATCCTCAACAGATCGGACTGGGGGCGGCAATCGGCAGTATAGATACCGTATTTACCCAGGGGAACATGCAGACTACGGGAATAATGACGGATCTGGCCATCGAGGGTGAAGGATTCTTCATCCTGAGCGATGGCTTCACAAGTTACTATACAAGGGGGGGTGCATTCAGTCTCGACGGCTTGGGTCACCTGGTGAATCCGGGCAACGGGTACAAGCTCCAGGGCATTATCGCCGATGAGTCTGGAAACATAGAACACGGAAGGGGCATAGAGGATATCGTGCTTCCCACGTCCCTCGTCGTTCCGGCAAGGGCGACGAGTGTCGTCCAGCTAATGGGAAACCTGAATGTGGACTCCGATGCACAGGAGACCATAACGAGATCCGAGGCCCTGATCGTGTCGGCTAATGGAGCGGACTCGGCGTTATCGCTCTATGACGAAAACGGCACTTTTCTCAACCTGAGGAACAACGAATATATCCAGGTTTCCGGTACGGTGGGCGGAACGACTATTCCGGATTCCATGATGTCTGTAACATCAACGACAACTCTATCCGACATAGCCGATTTCCTCGAAACGACACTCCGGTCGATCGATGGCGGTGCGATGGTCGAGATCCTGCCGGATGGTCACCTGCAGGTCAATGCCGGAGGCATGGATATAAACACACTTTCACTCCAGGTGACGGGCAATACGATCTTCAACAACGCCTTTTCGTTCGACAGCGCGATAGCGGCGGGTGGTTCCGGGCAGAACCTGGTCGCCCTACGCGGGCCGGCCTCTTCGGCCGACCTTCTTCGAGACTGCTACGATTCCAACGGAAGGCAGCTGGACCTGGTCGATGGCATGAATATCACGATCGACGGCGATCTGGGCGGCAGCGCTATATCTACGACCAGCCTGCCATACTCGTCCGCGACCACTACAGTCGGCGATCTGGTATTCTCGCTTAGGCAGTCATTCAACATCTCCATGGGTGATGTCGTACTGGATGAAATGGGGAGGCTGCAGATCACCGGTGATGTGGGAAGCGATTTTGCGATATCGAACATCGACCTCAGCCAGCCTGGAGGCGGAAGCCTGTTCGACAACGCCTTCATATTCACGGAAGTCCAGCAGGCTCGCGACGCCGGTTCGTACAGCGCCACATCTCTCGTGTACGATTCCCTTGGAACTGTGCATGACCTGAACGTCACTTTCACGAAGATCTATGGGCAGAACACGTGGAACTGGGACGTGACGCTGGAAGGTAGAGGGGAGATCATAGAGGGTGGATCCGGGACAGTACAGTTCAACAGTGACGGTCTTCTTTCCTCCTTCTCGTACAGCGACGGAAGCAGGCTGCTCATAGATCCTCAGAACGGTGCCAACCAGATAGCGATCGTCCTGGACCCCGGAGACATCGGATCGATGGACGGGCTTATACAATTCAGCAGGGAGTTCTCTGTCAGAGCCCAGGACTTCGACGGCCAGAGCATGGGGACGCTCGAGAATGTCTCGATAGACCGCAACGGAGTGCTCAACGGGCAGTTCACGAACGGAGTCAACAGGGACCTGGCACAGATCGCTATGGCCGATTTCAATAATTCGAGCGGTTTATACAGGTCGGGGGAGAATATGTTCATGGTCAGCCCCAACAGCGGCACGCCTGTTATCGTTTTCGCGGGAACGAACGCACGCGGACAGCTCACGCCGGGCGAGCTCGAGATGTCGAACGTAGATCTTGCGAGCGAGTTCACCGAGATGATCATAGCGCAGCGTGGATTTCAGGCCAATGCCAGGATTATTTCCGTTGGGGATCAGATGCTGAACGAGCTCGTAAACCTCAAGAAGTAGGATAGATAAATGATACGAGTCACCAGGCTGGATAACAGGAAGATCATTATCAATGCAGACCTGATAGAGAGCATAGAGGAAACGCCCGATACGATAATCAAATTCACCACGGGCCGAACCATAATGGTCCTGGAAGATCTCGACCGGGTGCTTCAGTCGATCCTCGAGTACAGGCGAAAGTTCCCTGTTTATGCGATTCCATCTGGTGAGAAGGGCACGGAACGGAGGAGGTAGTCCGGCGGTGATGAATGGATTCTGGTTTGTTCTGCATCGGAGGCCGACGTGGATCTAGCGACTATCATAGGGATCATAGCGGGAGTCGGTCTGATAATCACCGCTATATTACAAGGCGGAAGCGCCGGTGCTTTCATCGATGTCAAGTCTGTGCTGATTGTTTTGGGCGGTACGATGGCGGCGACTTTGATCAGTTTCCCCATCAAGACCGTTTTCAGTGTATTCAACATCGTGAAAAAAACGTTTCTGCACAAGGATGCCGCGAGCTCGGACGTTATAAAGGCGATGATCAACTATGCGGAGAAGGCGAGGAAAGAGGGCATGCTCTCGCTGGAGCAGGAAGCGGAGAACGAGCCGGATACGTTCCTCAAAAAAGGTTTGATGCTGGCAGTGGACGGGACCGAATCCGAACTGCTGAGCAGGATAATGGAAAACGAGCTCGGCGCCGTGGAAAGCAGGCACAACATCGGAAGGAGCGTGCTCGATACGATGGGAACACTTTCGCCGGCATTCGGAATGATAGGAACGTTGGTCGGTCTTGTACAGATGTTGGCCAATATGAACGATCCCTCTAGTATAGGTCCGGGAATGGCGGTCGCGCTTCTCACGACCTTCTACGGAGCGTTCATGGCAAATGTGTTCTTCATCCCGATGTCGGAAAAATTGAAAAACAGGTCGAAGGACGAGGTCATGAGAATGGAGCTTATTCTCGAAGGTATAATGTCCATAAAGGCCGGTGATACGCCCAGGGTGGTGTCGGAAAAGCTGAAATCCTTCATCGCGCCCAAGGAAAAGAAGCAGTTCGAACAGGAGCAGGAGCGGGATTGAAAAAGAAGAAGAGCAATGGAGAGTCTAAAGGCGGAGCGCCTTTATGGATGGTCACTTATGGTGACATGATGTCACTGCTCCTGTGCTTCTTCGTGCTTCTCGTAAGCATGTCATCTATTCAGGAGTCCAAATTCAAGAAGGCCATGGGCTCTCTTATGGGCGCACTCGGCGTCATGAAGCTCGACAGGGCCATAATAGAGTTCGAGGAGTTACCCATACCCGCCAAATACAGATTCGGTGCCGAGGATGTTCAGAGGGAGCTTCAGCGCTTCAAGGAATACCTGGAGAAGGTGGAATTGGAAGATAATGTGGAGGTAGAGGAAACGGACGAGGGATTCGTTTTGCGGTTGGATAGCCCCATCCTGTTCGCCACGGGTCAGGCCGATCTCAAATTCGAGGCCATCGAGGTGCTCGGGAAGGTCTCGGATATGATCAAGGATATCGATTCTGATATAGTCGTTGAGGGGCACACGGACAACATCCCCATAAGGACCGGGCGTTTCCCCTCCAACTGGGAGTTATCCGCGGCAAGGGCCATCCGGGTGATCCGATTCTTCAAGCAGAGCGGTATTCGGGGGGAAGAACTCACCGCCGTCGGGAGAGGCGAGTATCGCCCGATAGTGGATAACGATACTCCCGAAAACAGGGCAAAGAACCGCAGGGTTGAAATATATGTCAATTATAAGGATAGGATGAAGAAGGAAGCTTATCGCAACCTGTTTAATGACAACAGGTAACCAGGAGGCAATCGATGGCAGACGAAGAGGAAACCGGAGTAGTCGAAGAGAAGGTGCCCAAAAAACCGATCTTCCAGAATCCTTTGGTGATAATCGGAATGGTCTTGGCAGTGCAGCTCGGGATAGCCGTGGTCGTGGGAAATATTCTTTCGGGCAAGAGTGAATCGAAAACCGAGATAGTCGAGGAGGGGGAGGATGAGGAAGGATTGGACAGGGGGAATATAGTTATGCTCGAAGACCTCGTGGTGAACCTGAAGGAAAGGGACAGGCTGTACTATCTCAAGGTGAGCATCGGTCTGGAGGTCGCGAGCTCTGAGATGCTCGATGAGGTCGAAAAGAGGCAGGCCCCCATGAGGGACATAGTCATATCGACCCTCTCGGGCAACAGCATCGACGATTTCGATACGATCGAGGAGAGAAATGCCTTGAAGGTCGAGTTGCACAAACAGTTGAGCAAATCTCTGGAGTCTGGAGACCTGCTCAATATATATTTTTCCGATTTCGTGATTCAATAAGGAAGTGGTTGTGAGTCAGACGATAACACAAGCCGAAGTCGATGAGCTGATCGAGTCCATCCGCGAGGACGTGCTGGAGCTCGAAGTCATGGATATGCCCGAATTCGACGAATGCGTCGCTTACGATTTCAGCAGACCTCATTCACTATCCCGGGCATTCGAATCCAACCTAGCCACGATCAATGATTCATTTGCAAGGCAGACTGCGATAAGCCTGTCGAATTTCTACCGTTCATCCGTGTCGGTGATCCCCAGGGAGAGTATCGGCCATGTCCTGCTCCAGGATTATATCAAGAAGCTGTCAAAGCCTTCGTGTATAGCCATCGTGAACATGCCGCCGCTGCGCGGTCAGATGATCATAAAGCTGGGATACTCCACTGTTTTTGCCCTTGTCGACAAGCTCATGGGCGGCAGCGGTGAGCCCCTGGATAAAGCTAGGGAATTCACGGAGATCGAGTTCCGCGTATTCGGGAGAATAGTTGACAAGGTACTTCAGGATTTCGCAATCGGATCGAACAGGTTTCTGGAGTTGAACCCTTCGATATCCAGGCTCGAGAACAATCCGGAGTTCGTCAACATATGCTCGGGAATGGAAAGGGTCGTATCGTTGGAGTTCGATATCACCATGGGTGAGACGAATGACATGATGGATATCACGATCCCGGTATCAGCCTTCGATCCCGTCATAGATGTTCTCGATCCCGAGGAGGACATGCCGGAGCGCTCACCCGATGAGAAGGTCGATGATGCTCGTCGTCTGCGGGAGACACTGAATGAAGTGAAACTCGATATCAGGGCCGATATAGGCACTACGGAGATCCCGATAGAGGAAGCGAAGGCGTTGGTCGAGGGGGATGTTTTAGTGTTGAACAGAAAGGCATCAGAGCCCGTTGACATTCTTGTAGAGGGCCTTACGAAATTCGGGGGAATTCCTGGCGGTATATCCGGCAGAAAGGCAGTAAAGTTGGTGTCGATAGTTAAAGGGGACGATAATGGTTGAAAACAAGATGGCCGGTGAAGAGATCAAAGAAGAACCGCAGGCCGCCGTAGATAACGGGCAGCAGGACGGTAACAGAGCCGGAGCGGATGATTTCCCGGGGACCGCCGTGCACGATTCGGATGGCGGCGAAACCGATGTGCCTGGAACCGTCGATGAATCCATTTCGGAAGTTGTTGAGGACCTGAAGGTAGAAACGGATCCGTCAGGTAAACAGGCTGTGCGACCGGATTTCGAACCTACGGTTGAAATCGGAAGGGCGGCGGTTACTAAACCTGCAGTGGATAACAACATCGATCTGCTGATGGATGTGAATGTCACGGTGAGGGTGGAGATCGGCAGGACGCGGAAAACGGTGGGAGAGATCCTTAAGCTCAGCCCGGGCATGCTGGTCGAACTCGATCACAACGCCAACGAGAACGTGGATCTTTACCTGAACGACAAACTTTTTGCAAGTGGTGAAGTGACCGTTGTCGATGGGTACTTCGCAGTCAAGATTACAAAGCTCATCAGCAGGATGGAAAGACTGCGCGGAGTTTCATGAGAGGGAAATGGCGATGAACAGGAAAATATTGTTCGTGGTATCATATTGTATGCTAATTGCTGCTCCAAGCTTGCTCTTGGCTTCAGACGGAGGCTCGTTCCTTCCAAGCGCCAGCAGGCTCGCCATTGCCTTCGTTGTTGTAGTAATGTTGATCTATGCATCCGTTCATACTATAAGAAAGATGTTTTTCAAATCCGGCGACACGAAATCGGGCTTGTTCAGGTCGAGGGCGACGTTTCCACTCGGCCAAAGGGCAAGGTTGAACCTCGTGGAGATAAGCGGGAGAATGTTCCTGCTCGGCGTAACCGATCATCAGATATCAATATTGGCGGAGTTTGATCCGGCGGAGATCGGGAGCGTTCCGGCTCCGTCCGGTATCTCGGGCTTCGTTCGACACCTTCAAAACTTCTCGAGAAGGGACAATGATGCTAAAGAATCATCCACAGGCTGAAATGCAGCCGGTCCGCGCTCATCGACACTTCCAGGATAATCCCGCCGGCCCTCAGTAAGGTAAAACGGTCCCGTAAAGCCAAGACATCGATAACTCCAATAAATTGTGAAACAATAAATTACATGACGGGGAATATTTTTCTCTTATAGGGGGGCAATATTTACCCTTCCCAGCGTGGGCATGTCTATTGCCCGGATTCCGTTGGATGAACAATCGGACAGGAAGGGTGTCTTTTATGGGATCGATAAAGACAGCATTCATTTTAATCGGTATTTTGCTGCCGGTCTTTCTGCTGGTGCAGCCGGCCTCGGCGCAGGACTCCGGTGACGGTTCGAAGGGGGGCATAGGAATAGACATCTCTGGCATGGTGGGGACTTCGTCCGGTCAGGGTTCCAGCACGGGGAGGCTCAGCTTGCCGATAGAGATACTTCTAGGCCTCACGGTCCTTTCGCTGGCCCCTGCCATTCTGGTCATGCTCACGTCCTTTACCCGGATCGTAGTGGTATTCAGCTTCGTAAGGCAGGCTTTGGGTACCCAGCAGATGCCCCCGGCCCAGCTGTTGATCGGTCTTGCCATGTTTCTGACCATTGTCGTCATGTTTCCCGTATTCGACGATGTCAACGAATCGGCTCTGCAACCTTATATCAAGGAGGAGATCGGCAGGAACGAGGCGCTAGAGAAAGGATTTGCGCCGATAAGGACCTTCATGCTCGAACATGCCAGAGAAAAGGATATCGCCCTCTTCCTCAAGCTCAGGAAGGTAGAGCAGCCGGTTGAGCCGGGAACACTTCCAGCGAGCGTTCTGATCCCAGGTTTCGTCATCAGTGAGCTCAGGACTGCTTTCCAGATAGGTTTCCTCATCTACCTTCCCTTTCTCGTGATCGATATGGTTGTTGCGAGCGTGCTCATGTCCATGGGAATGATGATGCTTCCACCGGTAATGATATCTTTACCGTTCAAGATACTGCTTTTCGTTCTTGTCGACGGATGGCATCTGCTCGTCCAGTCGATCATCGCGGGATTCAAGGGGTAGGAGGGAAGCATGACGCCGGAGATGGTTATAGATATCGGAAGGGAAACACTTTACGTGACTCTGATGGTTGCGGCTCCGATGTTGCTTTTCGGTCTCGTAATCGGTGCGCTTATAGGCGTTTTTCAGGCCGTAACCCAGATCAATGAGATGACACTCGTCTTTGTGCCTAAAATCCTCGCAGTTTCGGTGGCTGTGATCATCTTCATGCCCTGGATGATAAAAATCCTGATTGCTTTTGCAACGAAGATGGTCACTAAGATAGGCGCCCTATAGCCTGGAGGCCGAGTTGGTCGATATATTCTTCAATCCGGACGATATTACATATTTTCTCTTGTTGCTTGTCAGGTTATCGACGGTCCTTTTCGTGACACCGCTTTTCGGGGCCGGATTCATGCCCGGTAAATGGAAGATCGGCTTTTCCGTTGTCCTGGCCGTTGTCATGTACATAGCCGTCCCACGGCCAGGGGATTACTCCCTGGAACCATCCGCCATTAACCTTCTCTTGGCAGGCGGCCGTGAGATCCTCGTAGGTATTTTGATAGGATTGACAACCGGCATTGTATTTTCGGCCGTGATGCTCTGGGGGCAGATCATCGCGACACAGATGGGATTGGGACTTGCCAAGGTCATAGATCCCAAGCAGGGTATGGATGTTCCCACACTGTCACAGTTGAAATACATGATAGCGTTATCCTTGTTCTTTGCTGTGAACGGCCATCATCTTCTCATCGACGGGCTGAGGGATGCGTGCGTTTTCCTTCCCATAGGCGGAATGTCCATTCATGTAGGTGGAATGAGTGAGTTCATCGATCTGTCGGGCAAGGTGTTCAGCGTTGCCGTTCGTCTGGCATCTCCGATGATGGTTCTTCTGCTTCTTGTAAGCGTGTCCCTGGGAATCATCGCCAGGACGGTGCCGCAGATGAACATATTTGTAGTAGGTCTGCCGTTGAAGCTCCTCGCGGGGATATTCGGGCTGTGCGTTTCGATACCTTATGTGGCCAGGGCTTTGATAGACCTGATAAATGAGATCCCGGGTGATTTGATGAGGGTAATGGGAGCTGTCTGAAGGGGAGGTGACGTATGCCGGAGCGGAACGAATCCGCCGAGAGAACCGAATCCGCCACTCCCAAGAGAAGGAGGGAGGCTCGAGAAGAAGGCCAGGTTGCAAGAAGCCAGGAAGTCAACTCGTTCGTCATCCTTACAGCGGGAACACTTATAACTATCGGATTTCATTCATACGTCATCGAGGGTATCGAGAAGGTGTTCGTTCAATCGTTCAATCTCTCACCCTCATATATAGAGCCCGGTAACATGTCAAGGATCGCCATGAACCTTTTCATGTGGTTCTGCCCGATCGTCGCCCCGTTCTTCCTGGGAATAATAGGAGTGGGTTTTTTGGTCAATGTAGGGCAGGTCGGATTCCATATATCCCCGAAGGCTCTCAGTCCCAAATTCGATAAGTTGAATCCGGTTAACGGATTGAAGCGCATCCTGTCATGGAGGGCGGTTCTCGAGGCCTGCAAGAGTGCGATGAAGATCGGTGTCATAGGCTTTATCTCCTACAAGGTATTCAGACCGGCCATAAACGATATCATGGCCCTGTCGCTGGGTTCGAGTCCGGATATAGTCGGAACGATAATCAGAATCGGAGGGAGCATAGTCCTGAGGGCGCTGATCGTCATGATCGTGGTCGCTGCTCTGGACTATGCATTTCAGTTCTGGCAGCACGAGAAGTCTATAAAGATGACCCTGCGGGAGGTCCGTGACGAGCTCAAGGAAACCGAGGGTGATCCACTCGTCAGGCAGAAGATGAAGAGTATTCAGAGGGAAATGGCGAGGCGGAGGATGATGGAGGCTGTCAAGGAAGCAGATGTAGTTATTACGAATCCGACCTCTATAGCAGTCGCACTCAAGTATAAACCAGAGTTTCACGCTCCCAAGATAATCGCCAAGGGGAGAAAGCACTTGGCCGAGAGAATCAGAAAGATCGCGGTTGATGCCCGGGTGCCGGTTGTCGAGAACAAGCCGCTTGCGTGGGCGCTGTTCGAATCGTGCAAGATCGGGGAACTCGTGCCGGTGCATTTATACAAGGCGGTCGCGGAGATTCTCGCATATGTATTCAGCCTCAAGAACAAGGTGAGGTTGTAAACTGCACCGAAGGGATCTCGGTAAACTGGAGGAAGTCCGGTAGTGATTGACGTGTTGAAACAGAATTCGATCCTGAGCAGGTTGACGAGCGGTTCTAATGTCTTGAACGCGTTCGGAATCATTGGAATCGTCGCCCTCATGATACTTCCCGTTCCGCCGGCCCTTCTGGATATCCTCCTGACCTTCAACATAACGTTTGCACTGGTTATCCTCCTGGTCACGATCTATGTCAGGGAACCGTTGGAATTCTCGGTATTTCCATCACTTCTTCTGATAGTCACACTGTTCAGGCTCGCCCTCAACGTTGCTTCGACACGTTTGATACTGTCCGAGGCATATGCGGGCGAGGTGATCTCGTCATTCGGCGGATTTGTGGTCAAGGGTAATTATGTAATCGGACTGGTCATCTTCCTCATCCTCGTCGTTATCCAGTTCATCGTCATCACAAAGGGTGCGGGAAGGATCGCCGAAGTTGGCGCGCGGTTCACCCTCGATGCGATGCCGGGGAAGCAGATGAGTATAGACGCCGATCTCAACGCCGGTCTCATAACCGAGGTCGAGGCCAAGGACAGAAGGGGAAAGATATCCAAGGAAGCCGATTTCTACGGCGCTATGGACGGTGCGAGCAAGTTTGTCCGTGGTGATGCGATAGCCGGTATTATCATAATACTGATCAACATAATAGGCGGGTTGGTGATCGGAATCGTGCAGCGAAAGATGTCGGCCGGAGAGGCGGCGATCACGTACACCAAGCTCACCGTGGGGGACGGTCTTGTTTCCCAGATACCGGCCCTGATCATATCGACGGGCGCCGGCATGATAGTTACCAGATCGGCCAGCGAGAGAGATTTCGGACAGGATGCGGCCAGACAGGTTTTTGCGTATCCGAAGGTTATGATGATAGTGTCCGTTGCTCTCCTGGGTATGGGAATCATTCCCGGTCTTCCGAAAATCCCATTCTTCCTGCTCGGCTTGTTCTTTGTCACCTTGTACTATCTCATGCGGCGCTCGGCAGCAGCCCCTCAGCAGGAGGAGATGGAGGAACAGCCGGAGGATGTCGATCCCCTCGAGCAGGACGATCTTTACTACGTCGACAGGCTGGAAGTCGAGATCGGCTATGGGTTGATACAGCTGGTCAACGAGGAGATGGGCGGGGACTTCATGAGGCGCGTGACGAACATCCGTAGACAGGCCGCTTCGGAACTGGGCCTCCATGTTTCACCCATAAGGATCAGGGACAACCTTCAACTTAAACCGAACGATTACAGGATCAAACTCAAGGGAGTCGAGATAGCCGATGGCTCCATCCAGATAGATAGATCCTTGGCCATCAGGTCGGGCCTTCCAGACGAAAGCATACAGGGAATCGAAACACGGGATCCGGCATTCAACATGCCCGCGCTATGGATAAAGAGAGAGGATACGGACAAAGCTGAGGCGGCGGGCTACACGGTAGTCGAGCCCAGTGCCGTCATAGCCACCCATCTGAACGAAGTCATACACAGTCATGCCGACGAAATAATGACGCGCCAGGATGTGAAGGACCTGGTCGAAAAGGTTCGAAGGCACACACCCGCCGTCGTGGATGATCTGTTCCCGGACCAGATATCGTACGCCTTCCTTCAACAGGTGCTGTCGAACCTTTTGAAGGAAAGGGTTTCAATAAAGGATATGGTGACCATCCTGGAGACGGTCGCCTACCACATTCCCGCCACCAGGGACATCGACCTCATATCAGAGAGCATAAGGCAGGCTCTCGGCCGGTCGATCATAAACGGTTACGTTGATGAAAACGGGCAGCTCTCCGTGATCACGCTCCACCCGGTGATCGAAGAGATCTTCAAGCAGGCGATAAAGGCGTCCGTGGAAACCGGCAGCCTCAATTTCGATCCGGCTTTTACGGAGGGTGCTCTCAATTCCATTCACAAGCAGATAGATAGTGCGGGGATCATGGGGATACAGCCGGTGATTCTCTGTTCTTCCCAGATAAGGTTGGTGTTGCGCAGGTTCGTAGAACCGACCTTCCCGTTCCTGGTAGTTATCTCCTATTCGGAGGTTACCAGTGGCACGAAGGTCCAATCAGTAGGGATGGTGACTCTAGATGAATCAGAATACTTACAGGATCCAGGCAAGGTCGCTTGAGACGGCGATGCAGGAGGTCAAGGACCGCTTTGGACCGGATGCTCTTGTGCTGGATGTAAAGGAAACAAGGAAAAAGGAGGCGGGCAGCCTGGGAGTCGGGACGGTCTTCGAGGTATCAGTAATGCCCGAAGGGACCCGGTTCGAAGGCGCACGGGCCGCGCCGTCGTCGAGCATTCCTTACTCCAATAACGACTTATTGACGCTTCAGAGGGAGATCGAACGGGTTGAAAAGCTCGCGGCTTCAGTGAATGAGCTGGGCAATAAGCTGACGGGGATCTCGAGGAGTAACGATAACTATCCTCTGTACGATATGTTGATGAAGCGCGGAGCGAGTTCCAAGACGGTCCGTATGCTTGCGAGTTCTTACGAGGATCAGATCCCCATACGCGATGGCGCTTCACTGAAGGCAGCTGCCGGACATCTGGGAGGTTACCTGAAGACGGTCAACCCGTGCAGGTGGGACGAGATATCCGGCATCCACATGTTCTTTGGTCCCGGCGGCAGTGGAAAGACAAGCCTCATAGTAAAGCTTGCCGGAAGAATCGCAGATTCCGGTGGAAGTGTGGCGATCCTGACCCTGTTCCCGCGCCACAGTGGAGAAATCAAGAGGTTGGAGGTTGTCGGCGAGGCGCTGAACATCGAAACCGCCGTAGCCTTCAGCCTTGATGAATTCAGACGCTCGGTGGATTACCTTTCCCGGAACAGGACGATCCTCATTGACACACCATGCGTCCTAACCGTCAAGGAATTGATTACGGAAGAGTTCGGCAAGGTAATCGCCGGGCTCGACTTGAAGCATCTGCATTATGTTTTCGACCTGAACTCGGTTCCCCAGAGGCTCGAGAAAGAGATCGAGGTTTTCGGCCAGCTCGGATGCGATTACGCCGTGATCTCGAAGCTGGATATCGCCAACGGAGGGGCGGGCATTCTGGAACTTGTTGTAAGGCAATCGATTATATTCTCACTGATCAACGATTCACCTGATTTCGACCGGGGTCTGGAGATAGCCGCTGTTTCGAAGCTGATGTCGGTCATAGATCCGTCCTTGGTACAGGCAACTGATGGAAGTGCAAGAATTTCGCTAAATTATGAATCCGTAACCCCCGATAATAATACTAAGGCGCCGGTTCCCGATGTTGAAGGGGTGACGGTAGGAGTGGGTGCTAATGAATAAAGCGGATTCATCGATAGGCGCCGGCGGTAGCAGATGAGAGGATTTCTTAAAACCGTGGCACTGGGTGCGGCGTTAACCGCTGGTATAATAAGCTTATTTCAGTGCACCCCTTTCCTGATCTTCGTAAAGAGGGTCGGAATTACATTTTTAGCATTTTATCTCATAGGCATCGGGCTCGATGTCCTATGGAATGCAGCCTCGATATATATTGAGAAGCCGAGGATCGAAGGCGGCAGGGATGAAGCGGGGGATGGTGGTGAGGGGGCTGAGAATGCTCGGGCATAGATAGCCTGCTGCCGTGATGCGGACACGCGCAAGCGGGATGATTGCACAGGGGTGATCCGCCGTGTCTGATAGGATAAACAGCACGGATTATACGATCAGTCCGTTGATAGTCGTCACGGCTACCAAGAAGTCCGTGAGGGATAACAGAAAGAGAAAGGGTAAGCCGAAAGCTCATAAGCATACCAAGAAGCTGGAGGGCGATAATGAAGAGAATTCGCAGCATAAAGGGCACCTCGTGGACAGCAAGGCCTGAGTCAATGCTGACCGAGCTCGAAACGAGGATGATATTCCCTAATCGGGGGGGGTCGAGATGATTTCTGATGCTTTCAGATCGCTTACATTTACGCAAGCATTGTACATATCGGGTGGCCTAGCTTTTCTGTTCACATCGCTTATCGGATCGTTAATGCTCCGCCGGCGCTCGAGAATCAAGAGAAGAAAAAAGCCCTCGGCCAGACCGGTTGTCGCGACGAAAACATTGAAGAGGGCCTATTCGGGTTCCAAGACGGGGGAATTTCACGGTTTGGTCGAGAGCCTGTCGGCGAAGATAGACTGTTTGGACACGGCGATCGCACGGTGTATGGATCTCAGCCGGGAGTTGTCCAATAGCGGGATCATCAACAGCGATGAAGGATTCATAGTCCATTCCCCTCAACCGGGTGCTTTGGAAATAGAGGGGCGGATCGAAGAAATGAGATCGAGTGGTATCGACGAGAGCGATATCGCAAAAAGGCTCAATTTGAGTGCTGAGCAATTCAAGCTCTATATGCACGTGGGCCATAACAAGGAAAAGGCGGTATCCCTTCATTGACCCAGGGATAAAGCGAACATTTTGGAGGGCCATGGCTCAGAATATTTCAATCAAGAAACTGATCATGCTGACGGGTGATCTGCCCCCGATGCCCTACGTTGCACGGCGCGTCATGGAGGTTGTAAACGATCCATCCACGAACGCAAGTTCCCTTCAGGACGTGATTTCCAAGGATCAGGGGCTGGCCAGCCAGATTTTAAAGATAGCTAACTCTGCCCTTTACGCGTGCAGTAGGAAAATCGACACGCTTACCGATGCAATAGTCATGCTCGGTTTCAACGCGATCAAGAGCCTTTCAATCATGAGTGCCACTAAGAATCTTTACAATTTCACGCGCCGCGGGAAGGTATTGGGGTTGAAGGATAAGCTGATGTGGGAACATTCCGTGGGGGCTGCACTGGCCGCACGTATGATAGCAAGAGATATAGACGCTTTGTATATGGAACGGGCGTTCATGGGAGGACTCCTGCACGATATCGGAAAGCTCGTTCTCCTGCAGAAGGTTCCACGGATATTCGATTCGATCGTCGAGGAGGTTTACAACAGCGGAAAGCATTTCAGCGTTGTCGAGACGGAAAATCTCGGTTTCACGCATGCAGAGGTCGGAGCCCGTCTGCTCGGTAAATGGAAATTATCGGAAGAGCTGGAGATTGCGGTAAAGTTCCACCACAACATCACCCCGGACTTGAAAATGGAAAGCCGGTTGGTCTATATCATCGATTTGGCGAACAAGCTGTGCCATAAACTGGGGATAGGATTCATGAACGAACCAAATATGGACCTTTCGGAAGATATCTCGTCCCTGATGCTTAACTTATCGGAAAAGAGGCTGACGGAGCTCGAAAGCTCCATCAAGTTCACCCTTAAACAAGAGCTCAATGTATTCCTGTGATTCCGGTGGGGGCCTGAGAGGCCGCAGGCAGAATTGTTGATACTATCATGCGTGTTAACGGTACGGAAAAAAAGACTTCTGACAAAACGGCCTCGAGCGGCTACGAAAAGCTGCTGCGGAAGATCGTAGATCTTCCCACGATTCCTCAGGTACTTATGAGAATCTGGATGATCCTCGAATCTCCCGATAGCTCGATGAGCGACCTGGAGAAGGTGGTGTCGCTGGATCAGGCCCTCACCGCAAAGGTAATACGCCTGGCTAATTCACCATTCTACAGAACAGGTTATGAAGCGAGCAATGTGAAGAACGCGATTGTAAACATCGGCTTGGAGGCGGTGAAGAATCTGGTTATCGCCGTATCGGTGACATCGGTGTTCAAGAAACAGAAGCGTGCTGTAAAGTTCTTTCCTTTAAAGGAGTTTTGGTGCCACTGTGTCGCCGTGGGAGTGGCGGCGAGGAGGTTCGCCTCCAATATGGACGGCCTGAACCATGAGACATGCTTCTGTGCCGGCATACTACACGACATAGGGAAATTCGCTCAATATATACTGTATCCCGAAGAATTCGCCGAAGCTCTGGGAATTGCAGCCAGAGAGAAGATACATATAAGGGAGGCCGAGGACAGGATTTTTCCCGTGGACCACTCCGTCTTCGGAGAGCTTGTAGCCGATCACTGGAATTTCACGCCTATGCTGAAGAAGCTTATCGGTGACCACCATAAACGTCTCGATACCCTCGATGACGAGTTCTTGATTGAAACGGCTGTTGTGAAGCTGGCTGATACAACGGCGCGTAATCTCAGCTTCGGATTTCCTGGAGACTTTACGCAACCTCCACTAGACGAACAGGTCGCCGAGCTATTTGGACTCACCCCCGAGACGTTCGATGACTTCTGCAAGGAATCTCTCAAGGATATTCAGTCCGCGGGGGAGTTCATAGGCCTCTTATAGCGACTCATCCCAACACTCTTGAAATCTTATCGCGTTATGTGAGAGAATGGCGGCGCAAAGTGGCGCACTTCTGCTCCGTTTTACTTCTGGAGGTATGGTATGGGAAAGGTCCCTCTTGGTCTGGCCCTCAGTGGTGGAATCGCGAGGTGCGTCGCGCATATAGGCGTAATCAAGGCCTTCGAGGATCATGGGCTTAAAATAGATTTCTTGAGCGGTACCAGCGGTGGTTCCATAGTCGCCGTTCTGTATGCTGCCGGAAAATCAGGCGATGAGCTGGCGGAATTGGCCGGAAGTATGAGTTGGTTGAAACTGGCCGGTCTGACTCTGCCCAAGGATGGATTCCTCTCGAGCGATAAGATCGGAGAGTTCATAGTCGATCAGCTCGGCGACCTGGAATTCGACGATCTGAAGATCCCGACTGTGGTGATCGCATCGGACCTTACGTCGGGCAGCGGAAGGATCTTTTCGGGGGGTAGGGTTGCGCTTGCGTGCCAGGCCAGCAGCAGCATCCCGCAGATATACAGACCTGTAGAGATCGACGGTCACAGCCTCGTTGATGGGGGCTTGGTCGAGCAGCTTCCCGTGCGGGCCCTTTCCTCATTTGGTCCGATGTTCAGGATCGGTGTCAACCTCGCTATGGTGGGCGAATCGCGCAGGAAACCGCGTCACATGGTGGAGGGAGTCCTGCAATTGATAAACTTCATGTTCCAGCAGAATGTTGCGAAATCGCTGGCCGCGGCCGACTATGTGATTGCCCCCGATGTAGGCGGATTCAATCCTTTCGCGTTGCACCGTGCAACGGAGTTGATAGAGACCGGATACGAAGAGGCGGTGAGGCGTCTGCCCGCGATCGAGGAAGCTTTGCGTTCACGCGGATCGATTCGAGGGAAATTGAAACAGATAATGCGTCTCCGTCATAAGTGAGCTCTCCGCCGGGAGGATTGGCGGGGCCACCTGGAAAATAAGCTTGTCATATGCAGTTGAGCTCATGTAGTCTATGAAAACGGCCTGATGAGTAAGGATTAAATAGATCATAGGTGGATGAATGCCATGAAGGAGAGGAAGACGGCACAGACTCCCATAATCGCCCTTCTAACGGATTTCAGTTGGCATAACTGGTACATCGGCGTTATGAAGGGCGTAATACTTGGGATTAATCCAACCGTGAAGATCGTTGATCTTTGTCATGATATATCCACCCAGGATGTCAGGGAGGGAAGCTTCGTTCTGGGTAACAGCTATAAATATTTCCCCGGAAAGACGATATTCCTGTGCGTCGTGGATCCAGGTGTCGGAGGGAAACGTAACAACCTCGTTGTCCGTACAGAGGACTATTTATTCATTGCGCCCGATAACGGGGTTTTGAGTTCCATATTCGATAAGGCTAAGGTGAAGGATGTCTTCCATATCGAGCCGGGAAAGTTCACCCTTTCCTTGAAGGGGCAGACTTTCTACGGGCGTGATATCTTCGCTCCGATTGCCGCACATCTTTCGCTGGGTAAGCCCCCGGAAGAGATGGGGGAGAGGTTAGGGTCGGTTCTCAGGGTTCCGGCCCTGAAGCCGTACATCAACAGTAAAGAGGAGATATCCGGCAGGGCCGTCTATATCGATGCGTTCGGAAACATAATAACAAATATAGACGAGGAGTTTCTCGGCTCGGTATTCACGGGCAGGATACCATACGAAGATTCGGTGATCAGAATTGCTGGAAGGAAGATAAGGGGGATCAAACAGTATTACGAACAGGGTGAAAAGGGGAAGCTGATGGCGCTGATCGACAGCTGGGGTTACCTCGAGATCGCCGTCAACAGGGGCAGCGCTTACGAGTTTCTCGGATTGAAGGAAAAAAGGTCTCTGGAAATCTTCATCGACACGAAGTCCGCCGGGGTTCAGGGTGATATTTGATGCCGCTTCGTGTAACGATACTCGGATCCGGAACAATAATTCCTTCTAATAAACGCAAGGCTGCGGGTCTGCTCATAGAGACACCCGAAGTGAGCTATCTCTTCGATTGCGGTCCGGGGACACTCGATACCTTGGAACGCATAGGGCGTTCATTCGGTTGCATAAGGATTATCTTTCTGACCCATTACCATGCCGATCACACGCTCGATATAGGGCGTTTGCTTTCGGTATTGAACAATGAGCACTTCAGCGGGCCCCGTGGAGATATAACGATAGCCGGCCCGCACGGTCTTTCGGATTTTATCGATGGGTGGAACAGGCTTTACCGTTCAACGATATCAAAAAGAGCGCATATTGATACTATGGAAATCGGTAGTGGGAGGGTGCGCTGTGATGGAGCAGCGGGTGTTGCCGCCGTCGAGGTGGATCACGGTAACGGGTCCGCTCTCGCGTACAGGGTGGATAATGGAGGAGCGAGCGTAGTATACACCGGTGATACGTCGTACACGGAATCGCTCGTAGATTTTGCCGGTGGTGCGGATCTGCTGATAGCCGAATGTTCCTTTCCCGACGACCATCCTGTCGAAGGGCACATGACGCCGTCTGATGTCGCGCGTCTGGCTTCCCGGTCATCAGTGGCAAGGGTCGTTCTAACGCACCTCTACCCGGTTTTCGGGGATAGCGATCCGGCAGGAGCCGCGAGCAAGGGGATCGCTGTGCCGGTTTCCTCAGCAGAGGATGGTATGGTTATTGAACTTCAGTGAGCTTATTGTTGACTGAGTGGTTTGAACTCAAAGGAGGAGGAAAAACATATGAAGGTGACCCTCAGTGTTATTAAGGCGGACATCGGTTCAATCGGAGGGCATATTAAGCCGGGCGAGAGGTTGAAATCCAGGGTACGCGAGTTCATCGAGGACAAGGGAACAAAGCTCATCCACGACTTTTACCTGAGTTCGACTGGTGACGATATCGCGATACTGCTCTCCCACAGCAGGGGTGAGGGTAACAGCGAGATCCACGCGATGGCATGGGAGGCATTCAAGGCCGGGACGGAGCTCGCGAAGGAGATGGGCCTTTACGGTGCAGGCCAGGATTTGCTCAAGGACGCCTTCAGCGGTAATGTGAAGGGTATGGGGCCGGCGGTCGCCGAGATGGAGTTCGAAGAGCGTCCGAACGAGCCGTTTCTGTTCTTCGCCGCGGACAAGACAGATCCGGGCGCATACAATCTTCCTCTATACCTGGGTTTCTGTGATCCAATGTACTGTAGTGGACTCATATTGAGTCCCAAGATGGCTGATGGATTCAGATTCAATATAATGGATGTTTCTCACGTGGAGGGGGACCGGGTGGTTTCGCTGGACGCTCCCGAGGAGATCTACGATATAGCCGCGCTGCTGAGGGACAACCAGAGGTATGTGGTGGAGAAGATTCATTCGCGCAGGGACGGAGAAACTGCTGCGGTCGTCAGCACAACGAGGCTTCACAACATCGCCGGAAAGTACACCGGCAAGGATGATCCAGTTATGCTCGCACGTGTACAGGGTGGATTCCCGGCAACCGGTGAGCTGCTTGCGCCCTACGCAAAGGGCCACCTGGTCGCCGGCTTCATGAGGGGGAGCCACAACGGCCCGCTGATGCCCGTAATGCAGAATTCGACAATCTCGTATTTCGACGGTCCACCGATAGTGACATGTGCGGCGTTCTGCGTCCACGACGGAAAATTCACGGATGTCGCCGATGCTTTCGATCATCCGTTCTGGGATTACGTGCGTCAACAGGTTTCGAAGAAGGCCCTCGACATAAGGGATCAGGGATTCTCGGGCCCGGCGATGCTGGAATACAGCGAACTGGAATACGGCGGCATAGTCGAGAGACTCCAGAAAATAGAGAAGAGATTCAAGGTGAGGGAAGATTGAGCCGTTAGCCCATGCAATTTGATCGGAACCGGATGCGCATTCGAATCAAAGACATGTTCACGGCCATCGCATTAGCGGCCGCAGTACTTGTTGTATTCCGGGGAGGCTTGCAGGCCTTCAGGCTTGAGAGGTCTTTAACCGGGAATGCAAAAGTAGAGGGAGGAACAAGACTCGTGCTGGTCAGCGGTCATGGACGGGTTGGAATTGTCGCTGGCGATGATGGTGATATATCCGTCAGGGCGGATGTGAGGATCAAGGCGCCCGGTAAATCCAAAGCATTGAGGATGTTCAAGGATCTGGCGCTCGATATCAAGAGCCTTTGCGGGGTGGTCGAGGTGAAGGCGGAACTCCCGAGGATCAGGCAGGATGCCGTAACGGGGTGGCTCGGTGGGGAGAGGTCGGCGATATCTATACATTACACCGTGTGCGTTCCCCGTAGGACCGATATAGACGTAAAGGCTGCAAGCGGTGATATAGTGATCGATGGAGTCGAGGGCATATTCGACCTCACGACGAAGAGAGGACACATTGAAATTGCGTCGGGTTTCGCCGAGTGCAGGGCGTCTACTGGCAGCGGATCAATAGATTGCGCCGTTACCTGCCTGCCCGATTCGGGGATGTTGGAACTAAAATCCGTCGGCGGTAACATAAACCTTACGATTCCAGGTACGATCGACGCCCGGCTGAAAGCTGAGGCTGTCAGGGGCAGAATAGATACGGGAGCGCTTGACATCGGATTCACGGAGCGGAAACGCTCATCGGCAAAGGGCAGGATCGGGGAAGGAAAGGGCATGTTGCACCTAAGGGCGATAAACGGCGATATCTTACTTAAGAGCATGTGATTTCTTTGATGTTTTTCACAATTTGATCTATAATTATCCTCGGCAGGAGGTTCTGTAATGAATGATGAAAGCAAGTACTCCACGCCCGTACCTCGGGGTCTTGCAGGCCTTTTATGTTATTTCATTCCCTTTTTGGGGGGGCTTTTGTTTCTCTTCCTCGAAAAGGAAAGCCGTCTAGTCCGTTTTCATGCGGTGCAGTCGATTCTACTCTGGGCCTGCTTTACGATCCTTGCGGCGATATTGAGCCTGATCCCTGTTATTAACGTTATCCTGTATCTATTCGTTTTGATCGTATGGGTTTTTATTATGTACCAGGCCCTGATGGAAAGGATGTTCGAGCTTCCTCTGATCGGCGGCATCGCTATGCGCCAGGTCTCTAAAGGCGAAGATCAATGATCCTTCTCCAGCGGGTGTAACCGCAGGCAAACCATTTAATAATTGAAGATTTTTTCGAATAAACACCGATGCCGGATTGTATATATCTATGAGTAGACCTGATCAGGTAGAGGAGATTTCCCGGGAAACGCTGCGAGCTTGGAGGAGCGGAAGTGTCGATGCATTCGAGAGGATTGTGAAGCTGACCATGAGGCGTACGTACTCCATCGCCCTGGCATTAGTAGGGGATCCCGACGACGCCAGGGATCTCTCGCAGGACGCGTATATAGCCGCCCACCGGGCACGCAGGCGATTTGACGCGGAAAAGCCCTTTTTCCCTTGGTTTTACAGGATTCTGAAGAACAAGTGCCTGAATTTCATCAAGAGGAGAAAGAGAATCAAGAGCGCCGAGATCCCTCTCGAGTTAATCGAGGATTGGGACGATGAATGTTCCCCGGACAGACAGCTTGCCAGAAGGGATAAGGTTATGGCCGTCAGGAAGGCCATCTCTTCTTTGTCCCCCGAGCATAGGGAAGTGATCCTGCTTCATACGTTCGAGGAGCTATCGTATGCGGAGATATCACGTTTTCTAGGCATCCCTGCGGGCACGGTTATGTCCCGTCTCTTTTATGCGAGGAAGGCCCTTATGGGTGCGCTTGGCGCGCTTGATGAACGGAACGGGAAAAGAGAGGGTAACAAGGCATGAAATGTTCCTGGATGGAAATCGACTGTATGAAATATATCGATGGAGAGATGAACGAACGGGATCGTGCTGATTTCGAGATGCACCTCGAAGGTTGCGCCAAGTGCAGAGAAATACTCCAAGACTTCCAGGAACTGAAATCATTGACCGGGAGGATCAAGATGAGAGACCCGACTGACGAGTTCTGGGATGGATACTGGAGAAGCCTGTACAGGAGGATCGAGAGAAAGACCGGTTGGCTGTTCATTGTCCTGGGAGCGGCCATGCTGGTAACCTACGGAGCTTACAGAGCAGTGCAGTCCTTCGGCACTATCACGTTCGAGAAGGTTGCCATAGCTGTTTTCCTTATAGGTGTGGTTATTTTGCTGATATCGGTGATACGCGAGAGGATCCATCAGCACAAGACAGATCCGTATAAAAAAGTAAAGAGATGAACTTTATCGAAAGGTAGGTCCGGTGATGTTGGTTACAACGGCCGATGCTATTCCCGGGAAGAGGATAGTCGATGTGTTGGGCCTGGTAAGGGGCAATACGATAAGGGCCCGTCATATAGGCAAGGATATAATGGCTGCGTTGAAGAACATCGTTGGTGGTGAGATCACCGACTACACGAAGATGATGGCCGAAGCACGCGAGCAGACCCTCGATAGGATGACGGCCGAAGCCAAAGAACTGGGCGCAAATGCGATTGTCACCGTAAGATTCACTACGGCGTCGATCATGGATAACGCAGCGGAGCTGCTTGCATACGGAACAGCTGTTGTAGTGGAGGATGATTGATGAAACTCGGAAAGTTCGAATTGTCGATGATCGAGACGGGTTCATTCCGTCTCGACGGCGGAGCAATGTTCGGTGTCGTCCCAAAGGTCCTGTGGAGCAAAAGCGATCCGGCCGATGATGATAACAGGATAGCGATGCATATGAGAGCGCTGTACGTTGAAGGAGACGGTCACAGGCTCGTGATAGACAGCGGGGCCGGGACAAAGCTCGATGAAAAGATGATGAGGAATTACGTGATTGAAACCGGCGGGCTCGGCCCCGCTCTCACCGACGCCGGGATCGATCCCTCCTCGGTGACAGATGCCGTTGCTACGCATCTACATTTCGATCATGCCGGAGGCTTTACCTACAGAGATTCCGGGGGTGAACTCCGTCTGACTTTACCGGGAGCGGTTCATTACGTTCAGAGAGAACAGTGGACGGCGGCGATGAGCCCGAACGAGAAAGACAGGGCCAGCTTCTTCCGGGAGAACTTTGTACCCATCGAAGAGGCGGGCCAACTCCGCCTTGTCGACGGTGAGGAGGAGATATTCCCGGGGGTGAAGCTGTTTCCCACAAGAGGGCATACGCCGGGACATCAAGTAGTGCTCGTAGAGGCTCCGGAGGGAAAACTTCTATATTGCGGAGATCTCATCCCGCTCGCTTCGCACATCAACCTACCTTATATAATGTCGTATGATCATCTGCCACTGGATACATTGGAGGAGAAGAAGAGGTTTCTAGGTATGGCAGCGGATGAGGACTGGATACTCTTCTTCGAGCACGATCCCCTCGTGCCGGCGTGCAGGGTGAGGCGAAACGAAAAGGGGAGATTCGAGATTTCGGAAAGGGTAGAAATTCGGTGATCGATGAAGTATGACGACGATGCGGCGTTGATGGAGTCAGCGGCGCGTGGTGATTCCGGATCATTCTCCATTCTGGTTAAGCGCTACCAGAAGCAGGTTTTCAACTTCTTCTTGCGTACTACGGGATCTTTCGAGGATGCGGAGGACCTGTCTCAGCAGCTGTTCGTGAACCTCTTCAGAAGCGTGAAGCGGTACCGGCCAAAAGCATTACTCAGGACATATATCTTCAGGATCGCCGCCAACCTCGCGGCAAGCCACGCCAGGAAAAGAAGTATCAGAAAAGGACGGTCGCTCGACGAGATGTTCGAAAGGGGGATCGAGCCCGAAGCGGAGGAACAGGGAGCCGATCCCTCCGTCCTCGTGGAAGGAAAGGAGCTGAAGCAGGCCTACCTGGATGCCCTTTTCGAGCTTCCGCAGGAGTGGAGGATCGCCATGGAGCTCAGGGTGGGTCGGGGATTTTCCTACTCCGATATCGCCGAGGCCATGGGGAAGACCGTTCCTGCGGTGGAATCCATTCTGTATCGTGCTAGGGAAAGACTGGCCCTGGCGCTTTCCGGGTTCAGGGATGACAGGGATGAGAGTTAGTTCGCGGACATGTTATATGCCGGCAGGCTCGATCGGGTGTAAAGCGGCCGGTTACCGATCGAAGGAGCTAGTGGGCGATCGGTCTTTTATATTTTTTGAAAATTATTCCGCATGGTTACCGGTGTTCGAGCGTTTATACAATATGAGAGGAGGGATCTTTGATGGATTGCAGTGATTTCCGCAAAATGGCCTCCAAGAAGCTGGATGGCGTTCTGGGAGAGGAGGATATAGCCGAGCTAGAGAGTCATATCTCAGAATGCGCGGACTGCGGCTCATTCATGAAACTCATCGTTGAAGCTGCGTTGATCCATCGTGAAATGACGGAAATCGAGCCTCCCGCGGGACTGAGGGGAGCCGTTATGGCTTCTATCGAAGGGAAGGAGGCTCAGGAGCGGTTCGGAGGCCGGTATAAGATTGCCGTTTCCGCGGCAGCGGTCTTGATACTGCTGGCCGGCATCGGAACGGGCAATTTCATAAAAGAAGCATTCACTCCGGCGGATTTGAACAGCCATGTAGAACAGCTCGAGCTGGAATACCTGGATGAATATCCGCCGAATTCACTGGGTGAGGTCCTGATGGCACTTTCAGGGGAGAACAGCGATGAGCAGTAAATGGAAAGCCCTGATCGTCGTTTCCCTGGTCTTCAATGCCGCCGTTCTCGGAACGCTGGCGTTCGGAGTTGTTCACCGTGCAGGTTTCAGGAGAAGGATGCACGTTACGCACAGGCCTCCGGAGCTGCCGTTCGAAGCGAGGTGCCGTCACCTTGCAAAGCACATGAAGCTTCCCTGTGATAAGGCCGAATGCTTCGAGATGATGATGATGGAATCGAACGAGCAGGCAGATGAGTTGAAAGGGAGCCTGGCTCAGGCCAGGGATGAGCTCATCGAGCTGCTCAGCATGGAAGAACCGGACAGGGATGCGGTAATGGACAAGGTTGAGGAGATTTCCGCACTCCAGGGTGGATTGGAGAAACTGCTTGTTCAAAGACTCCTCCAAACATACACCATCCTCGATCACGAAGAGAGGATAAAGTTTCTGAACCTACTGAAGCGCAGGATGTCTCCCGCGTGTCCCGGTCGGGGACCGGGTAGACCGTGCGTTTCGCCTAGAAAGGGGTAAAGGATGAAAAAAGTAGCATTTGCAACCTCAGCAGTGCTGTTTATGCTCGTTTTACCGGTCCTCGTTCTCGCAGCAGACGGCTGCATGCCGGAAGGGGAACGAAAAGCCGGATGTGTTGGGAAAATGGATCTCGACGGCGAGCAGGCCTTGAAGATAGAGAAAATGATGTTGCAGCATCGCCTGGATAATATCGATCTCAAGGCCGAGAAGAAGAAGCTTCATCTTATGGTGCGCGAAGAGCTGCTCAAGGACAAGATCGACAGAGCGGATCTAGAAAAGCTCTTCGGAAAGATTTCGGACGTTCAAAAGCAGCTCCGAGAGAACAGGATCGATTTTCTCCTCTCGGCCAAGAAGGTGCTGAAACCCGAGCAGTGGAAGATATTCCTGAAGCATCACATGAAGGAGGGATGTGACTGCGGCATGGGAGCATGCCGAGGGTCGCAGGCCCATAGGATGCACGGACACCGTTGCGGGGCGGGGGCTTGTGAAGGCTGTTGCGGCCATGGGAAGATCATGAGAGAGAAATCGAAGCACGGCGGTTGCGGCAAGAAGCCTGCCGAGGGGTGCAAACCAGGCTGCTAAGAGGGTTAGGAGGAAGTCTGCAGATAATATGTTGGGTGCTTCACCCATCAACCGGGAAAAGCCTTTCGACGGGGCAGCCGACCGGATATCCGGCGGGCCGCAGCGGAAGGCTTTTTCATGGATGGTCTGATTGGGCTATCGTGTATCCGGGGGCTGTAAGCGGAGCAGGCGGTACCATTCGTCAGGCCGCTACTTGAAGAGAAGGTAGCGGCCGATAATGTACAGGGTCGAGAGCGCTACGGATACGATCATTAGCGGGAAACCGAATCTGAAGTAGTTTCTGAAATTCAAAGGGCTTTTTGTTTTTTCGCTGAATCCGGCTATTACTACATTGGCGGAGGCCCCTATGATAGTGCCGTTCCCGCCCAGGCATGCACCGAGGGCCAGGCTCCACCAAAGCGGTAGGGATTGCTTCAGACAGTATATATGGTAGGCGGCATCGTCCAAACCCTCCGTGTTAGGAAAGAGTGATGATGTAATTCTCAGAAGAAGAGGGGTCATCGCTGCGACGAATGGGATGTTGTCCAAAAAAGACGAGGCGAACGCCGAAAACCAGAGTATGGAAAGGCTCAGCAGGATCATGTTGTCGCTGATGTTCAATATCTCTACGGCCAGCCATTCGATGATGCCTGTTTTTTCCATTCCGCCCACCAACACGAAGAGGCCCATGAAGAAGAACAGGGTTGGCCACTCGATTTCTTCGAGGCGCTTCTCTATATCGGTGCCGCTCCAGATAAGAAGTATGCCGCCTCCCGCAAGCGCTACAGTAGCGGGTTTGAGCCCTAGATATCCGTGAAGGATAAAGCCGATTATCGTGAGTCCGAGCACTATCATGCTCCGCCTTAGCAGAACCTTGTCCTTGATTACCTTGCCCTCATCCATATCTTCGACGACCCTTTCGTGGTCCTCGTAGCTGGCGCGCAGATCTTTCCGGAAGATCAGTTTGATAAGCAGCAGCGTGATCACGAGTATAACCACGACGGCAGGCCCGAGGTGAATGACGAAGTCCATGAACGACAGGTTAGTAGCGCTTCCGATGATTATATTCGGAGGATCTCCTATAAGAGTCGCGGCTCCGCCGATATTCGAGCAGATGATCTCCGCGATTAGGAAGGGGAACGGATTGATATCCAGCATCTCCGCGATAAGTATGGTGATCGGGGCTATGAGCAGGACGGTCGTGACGTTATCCAGTAGCGCAGAGGCGGCGGCCGTAAAAAGCGAGAACCACAGAAGGATCTTCCAGCTGTCCCCCCTGGTCCTTTTGGCGATCCTTATTGCGACGTAGGTGAATAAACCGCTTTCCTTTATCACGCTGATGAGCAGCATCATGCCCGTCAGAAGACCGACGGTATTAAAATCTATGAATCCGAACGCCTCGTTCTGAGGCATTATTCTAAGCACGACGAGCAGGGTGCCGCCCATGATCGCAATCTTGGTCCGGTGGATCCGCTCCGATATGATCAATACATATGAAATCAGAAAGACAGCGAGCGCTGTCGCAGCTTGTGCCGTCAATTGCGCCCTTCCATGTTGAATACCGCCCTGCAGAAATCGTTCTTGCTGATCATGCCGACGAGCTTGTCGTCATTCACGACCGGGATCGTCTGGATATCGGTTCGGTGCAGAACCGCGGCAGCCTTCATGATGCTGTCATTCTCGTCGAGGACAGGATAGTTCTCCCTCTGTAGATCCTCGGCGACAAAGAGCATTTCCTCTATCGAGTATGAAGCTTTTTCCAACGCCCCGAAATCGTGGATAAAATCGATGTTCCTGATCAGATCGATGTAATCGGGGAGGAAGATAAGGATGAAATCGTCGATGGAGATCACACCGGAGAGTGTCCCGTCGGATTCGGTCACCGGCAGTATGGAATCGTTGGTTTCAAAAAAGGCACGAGCCACCTCTTTCATGGGGGCGTGGGATGGAACGGCGCGAAAACTCCTTTTCATGTAATCCTTAACTTTCATGCTGTATCCTCCGAACCGCTCTGGATGGAATTAGAGGTATTTTCCCTCGGCTCTTTTCACGAGGTTGATGAAAGTTTTTACGTTTTCGCACTCAATCAGCGATTTCCTGAATTCCTCGTGCTTCACCAATCTGGATATTCCCGCCAGGGCTTTTATATGTGGTCCCGAGACGTCCCTTGGGGAGATGAGAATAAAGAAAAGATGCGCTTTTTCACCGTCGATCGAATCGAAATCGACCCCGTCCTTTGATCGGCCGAATGCTACGTACAGTTTATCGGCCACGGATGTTTTGGCATGCGGTACAGCAAGTCCCATTCCGACACCTGTGCTCTGTTTGTCCTCGCGTGCCTTTATCGCTTTCAGAACCGTGCCGATATCCGAGATTCTATATGCCGAGCATAGGATTTCTACGAGTGAACACAGAGCTTCGTCTTTCGTGGCGGCACCCATTTCGAGGTTGATGGCGGTCTTTTTGATTATCTTGGATAGTCTCATTATATCGCAGCCCTCCGCCGATCATGTTCTGCCCCGCCAGGTCTTACCGTTCAGCAGCTAGTCAAAATAGCCGAACTAGGGGGCCCTGTCAAATTCTTTATATCCGGATGCCTGCTGTCAAATAGAAGAAAACGCCACTGTATTCGACGCTTATCTGTGAATTGTAAGAATCTATGTATTCACTCGGAGGATCACCGAACTTGTCCTCGAGATTCGATATTTTCAGGTTTCTGTATCCGAGCTGAAGGCCGACTTCGATCGGCTTGATGAAATTCGTCACCACCTCGCCGAATATCTCTACGCCGTCGTCGGTGCCTTTGAATTCCTTGGTGAAACTCGTGGATAGAGCGTTGGTACTCAATATGGGCCTTGCCCAGCACCAGTTGATACCCACGTTCAGATCCAGAACCATTGGAACCGGTAATACATTAACGACACCACCGACTGTATATATATCCGCCGGAGCTTTAAGGGACAGTTGTCTCTCGCTTGTTTCCAGACTTGTGCTGGCCCAGTACCGCTGATATCCGAGAGCTCCGGCTATCCTGTCCATGAACCACACACGTCCCTCTACTTTGAGATTTACACCGTTTTTCAAATCGTCGATTGTGATTCCGCTCTCCCTGCTGAGATCGTGGAAGTAATCATTTACATCTTCCATGGAGTAGTAGCCTTTCCCGAATCCTCCTCTGACGGACAGACCGACGGGGAAGGACCGGGCCGTACCGTAGAGGGTGGCTGATAGGGCCAGGACAGTGATCGTAATAACCGAGAATCTCATCTTTACACCTCTTCTCG
Source organism: uncultured bacterium (assembly GCA_964422745.1). GTDB lineage: Bacteria > Krumholzibacteriota > Krumholzibacteriia > Krumholzibacteriales > Krumholzibacteriaceae > CAYRCK01. The sequence continues at coordinate 114,344 of CAYRCK010000004.1, forward strand.
TTGTGGCCTGCGGTCCCTCGATGGGACGGCGGACCGGATCCGCAAATTTAGCAGCCTTCTTCATCGAACAGTCAGGATTTTTCATACAGCGTTACGATCCTCGATGTAATCGCGGAGCCTCTTGACTCCTTCAACCAGATTTTCAAGGGAATTCGCGTATGAGATACGTAGAAAGCCCTCTCCCCGGTCGCCGAAATCTATGCCGGGAGTGACTGCGACGCCTGCTTTTTCCAGTATGTCGAATGCCAGGTTGAACGAATCGCCGTCGATATGGTCCGCTCTGACGAAGAAGTAGAAGGCGCCTGTAGGCTCGGCTGCGTAATTAAGACCCAGTTTGGGAAGCTCCTCCAAAAGGTACCTGCGCCGGGCATCGTATTTGTTTACCATGTCGGCGACTTCCTCGTGATCGCGGCTCAGGGCCGAAACTGCGGCATGCTGGACGAACGAGTTCGGAGAGATGAAGAAGTTCTGAAGCAGCACGTGAAGCCGCCTGACCGAATCCTTCGGCGCTATAATGTATCCCAGACGCCATCCTGTCATTGCGTATAACTTGGACAATCCGTTCAAAACGTATGTGTTCTCGGTGAATTCCAGGGCGGAGTGCTGCTGACCGTTATATACGAGCCCATGATATATCTCGTCACTGATCACCGGCACCCCAAGAGCACATATCCTCTCTAGATCCCCGCCCGGCATCAGTGTCCCGACAGGGTTGGAGGGAGAATTCACCAGTATTGCACGAGTTCTCGGTCCTATGGTTTTCTCTACGGCGTCCGGCTTCATGTGGAATCCCTCGTCCTCCAGGGTGTTCACGAACCTGGGTGTGCCTCTGAGGTGGCGGATGAAATTTGGATAGCACGGGTAGTAAGGATTGCTTAGAATTATCTCGTCTCCGGGACTCTCTATCAGTGTTGAAAGAACCAGCAGCAGGGCGGGAGAGGTCCCCATGGTGATAAGGACCTGTCCTTCGGATACGCTTACACCGTAGGTTCTTTTGTAGTAAGAGGCTACTGCGGTCCTCAGTTCTATTATGCCACGGCTGTCCGTGTAGTGCGTCTCTCCCCTACGAAGGGCCTCTATTCCCGCCTCGATTATGCCTTTTGGCGTGGGAAAATCGGGCTCGCCTATTTCCAGGTGGATTATCGATCGTCCCTGCCGCTCGAGCGAGATCGCCCTCTCGAGTACATCCATGACGATGAAGGGCTTGATATCTTCGATTCTTTTTGGATTCACCGCTGACCTTTTGTGTTAAGCTTGTAAATAAGATAAATCCGGCGGGGTGGCAAAGTCAATCAGATCATACGGGAACATCGGTCGCCACCGATACTACACCAGCGGCACCCGCGGGGACCGGAATAGTGAAAAGGGGGCCTGGTTGACGGATCTGCGGGTTGAGGCCGGATATCGAATCCATGAGGAGGTGCGGTACCATGGCGATCTGTTCGGTCTCTGTTGTGCCGGTTGGAACCGGCTCGACGAGCGTCTCCCGGTATGTTGCAAGTTGCCAGGAAGTTCTGGAGAGAACCGATGGAATCAAGTACAGGCTTACACCGATGTCAACGATTATCGAAGGTGAGCTTTCACGGATTATGGATGTAGTGGAGGAGCTGCACCATGTTCCATTCGGCAGCGGTGCAAAGAGAGTCCTGACAACCTTGATAATCGATGATAGGGCGGACAGGGAGATCACTATGGACGGGAAGATAGAATCGGTAAGGAAGAAGCTCAGGGAATCCGGTTGATCCTGGCCAAGGTCCATTGGCGGCCTGTCCTGCCTCCATCCCTTCTGTGAGAAAACAGCAGGTCGGGATTGCATGAAGTGCACGTATCAGCCGAATATATATGACTTGCCTCGATTCCGGCCCTTCTCAGCTCGATCCTGCAGAACGATAGAAGGTCGAGGTGCCATTTTCCTCCTCGTATGCTTGTGACCTCGTCCGGAAATAGGCCTGCCGTTCCCCTATCGACGGTGTAGCATTTCTTGCAGATGCCCGGTCCTATTATCGAGATCGTGTTACCGGGATCGATCCTGAACCGTTTGCGCATCTGGTCCAACGCCAGTCCGATGATGCCTTTCCGGGCCCCGCTGCGCCCCGCGTGAAGGGCGGCCAGGATCCTTTCGGATGGAGAATAGATAATGACCGGATAGCAATCGGCCGTGCTTATGGCAAGTGTCAGGCCCATTGTCTCCGTCAAGAGCCCGTCCGTGTTCCGGCTGACACCACCGCGGTTCACGATCCTGATGCCTTGTCCGTGAACCTGGGCGGCTCGTGCTATCCCTTGTCCGTTTATTCCCAGGGTGTCGAAAAGTAATTTCCTGTTCTTTAAAATGTCTGCACGCCTATCCCCCATGTCCTCACCGAGGTTCAGAGAGTCGAAAGGAGCACGGCTGAATCCACCCCTCCTCGAAGTGCATACGACCTCGAGTTGCGGGGCTATGCATTCGAGCACGGGGAAGATTCCCAGGTCCATACCTGATCTTGCTATCCACTTCATAACGTCGCGAATGGTTGTTGACATTCCTCTATTGCATAAGCATAACTAATTCGTCGACCGATGCACAGTAACTTTCCGCAGGTAGCCGAGGGGCGGTTGATATCCGGTCAGGAGGAACGATGAGATTCTTCAGTGGATATAGATGCGGTAAGTGCGGAAGGGATGTACCCGCCGGCTCTATTGCGGGAGAATGTCCTACATGCTGCGGTCCCCTTCTGGGGGTCTACGATACAGGGCTTCTGAGGAGAAATATGAGCCGGGGAGAGTTCCTGACCGGAGATGGAGACGGTGTATGGAGATTTAGTCCACTGCTGCCGGTATTCCCCCGGATGATCTCCCTGGGGGAGGGGAACACTCCTCTTCTTCACGTGGAGCGCTTGGGATCGTTGATCGGTGTGCCCTACCTATACATAAAGGATGAATCGTTGAATCCTACGGGATCGTTCAAAGCAAGGGGAATGGCCGTTGCGGTTTCGAGACTTCTCGACCTGGGAGCCCGGGATGTATGCATGGCCTCTGCGGGGAACGCGGGCCTCTCTCTATCGGCTTATTGCGCCTTTGCCGGTATCCGTTGCGCTATATATATACCCTCGGATTCTCCACTTGGTGTAGCAGAGGAATGCAGGGCCTACGGAGCGGATGTGGTCGAGGTCATTGGAATCCTTCCGGATGCAGCGAGAAGAATGGAGGAGGAGTCTGAATCCGGGATGAGGTTCGCCGTGAACACCTTCCGTGAGCCTTGCCGTGTCGAGGGCAAGAAGACTATGGCCTTCGAGATCGAAAGGCAGTCGGGCGGGAAAACCCCGGATTGGATTCTATTCCCCACGGGTGGGGGGACCGGCATAGTCGCCCTTTGGAAGGCTTATTCGGAACTTGCGGAACTCGGTTGGCTTGACGCTCGACCGCCGCGCCTGGCCGCCGTTCAATCGACGGGGTGCGCTCCCGTTGTGAAAGCATTCGAGACGGGATCCGAAGAGGTTATCCCCTGGGATGATCCCGACACGATCGCATCGGGTATCAGGGTCCCCTCGTCACGCGCCGATTCGTTGATACTCAGGGCCCTGCGCGAGAGTGGTGGGACGGCGGTGGCGGTTAGCGACGATTCGATACTGGATGCGGTACGCGAGGTGTCCCTGCATGCCGGGGTGTTTCCATCCCCCGAAGGAGCCGCTACGTGGGCGGGGCTCAAGCACCTCGTGGAATCCGGAGAGATCGACGGATCGTCGAGGATCGTAATGGTCATTACGGCGGGAGGTTCCAGGTACCGGTTCCTGGACGAGATATATTCCGGTCGAATGAGAGGGTGACATTCAGAACATTCGAATCCTACGCTCTCGCTCCATCCGGAACCAGCCCCGTTTTCGGGCCCGGATGGTAGAATGATGGATGTAACCGCGGCCGGCACATCACTTTCTGGATTTACTCGAACCGCTCTTTCCCGATCTGCCGGAGGATGAGCCCCTGGAGCTCGAGCCTCCACTACCGGTGCTCGCCGGCTTGCTCGGTGTTCTGGCCGGTGCAGACTTTCTGCTGACCGATTTCCTGGATGAGCTTGAAGATCGGCTGGGCTTCGATCCGGACTTCTTGGATCGGGAACTCGAGGAGCTGCCCGTACTTTTCGATGTCGAGCCCGATGATTTCCTTATCTGCTTGCTCGACGTGCTCTTCCTGCTGCTGCTATTACGGCTCGAGGATTTCGAACTTCGGTTTATCGCCTTCTGCCGCGACTGGCTGCTCTTCTTTCCTGTGGTCTGCCGGTCTTGGGATTTCAGCATTTTCCTGTCGCCGCTGTTTTTTCTCAGCGTTTGGGACCTGGCGCTCTTTGCGCTCCTGGCCTTGGCGGCGTTTCTGGACTCTTCATACGATCTCGATCTCTTGGCTCCGTATACCTGTTTTCTCGTCACATCCTTGGCCCTGGCGGGGCTGTACCTGTCGCGGAATTTCGAAAGGCTACCGCTTTTGGACATCTTTGACAGCCTTGACGCACTAACAGACTTGTAAGCCCTGCTGGTTGCTAGCCGGGTACTAACCAAGGTCCGGTTCTTTCGCGACTCGTACCGATCCGTTATATGATCCAATCTGCGTTTGGCTATATTCCGGGAGGCGTATATCGGCCTGTATCTGTTGTGATGATAGAACCGGTCGTGATGGCAGTTCCAGTAGCAATAGTTACTGTGGCAACAGTTGTAATAGGCCCAGTGATTGTGATAGTAAGGGTATCTCCACCAGTAGTAATCCGCCCAGTGCCAGGAAAATCCGAGTCCCCACCAGAAGGGATCTCCGAAATAGATACCGTAACTGCCCACATAGGGTCCGTAGAAGTAATGTGGGTAGGCCCAGTTGGTGTAACCCAGCGATATATGGATGTCGACATCGTCATCGTAATCGTATAGGTCCTCGTATTCCCGTGTTCCGTAGAGATTCGATGAGTAATAGTAGTCATCGTCGTCGTCATCCATGTGGCTTATCTCGTAAAGCGCCGGGTAGGGATAGTACAGGTCCTCTTCGTAGGCAACCCTATCGATTACTATCTCTTTGCAATCCTCGGCGTATGGATTGGCGAACTCATCGTGACCATGGCAACTGGCGCATAGGAATCTTGGGTAGTCCACCTTCCTGTTTATATAGAAATACGTGTAGTCGGATGCAGTTTGATTCCTGTCTGTGTCAACGAGTATCTCCTCGTTTATCATATTGAAGGCCAGGAATGGATCCATATCGATACGGAACCGCTCGTCCTCCCGGTTGTGAGCGAGGAAGTATAGCTCGTCCTCCCTAATATCATCACGGTCCGTTACGGCGAGCGCCTGAATGTACTCTATCCCTGTTTTCCCTCCAACACGCCAACGGAGTCCGGAGTTTTTCTCCGGCAGGAAATGTACCTCCCGCCCCCTCACCTTTCGGAGCCGTCCATCGGCCGGGAACAGCAGGTTCACGAATCCCTCGCTGTCGACATTGTATATTATTACGTATGCATCTCTGCTTGTCTGAAACGTCAGGTTTACATCCCGTCCGGATTTGAAAACCGCGCCTTTCCCTCCAACAAGGCGGACCGACAGCGATATATCACCGCTGTAGGTATCAGATGAATTCCCCGACTTTTTCAATTCAACGGGGAACAGCGGTGATGATAGAAGGGAGGTAAAAAAGACTATCAGCAGTAAAAACAATAACTTGCGTTTCATGGCACCCACTCCTTCTCAGGGGAAGGTTCAAATGAAGAAGAATGCTCCTTTCTCGTTTCACGAGAAGAACCCTCTGCCTTCCCCATATTATACTAGGTTTAGGCAGTTTTAACAAGGCAAACCCGGGTTCCAGTCAGAGCCCCGATCCATCAGCCAGCATCCCCCCGATGGTCGGCCGCCGACGGATCCGGGCCTCCACACCGCTGGAGGTGGGGCTTAAGCCTTCTTCTATATATTATACATCTCGGAGGTATTGGTAGTTTCGAATACTTCAGATTATTTCTTCGGACCGGCGTGTCGGAATCCGTCATGAACGCCTCTTTTCAGCAGGCGGCGTGAAACAAACTTGACCCCCGGTATGTACAATGATAATGTGCCCCAAGGTGTTGAGAAAGGAGTGATGACGTGGGTCTAAACGGTATACCAGTTTTCCTGCAGATTGCAGACAGCTTTTCCAGCCTGATCTCTCATGCCGGATATCTAGCAAAATCGATCCTTATCATCCTGCTCGTTCTTTCCGTCGTCTCATGGACGATAATCGTCGAAAAGATAAGACTTTTCAGGAGGCTATCCAAGCAGAGCAAGCGTTTCATGAAGGAGTATAAGGAGTGCTTCTCACTCGAAGAGCTCGCCGGTATAGCGGACAGGATGGACGAATGCCCTGAGGGCCAGCTCGTAACGGCCTTGAGGGAGGAGATGCGCAGCGGTGAATTGGGCGATTTCGCCTATCTCGAGAAATTCTTCGAGTCGAGAATCGTCGAGATCATCTCGGTTTGGGAATCGTACCTGATCTTTCTCGCGACAACGGCTACTATATCCCCCTTCCTGGGTTTGCTGGGGACTGTATGGGGTATAATGAGTTCCTTTCTGAGTATGGGTGTCCGAGGATCGGCCAACCTCTTTGTCGTGGGGCCCGGAATAGCCGAGGCGCTGATAACGACGATATTCGGACTCGGAGCGGCAATACCCGCCGTTATAGGGTATAACTACCTCTTGAGGGTAATCCGCAGGAAAGACGATCAACTCGTTTCGTTCGCCGCGGGCTTTCGTAATCGCCTTGCGGAGCACAGGTACGTCGAGCTCGAGGGCGGGCGGGGACGGACTGTCGGCGAAGAGGAGCTTAACGCCCGGATACCATAGAGAAGGGCGGTGAGGAGAGAACAGATGAGGCGTGAAAGATACTCGTCGATGGCGGAGATCAGCATCACGAATCTCGTGGATGTGATCATGGTTCTTCTAATAGTGTTTATGCTAACGGCCCCTTTTCTGCAGGCGGGGGTTAGGCTCAATCTCCCCAAGGCCGAGGCGAAGGTGATAGAGGAGCAGGAAGGTGTGACGATATCCGTCGATGAGAATGGCGGTATTTTCATAGACACGAAAAAGGTCTCGTGGGATGACTTTTCCGCAGAGCTGCGCCAGGCGCTGGAAGCGACCGCTCCAAGGGTTTTTCTTAGAGCTGACAAGGATACGAAGTACGGCTCCGTCATGCGTGTTATTGCGAGGGTGAAGATGCTCGGCATAGAGGATCTGGGTTTGATCGCCGAGCAGGAGGATGAACAGGGGGCCGGGATTTAGCTGTTGCATTATTTCCCGTGTACGCCCGGGAGTCGGGGCAGTTCGACCGGGCGGGGATTTCAGAACGGGGCGGCGGGGATTATGAGATTTTCCCTCTTGGTATCTGTGCTTTTTCACCTTCTTATCCTCAGTGCGCTCTTTTTCGTCTTCAGGGTCGTCCCCGAGATGAATCTTCCCCAGAAGATATACTCCGTGAAGATACTCAGGCCCATAATCCGATCCCAGCCGCAGAGGCAGGAGGTGAAGACCGAAACGGTGGAGAAGAAACCGGAAGTCAAGAAGCCGGAACCGGTTAAGCCGAAGGAAAAGAAGAAGCCCGAGCCCGAGGAGAAGAAGCCCGAGCCCAAAGAGGTCGAGAAGCCCCTCGACGTCTCGGTGGAAGGAGACACCGAGGAACAAACCGCCATGTCGGTCGATGCCGGCAGGTTCCCCTTCTCCTATTACCTGGAAGCCGTGGAGCGGAAGATCTCGCAGAACTGGTACTCCGGCGTGTCCTCCGGGACCGGGGGGATATCCTGTATCGTATATTTCCGTCTGAACCGGGACGGGGGCGCCTCGGATGTGCGGATAGAGCAGAGCTCGGGCAATCAGTATTTCGACAGGACGGCCTTGAGGGCGGTCATGAACTCCGCGCCGTTCCCACCTCTGCCCAGGGCATTCGAGGATTCCTTCCTTGGCATACACTTCACGTTTTCTCAAAGGGATTGAGCATGCGAATTCATACAGCTGTGTTTACTGCCATCATGGTGCTCTTCGTTTCCGGCGCAAGATCGCAGACCGATATCTATCTAAAAGCGGAGAGATCGGGCCGTGGCAGGATCCCCGTAGTCGTCGACGATTTCGAGGCCGATCCCGGGCAACCGGATCAGGTGGCCAGATATGTCAATGCCGTTCTCGATAGAGATTTGATTCTGAGCGGCCTTTTCGAAACGCTGCGCTTCGAGGAGCGATCCGATACCCTCCCCGAGGGAAAAACCGCGGCGGCCGTAGTAGAGGGCGCGCTATGGAAGAACGAGGATAAGTACATGCTCGAAGCGAGGCTGCTGGATTTTTCCAGCCGCGAGGTGATATTCCGTAAGAGATACAATTTCAGGAGGGATGCAAGGAGATCCGTGGCCCATCATCTATGTGACGAGATAGCGTTCTTCTTGGTCGGGGAGAGGGGTATCGCGACGACACGCATATTATTTTGCCGTAGCGAGGGCGGCGTAAAGAGCCTGTTCATGATCGACTATGATGGATTCGGTGAAAGGCGGTTCACGGAAAACGAGCTGGTTGTATCTCCTCTTTGGCTGGATGAGAACCGCTTCTGTTTCACTTCGTTCAGGAGGGAAAATCCTGATTGCTATATCGTCGATCTGAAGCAGGGTAAGAGGTCTTTCTTGTCACACAGGAAGGGCATCAACATCGCCGGAAGCTATTTCGGCGAGCAGGACAGGATCGCAATAACTCTGAGCGTGAAGGGGAACAGCGAAATCTATCTGATCGATTCAAACGGCGAGATCGTCAAGCGCTTGACGAGAAACCGGGCTATAGAGTGCTCACCGTCCTGGTCCCCGGGCGGCAGGGAGCTCGCCTTCGTTTCAGACCGCACGGGTGCACCCCAGGTTTACATAATGGACGAGTTCGGCGGGAGCGTAAGGCGGTTGACCCGCAGCGGATCCTACAACACCTCCCCGGCCTGGTCCCCTGCAGGTGATATGATAACGTATGTATCGAGGGACGGCTGGCTGTACAGGCTGAAACTGATATCGCCCGACGGCCTTGTAGAGGAGAATTTATTCGATGACTACTTGAGTTACGAGGATCCCTGCTGGGCACCCGACGGCAGGCATATCGCCGCGACGGTCCGCTACGGAGGGGAGCCGTGGATAGTGATCGTCAATATCGATACGGGTGAGAAGAGGCGCTTGATCCAGGGGGAATCGTCCTCCTGGTCTCCTCTTCCGACGGCAGAACCGGATTGAAGCACGGTGAGGCCGCGGGTGTGACCCCGGAAGTAAAAATTAAAAAATAACTGTTCCAATTAGAAGGTGTTGTTTGTATTATATCGGCGATGTCGAACTCAACCCTGTCATGCAACAGTGGATCGACCGTATCGGGCGGGGTGGTGGTCGGTATTTCTCTCGAGGAAGATCGCCGCGGATGTAGTATGCTTCGCGGGTCAGATTGATAAAATAGGTTCTGTCATTGAGGAACCTTGCAAGGAGGTGCTCTGGATGCCGCGTTACAGATGGTTGATTCTAGTCCTGGTTATTGTTCTCGTCTTGCCTTCATGCGCTAAGAAGGAAGTGGTGCCTGTCGAAGAGGTGGAAGAACCCGTTGAGGAGACGCCGCCACCGCCGCCGCCACCTCCTCCCCTAGAGGAAGAAGAGCCGGTCGAGGAGGTCGAACCCCTGGTCCTGGAGGATGTCTTCTTCGATTTCGATAAGTACACGATCAAGGCCGAGTACCAGGAAGTACTCAGCAGAAATGCCGAGATGCTGCTCTCCCGGCCGGATGCCAAGCTTCTGATAGAGGGTCACTGCGATGAGAGAGGGACGAAGGAATACAACCTCTCCCTGGGGGAAAAGCGCGCGAAGGCGGTGATCGACTATTACGTCACGTACGGTATCAGCAGTTCCAGACTTTCGATGATCAGCTACGGTGAGGAAAAACCGTTCAGTGCAGGGCATAACGAGGATGCTTGGACTTTGAATCGCCGGGCGCACATGGTACTGAAGTAGTTGAAGTGATAATGAATTCGAGGCGGATTTTACGCAATGCCGTATGCTTTCTGATCCTGTGCTCCATCCTTAACATGGGGTGTTGGGGGCGTAAGTTCTTCAATATGCCGGGTGAGACGATCGACGCATCGACCAAGATCGATTCGCTGCTGGATGAGAACGCTCTGCTTCAGAGACGGGTATACATGATCGAGGAGGACCTGAGGGAGCAGCGGGAGTACGAGAGGAACGTCAACGCCCAGGTGAAGTTGGATCTGGAGGCCTTGATGGACCAGGTAAACGCTCTCCAGCAGGGCCTCCGGGAATACGGCCTGGAATCTTCCTATAAACAGGATTGGGGACGGTCGAGGGCCCCCGATACGCTGTCGGTGGAGGAGTCGGCGGGCTCGCCCGGAAGGGTGGGGGATAGTACGGCGGTTTCAGGCACAGGTCGGGTTGAGGATGCAGGTGATTCCGCGGCGGATGCCGTCGTGCGGGATTCGGTGGCTTCGGGGACGGTGGTCGATACAACGGGGGCAGCACCCCCTCACCCTGTTGAGATGCACCGCCAGATCTATCTCGACTTGAGCAGGGGGAACTACGATCTAGCCTTGGAGGAATCGGCCCTCTTTCTTGAGGAATATCCTGATCACAACCTCAGCGAGGAAGTCATCTTCATGCGTGGGGAGTGCTACCTGGAACAGGAGAGGCATTTCGATGCGTTGAAGGAGTTCTCCACCATCCTGCAGCGATACCCGCACGGCCGCAAGGTTCCGGCAACTCTCTTCAGAATGGTAGAGGCGTACAGGAGCATCGGGGAGGATGAAATCGCCGCAGGTATCGCCAGGCGGCTGATCAAGGAACACCCGTACAGCGAAGAGGCCAAAGCCGCCGAGGAGCAGTACCGTGACCTGTTGACCGAGTAGCTCGATGGATGTGGTCGCAGCCTCTCCCGTATGACGTTGATGACGCTGCCGTCCGTTTCCATCTGCGATTGTGAGCGGAACCTTGAGCATAGGTGAGAATCTTCCCCTTATCCTTGTCGTATTCACACTCCTTTTGCTCTCAGCGTTCTTTTCAGGGACCGAGACCGCTCTATTCTCCCTGTCATATTCGAGGGTCGCCGAAATGGCGAAGCAGGGCAAGCGCATGCAAAGGATCTCCAGCCTTCTGCGCCAACCCCGTAATCTGCTGGTCACCATACTATTCGGCAACATTCTGGTGAACATAGCGAGCACGAGTGCAGTAACGGCTCTAGCGATAAACCTGCTAGGTGAAGAGGGAATAGGGATCGCGGTGCTCGTTATGACATTCCTTATCTTGATATTCGGTGAGATAATGCCCAAGAGTTTGGCGGTGAAGAAAGCCGAAACCTTCGCAGTGAACGCGGTCCCGCTGCTGGTATTTTTCAATATGCTGTTCTACCCGGCCCGCCTGGTTCTCGGAGCCGTCGCCGAATTCGCGGTGGATAGAAGCCGTGTTCTATTCGGGGAAAGCCGCAAGGAGTACGGCCCTCGTGAGTTGGCGACCGCTGTAGAAGCGGGGCACAGCTCGGGTCTATTCGATGAGTTCGAAAAGGGTCTGCTTAAGAATCTCTTCCTGTTCACGGAAGTCACCGTGCGCGAGAGCATGACTCCCCGTGTCGATGTATTCTCTTTAGACGAGGAGACCTGGATCAACGACGCGGCTCCGAGGGTGAGATCGAGGGGTTTCAGCCGTATTCCGATTTACGGGGGTAGTGAGGATAATATTGTCGGAATACTTTTCTCCAGGGACCTTCTCCGTCACGGCAGGGACGAGAAGGTAAAGCTCGGGATGATAATGCGTGAGGCGAAGTTCGTTCCCGAGAGTAAACCCATAAGGGATCTGCTGGGCGAGCTCGTGGGCGCCGAGAACCATATGATCGTCGTGGTTGATGAGCATGGATCCTTTACCGGTATACTTACCCTTGAGGATATTCTTGAAGAGATATTCGGCGAGATCCGCAATAGACACCAATTGAAGGTTACCGATTATATGCTTATAGATGAAGAACATATAGTGGTTGAAGGATCGATGAAGCTGGACGAGATCAACGATATCTTCGAAGAGAGGCTGGAGTCGAGGGAAGTCGAGACGGTGGCCGGCTATCTTACCGAAGAGATCGGGAAGATACCCAAGGAAGGCGAGAGTTTCGTGCTGGGCAATCTCCGGTTTCTAGTTATTTCATCGGATGCGACGAAGGTCAGCAAGATCAAGATCGAGAAGTTGGGGGAGCAGGGAGGTAGTAATGGGGACTCTTGAAGCCGTGCTGGTCATCTTGGCGACCATTCTTCTGCTAGGATTTTTCGCCGGTTCCGAGACGGCGATCATCTCGTGTAGCAAGGTTAGGATCAGGCACCTAGCCAAGAGAGGATCTTGGAGGGCACGGATTCTCGAGGGGCTCATGAATTCCCCGGAGCAGTTCTTCAGTGTCGTCCTCGTAGGCACGAATCTTACGGTCATTGTGTGCACCGCCACCGCCACCGCTCTTGCCGTCTACAAGTTAGGCAATTCAGGGGCGGTTATAGCAACCGTGGTGATGACACCGATTATTTTGATTTTCGGCGAAGTCATCCCGAAATCGGCGTTTCATTATCACGCGGACAGAATTTCTATTGCCGTATCACCAGCGCTTAAATTCTTCACGTATCTCCTATGGCCTATCGTTATGCCTACTACGCTGTTCGTCCGTTTTCTGATGAGGTTGACCGGATTGGGGGAGAGCCGTTTCAACCTGCTGACTTCGAGAGAGGAACTTATCCACCTCTACTGGAAGGGCAGGGAGGAAGGCTCGGCCGAATTGATGGAGAGAAGGATCATGGACTGGGTGTTTCAGTTGGGAAGATTGAGTGTCGGTGAACTCATGGTTCCCCTGAGCAAGGTCGTTTTCTTCTCGCAAGACAGTACGATCGGTGAAGTAATAGAAGAATCTAACAAGCATTCCTTCTCGCATTATCCGGTAACAGATCCCGGCGGGGATAGGGTTGTGGGAATAATTTCGCTTATCGACCTGCTCGGATTGGATGGTGGGGAAACTCTCGCTTCGATAATGCATCCTCCATCCTTTGCGAACGCCGAGGAACTGGTGGAGGATTTACTGGTCAGGATGAAGAATGAGGTCCTTCATATGGCCATAATCACGGATGATGGTGGTGCGGTCTTGGGTATGGCCACTCTAGAGGACATCCTCGAGAGCGTAATAGGCGACATTGCAAGTGATTACTAATGCTGTTCGACGTGACGGCAGGCCTGGGATCGATTAATATGCTGGACATTGTATATGAGGGATGCTAGTTTACTCGGGTAGAATAGAGTTGTCGATCCGGTTATTTCCCGCAGGCGGATGGATGGCCTGCTTTTTTTATTTCCGACACGTAGTTCCATCGGAGGTTGTAAGGTGGATAGAAGTAACTTGTTGATGATAATAGCGATTGTACTTGTGGCCATACTGTCGTTTGGCTGCTCGGAGGACGGTTCCGGCGGCAAAGATGCTTCGGATGCCGTTATACTGGTCGACGGAGAGTCGGTGACTGCGGAGGAAGTCGCGGAAGAGGAAGCGAATCTCATGCAACAGATGTCGGGACAGGTAAGCAGGGAACAGCTTATTCAGATGCAGGACGGCCTTCTCAGAATCAGAGCTGCCGGCAACTGCATCAACAGGCTCATTCTAGAGAGAGAGGCGGTCAGGGAGGGGATAGAGGTTTCACAGTTCGAGGTTGATGACAGGCTCGCAGCTATAATCGGCCAGTTTCAATCCGAGAAGGCGTTTTATGACCAGTTGCAGAACAGCGGCATGGATAAAGAGGATTTCATGCAGGATCTGGAGCGCCGTATAGGCGTAGAGAAGCTCTTCGAAAGGAATGCTTCTGTAAAGGCCGAGGATGTCAGCGAGGAGGATATAAGAGGATTCTACGATAACAATCCAGATAAATTCCAGCAGTCCGAGAGAATAAGTGCGAGCCATATTCTGATCAAGGTCGGAGAGGCCGACAGCGCTGAAGCGAAGCTGGAGAAGCGGGCGCGGGCGGAAATGGTGCTCAATATGGTTAATGACGGCGCCGATTTCGCGGAGATGGCAAGACAGTACTCGGAGGGACCAAGCAGGGACAGGGGCGGCAACCTAGGGACATTCGGCAGGGGGCAGATGATCAAGGAGTTCGAAGACGCGGCATTCGCCCTGAAGCCGGGGGAGATCAGCGGTATAGTGGAGACATCTTTCGGATACCATATCATCAAGAGTGCCGAGTATTTCGAACCTAGGGTGCTCCAGTACGAAGCCGTGAAGGAGAATATAAGATCTTATCTGGTCTCTCTTTACAAACAGAGGAAGATCGTTGAGTACATAGACAAACTACGTTCTGAGTCCAACATCGAGTATATAGACTCGACCCTGGTGGAGAGTGGATCCTAGACGGATTCATCGGCTTGCGGTCCGGTGTGGAGGCGCGGGCGGGGCGGGATAGGCCGTCTCAATCACGGCATATTCTTCGGAAATTGCAGTGCTTGCAGAGTCCGCCGGATATCTTTGGGAAATGCTCCATGGGCAGGGGTTCATTACTCGAGGTGTCACGGTTGCGGAGAAGATCGGCGAGCTTTGATATCCCCTCCGATATGTGCATCCGCGTTGATTCGATCCCTTCCCCGTCAATCCCGTGTTCGGCGGCCCTTGCTTCATCGAGCAGGTTCACCTCGTAGAGTCTAATGGAATCAAGCTCTTTCTCGAGAACCTCGTAGGCATAATACCCATAGACGCCCAGCTGGACGTTCATACCGCGTCCCTCACCTGAGCTTCCATCCGGCATTCGCGGTTTCCTGTACGTTTTCCAATCCACGATGTTGAATCTCCCATCCCCTCCAATGTACATGAAGTCCGTCTTCGCGTAGACTGTCACGTTTTCGAACTCGAAGCTCTGGGAGAATTCGGCATGATCCAGATCCTCGATGAACCACCCCGAAGGATCCGTCTCACCGATCGCCTCGAGTATCGGACTCGAGAGTAATCCTTCGACCGCCTCGATACATTCGTTCCTGGTATTATCGAGGATCCGACCATCGGGCTCGAGGCCGTACTCGTGCTCGAATAGGGCAAGCCAGTCTATGTTCAGCCTATCCCCCCTTTTCTTCGGTTCGACGAGGTACCTCCCCGCCCTGGAGAAGCTGTACTGTTGCTCGAATCGCTCCAATGTGTATTTCACAACATCGTCCCTATCGGGGATCCTTCCTTTTTTTCGCATCGACTGAAGGACCTTGGAAGCTATGTAGTGCACGAGCTGCCCTCTCCAGAGGGACAGCGATGTCAGGCGTTTAAGCTTGAAGGCCTCACGGACCGGCTGCGGTGCGCTTTGGTTCCAGCCGCCCCAGCTGAGATAGTAATGATAGAAGTACCTGCGCTTGCAGAGGTCGAACATCGACTCCCGCGTAACCGACCATCCGAATTTGTTGGCGAAGGCCATCTGTGTCGCCTGCCTCTAGGTTGTGTCGTGAGCCCTGTTCATTCTATCCGGACGCATGGTACCGGAAGGATTTAGTTGGCGATCGTTGATGTTACGGCGTCGCCGGAGTATCGACTAATTGCTTTCGAGGATAACGATGGCTTGTGCGATGTCTCCGTCATGGGTGATGCTGAGATGAAGCCTGTCTATCCCGCTTCCAGCGACCGCCTCCTCGGCGCGGCCTATCAGCTCGAGATGCGGGCGGCCGTTTGCCAGGGGCACGACGCTCACCTCCTTGAGCGAGATCCCCCGGCCGAATCCCGTGCCGAGGGCCTTGTAAAACGCCTCGCGGGCGGCGAATCTGGCCGCGAAGAAGGAGGCCTTGTCCAAGCGTTTCGCCCCGTCCTCGATCTCCCGGGGCGTAAAGACCTTTTTGAGGAACCTGTCGCCGTATTTGGAAATGAGTTTCGAGATTCTGGAAACCACTACGGTATCTATTCCGACTCCTACAATCAAGATCAGCCTCTTTGATATTACTTTTAGACGTTGCCGTGGAATTTAGTCACACTGTATACTCGAACTTAACACCGATTGGACAATAAGTGAATGCAAATATTTCTGTAGCAGCGGGGAAAAACCGTATGCCTCTTTACGAAGAACCTCTCTATCGACCACCAAGCGAGGCATCATCGCTCATCTTGCAGGCCACGATAGGTTGTTCACACAACAGGTGCCGGTTCTGCTACATGTACAGGGAGAAGAGGTTCCGGATCAAAGAATGGGAGACCTTGAAAGAGGAGATAGACGAAGCTGCGTTGGTGAGGCCGGAAACGAGAAGGGTGTTCCTCGCGGACGGTGACGCTTTCGTTCTGTCGACCCGTAGGCTGGGCCGAATTCTGGATCACCTGCGCGATTCATTCCCCCGCCTTCAACGGGTGACCGCCTATGCCACACCGATGAACCTGCTCTCCAAATCCGTGGATGAAATGAGGAGCCTGAAAGAGAAGGGCCTGGATATCCTGTACTACGGAGTCGAGACCGGCGATGACGAGCTTCTGGAGAGGATCGGTAAGGGAGCCAACACCAAGGAGATGGAAGAGGGCTGTAAAAGGGCACATGAGGCCGGATTCAAGCTTTCGATCACTGTCATACTGGGCCTTTCGGGGAGAGAGGGAAGCGGGCGGCATGCACGCGAGACGGCGATTCTCCTGAACAAAATACAGCCGAGGTATCTATCAGCGCTGACCTTGATGCTCGGACCGTACGAGGATTCGTACGCAAAAGAGTTGGGAAGTGGATTCACATTCAACAGCGCGATGGACGATGTGCTCGAACTTCGGGAAATGGTCGCCAACCTCGAAACGGACAGGTGCATATTCAGGAGCAACCACGCCTCCAACTACCTATCTCTGCAGGCCACATTGATCAAGGACAAGGAGAGGCTTCTCCGCGAGATCGACACGGCGGCCGAGGAACCGGACTCCTACTTCAGGAAGGAGTGGATGCGGGGTCTTTGACCGGTCCTTTCGTGATGATTCGGGATCGAGGTTTTTCAGCGGCTCATAAGCTTTCGCAGCCAGGAATATGAGGAGTACATGTTGTAATCCACGCGTATGCCACCCCAGCGTTCCTTGTAGTCTATAAGACCATGGGCGTTATGGGGGGATGCGCCCAGATTGACCTTCTTGACACCGGCCTTGATACCCTTGCTGATTGCGTCGTACAACAGTATGTGGTTAGGCTTCAAGTGGCGGTTATCATAGTCCGATACCGTTTGCCAGTTGAAGAGAGTGTTACCGTGTATGAAATTGATGCACGATCCTATCATGGTCTCGTCTGCCAGCAGTATATTCCAGATCATTGAGTCCGAATCACGGAGCTGCCGCAGGATGCTCTTGAAGAACCGCTTGTTGTAAAGGGGGATATGCCTGCCGTGGCGCCGTTCCGTCAGCCTGTAAAGTCTGTAGAAATCGTTGATCTGGCCCGACGTCTCGAGGTGCTCGATACTGGTATCCGCTCTTCTGCCGGCTCTTATATGACCTTCTATCTTCTTGTCTGGGGGTCTGTAATCCTTGTTGCCGTCGAGGCTTATAATATGTGTGAAGCTCGTTTTCCTCTTCAGGAATGAATTGCTGTATTCGGCGAATCCACCGTCGAAATCGGTAATATCTATTCTGGAGAACCTGTTCTTTTTCAGGTAATCCACGAGGTGGGAGTAGAATTCCTTCCTGATGCCTTCGGAAGCGTTATTTTTGAACAACACCTCTCCGTATGTCCCGTACGGCATGGCAATGAATGACTTGAACCTGTATCTATTCGTCACGATTGCGGGCATGCCGGCCGTCAATCTGCCCGAGTCGTACGCGCACAGGTAGACTGCATCGACGTGAGGCGACAGCCCGTCGACACAGATATCGATCCACTCGGATGTATGGAAGAAGGAACCGTTAAGAGCCAGGTTCTCCCACTCTTCTCGATCGAGGGAATCATGCCTTATGACTCGAAAATCCATAATATTTTCAACTACATTATATCTTACTACCTTGATAGCGCAGGCAATAAAATATCATACCGGCCATTGGATACGCCGGTTGATTTCATGCGAGCCTTAAATTACATCTGGAGCCTGATGCCAGGTCCTCCCTCTGGGGGGTTGCGTTGAGAACTACCGTCCCAATGTAATAGAAATCGTATGGATAGTCAATGATTTGACGGCAGATCCTTTTTAAAAGCATCGCGCGTTATAATAAGATAAACTGTAACTAGATTCCAGAACTATTTTTACGGTTGCAATCCGGGCCGTTCTTAACGGACGTCCATAGTTATCGATTGCATCACGCAGCTCCTGCCACGGTTCCCAGCGATAACTTCCAGCCATCGAATAACCTTGACTTTTATTTGCCCCCTGTATTACTTTACTTCAGATTTTTGGCTGCAAGGAAATAACCTGTAACTAACGTGAAAGAAAGGCCTTAAGCTCACCGGCAGGGTGTCTAGCGGATGTCCAGATTACTCCTGATAATAATCAGCGCCGTATTGGTCAACAACTTCGTGCTGCTGAAGTTCTTGGGGATCTGTCCGTTTCTGGGCGTATCTCGAAAGGTCAAAACGGCCGTCGGGATGAGCGGGGCTGTTGTATTCGTCATGACGATGGCCTCGGTCGTCACGTGGCTGATCTACAATTACGTACTCGTGCGGTTGGATCTTGTCTACCTTCAAACGGTCACGTTCATCCTTGTAATAGCCAGCCTCGTGCAGCTGGTGGAGCTGGCGCTTCAGAAGATAAGCCCTCCGCTGTACAAAGCGCTGGGGATATATCTTCCATTGATCACGACAAACTGCGCGGTGCTCGGTGTATCCGTACTGAACATCCAGAAAAAGTTCACCCTTGTCGAGACCACTATTTTCGGTATCGGGGCGGCCCTTGGATTCGGGGTGGCGATGCTGCTCTTCGCAGGGTTGAGGGAGAGGATAGACCTCTGCGATACGCCGATCTCTTTCAGGGGTACTGCCATCGGATTGATAACGGCAGGGATATTATCGCTGGCATTTATGGGATTCACGGGGATGGTGAAGCTTTAGTCTCCACAGGTTCGGAATATGATTGATGCAGTTATAACACTCGCGCTTCTCGCCCTTGCTGCCAGTTTCGGACTGGCGATAGCCGCCCGTATATTCTCGGTGAGTGTCGATCCCAGGGTAGAGGTTATCGAGGATGCGTTGCCGGGGGCGAACTGCGGCGCGTGCGGCCTTCCGGGGTGCTCGGAGCTGGCCCGCCGGATAGCCGATGGAAAGGCGGACATCGATGCCTGCCCCGTAGGAGGAGAGGAAGTCGCCCGCAGGATAGCGGAGATCATGGGACAGGACTTCGAGGGCGGTGGTGTCAGGACCGTAGCGATGGTCATGTGTGCGGGGAATGACGAAGTCGCCCTCAAGCGATTCCACTATAACGGCATATACGACTGCACTTCGGCGGCCCTGCTCTTCGGGGGTAACAAGGCCTGTATATACGGCTGCCTCGGACTCGGGACATGTGCCGGTGTATGCCCGTTCGGCGCAATAGATATGGTCCAGGGCGGGCTTGCCGTGGTCAATCCGGACAAGTGCACCGGTTGTGCAAAATGCTTGAGCGCTTGTCCGAAGGGGATAATCAAGATGGTACCGGTGAACAGAAAGGTGCATATCCTCTGTTCCTCCCACGACAAGGGCGGCAAGGTGCGGAAGTATTGCAAGGTGGGCTGCATAGGATGTCAAAAGTGCGTAAAGGCCGCTCCGGAAGGAGCCATAGAAATGGACGAGAACCTGGCCGTGGTGAATTACGATGTGGAGATACCGGAATCGGTGGCCGAAACGTGTCCCATGAACACGATTGTGGTTGGCGGGGGCGTTGAGAGGAAAGCCGCAGCGGCCGGGGGGGAGGGATGATGTCGGGAAGGTTTTTCGGTGGTGTGCACCCATTCTACAACAAGGAACTCGCAGGATCGAGCCCGATCGAGGTTATGCCTATGCCCGAAGAGCTGGTCGTGCATTTCTCGCAGAACCTGGGAGCACCTCCTAAACCCGTCGTTGAAAAAGGGGAATCCGTTAAGAGAGGACAGGTCATAGCCGATGCGGCCGGATTCGTCTCCGCCCGTGTACACGCCCCTACTTCGGGTACTGTGAAGTCAATCGGTGATTATCCAAATCCGGTAGGGACCGACATGCCGGCCGCGCTGATCATACCCGATGGTAATGACGAGTGGGCCGATACGTGTGATAACGAGACAAGCACGGGCGACCTGAGCGCCAAGGATATAAGGGAAAGGGTAATGCAGGGCGGGCTGGTTGGCATGGGGGGGGCTACATTTCCGACGCATGTCAAGCTGTCGCCCCCGAAGGACAAAAAGATAGATCTTCTCATAGTGAACGGTGCCGAGTGCGAACCTTACCTGACGTCCGATCATCGTCTCATGGTAGAGAGGTCCGGGGGTATCATCGAGGGCGCCGTGATCTTCACAAAGGCCATAGGAGCAGGAAGTGTTGTAGTAGCCATCGAGAAGAACAAGCCTGATGCCGTGGAGCGGATGCAGCGGGCCGTGGAAGGGCGTGATGGTTTGAGGGTCGAGGTTCTGGACGTGATCTATCCCCAGGGCGCGGAGAAGCAGTTGATCTTTGCCATCACCGGTCGAAGGGTTCCGGCCGGCGGTCTCCCCATGGACGTCGGCGTGCTGGTGCAGAACGTGGGTACCTGCTATGCGGCTTACGAGGCGCTTGCCCTGGGAAGGCCTCTCACAGAGCGTGTCGTAACGGTCTCAGGGGCCGGGATCGTCAAGCCCAAGAACGTACTTGCGCGCATAGGGACCAAGTTCAGCGATCTCGTGAGTTACTGCGGTGGCATGACGGATGACGCCGGTAAGGTGATAAGCGGAGGCCCGATGATGGGTGTGGCCCAGTACTCCCTCGAAGCTTCGGTGACCAAGGGGACGAGCGGCATAGTGGTCCTTCGATCCGGCGAGGTCGCTCAGTATACGGGTGATGCGTGTATAAGGTGCGGTAGATGTGTGGATGCATGTCCTATGAGGCTACTTCCATCGGCGTTGAGTATTTATATTGAGCGGATGAACTTCGAGATGGCCTCTGAGTACAATGTGATGGATTGTATAGAGTGTGGGTGCTGTGCGTACGTTTGTCCGTCGAAGAGACCGATGGTTCACCATTTCAGGCGGGGAAAGGCGGAGGTTCGAAAGATATCGGAGAAGGCAGGGT
This sequence comes from uncultured bacterium, assembly GCA_964422745.1. GTDB lineage: Bacteria > Krumholzibacteriota > Krumholzibacteriia > Krumholzibacteriales > Krumholzibacteriaceae > CAYRCK01. The sequence goes on from CAYRCK010000004.1 coordinate 135,503, forward strand.
GATGTGAGCGGGGGACTACGGTGCGGATATGATACAACCGTAACGGGATATGCGTGCGGTTCGCATATCGGATCTTAGAAGATCCCGGGAGGTGTCGTTGGAAGAGAGACCGGAAAAAAACGGATCCATGGAAGATCCATCGATTACGGGCTCGAGCGGCGGAGGTGGCGGATCGGCCGCCCCGCAGGGTGACGGAGGCGGAAAGGCTGAGGCGGGGGCAACCAACTCCCCTCCCAGTGAAGGCGATCCTGCCGCATCCGGACCGGCAAAGAAGCCGGCCAAGAAAGAAACGCCCGGTCCGCGCTTTCTCGTCAGCTCCTCCCCTCACGTGCATGATGGCGTGACGGTCGGCGGTATAATGAAGCTCGTCATCTATGCTCTTCTGCCTGCCGCGGCTTTTTCCATCTACATATTCGGCCTTTCAGCGTTGGCGGTGATCCTGGTTTCGGTGGTCTCGGCCGTGGCATTCGAGGCAGTAACGCTGAAGGTAATGAAACGGCCTGTCAAGATAAGGGACTACAGCGCTGTCCTGACAGGGCTGCTGCTGGCTATGAACCTGCCCTCGAAGAGCCCGTGGTGGCTCGTTCTTGTGGGGACGTTCTTCGCGATCGTTATAGCCAAGCAGATATACGGAGGACTTGGTTATAATCCGTTCAATCCCGCTCTCGTCGGCAGAGTCGTTCTGCTTATCTCTTTTCCCGTGCAGATGACCGCTAGATGGGTGAGTCCATCGAAATGGGGTCTGAATGCGGTTACCACGGCGACCCCACTCGGAAGGATCAAGGAATCGCTTCTGACACATGGCCGGATAGATTTGGAGTTCACCAGAGACGAGATCATAGACCTTCTCGTGGGGAACCGAGCCGGCTGCCTGGGGGAGGTGTCGGTGCTGCTGCTTGTAGCCGGTGGCATTTTCCTCCTGGCCAGGAGGGTGATAACCTGGCATATTCCGGTCACGTTCATCGGTTCGGTTTGGATCACGAGCGGCGTTTTCCATCTCATCGATCCGATGAAATATGCTGATCCCTCTTTTCATGTCATAACAGGTGGGCTTTTCATAGGTGCGATATTCATGGCGACCGACTACGTTACCAGCCCTATCACGGTCAAGGGCAAGTTGATATTCGGTGCGGGCTGCGGCTTGATCACCGTGATTATACGCCTGTTCGGCGCTTATCCTGAGGGTGTGAGCTTTGCAATCCTGCTTATGAACGCGGCCACGCCCCTGATCGACAGGTACACGAGGCCGCGGGTTTTCGGGGAGGTGCCGAAAAGTGCGGCGGCCCGATAGATTTCTATGAAGCTCTCCGGAGGTGCTGTTGTTATGAAAGAGATTTTTCGACTTTGCTTCGTGCTAACCGTGATATCAGCAGTCTCGGCCGGGGTTCTGGCTTTCGTCAACCAGAAGACCAAGGAGCCGATAGAGAACTCATTCCGGGAGGAAAAGATGAAGGCGGTGAGGGCTGTGCTCCCGGAATTCGACAACGAACCGGACAAGGATACGGTGACACTGGAGCTCGAGAACCAGGCGCCCCTTACACTGTACATTGGGAGAAAAGGGGGGAGTATCGTAGGCGCAGCATTTCCGGTAACGGCTCCGGATGGTTACTCGGGTGATATTGAAATCATGGTAGGCGTGGACACTGCCGGCGTCGTCAGGGGAGTGGAGATACTCCGGCATCTCGAAACACCCGGGCTGGGGGCGAAGATCGTGGAAGCCGGTTTCCGGGAGCAGTTCGAGAACATGGACCTCGAGGATAAATGGGCCGTCGAGAAGGACGGCGGCGGGATCAAACAGATCACGGGTGCCACGATATCCTCGAGAGCTGTGACGCATGCCATCGCGAGAGGGCTGGAGCTTTTCCGGGATCGCAAGGATGAGATCCTGGGCTATGTGGAGGATCCCGAGAGCGGTGCCGGTAAAACGGGGGAGGGGAGTCAATGAGCGCGGGCAGGGAGTTTCTAAAGGGCTTCTGGAGCGAGAATCCGATTTTCCGTCTTGTGCTCGGTCTCTGCCCCACCCTGGCGGTTACGACGACTGCCGAGAACGGATTCGGTATGGGCATAGCCTCGACGTTCGTGCTTGTCTGTTCCAACACCGTTATCTCGCTGATTCGCAATTTTATTCCCAAGAAGATCCGTATCCCGGCGTTCATAGTGACGATAGCCACTTTCGTGACGATTGTGGATCTGGTCATGAACGGGTATTTTCATGCCCTGCACAAGAGCCTCGGACTCTTCATACCGCTCATCGTTGTCAACTGTATCATTCTCGGCAGGGCTGAGGCGTTCGCTTCGAAGAACTCCGTACTGCTGTCGGTCATCGACGGTTTTGGAATGGGACTGGGATTCACGTTCTCACTTATCGTGATCGGCGCGATAAGGGAGCTCCTGGGCAACGGCACCGTATTCGATGTTCAGGTTTTCGGAGATTCATATTATCCCCTTCTTCTGATGGTGCTTCCGCCCGGGGCATTCATCGTTCTAGGAATCCTGCTTGGATTGATGAACAGGGCGGAGATCCGCTTGGCGGAGCGGGCCGGGAGGTCCCCTCTGATACGCAAGGAGCACGATTGCTCGAACTGCACGATTCACAGGAACTGGTTCGCAGGTGGGGATGAGGAGCGGCCTGTCCGTGCAGCCGCCGAGGACTGATCGGCCGCACGCGACGGTTCATGCAGGCGGACCGTGATCGGGTCGCCGTCTGTGATGCGGATCACTCTGATGACCCCTGCAGGCTCAGATCTCCTCCGAAGTCTCCGATTGTCACGAACGTCACTCCGTCGTCCTGTGGCAGGGCGATAACGGCCTTGATCTCCGGCATTCTATCGAGGACCGTCCGGGCATCCTGCAGGCCGAGGACGAATAATCCGGTTGAGAGCGCGTCGGCCGAGACGGCATCTGGAGCCATCACTGTCACGCTCAGCACATCGCCACAGGGATATCCCGTTCTGGGGTCGATAATATGACCGTACCTGTCGTCTCCTACCTCTAAAAAATTCTCATAGTTACCCGATGTGGCTACGGCGGCGTTTCGCAGGACTATCGTCCCGACGATATTCCTGCTTCCAAGCGGATCGCGTATGCCGATCTTCCAACCTTCCTTCCCCGGAGGGGATCCTATGGCGAGGATGTTCCCTCCAAGATTTATCAGCGCGCTCTCTATTCCGAGTTCCCTCAATACGGCGGCACAACGGTCCACGCTGTAGCCCTTTGCGATGCCGCTGAGGTCAAGTTCCGTTCCGGGCTCCAAAGTGATCTCTCGGGTAAGGCTGTCGACGCGAACCATGTGGCAGCCGGTCTTGCCTGCGGCCTTCTCTATGTCCCCGTCGTCGGGTATAGCTGGTTCGCCTGCACGAAATCCCCATAGCTCGATGAGAGGACCGGTGGTTATATCGAAGGCTCCATCAGTCGAGCCGCAGAAATCGATAGCCTTTTCGACGAGTAGCGACAGCTCCTCGCTGACGCGCAGCGGCTTTCCCATCGATTCGCGGTTGAGCCTTGATAGCTCGCTGTCGCGCTTCCAGACGCTCATCATATTTTCCATCCTGTGCATTTCACCCATGGCATCCGACGCAGCCCTTCCAGCATCGGATTCCCCGAGCCCGTAGATGGTCACCGATGCCTTGGTTCCCATGACGAACGTCTCTTTTACGTAAGGGGAGTCGCCGGAGCAGGATTGAAGAGTGAAAAACGCCGTCAGAACGATCATGACGGGAATCGCCGATAGGTCGATCCTAAAGTTCGCCTTCAGCATGCTATGCATCTTTGACATCGAGGTTCCTCGCCTTGTAAGGTGCCGGCCGTCCGGGGAGCAGGATGTTCCGTCACCGTTTCCCGGGTTTGCCCAGGAGCTTGAACATCCGGGTCTTGTATTCCTCGACGCCGGGTTGGTCGAAGGGATTAACCCCCATCAGTATCGCCGAGACGGCGACCGCGATCTCGAAGAAGACGATGAGCGATCCAACGGCCCCCGGCGCAACGGATGGGATCTCGATTCTTATAACTGGTAGATCACCCGAGGAATGGGCTGATATCGTTCCCTCGAAGGCCATTCGATTCACCTTCGAGAGTGTTTTCCCGGCGATGTAGTTCAGGTTGTCCAGGTCGGCTTCATCGGAGGGGATTGTGATATCGGTGCGCGGCGATGCGGCGACCAGGAACGTTTCCAGGATGTCGCGCGGACCTTCCTGCAGGTACTGGCCCAGTGAATGCAGATCCGTGGTCATTACCGTTGATGCCGGGAACAGGCCCTTCCCGCTCTTGCCCTCCGACTCACCGGCTAGCTGCTTCCACCATTCGCAGAACATGGCGAGTTCGGGATGGAAGGTGGAGAGCACCTCGATCCTGGTGCCTTTGTCCTGAAGCATGTTCCTGAGAAGCGCGTAGCGCAGGGCCTCGTTCCCGCCGTCCGGTGAGCTGTACTCGTCCATTGCGAGACCGGCGGCTTCCATCATCCCGGCTATGGGCACTCCCGCTACGGCACACGGCACTAGCCCGACAGGGGAGAGGACGCTGAATCGGCCTCCTACATCAGGAGGGATTGTAAACGACGTAAATCCGTTCTCGGCCGCCATCCTCCTCAGCGCCCCCGCCTTGGGATCGGTAATCGCGATGATGTGCCTCGCAGCGGTTTCCCTTCCTAGCTTTTCGTAAAGCATAGATCGGAGAAGCCGGAAGGCTATTGCAGGTTCCGTCGTTGTGCCTGATTTCGAGATCACGCACAGGGCGTACCGCTTGCCGTCGAGCGAACCGATCAACCGGTCGTGGTATTCCGGGGATATGTTCTGGCCGGCGAAGATCACCGGGAATGAAGCCTCTCCGGGAAGGGCTTCAATGACGGCCTTCGCCCCGAGATATGAACCGCCTATGCCTATCACGACCATGCAGTCGTTTTCGTCCTGGATCCTCTTGGCCGCATCGCCGATGGTTTCGAGCTCGCGCGCATCCGTCTGCGGCAGGGAAATCCAGCCCGTCATATCTTTCCCGGGGCATCTTCTTTCCAGAAGGGATTCTGCAGCATCACAGGCAAGGTGCATCTTTTTTTCGAACGCACCAGCATCGATGAACCTGAGGGCGCCGGTTATATCTACCGTGAGCATACCGTTTACTCCGTGCTTTGAGGTTTCCGGTTAAAAGGAGCTTTGGAGGCGGGATCACTCCTCCTGCATGATCTTTTCCGACAATCGGACGGTCTCCTCCGTATGTTTGGTGATCTCGTCGCGGATCTTAAGAGCTTTTTCCCGAGTAATAAGCTTGAACTGCTCGTCTTCGATGCCGCTCAGGTTAATCATTACATTCAGGTGAGCCGCGGCCGCCGCCGCGCCGGCGGTAAGTGCAGCGACCCCTGCGTCGCTTATCGAGTTCCTGTTTCCTTTTTCAACTACGCGCCTGGCAAGCTTCGCCGCTTCCGACGCCCGTTCGAGAACGGAAAGCGGCACGAGGGTCGCCTCCTTCGTTGCATTCTCCACGGCCTCTTTCCTAGCAGCCTTGTCTTTGTCCGTTTTCTTGGGAAGGCGCATCGCATCCATCACCCTGTTGAATGCCTCGGTATCCCTGTCGATGTCGGACCTGAAAAGATCCATGAGCCTCTGCGCCCCTGTTCCGACCTCTTCCATATCCCCGGCTGCCTCTTCATATCCGCTCTTACCGTGGGTTAGGGCCGCTACCATGGAGGAGAGCGCGCAGCTGAGAGCCCCGCAGAGTGCGGCCACGCTCCCTCCACCCGGAGCTGGGGAGTCCGTTGAAAGCAGGTTTATGAAGCTATCGATCTTCATGCCGGCGAGCTCCGCCTCATTGCCGAACTGGTACTCGATAACCTTCTTGTCGTTCTCGAACGGGTAGAGGTCGCTCAATCCCATGGATAGCACCGCTATGTGTATCAATTCCTCCTCGGGCACACCCGTCGTTTTACCCTGTTTCCTGAGATAGTGCCTGCCCGCTTCAAGGAGGGCGCTCAACGGTATCAGTCCCACGAGCTCGCTCCCCGTCACCCTAGCTCCGAGCTTCTCTGCCAGTGTGACACACTCGTCGAACACCAGGTGAGGCGGTGTTATCTTATAATTTGTAAGGTTCATCGATATCTGGGCGCGCCCGAAATCCTCCATGTACCATCCAACCGCTTTGCACTCCTTGAAGAGCCCCGCCACCCTCATCGCTTTCCCGTTTTCATCGCGGACCACCTGTCCCTCTTCATCCCTCTTGAGCCGGCCCTTTTCTCTGATGGTGAAGGCTATCTCGCGCGCCACCCTGGTGTCGCGCGTGTTGAGATTGATATTGTAGGCGATCAGAAACTCCCTGGCACCGATAACCGTGGCACCGGACCTGGGATTGAATTTCGCCGGCCCGTAGTCTGGCTTCCATTCGGGATCCTTTAATTTATCGGCAAGGCCTTCGTATTCGCCCGCTCGCACATTGGCCAGGTTTCTTCTCTCCGGACACGAAGCCGCATTCTCGTAGAGGTATACGGGGATTCCGAGCTCATCGCCCACCTTTTTTCCGAGGCTCCGTGCAAGATCTGCGCAGTCCTCCATCGTCACTCCCGAAACCGGGACGAACGGGCATACATCAGTGGCGCCCATCCTTGCATGTGCGCCGGTATGTTTCGACATGTCGATGACCTCGGCGGCCATCGCTATGGCCCTGAAGGCGGCTTCCACGGCGGCCTCTGGCGTTCCGATGAAGGTGACGACGGTTCTATTCGTATCTTTGCCGGGGTCGACGTCCAGGAGCTTGACTCCATCGGTCGAGCTTATCTCACCTGTGATGCGTTCTATTACGGCCATGTCTCGGCCTTCACTGAAATTCGGCACGCATTCTACGAGCTTCACCATCGTTATCACTCCTTGTCTTGTGCTCACATATCTGGCAATATGATGGAAGAATATAAACTGCTGCCCTCTCAGGTCAAGCAAGAGCTCACTCGGAAAGGGATAAAGTTGCATGAAATATTTCCTTAGCACGCCGCTGAAAGGATTCGAGGGGAGGTTGGGACTGGTAGAAAGCATGGGATTTCATCCGGAGGTGCGCATGACGGATGTCGATTATCTTCTGAGCATCCGGTCCGAGGATGTGAGCCGTCTCGCAGGATTGATCGAGGAGAGGGGGATGAAGGTATTCACGCATGGTCCATTCTTCGGGCTCGATGTAGCCAGCCTGGACAGAAAGATATCCGATTATTCCTTCCATTCCATCATCAGGGGGCTGGAGGTTTCCCGGTCCCTCGGAGCGGAGGTAATGGTCATTCATACGGGGTACCTGCCTCAGTATTCGCGTGGGGGTCGAAGGCACTGGTTCCGCAATTTCAGACGCAAGATGACTCAGATCGCAGAGGAGGCAGGCCGAATAGGGATAAAGCTCGCTCTGGAGAACACGTGGGATGACAGACCCGAAGTCATACTTCACATGCTCGAGATGCTTCCTGACAACTCCGCATGGGTGTGCCTCGACACCGGTCACATGAACGCGTTTTCCAGGTATCCGGTGCGTCGGTGGTGGAGCGTATTGGGGAAGAGCGTGATAGCCCTTCATCTTCACGACAATGACGGTCTCTCGGACGATCATCTGGTGCCTGGGTGCGGAACCTTCGATTTCCAGGCCCTGGTTGATGAGGTCGTCGGCTCCGGCTCTGTCCCGCTGCTGGATTTCGAGGTCGATTTCGAAGGAGCATTACAGGCAAGAAGTCATATCGATGGCCTGTTCCGTAAGCACGGATATTGATACGGTGGAGGATCTACCCATTGGCCGATATAAGGATTCTGCATACTGCCGATGTGCATCTGGGAGCCCCGTTTGAGTTTCTTGGGGTCAAGGGTGAAGAGCACCGGGGGACAATACGTGCAACATTCTCCAAGATCACCGACATGGCCCGCAGTGAAGGGTATGACGTCCTAATCATTGCAGGCGATCTATTCGATTCCGCCTATTCCGTGAGGGAGGCGGATTTATCATTCGCTGTCAATTGCATTGCCGAGGCTGCCGCTTCCTGCCCGGTCGTCATATTACCGGGGAGCCACGATTACTGGGCCCCCGGCTCTGTCTACGAGCGAGAGGCGGATCGACTCGAGTCGGTCGGCGGAGTGCACCTGTTCACTCCGAGTTGCGGGACCATAGAGATCCCGGAGATCTCACTGGCATTGCACGCAAAGGCCCTTACATCCCCCCATACGGATGAGGACGCGTTGAGCGGGATCACGGCATCCGGCGATTTCCGTTGGAATCTGGCGGTTGCACACGGCTCGGTCACGGGCGCCTCGGCGGCCGATCCCGGTGAGAACCCAATAGATCTGGACCGGTTGGAAGAGGGATTCGATTACGTTGCATTGGGACACTGGCATTCTTTCAACGAGCTGAAGCGCAGCGGGACGCCTGCCGTGTACTGTGGGTCACCCGAGCTTGTTGCGAGGGACCAACGGGGTGCGGGGCACGTTGTCTCGGTCGCTCTGGGTTCCGAAGGCGTGGTATACGAGAGAATCAGGGTCGGAAAGCGGTCGGTTGAAACCTGCGAAGCCGATTGCACCGGTATAACCACAACCGAGGAACTGGTGAGAGCGATACTTGAAAGGACGGATCCTGGAAGTGACGACGTGCTGGAGCTGATTCTCACAGGGGTGATTGGAGCGGGATCGGCGCTCGATTTGGACCAGGCGGTCGATATGCTGGAACGGAGCTGCTTTTCGGTGCTTCTGGCCGGGAGCGGTCCGTCTCATGAAGTATCGGGAGAGGAGCTGGCGAGGATTCCCCAGCAAACCGTCGCGGGTAGGTTCGTTAGGCTGCTACAGGAGAGGATCCTCGAGGCCGACGGCGATCGAAGGGCCGTGCTCGAGGAAGCCCTGCAGAAAGGATACCAGTTGTTTCTCGGACGTGATCCGTTCTAGAGGGATGGTCCCTTTCGGAGGATACTTGATTTTGAAATGCTGATCAGGAGCATAGACATAAGGAACTTTCTCGCTTTCGGTGGTGCCAGCGTCGAGTTCGAACCCGGGCTGAATGTAGTGCTGTCACCGAACGAAGGGGGGAAGAGCAGCCTCATGAGGGCGATCGTTGCTTCCCTTTTCTGGAATGCCTCGTCCTCGAGCAAAAGCGTCGGCATGCTGCGGAGATGGGGTAGTGAAACATCCTTCCGGCTCGAGATGGAATTCGAGGAGGATGGAAGAAGCTACAGGCTGCTCAGGGATTTCGAGGAGGGCAGGCAGTCGCTTTTCGTTAATGGAGATAGCGATCCGTTGCGAACGGGGAAGCGTATGGATTCCTATATACGTGAGAAACTATTGCCTCTCGATGAGGATCTCTTTCTGAGGGTCTGCGGTGTGATGCATGAAGATCTGGGAGGTGTCAGTGGGGGAAGGGGGGCGCTGGCCGAGAGGATTGAGGAGATCCTGGGGGGCGGTTGGGGCGAGGTGACTCCATCAGGAGTCAAGAAGGCTGTCGAGTCCAGAAGGGGGGCGATCCGCAGGGGGATGGATAGGGCGGTCAAGAAGGAGAACCTGGGGCCCATGAAGCGCCTCGTCGATGAGGTGGATCTTATCGAGAGCGAGCTGGGCGCCGCATCGAGGATGCAGGATAGACGGACCGAACTCCTCAGGGCCGTTTCGGACATTCAGGGAAAGATCGATGATGCGGAGAAATCGTTGGCTCTCTTGGAGACCAAGAGGCAAAAGGCCGATCGATGCCGCGAGCTTGATTCACAGCTGAACGATGCAGCCGATGGAATGAAATCGGCGCAGAGGAGGCGGGAAAGGTTGAGGAGCCTCCTGGATGGCCGCAAGCTATGCAATGACAGGTTGGCCGGTTATCCGTCCGCTCTGCGCGAGAGTGACGGTGAGGCGCTGGACGGTTTCCGGTCCGACCTGGAGAGGGAATCGGTTCTGGCCGCCGGGATACCGTCTGCAGACAGAGGCATCTCGTCACTGCGATCCCTAGGATTCGTCGTGTCCATAATTCTGATCGCAACGGGTCTTCTCGGACTGTTTCTGGACGGCCCGTGGTTTTCTGCGATGGTTGTCCTGGGATTGGTAATCGGCCTTTGGACGGGAATCGGTTTTCTGCGGGGAAGACGTCCCGGTGGGGGCGGGGATACCGGGGATGAGATAGAAACCCTGGTGCGGAGGAGGCGGGGGTGGGCCGGACAGAGGCGTCTCGGCGAGGCTATGGATCTGCTTCGTGGATATGTTGAGGCGAAGAATGAATCCGAGCGCATCGAGGCGAGATTGCAGGAGTTTTCCGAAGGATCGACGTTTGGAACGGATTACGATGCCTTATACGAGGCGCTATACGATGAATTCGTGGCTTCTTCCGGGCGCTGGCATGCTCTGGCCGATGATACCGAGAAGTATGGGATGTACAGGCTGGATGCCGATTCCTCTATCGCCCTCGACTCGGAGATAGACGGAAAGAAAGGAGAGATCGAGAGCCTGCGTGAAGCTTTGCAGTCCTCACAGAGGGATCTCGCCGGAATCCCGGAACAGGATATCGGATCAAAGAAGGAGAAGCTCGCCGCTTTGCGCGATAGTTTGGCCGTGCTCGAGAGAAAAATCCGGGTAATGGATGCTGTTTTAGAGAACCTCGAGGAAGCCAGGAAAGGGATGGTTGGATATCTCTCGGAGAACCTGCCCTCTCTAGCGGGACGGCACCTTGAGCGGATCACCGGCGGACGATACGGGGAGATCGGAATCGATCCCGTAGGGCTTGATTTGACCCTTGCCCCGTGCCCGGATGATATAGTGGATGGGCAGGGCGCGGGAGAGGTGCCGGTGAGCATATCACCGGAGATGTTGAGCAGGGGAACGGCCGACCAGGTTTACCTGTCGGTCAGGCTGGCCCTAGTCGATCTTATCGGCGGCCGGCTTTCCCTTCCAATCTTCCTGGACGATCCATTCGTCCATTTTGATCCCCGGAGGAGATCGGAAGCCCTCGGGATCATCGGGGAGTTCTCGGATGAGCACCAGGTGATCCTGTTCACATGTGATCCGTATTACAGTTCAATAGAGGGAAACATCGTCAGGCTGGATGGGCCTTCCGGCTGAATGGGCCCCAGCTTAGAAGAA
>CAYRCK010000005.1:0-106347 GCA_964422745.1 uncultured bacterium
AAGCGGTACGTGAGCTGGGTTTAGAACGTCGTGAGACAGTTCGGTCCCTATCCGTTGCGGGCGCAGGAAGTTTGAGGGAAGCTGCCCTTTGTACGAGAGGACCGGGGTGGACGAACCTCTAGTGTACCAGTTGTCTCGCCAGGGGCATCGCTGGGTAGCTATGTTCGGAAGGGATAACCGCTGAAAGCATCTAAGCGGGAAGCCCCTCCCAAGATAAGACTTCCCGTAACGTATGTTACCTGAAGGCTCCTTGTAGACGACGAGGTTGATAGGCCGGAGGTGTAAGCATGGTAACATGTTGAGCCGACCGGTACTAATAAGCCGAGAGGCTTAACCAGTTTTTATTCTACTGCAGGAATGTCTATGAGCTTTCCCTGATTCGATTGAATAGATAGCACGCGACCGTGGGGGCGGCGTCCTGCGGCTGTGTGAAGCGATGCGGGCAGTGGTGGGCCCGCGTTGCATGACAACTTGTTAGAGTTTACGGTGGCGATAGCGGAGGGGAAACACCCGTTCCCATTCCGAACACGGAAGTTAAGCCCTCCAGCGCCGATGGTACTGCAGGGGAAACCCTGTGGGAGAGTAGGTCGCCGCCGGTTTTTTATGCCGGGCCGCTCCTTCAGCGGCCCGTTGATCTTATATTCGTTCTTATAATCAGGATTAAGCAGGCAATTTGTGCATTGCCGATTTGGTTCGACCCTCCGAGACCGGCAGTTAGTTCGGCTTCAGGGTCTCCTTGAGTTTTTTCTTGAGAGCTTTGAAAACGTAGGGTTTCTGTATGAATCCTACGTGTTCCATGTCCGTGAATCTCCTTGTGACCGACGCCTCGTCGTATCCGCTCGAGAGGATGATCCGGGCATCCTTGTTCATTCTGCGTATGCTTTTGAAACACTCCTCGCCGTCTACATTGGGCATCGTGAGATCGAGGATGGTGCATACGATCTCTTCGGATTGATCATTGAACAGCTCCAGTCCCGCCTCTCCATCGCAAGCCGTCAATACGGAGAATCCAAGGTGCTCCAACATCTTGGTCACGACTTTTCTCACTGTCGCTTCATCGTCTATGAGCAAGACTGTTCCGGAGAACCTCGTGTCGTCCCGGACCTCTTCCCTCCCCCGGTTCAATGATTCAGCCCCGGGCGACTCGTCGCATGCCGGGAATATCACCCTGAATGTTGTTCCATGGTCCAGTTCGCTCTCTACGCTTATCGCCCCGCCGTGACTTCGAACGATCCCCAGGACCGCCGAGAGCCCGAGACCGCGACCTGCAAATTTTGTCGTAAAGAACGGATCGAATATCTGCGAGATCGTCTCGCTGTGCATCCCACAGCCGTTATCAGCGATCTCCACTACTATGTATCTGCCTTCTGATAGTCTATCATGCGGGAAATTGTCCTTGAGATACGTGAGGTCACATTCCAGAGAGTACGTTTTTATGGATATCTCTCCCTGCCGGTCACCTATGGCCTCCGATGCGTTTGTGATCAGATTCATGAATATCTGCTGAAGCTGTGTGGCATCCGCCATTACATGCGGGAGGTTCTCTTCCAGGGAGTAGATCATCGATACCTTCTTCGAAATCGAGACCTTGAGAAGATGCGCGATCTCTGAAAGCATCGACGATATATCGGTTGGTTCGACGATGAAACGGCCCTTCCCCGAATAGGCGAGCATCTGATTGCAGAGATCGGCGGCATGCTTTGAGGCCTTCATTATCTCCTTGGCGAATTCTGTTACGTGGGATTCCCGTGATTCGCCTCTCAGCAGCAGATCGGCGTTGCCGAGAATGGCCTGTAGGAGGTTGTTGAAATCATGCGCGATGCCGCCTGCAAGGATCCCAAGGCTTTCGAGCTTTTGGGCGTGCAGCATCCGCGCCTCCAGTTCCCGTCGTTCCTCCTCGTTTGTAATACGTACTATAGCGCCGCCCACCTGGGCTGCAAGCGGCAGGATGGCGTTCTTGGTGCTGACGGGGAATTCATCAACGGTATGGGAAGCCAGGTTAATGGCTGCAATCACGCGATTTTCATACTTTATCGGCAAAACGGCGATGGCCTTGATATTCTCTTCCCTGTCCACTCCGTTCATCTCTTGCTTGAGCCTGTCATACGTGTTGAATACCGGATTTCCTTCCATTACGATACGTGTGTTCGGGGAGTCCTCCGGGTATTTGCTGTTCTCCTTGATGAACGTTTCAGAGAGACCCCTGTAATGCGCTAGCGTCAACTCTCCGGTGGCCTGGTTTACGAGATATATTCCCCCCGAATCCACTCCGTCGAGCTGGAATGCAGAATAGAGCAGATGATTGAGCACCTCTTGCATGTCGCTCGATTCACTCAGAGCCTTTGCGAGCTCGTATTGTGAAAACAGCAGTTTTTCGGCACGCTTTCTGACCGATATGTCCCTCTCAATGCCTCTGTAGGCATAGAGATCCCCATCCTCGTTGAAGATGGGCACAACGCTTGTTTCGAATACGATCCTCTTGCCCTCTTTGGTTTTCTTCACACTCTCGATCCTCGTGAAGGCCTTTTTTGATGTGCCGATCTTGTCCAGGCTCTCACGGAAGCTATCGGATTCGCCTACGGAAAGCATATCGAATGCCGTCTTTCCTATGATCTCTTCCGGATCGAATCCTAGAATCTCCTTCACCCTGGGGTTTGAATATGTGTATTTGAAATCGCGGTCGATCTCCCAGATCCAGTCGCTCGTGGTTTCGACCAGCGAGCGGAAACGGTCCTCACTCTCCCTCAGAGCGAATTCGACCTGCATCCGCTCCTTTATTTCCTTGTTCAATTTCTCCAGGGCGACCGCCATGTCGGCTTTGGTCGCCTCGTCGGTGGCTAGAAGCTCTTCGATTTCCCGTTCGATCGAACGGTTCGATGGTTTGACATCGAATTCGTCGTACTCGTCACCACGGGCGATAAAGGAGGTTTGGTCCGCCCAGCAGTTTGTACCGAAAAGCCTGGAGCAGCAGCCGGCCATTTTGCCTGCAAGCATGGCGCTTCCCCAGCAAACGCCCAGAGATTTTTGATAGCTTCCTTCCCAGCTGTTCCGTACACGGAAGATCGCTTCCTTCCTGTCCATGTCGAGTCGTACTATACTCCAGTTTCCCCATCCGGCAACCGTGGCGACTCTTGCAATGGCTTCGAATCCCTCACGGAAATCGGGATAATTGGATATGACCTTCCAGTCGGTTTCCACGCTGTTTCGCCCTTCGCTCTGAAGGGCCAGCAGGAAACGTTCGGTCCCGACCATGGATTGCACTCCAGCCATAAGACCCTTAAGTGTCGAATCGATCCACATCATGGTTGCCGGGGATTGTTCAACCGTGCAGAGGCCGGCCTCGGGCCGCCATTCGATGTCTATCCCGCATACTTTGATGTGTGCGTTTGAATTCTGTTTCCCTCCGGCAAGACTTGGAATCGTGGTAGGGGATTTTACGGCTTTTTTGTTCTTTTCCTCATCCATCGCAGTTCCGTTGCAAGGAATTTTAAAACGATGTTCCGTGTCAGGTTATCCAAGAGAGCGACCTCTGTCAAGCAACTCGTCACCGGTCAAGGTATAATACTATATATCCGATTCGCCACCCTATCAGAATCAAGGGATCGCTGAATCAAGATTTTTTTATGGACATAGACTCATAAGTCGTGTCAAATGTCCTTTATCCGATCCGTCTGTTAATTCATGCGACGACTAGGTTCCGCTCTCTCCGGGAGGTAGCCATATGTTGACTAGGCGTATTGTTTCGGTATCGTGCTCGGTTTGCATTGCCGTTTTGGTGTTTTCCGCTTTAATGCCGCTGATGCACGGGGGCGCTAGGGCGGAATCGTACGAGGAGTTGTACGAGTGCTTGATCGATCTGAAGGATTGGGAGATGGGGGATCCCGAGGGGATGAAACTGGAGCAGCCGGGATTCAAGATGATACACGCCATGCGCGAATACTCCCGCGAGAGCAAGGAAGTATCAGCGATGATAATGATGGGCACACAGGTAGCCTCCAGCCTGCCGTCGTCCGAGGGCATGATGAATATGGAGACGAGCGAGGGCAAGTTCGAGTTCAAAGAGGTTGACAGCTTCAAGGTATACATTGTGTTCGACAAGAAGAAGAATTCCGGCGTCATCACAGTGCTTCTCACGCCCAAGGTAACGGTGGACGCCGTGTTCTCTCTTTCATACGAGAATATGACCTCGGAGGAGGCGCTCGAGCTCTCAAAGAAATTCGACTGGAAAAAGATCCGGAAGAGGGTGGATGCTCTGAGGTAGAATCAGCTTTGTTCGGTATGAAGCCATTCCTTGTCGCAATAGCAGGCTGCTCGTGTTCAGGTAAAACCGCGATTGCCGAAGCCCTATCCAGGGAGCTTCCGGGTAGGGAAGCCGCTGTAATCTCCATGGATTCGTACTATCTCGATCTATCACATATTCCAGAGAAAGAGAGGGCCTTGTGGAACTTCGATCTGCCTGATTCGATCGAGTTCGAACTTCTTGCGGTCCATCTGCGAATTCTTCTCGATGGCGGCGAAGTGCCTGTGCCCTCATACGATTACAGCACACACACAAGGACCTCAGATGTTGATGGCAGGATTCTGAGGCTGACCGGTGCGCGCGGCATGAGATCCGTTTTGATCCTGGAAGGGCTTCATGCAATGTACAGGGAGGAGATCCGTGGGCTGGAGGATCTCAAGGTTTTTGTGGATGCGGATCTGGATACATGTCTCATGCGCCGAATAGAACGTGATACGAGGGAGCGGGGGCGCGTGGAGGAAACCGTGCGTGAGCAGTTCGCATCGACGGTCGTGCCGATGTACAGTAGCTACGTGGAACCACTTAGGGAATACGCGGATATAGTTGTTGACGGCGAAAGGCCCATCGATGAGTCGGTGGATAAGGTGCTCGGCATCCTGATTCCCGCTCTTGATTTCTGATCCGTTAGAGGAGGGGATTGAATAATGACCAAGGATTACGCTGCGATAGCCCTGAGACACGCTCCCGTGCTCCAGCAGAAAGTGAACGAAATGAACAGGAGGGGTGATTACATCACGGGAGTGGACCTCTCGGGCGACCTCAGCAGAGTAGTGGAAAACTGGTCGTTTGTCGAGGATAAGGATAACAGTCTTATTGCCGAGGCATACTACTCCGTGGTCGAGACATCGACCCATTATTTCATAATTTATGCCTTCTACCACGCACAGGACTGGTACGATGGCAAGCGTCTGGCAGACAAGATCAGGAAGAACTTCGATGAGCATCTCCACGACATGGAGGGAGCGCTGGCAGTTGTAACCAAAAGAAAGAAATGGACCGAGGAGAGAGTGGATGCCTTTATCACAATAAGTCATTTTCACTTCTACTGCTATGCCGATTGGATGAGGAACGAGAATGAGTTCCTCTATCCTGGCGATGAATGGGAGGGAAGGATCGTCGGATTCGGGGATAACATAGACGGCAATATCTGGCCCACTAGGGACGGGAAGCGCAACCGTTTCTCGCTCTATGCCCAATCGCGTGGGCACGGGATCAGGGGGGACAGAAAGAAATGGGGGCCGGAGCACGAGATAATAATGTACTTCCCATCACTCGAAAGGGGTGAGGATCCCGAAAGGAAGAAATATAGAACCGAAAGAAACTACAAGTACAAGAAGGTCAGATACAGGCTTACCGACATCCATGCCCGTGGGGGGCTGTGGGAGAACAGGAATAACAGGGATGTTTTCATGGCGAATGCCAAGGGGCAGGACGCCTTCGTGGACCTCGACGATAACGGTTCGCGTATCGCCGGTTCGGCGAATCCACCATGGGGCTGGGACGATATAGATGATAGGCATAAATGCGGAGAGTTGGCGATAAATCCCGCTCTCATAGTGCATGACTACTTCTCGGGTCTCAGGGAGTTCAGCATGGAGTATGTATTCAATCCTTATCTGAACATAGGTTGAGTAGCCATGTGTACTGTTGGATAGCGCCACCGGCGGATGTGTTGAGTTTAGTGCTTGCAGTATAGGATTTGATCCGTATATGATTTTGATGTTAAATGTAACGACGGGTAAATGATCCATTATCTGGAATCACAAGGGGAGGAGTCATGAACAACTTCCGAAAAACAATCGGTATTTTCCTTATGGGTGTCTTTTTTGTGTTATGCTTCGCACTCTGTTCCAACACCTCGGGGCAGGAGCTGAAAGAGGCTGCGGTTAGCAGGGATACACTGCTTGCAGTAGCGAAGGACATAATGGAGAAAACCCGGTTTTGCGAGCTTATTACTCTTGACGAATCCGGGCACCCGAGGGTACGGCCGATGGATCCTTTCATGCCGGATGAAAAAATGGTTATCAGGATGGGGACGAACAGGGCAACGAGAAAGGCCAAACAGATCAGAAACGACTCAAGGGTTACGCTTTACTATGCCCACCCGCAGCACGCGGGATACGTGATAATATACGGCACAGCCGAGCTCATCGATGATCCCAAAGAGAAGGAGAAGTGGTGGAAACAGGAGTGGGAGAGCCATTTCTCAGGCAAGGAGGAGAACTACATCTTAATCTCGGTCACTCCAGAGAGCATGGAAGTGATGGACTACACTAGGGGCATCATCGGCGATCCGGATACATGGAAACCGTCTACCGTGGAGTTCTGAGTTAGCTGGATTGCAGATCGGTGTTGATTATTAGGGTTCAGTATGCATGAAGTCTGGTGCGGATAGAGGTGGATTATAGCTATTGAGCTGCATTTGAAGCCGGAGCATAGTCTAGCGATCATGGTGCATCGAGGGACAACTCCGGATGACGAGTTCCTGGCATTCTACAAATCACTCTATAAAACAGATTCCGTTGATACATCGACGAATCTGTTTGTGGACCTGAGGAATGCGGATAGCCGGCAGAGAAGCACGGAAGTTCTACATCAATGCGCCGAGTTTATTCAGGTCGCCCTAGCGGACGCAACCCCACCTCCCAAAGTCGCCGTTGTTGCCCCGAAGGATCTTTCCTTCGGTCTCGCAAGAATGTATGAAGCATTTGCTGATTCAGTACCTTGGGATTTCGTCGTATTTAGAGATGTAGATGCGGCCTTGGCATGGCTCGGCCTTCCGGGCGATCTGATGGATCGTTATGACAAGGATATCCAGCGGGGAAACCAAAAATAACACGGAAAACAATGGATTTTGGCGGCACTTTCCCGTTGTTATTGTTATTTTAAGAATATATAATGAGTAAAATTTACGGCTGAGCGGTCAGAGAGGAGGATCACGGTGGCTGATAAGCCCAAGGCAGGCTGCGCTCGTCCAACCGGCGGCCCGGTTGGGCAGCCTGAAGGCACGGAAAATCAGGAAGTGCGTAAAGAGGTCAAGGAGGATCGAACGATGATACAAGTCGGTAAACCCGCGCCTGATTTCGTCTCACCGGCGTATCACAAGGGGGAATTCACAAGCGTCAAGTTATCGGATAACCTGGGTAAGTGGGTCGTCCTTTGCCTGTATCCCGGTGACTTCACGTTTGTTTGAGCGACGGAGATATCGGCGGTCGCCGATAATTACAGTAAATTCCAGGAGCTCGGGGTGGAAGTACTGTCTATGAGCGTGGACAGCGTCTTCGTGCACAAGATGTGGAACGATCACGAGTTGTCCAAGATGGTCAAGGGAGGAGTTCCATTCCCGATGCTTTCAGACGGTGGTGGAAAGGTCGGAACGGTTTTTGGCGTCTATGATGAAGATGCGGGTGTCGAGAACCGCGGCAGGTTCATCATAGATCCAGATGGTGTGATCCAGGGATACGAGGTTCTCACACCTCCCGTAGGGCGAAACGTCGCGGAAACACTGCGGCAGATCCAGGCCTTCCAGCTCGTTCGCGGAAGCGATGGGAGCGAAGCTACACCTTCGGGCTGGAAACCGGGCAAGATGACGCTGAAACCGGGACCGGACCTCGTAGGAAAGGTGTGGGAAGTCTGGAAGACCGACATGGCCGGCGAATAGTCGGCAATGCAAGCCGTGAGGCCCGGTCAGTTCTTATTAGCAATATTTTTTAATAGATAGCTATTATCACGGGTTGTTGCATCGTGTCCGGGATGAACTGTTGCCTGTTGTTAGTCGATATTATTGACTATTCGGCCATTGGATTGACCATGACGATTACAACTCATATAGACAAAGAGGCGAATCTCAGACATCATAAGGTTACGGGGCCCCTCACCAAGGATGAATTGATCGAGAAGCTCAAGGAGGTATACTCGGAACCTGATTTCGATCCCGACATGAATACCCTGTGGGATCTTCGAGAAGCCGATCTTTCATCCTTCTTCTCACCCGATATACAAGAGGTCAGGGATTTTGTCAGCGAGCACTGGGGGACCGGCGGCAAGAGCCGGTCGGCACTGGTCGTTTCACGGGATCTGAATTACGGGCTCTCACGTATGTACGAGGCTTTCCTGAAGGGAAAAACATCCAGCGAGGTCGCCGTTTTCCGTGATTATGACGACGCGGTGAAATGGATTAAATCATAGTGTTATAATCGATTGCTTGCTTAGACAAGGTGCCGGAATATCCTCTCAGAAGGCCCTATAAAAGATCGTCCATCGAATATCACTCGAATAATTCACAAGAAGAAAGCCTAACTATAAAGAGTTGTTATGTAGTACAATGTAGTCCCCGAGAAAAGGAATGTATGGGAGACAAAGGTAGAGTACTGCTCATCTATCCCAGGTACCGGTACCTGCTCGCTAGCAGCATCGAGGAGCCTGTCGGAATCCTGTATCTTGCCTCGGCGCTGAGATCGGCCGGTTGGGACGTCGATGTTATAGATCTGACATACGAGAAGAATCTCGATAAGGTCGGGAAAGCCATCGGAGAAGATACCTTGGCCGTGGGGATGAGCGTATCCAGCCCGCTTCTGGACCGTTCCATAGATATTATGAATTTCATCAGGGAACATTCTCCATCGATTCCGGTTATCATGGGGGGGGCCCATGCCTCGGCCCTACCGGAAAGCGCACTCGAGGCGGGATTCGATTATGCCGTCATAGGTGAGGGAGAGAGAGCATTGGTTTCCCTGCTGGACGGGATCAGGAACAAGGACGTCGGCAGTGTTCCAGGATTGGCATATCGAAACGAGGCCGGGGATATTCTGATCAACCCTCCGGAATTCATAGAAGACTTGGATTCTCTACCCTTCCCGGACAGATCGTGCATCGACTATGGAAAGTACGAGAAGGTCGGATTCATAGTGACTAGGGGATGCCCGTACGGCTGCTTCTACTGCAAGCCCATGGTGGACAAGCTGTTCGGGAAGAAGGTGCGGACCAGGACACCCGGAAATGTTGTTAAGGAGATAGAGGAGATATTCAGTACGATAGGCAGGCGTATCATCCATTTCCGTGATGATAATGTCCTTCTCGGGGGACTGGATTGGATTCAGGAATTCAATCTGAGGATCAAGAGGGCGATACCGAGGGGCATCCAGTTCACATGTAATCTCAGGGTGGATCATGCGGGTGAGGAGATAATCAAGGTGATCAAGGAAGCGGGCTGCATACAGATATTCTTCGGTGTGGAGAGCGGATCCCAGAGGATCCTGGATTTTTACAGGAAGCGCACGACGCCCGAACAGGCCGTCGAAGCATTCAGGCTTTGCAAGAGGTACAAGATCGAGTCCGTGGCGGCCTTCATGCTGGGTGCTCCGGAGGAGACCAGGGAAGACCTGGAGTTGACCTATCAGCTAGTGAAGAGGATGAATCCCGACAACTGGATCGTCTACATTGCCACACCCTTTCCCGGCAATTATCTCTACGATTACGCACTCGAGAGGGGGATCATACGTGTAACGAGCAGCGAGCAATTCGATAACGCCCTGAACAAGAGAAACTTCGTTATGCCGATGGAGCTGAAGTACCTGACAAGGGAGGACATCAGGGAGTATGCAGACAAGATCGATAGATACATGCTGCTCAGGAATGCCGTCAGGTGGAGCACGATAAGCCATGCGATCCGCCGTCCCAGGGGCGCCTACAACAAGATGAGGAACCTGCTGCGAATAGGGAACTAGAATCCGCATTAACAAATACGCTGTCTGGAGAATATTGTTACTCCCCGCCGCCGCTCGCGTGTTACAATAAATACAAGCACATATTTTATTGATAATTAAGGAATTACACTTACTTGACTTTCGCTGCGGCAAACATTATCTTCCCGGCATCGATGGGCGTTCTGCTTTCACGAAAGGACGGAGGCCATGGCTGATAAATCCTACAATCCATTCGAAATGGCTCAGGCACAGTTCGACAAGGTGGCCGACATCTTGAAGATCGATGATGCGACCAGGGATCTGCTGAGGTACAACCTGAGGGAGTATCACGTCAGCATCCCTGTCAGGATGGACGATGGAAGCATTAATGTGTTCCGCGGCTTCAGAGTTCAGCATAACGACGCCAGAGGACCCGCGAAGGGTGGAATCCGTTTCCACCCAATGGAAACGATCGATACAGTCCGGGCGCTGGCGATGTGGATGACATGGAAATGCGCCGTTGTCGATATTCCACTCGGAGGAGCCAAGGGTGGTGTCGTATGCGATCCTCACAATCTCAGTATGAGGGAGCAGGAGCAGGTATGCCGCGGCTGGATCAGGCAGATCTCCAATGACATGGGACCGCTTAGAGACGTTCCGGCCCCAGATGTTATGACCAGCGCTCAGCACATGCTGTGGATGCTTGACGAGTATGAGGTGATCAATGGAGAGAGGCTGCCCGGATTTATTACCGGAAAACCGGTCGGTATGGGAGGATCGCTGGGTCGTACGGAGGCCACGGGTTTCGGGGTGATCTTCACGGTACGCGAAGCGCTTAAGGAGTTGAATATACCTCCGGCGGACACGAGCGCCAGTGTGCAGGGATTCGGTAATGTCGCCCAGTACGCGATCGAACTTTATAATCAGATCTGGGGCAAGGTCATATGTGTATCGTGCTGGGACCAAAAGGACCAGGTATCCTACAGCTTCCGGAAGAGCGACGGTATCGATCTCGCCGGTCTTCGTTCGATCACGGACCGCTTCGGCGGTATAGACAAGGAGAAGGCGAAAGATTTGGGGTACGAGGTACTTCCAGGAGACGCCTGGATAGAGCAGGATGTGGATATTCTTATCCCGGCGGCCCTGGAAAATCAGATAACAGCCGGGAGTGTGAAGAAGATCAGCGATAAGGTCAAGATCATAGCCGAGGGGGCCAACGGCCCGACCACGCCGGAAGCCGACGAGGTGATACAGGAGAGAGGGATCTTCTTGATTCCCGATCTTCTTGCCAATGCGGGTGGAGTGACTTGCAGCTACTTTGAACAGGTACAATGCAACATGAATTACTTCTGGGAAAAGGACGAAGTGCTTGGCAAGCTCGATACGAAAATGACATCGGCGTTTGCTGCTGTCAGTGAGCTGGCGAGAAACAAGAAACTTTACATGCGTGATGCGGCGTATGTCATCGCTGTCGGACGAGTGGCCCAGGCATGCAAGGATCGCGGATGGGTGTGAGTTCGATCACCCGGCATGATCTATCATGGACGCCTGCGGTTTTCTGCAATCGATAATAGTAGAAGGCCTGGGTGATCGAGTTTGATCCCGACCGCGAGCAACAGCGCCCCTGGACAGCGTAGTACCAGATGCGTAAAAGAAAGTATAATCCCTTTAGGTACGCCCTAACGCGGTTCGACAGACATTTTTTCGGCGGAAAAGACAGGTTTACCTATATAGGTTCCGGTGAGCTCGGAGGCAAGGCGCACGGATTGGCACGGATAGCGGGCGTTTTGGATTCAGAGTTCAAGGATATGTATGCACCTGAGATATCGGTTGAGATCCCAACCCTTACAGTGATAACCACCGATTTTTTCGATCAATTCATGAAGCAGAACAACCTCTACGAGGTAGCCTATTCGTGCGAGAGGGACGACCGGATCGCACTGGCCTTTCAGCAGGCGGATTTGCCGACACAGCTGGTCGGTGACCTGAGGGCGCTCGTCCAGCAGGTGCACACACCACTGGCGATCCGTTCTTCCAGCATGCTTGAAGATGCCATGTTCGAGCCCTTCGCGAGCGTATACACCACAAAGATGGTTCCGAACAGCCGACCGGAAATAGATGTGCGTTTCAGGAGCCTTGTCGAAGCTGTCAAGTTCGTTTACGCCTCGACTTTTTTCAAGTCCGCGAAAGACTATATGAGAGTCACCCATCATACGACCAGGGACGAGAAGATGGCTGTAATAATCCAGAGCGTTGTGGGAGCACGGTTCGGGGACCGGTTCTACCCGAACATATCAGGTGTGATGCGTTCTTACAATTTCTACCCTACGGGTAACTCTGTGCCTGAGGACGGTGTGGTAGACCTTGCACTTGGCCTTGGTAAGGCGATAGTCGACGACGGCGTAGCTTGGTCCTACTCACCCGCATATCCGAGGGCGAATCCGCCGTACAAAACGGTGGGGGATCTCCTAAAGCAGACCCAACTGGAGTTCTGGGCGATCAACATGGGCAAGCCACCCGCCTATGACCCGATACGCGAAACCGAATACATGCAAAAGTATGAGATCGCCGATAGTGAGTACGACGGAACCCTTCGGTGCATAGCTTCTACATATATCCCTCAGGACGACAGGATCACGATAGGTACGGGTATAACGGGTCCCAGGATCGTGGATTTCGCGCCCATTCTGAAAGCCGGGATCCTTCCACTCAACAATCTCTTCACGGCTCTGTTGAGTTGTTGCGAGGAAACCCTTGGGAGTAAGGTCGAGATCGAGTTCGCCGTCAGGCTTGGAAGGGAAAGCTGTGTTCCGGCGGAATTCGGCTTCCTTCAGGTCAGACCAATGGTTGTGTCCCAGGAGGAAGTGAACATTGGGGATGATGAGATCGCCGGCGAAGGAGTACTCCTAGCTTCCACGGCAGTACTCGGCAACGGGGAGCTCGACGCAATCAGAGACGTCGTTTACATCGATCCTGATCGTTTCGACATCAAGAGGACATTGGACATAGCCCGGGAACTGGAAGAGGTGAACCGTTCATTGAATGAGGCTGGAAGACCTTATCTGTTAATAGGATTCGGACGCTGGGGAACGACGGACCCAGCAGCTGGTATTCCCGTCGATTTCGGACAGATATCAGGAGCCAGGGTGATCGTTGAGCATTCCCTACCGGGCCTCGTTTCAACACCGAGCCAGGGATCGCATTTCTTTCACAATATTACGAGTTTCAAGATATTCTATTTTTCGGTCCACTATGGCGATGATAATGGTATAGACTGGGATTGGCTGAGGGGGCAGCCTGCGGCCGATGAAGGACGGTTCATACGCCGTATTGAAGCATCATCACCCCTTCAGATCAAGGTCGATGGGAGAAACGGCCGGGGAGTGATCCGCCATGAGTGATGAAAAGAGAAAAACGGAAGATCTCATACGATCTTTCAAGGAAAGAGAGAAGGAGCTTGAGTGCCTATACGGTATTGACGAGATTCTGAAGAGAAACGATATCGATCTCGATGAGGCGGTATCGGGCATTATCGAGGTGATCCCTTCCGGTTGGCAGTATCCGGATATATGCAGGGTAATGATCAGAGTGGGCATGGATACGTACAGTTCGCCCGAATTCCAGGAAACTCCCTGGATCCTGGATGCGGACATAGAAATCCAGGACAAGAAGGCCGGTGAGATACGAATTTGCTACCTGGATGAAAAGCCGGAATCTGATGACGGTCCGTTCATGAAGCAGGAAAAGAGGCTGCTTAGAACGATAGCGGACCGTTTGGGCGGTTTCATCCAGCACAGACAGATGAAAGCCGTTCTTCAGGGCGATTCGATGGAGAAGCTCGACCTGCTGAAAAGCGGCGCGCAGGAATTTCAGGTCGTGCTGAATCTCATTAAGAGCACTGATAATAATCTTTATATTACGGTTATTCAAAAGATGCTCAATCATCTTTGCTGGAGCGGCATACCGGAGGCGGAAAAGCTTAGAGAAAGGTCCGGTACCGCGGGTGAGATCGGTCAGGAGGAGCGGTCAACAGAGGACAACAGGCCCAGTCAGAGGGAGGGGATAGATTTGGACGAAAGGCTGGGAGCCGAGATATTCAAAGTCGCCTCGAAACATTTCACGGACGAACAGATCCTTGCATACATACAGAAGTGGATACAAGACGATAAATTGAATTTCCTTACTCAGGTTTCGAACAGGAACCTGGCCCTTGCCGGAGTTATCGATGCGATTCGGAAATACAAGGTCATTGCGCCCGAAGGGATAGATCTGTCTCCCGCGACCAAGAAGGGAGTGGAAGTATCCCTGATACGGCGTTTCTTCTCCACTCAGCTCGAGTATATAAATATTGCCAAGAAGTATATAGAAATAAGCGATTATTACGATCTTCTCGATCGCATGATATTCACATCGGAAAGCCACGGGAGGCTGGGAGGAAAATGCGCAGGATTGTTTCTGGCCAAGAAGGTGGCAAAAAGATCTCGCGAGTCCACCGATCTTCTCAGGAAGGTGAAGGTTCCAAAGAGCTGGTACATCACATCGGATGTTTTGCTGAGCTTTCTACGCTATAACAATCTGGATGAGGTAGTCGAACAAAAATACAAGGATATCAATCAGGTTCGTATGGAGTATCCGAATATCGTGCAGTCGTTCAAGAATGGACGGTTCCCCCCGGAGATAACTCAGGGCCTCTCGATGCTCCTCGATGAATTCGAGGACAAGCCGCTGATCATTAGAAGCTCGAGCCTGCTCGAAGACAGTCTGGGAGCTGCGTTTTCGGGCAAGTACAAGAGTCTGTTTATAGCCAACCGAGGAGGCAAGCAGGAACGCCTCGAGGCACTCATGGATGCGGTCGCCGAGGTATATGCTTCCACGTTCGGTCCTGATCCCATCGAGTACCGAGCGGAGAGGGGGTTACTGGATTTCAGCGAGGAAATGGCCATCATGATCCAGGAAGTGGTCGGGACCAGAATCGGAGGCTACTTTCTACCAATGTTTTCCGGCGTTGCTTTCAGCAGGAACGAATTCCGTTGGTCACCAAGGATAGAAAGGGATGATGGTCTTGTCCGCCTCGTGCCCGGCCTGGGGACTAGGGCGGTCGACCGTGTCAGTGACGATTACCCCGTACTGTTTGCGCCAGCCCAGCCCGGCCTGAGAGCTAATGTCACCGTGGATGAGATCGTTTACTATTCTCCGCGGCAGGCCGATGTCATCAATCTAGAGACGAACACATTTGAAACGGTACCGGTCAAGGAACTTCTCGAGGCTCACGGTGCTGAGTACGGATTGATCGAAAGGATGGTGTCGGTTCATGAGGATGGGCTCCTCCGGAAACCGATGATCCTGAATATGAACCTAGGTAAAGACGATCTTGTCGTGACATTCGAAGGGCTTCTTGGCGATGCCGCATTCGTCAAACAGATAAACGGGCTGCTCAAACTGCTCGAGGACAAGCTCGGATTCCCCGTTGATATCGAATTCGCCCACGATGGAACCGATTTCTACCTGCTCCAATGCAGGCCCCAGAGTTACTCGGGCGACAGCAGCCCCGATCCTATCCCCAAGGATGTGCCAGGAAAGGACATCATCTTTTCCGCCAACCGGTACATCTCCAACGGGAAGGTGCCGGACATAACGCATATCGTATACGTTGATCCCATGAAATACGGGGCGCTGTCCGACCGTGCCGAGCTTATCGCCGTTGGACGGGTCGTCGGGAAGTTGAACAAGCTGTTGCCAAAACGCCAATTTATACTCATGGGGCCGGGAAGATGGGGAAGTAGGGGGGATATAAGACTCGGTGTGAATGTTACTTATGCGGATATAAGTAATACTGCCGTCTTGATCGAGATTGCAAGGAAAAAGGGCAATTACATGCCCGACCTCTCATTCGGCACACATTTTTTCCAGGACCTGGTTGAGGGCCAGATACGATATCTGCCTCTCTACCCGGATGATGAAGGTATCGAGTTCAATGAAAGATTCCTTCTGAATGCGCCTAATCTATTGCCCGATGTTCTTAAGGAGTTCGACTTTCTGGCCGATGTAGTCAGGCTCATCGATGTTCCCAAAGCCACGGAGGGATCCGTGCTCAAGATATTTATGAATGCGGAACTCAACGAAGCGATAGGAATCCTAGGAGAGCCTGGTTCCGGTGCTTCCCCTCCGGCGGAACGAATCATGGAGAAACAGGCCACGTCGGATGATTCCTGGGTCTGGCGGTACAGGATGGCTGAGAATATCGCATCCCAGCTAGATCCGGTACGTTTCGGCGTGGAAGGATTCTATTTATTCGGAAGCACGAAGAATGCCACGGCCGGCCTCAAGAGCGATATCGACATACTTATCCATTTCCGCGGATCAGCGGAGCAGCGGGAAGATCTCATCGTATGGCTCGATGGATGGAGCCTCTGCCTGGACGAGATGAACTATCTGAGAACAGGTTACAGAACAGGTGGGCTTCTGGACGTTCACATAGTGACGGATGAGGACATTGAGAACAAGACCAGTTATTCGGTGAAGATTGGAGCGGTAACGGATGCGGCCCGTTCGCTGCCGCTGAAGGGGAAGAGCTGATCACCTAGATCAACTCACGGGTTGCGGAACTGGGATCCTCCAGATCAATCCTGATCAATGCCAAGCCGGGTCCGTCGTGAGCGGCCGAGTAAAGAAGCGTTTTCCCTATTTGATCCCGCCAGCTACCGGTGAGCCTGGGGGATTCGTGAACGTGTCCGTGCAGTGTAAGCAGCGGCTGCCGTTCTTCGATGAGCCGGCGGATGGCTATACTGCCTACATGAAGATCCACAGGCACATGGTCCACGGTGCTGCCGTCCAAGGCAGCACGGTCGAGCTTGGTCCTGTACGGGGGCGAATGGAATAGGAGTATAGCATTGCTTAAATCTTCTCCACCGGTTAGCCTGGACAGATCGTCCTGGATCGTTGTGTATCTGATCTCGTCCTCGGAAACCTGAGTTGTATGAATCCCATCTTCGGGTGAAGTGCATCCGGGATCGACGTAGCGGGACACATCATAGCGTTCCCAATCCTTTAGACGGAACGGAGTAGGAGGTACGAACGGGTAACCGAATACATTCCACCTCCCGAACTGCGTTTTTCTGTTATTGACATATTCCCAAAGACCAGCCGATTCCAGCGCATTCACCGATTCTTCCTCGCTCCGCTCATCGTCATTTCCAAGGATAACGAATACCCGCGGATACAATTCCCCCAACATGTCCCGTACCCGGGAGAGCTCACTCGATATGAATCCGGTAATAAAATTTTCCTGCATGCGAAGATTAAAGGCGTTGGGGAGAATATCACCGCCTAAGAATACAGCCTCGGGTTTCTCCGATATGATGGAACGGAACAGTTTTGCATACCTGCCGGTCTTCCCGTGAAGATCGGTTACGAACATACATCTGGCCATTGTGTCTCACAGTCGACGGATCCAAACTGCACTTGAATGCTTGACATTCATATATACCATCGTCTCCCGGGGGGCAACTTTTTTTACTGGCCGACCATTGATATTCCGGGAGCAATCGCCGGGAGTCCGCCGGAAGTAGCGTCCAGGGGCTCCGCCTCGATCGCATCTTCCTGTATTGAATTGGGAAACAAATGGTTATAATGTTTCGTTATATATTAAACACATGTTAAGGAGAAATGCCATGAAATCGAATGTCTCGATCACGTTGGTCGCGGGGATACTCCTTATGCTCCTGCCGGTTGCGAATGCGGCCGGGCAGGCAACCGAGGATGAATATATCGGATTCGAGGACGAACGCTGGGTAATGAGGAACGCGCAGGTGGTGGAGCATCTGGGAAGAACGTGCCTAACCGGCTTCGCGTATCTCGAAGGAGTCGGATTCGAAGATGGTATCATCGAGGTGGATGTCGCCGTGGACGGAAAGAACTCATACCCGGGAATAGTCTTCAGGATGCAGTCTGAGGAGAATTACGAGCGTATCTATATCCGCCCGCACCGAGCCGGTCTGTACCCCGACGCCGTTCAGTATATGCCCGTGTTCAACGGTATAGGATGCTGGCAACTTTACAATGGAGAAGGTTATACGGCCGGTGTGGAAATTCCCTCGGACGAATGGATTCATTTGAAGTTGGAGATAAAGGGCAATCAGGCCCGTCTGTACGTAGGCGGATCTGAAGAACCGACACTAGCCGTGGGCGACCTCAAGCACGGACTCAGCAAGGGTACTATCGGCCTGTACGGGCCGAACGGCATGTCGGCCTGTTTCTCTAATTTCAGGTATCGCCTGGGATGCGACAGCGAGTTCGATCCGGCACCGGGTATAGCCACTCCCCCGGGGATCATTACGGACTGGGAGATCTCACAGCCCTTCAAGAGCAGCCAGGTAGACCTGGAACGGACACCGGAAGCACAGAATCTGGGAGGAGTGGAGTGGCATAGGGTCGTCCCGGAGGCGGATGGTCTGGTCAACATCGCCCGCTACACGGGCAGAATAAGCCGGATCCCCGACTGCGTATTTGCGCGGACCTACATAGAATCAGACATGAATAGGATGCTGAACCTTCGCTTCGGATACAGCGATGCTGTCTCCATTTTCCTCAACGGTGAAATCCTGTTTTTCGGAAACAGCGCATACAGGCTGAGAGATCCGTCATTTCTGGGTATCATCGGCCTGAACGATGCCGTGTACCTGCCTCTCGAGAAAGGTAGAAACGAGCTGATTCTTCTTGTTACAGAGTCCTTCGGGGGATGGGCGTTCATTTGCCAGGACGCCGATGCCGTGGTTGAACACGAGTCGATGGCCAGGATCTGGGATGTCCGCTTGAAACTGAGAATGCCGGAGTCGGTGGTGTACGACCGAAAGAGGGACGCTCTGTACGTATCTAATTACTTCAACGAGGGCAAGGAATTCATCTCGAAGATGAAAACGGACGGCAGCATCGAGGAGCTCGAATGGGTGACCGGTCTAAACAGGCCGACCGGGATGTGCATCTTCGAGGACAGGCTGTTCGTGGTCGATAGATCGGGGATTGTGGAGATAGACATAGGGAAAGGTGAGATCTCGAGCAGGTTGCAGATTCCCGAGGCGGGATTCATAAATGACATAAGCGTGGATTCGTCGGGTAACCTGTACGTATCCGATTCCCGCAAGAATCTGATATACAGGATCAGCGGGGGTGAGCCCGTGGTCTGGATCGAGGGCGGCGAGATCAGTTCGCCCAACGGGTTGACCGTCGACGGGGAGAAGCTCATCGTTGGAAACTCGGGTGACGCCAGCATAAAATCGGTGGGACTGTCGGATCGGAAGATAGAGACGATTGCGGTCCTTTCCCCGGGTTCCGTTATAGACGGATTGAAAACCGATGGAAGGGGGAACTATCTCGTTTCCGACTTCAATGGAAAGGTTTTTCTCATATCGCCTGATGGTGACAGGACACTTCTTCTCGATACGACGGTACCCCAGCTGTACTGCGCCGATTTCGAGTACATTGCGTCGAAGGATCTGATCGTGATACCTACCCTGTATGAGAACAGGGTTATGGCTTATCGTTACAGCAATTAGCCGGCATGGAAGGCCGCCGGTGCCCGTTCCTGGTTCCATTGGGTAGAGCAGCCGAATCGGCACGTGCGTGATGCTGGGATAGCAGCCGAATCGGCACGTGCGTGATACGCCCATCGTACATGATTTTCGAAAAAAAGCTCGTCAATCAAGCGGAGTCGTGGTATTGGTTTATCCTGCGTTCGCGTTTGAACGTAGTCACACCATTAACATGGGAGGTCAGCACCGATGTACGGGATGAAGAAACGCCCATACGGGCGCCGGACGGTCTGTGCGGTTCTGCTGCTGCTCACCGCGGCCGTATTCACGTTCTCCGGCACACTCTTGGCGGAGAAGAAGCCGAACAGAAAGCCGCCCGAGACGAAGAAGGTGGAGGTGAGGGAGGAGATTCATGGGGTCGGGATCGTAGATCCTTACCGCTGGCTCGAGGATCAGCAGAGCCCGGAAACGAGGGAGTGGATCGATTCACAGAACGAGTACTCGCATTCGTTCATAGACGATATCCCGGGACGGGAGAAGCTGCACGAGAGACTCACCGAACTTATGAAGACCGACAGGATAGGCATGCCGATAGAAAGGGACGGCCGGTACTTCCTGTCCAAGAGATCCGCCGATCAGGATCTGTTCATCATCTACATGAGGGAGGGCCTCGATGGTGAGGACGAGGTTCTGATAGATCCGCACACGATGAGCCCAGACTTGACGACGAGCGTAGGGCTTCTGGATGTCTCGAATGACGGAACGCTGCTGGCGTACCAGGTCCGCGAGGGTGGTGAGGACGAATTCGTAGTCAGGCTTATGGATATTGAAAGCCGTACCGATATCGAGGACGTCCTTCCCAAGGGAAGGTATTACGGGCTCTCGATAACTCCCGCCAAGGACGGGCTCTACTATGCCCGGCATGATGCAGGCGAGGGTTCGAGGGTTTACTATCATGCGATGGGAACAGATCCGGGAGCCGACGAGATGCTCTTCGGCGAAGGATTCGGGGCTGGCATAGGCATCGGTGCGGGCCTGTCCGAGGACGGCCGGTATCTGATCATAACCGTGTTCCACGGGTCTGCGGCGGAGAAGACCGAGGTGTACTACAAGGACCTGAAGACGGGAGGGCCGATAAAACCGGTAGTAAACGATATAAATGCAAGGTTCTATCCCGGTGTGGGAGGGAACTTGCTGTTCCTTCAAACCAACTGGGAGGCTCCTAACGGCCGTATGCTGGCCGTAGACCTGAACGATCCGGCGAGGCAGAACTGGAAGGAGATCATTCCGGAGACGGACGGCGTCATGCAGGGTTTCTCGACGGCCGGCGGCAGGCTGTTCGTCAACTATCTCGAGAATGTGGTTTCGAAGGTCAAGGTTTACGAATCCTCCGGCGAGTTCGTTCGTGATATTAAATTTCCGACCCTTGGCTCCGTGAGCGGCGTAAGAGGTCAGTGGGATAGGAACGAGGCCTTCTTTGTCTTCAGCTCGTTCCATATACCGACGACTATCTACAGGTACGATGTGAAGAGTGGTGTGCAGGAGGTCTGGGCTAAGCTGAAAGTTCCGGCCAAGACTGACAATATCGAGGTGAAGCAAGCATGGTATGAGTCGAAGGACGGTACGGATGTTCCTATGTTTATAGTGCATTCCAAGGATATTGTGCTGGACGGGAATAATCCCACATTGCTGATGGGTTACGGGGGATTCACCGTCAGCCTCACACCACGTTTTTCCTCCACGGCGGTTCTGTGGACCGAGAAGGGAGGGGTGTTCGCGATGCCCAACCTGCGGGGAGGGGGGGAATTCGGTGAAGAGTGGCACAAGGCGGGTATGCGCGAGAAGAAACAGAATGTGTTCGATGATTTCATAGCGGCCGCCGAGTGGCTGATCGAGAACAAGTACACGAATAGTACGAAGCTGGCAATAGCCGGTGGAAGCAACGGGGGGCTTCTCGTTGGAGCTGTAATGACACAGCGGCCGGAACTTTTCAAAGCGGTCGTTTGCAGCTACCCGCTTCTCGATATGGTACGCTATCACAAGTTCCTGGTGGCGGAGTTCTGGGTCCCGGAGTACGGATCCTCCGAAGATCCCGATCAATTCGCATACATCTACGAGTATTCCCCATACCATAGGGTCTCGGGAGGTGTCGAATACCCGGCGACGCTGTTCATAACAGGGGACAGCGACACACGGGTTGCCCCGCTGCATGCCCGAAAGATGACGGCGCTGCTCCAGGCCGAAACCGGGTCGGATGATCCGATTCTTCTTTTGTATGATACAAAGGCGGGCCACTCCGGCGGGAGGCCCCTGAGCAAGCAGATCGAGGATGACACCGATGAGATGAGCTTCCTGTTCTGGCAGCTCGATATGAAGTGAGACGAGGAGGATCCGGCACATGGCGGTCAAATCGATCAATCCCGCGACCGGCGATGTAATCGAGCAGTACGTGGAGATGTCGCCGGAGGAATCCCGGTCCATTATAGAGGATGTACACGGGACCTACCTCGAGTGGCGGAGGACCGGATTCTCCGAGAGGGCATCCTCTATGCGCAATGCCGCGGCGATCCTCAGGGATAGAGCGGAGGAATATGCCGAGCTCATGGCCCTGGAGATGGGGAAACCTGTCAAGAGCGGCAGGGTCGAAGCCGTGAAATGCGGCCTTGTGTGCGATTACTATGCCGATAACGCGGAGGCTTTTCTACGGCGTGTAACCGTGGAAACGGATGCGAGCAGCAGCTACGTGACGTTCGAGCCCCTGGGTGTGGTGCTGGCGGTGATGCCCTGGAATTTTCCATTCTGGCAGGTGTTCCGGTTCGCTGCACCCGGGCTCATGGCCGGGAACACATGCGTGCTGAAGCACGCCTCCAATGTGCCAGGATGTGCTATGGCCATCGAGAGTATTTTTCGGGAAGCCGGGTTTCCCACAGGTGCCTTCAGAGCCCTTCTGATCGGTGGTGCCGGGGTCGCGGGTGTGATAGAGAACCCGCTCGTAAGGGCGGTCACGCTCACCGGCAGCGTCCCGGCCGGCAGGGCCGTGGCGGCGAAGGCCGGTGAGATGCTCAAGAAGACCGTCATGGAATTGGGCGGGAGCGACCCGTACATCGTGCTCGAAGATGCCGATCTCGAGCGGTCGGTGAGCACCTGCGTGACGAGCAGGCTTATAAACTCGGGTCAAAGCTGTATAGCGGCGAAGCGGTTCGTAGTCGTCGAGCCGCTGCTCGAAAGGTTCGAGGAGCTGTTTGTGGATCTGATGGCCTGCAATAAGATCGGCGATCCGCTGGCGGAGGATACCGACATAGGACCGATGGCAAGAGTGGATCTCAGGGATGACCTGCACCGCCAGGTCTCAAAGAGCATTGAGATGGGGGCCCGGTGCCTGCTCGGAGGCGAGATTCCCCCGGGGCCTGGAGCGTATTATCCTCCAACGGTGCTCTCCGGAGTGAAGAGGGGAATGCCAGCCTATGACGAGGAGCTGTTCGGGCCAGTGGCGGCTATCATAGCTGCGCATGGAGAGAAAGAGGCATTGGAGATAGCGAACGACTCGGACTTCGGCCTTGGAGCCGCTGTTTTCACGGCCGATTCCGCCAGGGGTGAGATAATCGCCGCGCAGGAGCTCGAATCGGGGAACTGCTTCGTGAACGAGCTCGTGCGATCCGATCCGCGCCTGCCGTTCGGTGGTGTGAAGGACAGCGGTTACGGGCGCGAGCTGTCGCACTTCGGCATCAAGGAGTTCGTGAACATCAAGACCGTTTACGTCAAATAGACGTGTGCGGCAACCGGCTGACGACAGGAAGAAACGAGATTGTAGACGAATGGGGGATGGTTGTATGTCTTTGTACAAGACGGATTTCGAATCGATGTCCTGGGATGTCCCGATGCCGGGCATCCGCCACAAGATAGCAGAAAGGGACGGAAGGCGGCTCAGGTTGGTCGAGTACACCGCGGAGATGGAGCCCCACTGGTGTGAAAGGGGGCACACAGGGTACATGCTCGAGGGCAGATTCGAGATACGTTTCGAGAACGAGACCCTTGTATTCGAAGAGGGAGACGGCATATATCTGCCGGAGGGAAGCGAGCACAAGCACATGGGAAAGGTGCTGACGGACAGGGTGAGGGTATTCTTTCTCGAAAGCTCATAGATGTAAGCGGTTATCGAGAGCGCTCGATACACGAATCCTGCCGGCGGGCGGTCAGGGATCAGACGAGCGGCGGCACCAAGGCCGATCGCTCATTGGATTGACATAAGGAAAACGTATTGCTATTATAGAGTTACGTGCGGCGGTTTCGAGCCGATCAACGCAGGTGCGAAGTGCCGGGAGAGTTCGACGAATGAACGTATACGACATCCTTAATGAGAGGGGTTTCATCGAGCAGGTTTCCGACGAGGAGAATGTCAGGAGGATGCTAGATAAACCCATTACGTGCTATATAGGTTTCGATCCGACATCCGACAGCTTCCATGTCGGAAGCCTGGTGCCGATTATGGCCCTCGCCCATATGCAGAGTCAGGGACACAGGGTGATCGCCCTGCTGGGCGGTGGAACGGCCATGATCGGTGATCCCAGCGATAAAACCGAGATGCGGAGATTGATCTCAGTGGAGCGGATCGACGATAACGCACGGGGACTCAAGAGGCAGCTCGAGAAGTTCCTGGATTTTTCCGGGGATAGGGCACTGATGCTGAACAATGCAGAATGGCTGCGTCCACTCAACTACATCGAGTTTCTCAGGGATATCGGGCGACATTTCAGTGTAAACAGGATGTTGGCCGCCGAATCGTACAGGGCCCGAATGGAGACCGGATTGAATTTCATCGAGTTCAATTACATGCTTCTCCAATCATACGATTTTCTTCATCTGTACAGGGAATACGGGTGCAAGCTTCAGATGGGGGGCAACGACCAGTGGGGAAATATTCTCGCAGGCGCGGATCTGATAAGGCGTGTCGACCAGGGGGATGCCGAGGCGCTTACCTTCCCGCTTCTCGAGACGTCGTCGGGGGCGAAGATGGGCAAGACGCAGAACGCATCCGTGTGGCTGGATCCGGAGAGATCCTCGCCGTACGAGTACTACCAGTACTGGATCAACACGGATGACAGTAAGGTGGGTATGGCTCTGGCCATATTCACATTCGTTCCGATGGATGAGGTGCGCAGATTACAGGCCCTCGTGGGGGCTGATCTCCGGGAGGCGAAAGAGACACTGGCGTTCGAGGCGACCAAGATCCTTCACGGCGAAGAAGAGGCCGTAAAGGCACGGGATGCTTCGAGGGCCCTCTTCTCGGGGAAAGGGGACGGAGGGCATGACACGGTCCCGACAGTGGAGATCGACGGCGGAAGCCTGGATTCGGGGATCCCCGCTTTCGTTCTCCTGGCTGATTCTGGAATAGTCAAATCACGTGGAGAGGCGAGGAGGCTTGTTGATCAGGGCGGGGCGTATGTGAACGGCCGTCGCCTCGAGGCCTTTGATGAGGTTATATCGACAGCCGACATGGAGAACGGCTGCATAATGCTGAGAGCCGGCAAAAAGAAATATATCCGTGTCAAGCCGACCGAATGACTGGGGATTCCACGCCCCCAACCGAACGTGGGGACCGCTATTTCTTCACGCAGACCGCAATCAGCCTCCGGGCTTTGTCCGGTTGTGAATCTTCAAGAAACGCCTTGTATAGCCATCGCGTCGTGCGGTTGAATCCGGCCCTGAGCTGCCACAGACCGTTATCGCCGAGGGCCGTAATCAGCTCGAAAAGCACACTCTTCCTATCATGACCCGCCAATAGCTCCAATGTGAAATACTCCCTCATGAGAGAGCCGAGCTCGCCCGGGGAGAAGTGCCTGTAGTGTTTCTTCTGAAGCGGGAGCAGCTTCGAGGGGACGGTCAGAAAGAGCCTTCCTCCGGGTGCGAGCACCCGCTTGATCTCCGATAGGACGGCATGCACATAATCGGGGTGGATGTGCTCGAGTGTCTCGATCAGCGATATCTTGGAGAAAAAGCCATCCGGAAAGGCCAGTGCCCCTATGTCCTGGACGCTGTGCAGCGCACAGGGATTGAATCCCAGCGAGAACCTCAGAGCGGCTATCGACGTGTCCACTCCATACAGTACGGCCCCCGAGCCGCCGAGCTCGCGAATCAGTCGTCCGTCGCCGCAACCGGCATCCAGTATGGACTCACCGGTCTCGGGATTGATCAACCGCCTCAAGACCCTCAGCATGCTGAAATAGGGTATGCCCTTGCCGCTGTTCCTGAGCAGGTGATGGTAGGGCCTCTCATACTGGGCCTCCTGGCGCTGGGAGCGTGATAGTCCATCGTCCTTTCTGCCGGTACTATCGTTTTGCATCGTTCCCTCTCCATGTAGGATTATACGGTCTAATTCTCAAGTATGTCCGAATATACGGTCTCGATCTCCCTAACGTATCTATCTGCACTGAACAATCTCTCCGCCCTGAGCCTCGCCTCGGCCGAGCAGCTTTTTCTCAATGACTCATCGCTCAGCAGCCTGTCGAGAGCCTCAGCCAGGCCCGCGGAGTCACCGTTCTCGAACAGCATCCCGTTCCTGCCGTGCTCGACTATCTCCGGGTTGCCTCCGGCATTCGACGCGATGACGGGGACGCCGAGAGCAAGAGCCTCCAGCGCCGAACGGGATAAAGGCTCGGGTTCGATTGAAGTATTCAGAGCGATGTCGCATCCGGCCAGCAGATCCAGTGCGTCTTCCCTGAATCCGAGCAGCTCTATCCCTGATTTTAGGGTAGGGTCCTCGTCCACCCTTCTCTTCAGCTCCTTCTCCTCGGGTCCTGTGCCGGCGATCAAGAATCTGACGTCGTCCCTGCGTGTGAGGATATCACCGGCTGAATCGAGCAGGATATCGACACCCTTCCACCTTTCGAGGCGGCCGAAAAATCCGACTAACAGTTTGTCTCCATCGCCGCGCTTCATTCCATCGCGAGGGCGAAGTCTTTCGGTGTCAACGCCGTTGTAGACAGCCGAGACCTTATCCGCCGGCAGGCCCTCGCGTATGTAGTGGTCCGCGACCGCTTGTGATACGCATAGAAACCTGTCGACGCTCCTAGAGATAAAACACTGAAAAGGATTTAGCCTGAAGAATCCCCTCTGGTGGCTCACGGATGGAATCCCCACAATGCGGGCGGCGCTGATAAGGGGCATGTTCGTAAAAACGAAGTTATTCGTGTGGACGAGCGCGAATCCTTCACTCTCGAGCCATGGAACGATGATCCCAGCTTCGCGCCTATGTTCACCCATCTGCCGCTTCACGCTCCACATCAATCGATAGAGACCGCCCTTCTTGTAAACCGGCAAACGCGGCGGGCTGGTATCCGGCGGCTCCTCTTCGGGTTCGCCGGTAACGGTGCTCCAGACGGCCGTTTGGACGCCGGCCTCCTGGAACCTCTTTCTCACAGGGAGATTATACCTGAAGAGGACGAACGGATCGAAACGCGAACGGTCGATGCCGCTTACGAGTTGAAGAAGGCTGAAACAGGATCCCCCTATGCTTGGCGCCTGCTCGAAATACAGAATCCGGTACAAAAGATGTTTCCACCCCGCTGTTTCTTTATTATAATTTTGATCTCTGAAACGCCGGTCATTATAAGGAAAAGATAATAGCGGGGCAAGGAAAACCGGGAAGGCGGCGATTCGGTCGGCTGAATGAAAGGCTGGTGTTCGGTTATGAGCAAGAAGTGGCAGAAGAATTTCGAAGAGGACAGGGCAAGACTGAACGACATCGTTCTGGAGGGCGGAAATCTCGGAGTGAAACGGTTTTTTGCTCTCGATGAGCAGGCCTACCATGCCGGAGCTCTTTCGGCAAAGCAAAAGGAGCTTATGGGACTTGTGGCGTCCATGGTGCTTCGCTGCGAGGATTGCATCTCCTACCATCTGATCAAGTGCAGCGAAGAGGGTGTATCAAAGGAGGAATTCTTCGAGGCGTTCAATATTGCGCTGATCGTGGCCGGGTCGGTCGTGATCCCTCATCTGAGAAGTGCGGCGGAGAAACTGGAATCCGTGTTAGAATAAAGGTCGACTTATTGCGCATCAGCTCTCTTTTCACTTGCGATACAGAGAGCCGGGACAGTAAACTCGACTCCCTATGGTATATGCGCACCGGCGCATCGGTTTATAGAAAATACAATTAAGGGGAGCCCGGAGATGGGATTCAGGATTCTGGAATACGTGATTCAGAGGAGAAAGCTCGTTTTATGGATCACGCTTGTATTCTTTGTAGTGACTTCAATTTACGCGATATTCATGGATCCCAAGTACGAGACCTCGGTGCTGCTGCTTCCACCCGTCGAGGAGAGCGGGGGCAGCATGCTTACGGCTTGGATGGCGCAGCTCAACCTTCCCTCGATGGTCATTCCCATGACCGCGGGAGCCATGTCGGCGGCGATTCTCGCGGATATACTTCTCAGTTATAGATTGGCGGAGATGACGGTAGAGGCCCTCGATCTGATGGAATGGTACGACATCGAAACCATGGAGGAAACGGTAAGGGAGCTTCACGGCAGGATGAGCGTTCTGGCGACAGAGACGGGGATGATCCGTATGAGCGTGAATGACAGGGATCCACGCAAGGCCGTCGATATAGCGCTGTTCCTGATCTCCGGCCTCGATTCGTTGAATCATTCCCTTCAGTTCAGCCGTGCCGATTTCACTATGAAGTTTATCGAGGGACAGATCCGCGACTACAGGGGACGGCTGGAGAGGATCGGGCTGGAGATAGCAGACTTTCAGCAGAAGCATGGAATCATAGATTTCGACGAGCAGGTGAGGGGGGCGATAGACGTGGCGGCGGACCTCAAGGTCAGGGCCGTCCTCGCGGAGATCGAATACGATCTTCTCAAGGAGTTTGCCAGGGAGGATGCAAGAGAGCTGAAGAGAAAAGAGGCGGAATACAAGAACCTTACGGAACAGCTGAAGGCGATTATGGAAGGTGACGGCTCGGAGTCCGTTTTCGTCCCTCTTGGTGACATGCCCGTTCTACATCAGGATTACGCCTCACTTCAGAGGGAACTCACGGTGAACAGCAAGGTATACTCCTTCTTGCTGGAGCGGTACGAGGAAAGTGGTATCACACGCGCACGTAATACTCCGACGATACAGGTCGTCGATAAACCCCACATACCTGAGAAGACAAGCGGCATACCCAGGTGGGGCATAGTGTTGCTCGCCACACTGGTTGGGCTTCTATGGAGCTCGGTCACAATAGGCTGGTGGGGGTGGCTCAGCTCCAAGGAGAGGTCGGAAGAGGATGACAAGGCTTTCAGGGAAGTAGTGGAGCTGTCTAAAAGGGATGTGGAGAAGATAAGGAAGTGGCTTCGTCTATAGATCGATCTTCCCCGCGGCCGTGTATCAAATCACGTCTCTTGAACCCAGCAAATCCTTCAACTCGTCAACCAGTGCCGGAAGGATCTCCCCCGCCTTCCCCTGAAGGAATATATCCGCCTCCCGCGTGTGCTCTGTGCAGGATACGTTCACCGCGATAACGGTTGCGCCCCCGCGTGATGCTACAGAGGGCAGGAGTGAGGCCGGTTGGACCAGTCCGGATGTCCCGACAACAATGAAGGTGTCGCATGTCGCCGATTCATTGAAAGCGCATTCGAGCTCGGCCGCCGGCAGTGGCTCTCCGAACCATACAACATCGGGACGGATCAGCGATCCGCAGTGGCACCTCGGTGGCTCATCACCCCATCCGGGATCGTTCTCGACAGGATGAGCATTATCGAAGCATCTGTAACGGTTAATGTTACCATGCAGTTCCACTAGTTCCCTGCTGCCGGCACGCCTGTGAAGGTTATCGACATTCTGCGTTATCAGCAGAAAGGCGGGGAGAAGATCTTCCATTTCGGCCAGGGCTAAATGCCCTGGATTAGGTTCTTTTTGCCCGGCTGCGAGAAGCCTCTGCCTGTACCACCTCCATACTAGCGGCGGATTTGATAGAAAACCCTCCCTCGAGGCGAGCTCTTCCGGACGATACTTCTTCCAGAGACCGTCGTTGTCCCTGAACGTGGGTATCCCACTCTCTTTCGATATGCCCGCACCGGTCAATGCGATAGTTTTCGATGAGCGTGAGAGCCGCTCCGCAGCGGATTTTATTCTCTCATTCAACGTTGTATCCATGCTTCTTCCTATCATTGCCCGTATGCTGTACGATCGATCACCAAACCGGTTCTCTTCAAGTATACTATTGCCGGTTCGCCGATTAGTCAATTGTCAC
Source organism: uncultured bacterium (assembly GCA_964422745.1). GTDB lineage: Bacteria > Krumholzibacteriota > Krumholzibacteriia > Krumholzibacteriales > Krumholzibacteriaceae > CAYRCK01. The sequence goes on from CAYRCK010000005.1 coordinate 29,743, forward strand.
ATCAGGGCACCGCCGGTTTATTGGAATGCCGCTTGCTCGATGATTTACATACGAGGTCCGGCCGAGCCCCGGACTCATTATGGAATCTCAACCGGTGTGCTGACCAGGTGGTAAGATGAGGTCTGTATTCAAGTCAGGATTGGTGCTCGCCGCTGCCGCCCCCGCGGCGATTCTCGCTGGCGGCTTTTTGTACTTGAGCGCATCCGCAACCTCCCCTTCGTTCCTACATTACGACCTGACGCTAAAAGATGGTGACCTCAATATCCTGCAAGTGCAGGGGCATGTCTTCGGCGCGGCAGGCAGGAATACATCGATAACCGCTCCTGCCGGCGGATTCGAGAAGATCCAGCCGTTGAACTTTACCGCAAGGGATTCTGAAGGTGGATTGCTCGAGGTGGATAATGAGAACGGAGGATGGACCGTTCACAATGGAAGGAAGGATTTTACGTATGCATATGAAGTCGTTTTGACCATTGAAGACAGGTATTCTCCCGATATCAAGGGCATGTTGAGCATGCTGAACGTCGACAGGTGCAGGATCTTCGGAAGGGATATCTTCATTGCTCCTGATGATGGATGCCCCGGGCGTGTTATTGTCGATGTCGGCATATTCCCCGAATATGATATTCGCTCGGAGTGGCCGACCGTGGGAGGGAGGATGATCGTTGCGGATGCGAACCGTCTTCCCTTGACGGTGTTCGTGTCCGGCAACTACAGATACATCGAGTCGGATGTGATGGGCACGGAGATCGGTCTGGCCATAGCGGGGGATTGGTCTTTTGAGGACGATGAACTCCTCTTCGTGATCAAGAGGATAGTATCTAAGGAGATTGCGCTGTTCGGTTCCTCACCACACCGGAAGCATCTTTTCATTTGCGACGCGAATCCCGTAAGAGGCGGAAGAGGCTTCGATTACTACGGCGTGCATTTTGCCGGATGCATAGTGCTCCTCTTGGATCCCGCCATTGATGGAAGTGATCTTTTCGATACGCAGATGTCGATAATCGCCCATGAGTTCTTTCACAACTGGAACGGTGAAGCCATCCGACCGGATTCCGATGATTTCCTCTGGTTCGTTGAGGGAGCGACGGTTTACTATTCGTACATGGTTCTCCTAAGCCTGGATATAATAACCGAATCCCAGTACGAGTCGAAGAGAGAGACGATCGCGTCGCGTTACATGAACAATCCATACCTGAATGAAGTCCCCGTCGGATCGGCGGCCAATGTTGATCTATCGGACAAGGACATGGTCAACCTGCTGTATGATGGAGGTTTTCTCGTCTCTGAATCCCTGGACCGTAAGGTCAGGGAGTTAACGGACGGTCGGAATGGATTGATCGATGTGCTTAAGTATATGTACGATAACGCCGACGAATGGAACGGCGTGGATGATGATGTGCTGATTGAATCGATAAATCGGGTATGCGGGCACGATCTGTCTCGATTCCTTCAGGTGCTCGTCCGGGAGCCTGCCCCAGAATTGCCTCTTGAGAACCATGTCTCTTCTTGAATATATTTCCTCTCTATAATAGAGTTCCACCGAACCGTGGTGTTTCCTTCGATAATATTTTATAAGCCGGACAGGTGATGAGATGTTTTGCTGTAGAATTGTTGGGATCTCGATCATTCTGCTTGCCTTGGTGACCGCCCTTCCGGCGTCATCGCAGGAACCGGACATAACGGAAGAGGAATCAGTCGATACGGGAGGATGGATCTCTTCCGGAAGAGTATATCCATTCGTGGAAAGAGGATCATCGACTCTTGGAGTCGCCGGTGGTGTGCTGACCGGCTTCGAGCCGGCAAGAAAGGTGAACGCTCTCTACAGCTTGAACGATACACTTTGGATAGGCACAGACGGCGGGTTGTTCGCGTATGATATAATGGGTGATTCACTCATCGCGATAGACGGTCCATTGTTCAATACGGTTACGGCCGTCACAGCGGACGGCGACGGAGCGCTCTGGGTCGGGAGCGAAGCGGGATTGAGCATACGCAGGGAAGGTATCTGGAGGCACTATACCGCCGAGGAGCGCCGTGTTTTTCAGAGGATCAGGGATATCGTGCGTGGGGACGGCAGAATGTGGATCGGCACTTTCGGATTCGGCTGTGCCCACATAGCAGGTGATACCCTCACGTACTACTCCAGGGAGGATTCGCTGCTCGATGACCGGGTATTGAGCATTATCGAGGAGCCCCGGCATTCCATGTTGTTCGGGACATCCAGCGGCTTGTGCAGGGCCGACAGCTTTCACTGGGAGTCGCTCCGATACGGATACAAAATCCCGCTGGGGCCGGTGGAGGATATCGCATACAGTGAGGAGGGGGATATTTTCCTCGCGGTTTCAAGGCAGGGGGTTGTCCGGTACAGCCTCGGCAGAGTGCGTCACTACAGATCGATGGACGGCTTGCCGAGTGATGATATCCACTCATTCAGCCTCGATCAGACAGGACGTATATGGGCCGCGGGCAGTTCGGGCTTGAGTATATATGACGGTTCCGGGTGGATTCCTTTCAGACCGCCGGAGATCCGGTTGAGCGGCTCGAACGTCCTCTCTATACATCACGATGTCGACGATAACTGCTTCATCGGAACCGATGACGGCACCGTGTACATCCTATCGAGGGGAGGCGTGAGGACTATATTGCTGCCGCAGGTGTTTCCCGGCAAAAGGATCAAACGGTTCCGGATGTTCGGCGGAGAGATCTGGTGTCTGACGGAAGAGGGATTATACAGGCTGGATGAAGAATTAACGGAAGTCGAGCTTCCGGATGGCTGGTACAGGGGATCCATGATAGATTTCACTGTGCCTGCCCCCGGTGAACTATGGATCGCAACTAGATTCGGAATACTGTATTTCAGCAGGGGCATATGGCAGATATTCGACAGGAGACAGGGCCTTCCCACTGAATATTTCACGTCGGTGGCGGTGGACACGAGGGGAGTAATCTGGATCGGCACGTTCGATAGAGGTGTGCTCGAATTCGATGGCAGGAGTTGGATTCACTATACCGTCGAACACGGTCTTCCCGATAACCGTATAGAGGATCTAGCGGTCGATTCGGCCGGGCGGCCGTGGATCCTGACCTCCGGAGGAAAAACGGCGAGGTTCATCGGAGCGACATGGGAGGAGATGCTTTTGCCGGTACCGGATCAGCACCCGGTATACGATACACATAAACCGGATACGGCAGGTATGCTGGATCCGGCCATCAGGTACCTCAGGGATGCTGCGCTTCCTGAAGCGGGGCTGGGATCAGCGGCAGGCCTATGTATAGGTCTTGATGGAATGGGTAATAGCGTCATCGGCTCGAAGGATCGTATGTACCGGTTCAAGGAGTCGGGATGGAGCATCATAGATCTTCCAAAGGGCCGGGAATCCGCGAGGCCAACTGCCGTATGCGGCACGAGTCGTGGTGAGTTATGGCTCGGGACATACGGAAACGGCGCCTTTGTGCTCAGGAGAGGCGTGTGGCATCATGTGGAGAGCATTAGCGGACTGACCGGCGATCATGTGCTCGCTATTGCCGAGGATGCGTACGGCAATGTCTGGCTGGGAACCGCTTTCAACGGATTGAACAGGTTTGTGCCGTCATCACATTAGAGCCCGATGAATCTTGAGATGGGGAGCGGTACGGATAGTCAGGCGGTACGGATAGTCTTTGTTGACAAAGCCAAGGTCAGACACTATAATGAGACAAAAGGAGTAATATCGGACAAACGCTACTGTTTTCATCGCTGTTTTTGTGAGCCGCCTTTCCAGGGGGGAGGGTGATTTGAAAACAGGCGGCGTTTTTTTTCTTGTCTCCCTCTAAAAAATAATTTGAAGTTTTTCCGAAGTATGGTATGAATGTGCGAACAGGCGGTTACCTAGGATAGTGGATATGGCTTTGGCATACAGGATTGCATTCTTCTCGATAATAGGCATAATTGTATACGTTTACGCGGGTTATCCACTTGTCCTACTCGTCTTGGGGCTATTCAAGAAAAGACATAAATACTCCGATTCCGGGCATTTACCGAGTGTAGCGCTGATCATTTCTGTAAATAATGAAGAGAAGATCATCAGGGAGAAGATCGAGAACAGCCTGGAACTCGAATACCCGGAGGATAAACTGAGAATTATCGTTGCCAGTGACGGCTCAGTCGACGGGACCAACGACATCGTAAAGCAGTATATCGAAAGAAACGTGATCCTCAAGGAGTTCGACTGCCGCGAAGGCAAGAGCTCCACGCTGAATCGGGCCGTCCTCGGACTGGACGATGAGGTTCTCATATTTTCCGATGCAAACGCTTTCTATAAGAAAGATGCAATAAAGAAACTGGTGGAGAATTTCACTGATCCCGAAGTGGGTTGCGTGGTCGGCTCGCTCGTTTATATAAAGAACCACTCCTATGTGGGAAGGGGCGAGAGCATCTATTGGCGTTACGAATCATTGCTCAACATCTTCGAAAGCCGCCTGAAATCGGTTCTGGTCGCCACGGGAACCATCTTTGCCATAAGGCGCGAGCTCTTCCGCCCGGTGATGAAGGACGTTGCCAACGATTTCCAGCTTCCGGCCGAGGTGGCCTCCCAGGGATACGGCGTTGTATACGAGAAAGACGCCATAGCGTATGAGAGATCAACATGCCTATGCAGCGAAGAATTCGGCCGAAAGCGCCGTATCATCATCCGTGGGCTTACCGGCTATAAGCATCTCAGGCATGACTTCGGCGGCATGTTCCGCCTGTATCAATTCGTGTCCCGAAAGCTGCTTAGATGGTGGATAGGGCCGATGCTGCCCTGTCTGTATCTCTCCAACCTTCTTCTGGCGGGAGAGCCGTTTTTCTACGGTGTATTCCTGCTTCAGAATGTCTTCTATGCGTTCGCGGCGGTCGGTCTACTGCTCCGTAGGGGCAAGGTGCAATCCAAGATCTTCCTTGTTCCATTCTATTTCGTAATGGTGAATGCCGCGGCGCTCACTGCGATAATCACATATATAAGGGGAATAAGGCTGTCGTCCTGGGAGAAAGCCGAAACCACGAGGGATATCGAGGGGCATCCCATGGTGACACCCAAGCTCCAGGTGATAGAGGGCAAGAAAGAAGTCGCGTATCACCGGGAGAAGAGCTCCGCCAATCTCGAGAAGATCAAATAGCCGTTTTATCTCATGAGAAACTACAGTATCCTCTTTATTATCAGCTCTCTGAGGCGTGGCGGCGCGGAAAACCATCTATTCAACCTTTGCACTTACCTCAGATCACGGTCGCACCGGCCGTCGGTATGCACCCTCTCGCCCAGGGAAGACGGACTAGAGCGGATTTTTCTACAGCATGAGATTCCACTTTTCAGGTTTCCCCTCTCGTCGCTAAAGAACCTGGCATCACCCGGGAAGCTTGCCACACTTAGGAGGATCGTCAAACGCACGGCGCCCGACATCGTCCACTCTCATCTATACCACGCCGACGTCATCGCGGCCCTGGCCTCATTCTTCACCGGCGGATGCGTAGTGACGACTAAGCACAGCGCAGGTCTCGAATTCGAAGGGAAGAGAAGGTGGATGCTGCGCCTGATCAGATCCAGGTTCGAATCCGTGATAGCCGTGAGCGAGCAGGCGGCGGGTGAGGCATTAAGCGCCGGTTATCATCCTGATATAGTCAAGATCATCAGGAACGGAGTCGATACAAGAAGGTACCGGCCCGCCGAGGCGGCGAAGAGGCCCGGGCTGAGAAACGAATTCATGAGGCGTGTGTTCACTGATGCGCCTTCGGATCCGACTCTTCTGATCGGATCGGTCGGTGGCCTGAAGTCGGTTAAGAACTACTCTCTATTCATGCGAATCGCCTCGAGGCTTATAGCTGAGTCGGCCGGGGACGGTTTGGACCTGAGGTTCGTGATAATCGGAGAGGGCGCCGAGCGCGGAAGGCTCACGGAACTAGCCGCCGAGCTGGGTATAACCGGCAGGTTCGCGATGCCCGGTTACTGCGATCATACGGAGGAGATATATCCGCTCTTCGATCTCTTTGTGTTACCCTCACTTTCGGAGGGTGTCCCCATGGTGATTCTGGAAGCGATGTCATCGGCTGTGCCATGCGTGGCAAGTGATGTCGGTGATGTGGGCCGGACAATCGGAGACACCGGGGAGGTCGTTCGGTCCGGGAACGAGGAAGGTTTCGTTGAGGCACTAAGAAATCTGCTCGAAGATTCGGAAAAACGCATCGAGCTGGGCAGAAGGGCGCGTGTGAGGATCATGGAAAGATATGATATCGATGCCTGGGGTGAGCGGATGGTGGGTGTTTACAGGGATATCACGGGATGAGAGGACCAAGAGAGGCGTATAGGTTCCGCTGATAAACCTGTGGAGTGGGCATTTGCACCGGCCGCCGGGATCCACCCTGCTAGATTTCATTCCAGTTTTTGAAACTTTTCTTGCCCTGTGGAATATATAGAAGAGAAGAATTGATTCGAGTCCACAGGAGATGCAAGGAAAGGAAGGAGGTGATGGGTTGTCTAAGAGAGGCGGCCCGTTATATGCGAAGATTGATAATTTGCTCTTCTTTTCTACTCCTGACATTATTGATCGTCCAGGCGTCCGATTCCTTCGCCGGTGATCAACGTAATGCCAAGAGGGAGAAACCGGTAGTGATCGTTGAAAGCTGTGAGGTCGAAGGTGCTGAAGGATCGGCGGTGCCCTTGATCGGTCGTGAATATCGAAGTTCAAGCGGCGATTCCGAGGTTTTTGTATTCGTCGGCGGCGAAGGTGAGAAGAAGAGAGTAAAGGTGAAAAAGGGCGCTTACCTGGGCGTCTACATGGAGGAGTTGACCAGGGGAAAAATCAAAAAACTCAACTACCCGTTCAAGAGGGGTGTATTGATCTCGGATGTGGTCGAAGATGGTCCGGCAGTATCGGCGGGCATGGAGGCAGGTGATATTGTCCGCACATTCGATGGGAAGAAGGTCGAGGATCCGGATGAACTCAGCGAGATGGTTCTCGAGAGAGAACCCGGAGATGAAGTCGAGATAGAGATCTATCGTGACGGGGATAAGATAACTCTTGAGGCGGAGCTCGGAGAACGTTCAGTTGATGCCATTTCCGTATTAAAGCTGAAAGAACTAGAAGACTTCAATCATAAGCTGGGAAGGATTCACGGGAGATTGGGGAGAACCGGGGATTTCTTCATAAAGGAATCCATCGGCGCAAAGGGCAAGCTCGGTCTCGTTCTAGCCGAATTGAACGAAGATCTGGCGGAGTACTTCGATGTGAAAGAGGATGACGGAATCCTCGTCCTCGAGGTGCTGGAGGATTCCCCTGCCGAGACCGCCGGCTTCAGATCCGGTGATGTGATCGTCGAGTTCAACGGGGAGGATGTCCCAGATGTCGAGGTTTTGCTCGATGAGCTGCGCGATCTCGATGAGGACGATGAGGTTGTGGTCAACGTCGTGAGAAAAGGCAAGAAGCATACGCTCAAAGCCGAGCTTGATGATGATTTCTGCATGGACGAGTTTATCTTTTCGCACCCGAGCAGGAGGATGCGGATCGAAATTCCCGAGAAGGAACGTTTTAAGGCCGAAAGATTCAAGGAGATCGTCATCGAGAAGGAGACACTCGAATCGGAGATGAGCAAGCTGAAGGAGAGGTTGAAAGAACTCGAAGAGCGTATCGCAGAGCTTGAGAAGTGATATTCGGGAACATTGAAAGCATCTGGGGAGGTCCAGGACGCCATGTCCTGGACCTTTTTTACCGGATCGCTCCGTTCGATCATCCGGTCCAGCGTCGGCCCGGAGACGGGAGAGCGGGCGGCCGCGAGCGTTACAGCTTTAATCCTTTGACAGTTCGTTAAAAGTGCTCTATGTTAGAATCCGTTCCAGTAAATCTTTTTTAGGCGGTTATAACCGGATCAGAAAAGGAGTGCGGAATGAGCGAGCAAACCGACGGTGGTTCCCAGATCCAGGGACAGCAGGAACCTGCCGGGGAAGTCAAGGGCGGATTCTTCGCATCACTGGTCGATATCTTTATCGATCCAATAAAGGTTTTTCGCCGGATCGACGGTGGGTTGGCATGGTGGAAGGCCTATATAGTCGTATCGATCATCACGATAATCCTAGGCTGGCTGAATATGCCGATGCAGCGCCGTGCTATGGAACTCGGCGCCGAGAATATGAGCGAGGAGCAGGTCCAGGCGATGTTGGAAAACATGGAAAGATTCGGCTGGATGGGATTGATAATCGCTCCTATCGGTATACTCGTCATCTATTTGATAATCGCAGGGATAACCCATTTGGTCATAAACATCATAAGCATGTCGTCGAACTTCAAGAAGACGCTGAGCTTGATTTCATTCTGCGGGCTGATCGGAATGGTCGAGCAGATCATCAAGCATGTAATTATCAGGTTCAGGGGGATAGAGAGCATCCAGTCTATGTCAGATCTGAAGGTCAGCTTCGGTCTTGCAGCACTGTTTCCGGAGCTCGAGGGCTTTTGGTTCGCGTTCCTCGAGAGCCTGAGCATCTTTCAGATCTGGTATCTAGTGCTTCTACTGTTCGGTATCGCCACGATCTTCAAGATCGATTTAAAGAAATCGGCAATTCCGGTGTTAGTCAACTGGCTTATCTCATTACTCGTTCTCTATGTCAGCTCCCTGTTCGGTGGGGGAATGGGTTAGAAAAACTGGTCCGATTATCGTATTAGAGTACGGCGTAATGGGTACTTGCCAAAGTACGCCCTATTATTAATATTCTTAGGAATGGAGATTATATCCGGCGTAATGATTTCAGGATCGGGAGGTTATGTTGAAAAAATATGAAACCGGCATGTTGCGCAACGTAGTAATCGTTGGCCATCAATCGTCAGGAAAAACTTCTCTCTGTGAGGCGATTCTATTCAATTCAGGTGTCACGAACCGCATCGGAAAGGTCGAGGACGGCAATACCACGCTCGATTCCTCTCCTGAGGAGGTCGATAGGAAAATATCCATTTCGGCGGGGCTTGCATGTCTCGAGTACCAGAAGTGCAAATTAAATATTCTCGACACTCCGGGTTACGACGATTTCTGCGGAGAGGTTCTATCGTGCCTTCCCGTGGTAGAGAGCGGGATCGTGGTTATGACAGCAGACGGCGGCGTGGAGGTTGGTACGGAGAAGACATGGAAATATCTGGATAGGTTTGGACTTCCAAGGATCGTCTGTATGAACAGAATGGACAAGGAGCATGCCGATTTCGATAAAAGCCTTGCGGAGGCACAGGAATCTTTGAGCGGCAAGATAATGCCCCTTATGCTGCCGTTGGGCCAAGGTGAATCGTTCAAGGGTGTCGTCGACATTCTAAAGAGGAAGGCGTTCGTATATAAGGATGACAGCGGTAGATTCTCGGAGGAGGACGTTCCCTCCGAGCTCTCCGGCAAGGTCGATGAATGGCGGCAGAAGCTGATGGACTTCGCAGCCGAAGCGGATGATTCCCTGCTCGAGAAGTTCCTGGAAAGCGGGGAGCTCTCGGACGAGGAGCTAAATAAAGGGCTGGCAAAGGGTTGCGCCTCGGGGACACTGGTTCCGCTGACCGTATCCTCTGCCGCCGGGAATATTGGAGTAAAGGAACTGATGGATATAATCGTCTCTATGCTGCCGTCACCTGAGTGGCGTAAAGATATCGAGGCCGTGGAGCCCTCTACGGGAAAAGGGGTAAAGGTCGTAATGGATGCGTCTGCGCCGACGGCGGCCTTCGTCTTCAAGACACTGTCGGACAAGCATCTGGGTGATATATCCCTCATAAAGGCGTATTCCGGTAGTATCACGGCCGGACAGGAACTATACAACTCTTTGGAGGATTCGACCGAGCGCGTAAATCAGCTTTGCTTTATTCAGGGCAAGAACAAGGTGGAAACGGACTCTATCGAAGCCGGCGATATAGGGGCTGTGATAAAACTGAAATCGGCCACCGTGAACAGCACTCTCAGCGATCGGTCGAGGCCTGTGAAATTCAATGACATCGAGTTCCCCGAACCCACGCTTCGTACGGCTATCGTAGCAAAGTCGAAGGCCGATGTCGACAAGATCGGCAGCGGCCTCCACAAGCTGAACGAAGAGGATCCGACATTCACTCTAAAGATGGATAATGAGCTCAGACAGACGATACTTTCGGGTCAGGGGATGCTTCATCTAGAAGTGATTCTGAGCCGTTTGAAGAGGAAATACCACGTCGAAGTCGATATGGTCCAGCCGAAGGTTGCTTACAGGGAAACGATCACATCGAGTTCCCAAGCGCAGGGCAAGTATAAGAAGCAGAGCGGCGGCAGGGGACAGTACGGTGATGTTTGGCTGCGCCTCGAGCCGCTGCCGAGGGGTGGTGGATTCGAGTTCGTAGACGCGGTCGTAGGGGGAGTCGTGCCGTCTAAGTTCATACCAGCCGTCGAGAAGGGGGTCGTAGCAGCGATGGATGGAGGCGTTATAGCCGGGTACAAGGTTATGGATGTGAAAGTGACGATATACGACGGTTCCCATCACTCGGTTGATTCATCGGAGAATGCATTCAAGGTCGCTGGATCCCTCGGATTCAAAAGCGCCGTGAAGCAGGCCAAGCCGGTAATCCTAGAGCCGATAATGAATGTCGAAGTATCCGTGCCCGAGGAGTTTATGGGTGATGTCATGGGAGATCTGTCCATGAGGCGCGGAAAGATCCTAGGGACGGAACAGGAGGGAAAGATACAGAAGATAAGTGCCCAGGTTCCCGAAGCCGAGCTATACCGCTACTCCACTTCTCTTCGTTCGATGACCCAGGGCAGGGCCACACATATCAGGAGTCATTCTCATTACGAGGTGGTGCCTCATGACATAGTACAGAAGCTCATAGCTGAGGCTGAAGCGGAGAAGGAAGATCAGAGCTAAAACCACTTCGGAGGAAATGCGGTGTCAGGACATTCAAAGTGGAGCACGATAAAGAGGAAGAAGGGGAAGGCAGACGCTCAGCGGGGTAAGATCTTCACCAGGCTTATCAAGGAGATCGTAGTGGCGGCGAGGGAGGGCGGTGGGGATATTGCGTCGAATCCACGGCTCAGAACAGCAGTCAACAATGCCCGGGATAACAATATGCCGGGGGTGAATATCGATCGAGCGATCAAAAGGGGAACAGGTGAGCTGCCCGGGGTCAATTACGAGTCGTGCACATTTGAGGGTTATGCGCCGGGGGGGGTGGCCGTCCTGGTCGAATGCCTCACGGATAACAGGAACCGGACAAGTGCCGAGGTACGGCATCTTTTTTCGAAGCATTCCGGACATCTTGGAGAACCCAACTCGGTTTCATGGATGTTCGAGATGAAGGGAATAATAGTTTTGGAAAGTGACGGGGTGGACGAGGACAGGATCTTGGAGGTCGCCCTCGAAGGGGGAGCGGAGGATGTTCGTTCCGAGGCGGGAGTTGTCGAAGTCCTGTGCGCACCGGAAAATTTCGAGTCGGCAAGGCAGGGGCTCGAGGAGGCCGGGATGAAGTTCCAGCTGGCGGAAGTTTCACTGTACCCTAGTTCCACGGTTAAATTGGACCGGGGTGATGCAATAAAGGTGCTCAAGCTGGTCAATGAGCTGGATGACAACGACGATGTTCAACGTGTGAGTGCAAACTTCGACATCCCGGATGAAGTTCTCAAGTCGATCGAAGATGAGCTGTAACCGCTATTAAAATTGTGTCTTCCTGGTTATAGGGACCGGAATTCCGTTGGTCCTGGGATATTTTGGCAGGTAGGAGCGGAGATAGATTTTGGCGCTTACACTTGGAATAGATCCTGGAAGTCGCATAACGGGATTCGGAGTGCTGAAGAGTAAGAGGAGTTCCATCGAATACGCCGGTTCCGGTGTCATAAAGACCGACACTAAGAAGACAAGGCCGGAACGGCTGCGGATCATCAAGATCAGCATCGATCGTGTCATCGAACAATACTCTCCGGATTCGATTGCCGTCGAGGAGATATTCATTGCGAAGAATCCCAAGAGCGTGCTGAAGTTGGGGGAAGCTAGGGGAATTGTTCTTCTTTCAGCCGCGGAGCACGGGATACCGGTTCACGAGTACTCGCCCCGTGAGGTGAAGATGAGCGTCGTCGGAACCGGTTCGGCCCACAAGAGCCAGGTGGCCGCAATGATAGTCAAGCTGCTCAAGCTTGAAAAGGAACCCGGATCGGACGACGAAACGGATGCTCTGGCCGTCGCCTTTTGCCATGAAAACAGAAAAATAAGTCTCGAGGGGAGGCTGCCTTGATAGCTTTCCTGGAAGGTACGATTACCCATAAAGAGGGAAACAGGATAATTTTGATGGTTGGGGGTGTGGGGCTCGAGGTATTCATACCTCTGAGAGTGATCGACCTTGTCGGCGCAATCGGGGAGAAGGTCAAGCTGTTCACTTATCTACACGTGCGGGAGGATGCGCTCACGATATTCGGCTTTCTGGAGAGGAACGAAAAGATGCTGTTCCAGGCTTTATTGGGCGTAAGTGGTGTGGGGCCGAAGGTCGCGTTGGCCATCCTTTCGGTCAGCGAGGCCGGTGAGCTGGCCCGTCTGATACATGAGGAGAAGACGAGTGCCCTGATGTCGTTTCCCGGTATCGGTAAAAAGACCGCAGAGAGAATCGTGCTGGAGCTGAAAGACAGGATCGACATCGAAAGGTATCTGCCCGAGGCGGGAGTCAAGACACCGGGGATAGGCAGAGAGCTCATGGATGAGGCGGCGATGGCGCTGGAGACTCTCGGAATGACAAGGATTAATGCGGCCAGAATACTAGACAGCTTGCCAACCGGGGAGCTCGGAGAGGATTGCAGTGTAGAGGATATAGTGCGCGAGGTGCTTAGGAGGAGCGCTTCGAGGAAGTAATGACACCGGGAGATAGTGATGTCTGATGGCTTGATAACAGATCCGAAACCTTCGCCCGATGAGCTCCAATCCGAGTTCAGCCTCCGTCCGAACACTCTCGAGGAATTCGTGGGACAACCCAAGCTCAAGGAAAACCTGTCGATCTTCATAGAAGCCGCCAAGAAAAGAGGCGAACAGCTGGATCACGTGCTGCTTTACGGTCCCCCCGGCTTGGGGAAAACTACGCTCGCATACATCATCGCCCGCGAGCTTAGTGTGAGCCTTCGAACGGCGTCCGGACCGTCATTCCAGAGTCCCGCGGAACTTCTGGGCATCCTGACACAGATTGAAAAAAGGGATGTCGTATTCATTGACGAGATACACCGGCTGAACAGGGTGATCGAGGAGCAGCTCTACCCCGCCATGGAGGATTTCAGATGTGAATTCGTCGTCGACAAAGGTCCGCATGCGCGGCACTACTCCCTATCCATACAACCGTTCACATTGGTAGGAGCGACGACCCGTGCCGGAATGATAACACCGCCGATGAGAAGCAGGTTCGGTGTAGTTGCACGCCTCGATTTCTATACATCGGAGGAGCTTCTGTCCATAGTAAAGAGATCCGCCGGGCTTCTCGGGATCGAGATCGATACCGGCGGCGCGACCGAGATCGCTCGCCGTTCCCGAGGCACACCGAGGATAGCGAACAGGCTGCTGAGAAGGGTCAGGGATTTTGCCGAGATCAAGGGTGAGGGAAGGATAGATAAGGCGATAGCCGAGTACGCTCTGGAAAAGCTGGAGGTCGACGGCAGGGGCTTGAACGAGATGGATAGGATCATACTCAGCTCGATCATCGAGAAATTCTCGGGCGGACCCGTGGGCATCAATTCGCTTGCCGTAGCCGTGTCCGAGGAGGGCGAGACGATTGAGGACGTCTATGAACCTTACCTGATCCAGGAAGGATTCATGCAGAGGACGCCCAGGGGGCGTATTGCAACAGAATCGGCATACGAACATCTGGGAATAGACAGGGGTGCTAGCGGCGGGAAACAGGGCAAATTCCTCTAAACTGCCGGCATTTACCTATCACACAGAGAAGAGATGAGACTCGACGAATTCGATTACGAGCTTCCCGAAGGTTTGATCGCTCAGTATCCTCCGGCCCGACGGGGCAACAGCCGCCTGATACTGCTCGACCGGGATCGAGATGAGGTCCGGGAAACCACTTTCTCCAATTTCACGAGGTATCTGATGGAGGGGGATATCGTCGTGGTCAATGAGACAAAGGTAATACCGGCCAGAATCTTCGGTAGGAAGAGGACCGGCGGCAAAATAGAGATATTTCTGGTCAAACGGACCGGTGAAGGTGAATGGCTCTCGATGCTCCGCCCGTCGAGACGTGTTAGACCGGGGGATTCACTGCTTGTCGGCGATGAGGGTTACGAGGTCGTAGTGCGCGATAGAACGGCGGGAGGGGAGTGGAGGGTGATCCTGCCCGGTGATATCTCCGAAGACGATTTTATGGAAAGATTCGGGCACGTACCTCTTCCACCCTATATCAAGAGGGGGGATGATACCGATGACCGGAACAGGTACCAGACGATTTACGCGAAACGTGAGGGTTCCGTGGCTTCCCCCACAGCCGGGTTGCATTTCAACGATGAGATCTTGCGCATGATGAGGAGTCGAGGGGTAACTCTCCTTCCCCTCACGCTCCACGTGGGGCCGGGCACGTTCCGCCCCCTGGCCGATGAAACGGTGGAGAACAACACATTGCCGCCCGAATACGTGATGATCAAGGAGGAGAACTGGCGGGAGATCGTAGAAGCGAGGGAACTCGGACGACGGGTTATCGCTGTAGGTACGACGACGACGAGAGCGCTCGAAGCGATTGCAGCGGGCGGATTGATGGAACAGGAGCGCCTGGAGCTCGAGGACGGTGCGTTCACGGCGGGATGGACCGATCTGTTCATCTATCCCGGATTCGTTTTCCGTGTGATCGATTCTCTCCTGACGAATCTGCACCTCCCGCGGTCCAGCCTGCTGTTGCTTGTGGCGGCTTTTGCCAGCAGGGACAAGATACTCGAGACCTACAAGTGGGCCATCGAACGCAGATTCCGTTTCTACAGTTACGGTGATGTGATGTTTATCAGGTGAACGGGGGATGGCTGGTGCCGATCAAGTTCGAAACGTTAAAGGTTGATCCGAGCGGTGCCAGGCTGGGCAGGCTCGAGACCGATCATGGTGCCGTGGAGACACCCGCTTTCATGCCAGTGGGCACTCAGGGCACTGTCAAAACCATGTCGTCCCGTGACCTTCGGGAAGCCGGGGCGGGAATCGTTCTCTGCAACACATACCATCTATACCTGAGGCCTGGTGAAGACGTGATCGAGCGGGCCGGTGGTATACATTCTTTCATGTCTTGGGACGGGCCGATCCTTACGGACAGCGGAGGATACCAGGTTTTCAGTCTCTCCGATCTGAGCCGGATCAGCGACGAGGGGGCGGAATTCAAGTCACATCTGGACGGCTCGGCGCATATGCTGACGCCGGGCCGTGTTGTCGATATCCAGCTTGCCATAGGCCCGGATATAATGATGGTTCTCGACCATTGCACTGGTTACCCGTGCGACCTCCCGTCTGCCGAGGATGCTGTAAGAAGAACGACGCTGTGGGCGGAGAGAAGTCTCGACAACTCCGGTTCACGCATAACGAGGTCGGGTTATGAGCGTGTGCTGTTCGGGATCATACAGGGTTCGGTGTACCCGGAACTCAGAAAACGTTCCGCCGAGGAGCTGAGAGTTTTGGATTTTCCCGGTTACGCCATAGGGGGGTTGTGTGTTGGCGAGCCAAAAAAGGATACGTTTGAGATGATAGATCTGACGGCCGGATTGCTTCCCGAAGGAAAACCGCGCTACCTTATGGGGATGGGGCTTCCCGAGGATATAGTCGAGGCCGTAGCGAGGGGGATCGACATGTTCGATTGCGTCCTTCCAACACGGAACGCCAGGAACGGCACGGTGTTTACCTCGCAGGGAAAACTGGTTCTGAAAAACGCCGTTTACGCCGATGATTTCGGCCCCCTGGATCCTGATTGCGGATGTGAAACGTGCAGGACATACAGCAGGGCCTATATACGGCATCTGTTCAACACCGGGGAGATGCTGGGGCCCAGGCTCGCAACTTTACATAGCATTCATTTTTACTTGAATTTACTTGCTGAAATAAGGCAAGTTATAAGGGACGGTTCCTTCCGGCAGTGGCGGGAGGGATTCTATAGGTCATATCATAATCCCTGAGGGGAGAGCGTTAGAGTACGCTGTAAGGAGGTATAATGACCGGATTGATTTTCGCATTGAGCGGTTCACCGGGTGGAGAAGGCGGATCATCGCTGCTGACCAGTCTGATCCCGATCATATTCATATTCATCATATTCTATTTCCTTCTGATCCGTCCGCAGCAGAAGAAGCAGAAGGAACACCAGGCGATGGTCTCGGCTCTCGGCAGGGGAGACCGAATAGTTACAAACGGCGGGCTATACGGAACCGTCGTCGATGTAAAAGAGCATGTTATCGTCATCAAGATCTCGGATGATGTGAAGGTCGAGCTTGTCAAGGGTTCCGTCGCAACGGTTATCGGCAAGAAGAAGGAATAGCAGTTATGCCGGATTGCTTTACAGCGGAGGTTGAGAATCCATGGATCTGAGCATTTATGGAGACGGAGTGCTGAGAGCGAAGAGCCGAAAGGTGGAGGAATTCGGGAAAGAGTTGTGCCCGTTCCTCGAAGAGATGATAGAGACAATGAGTACAGAGGGCGGCGTCGGGCTGGCGGCGCCTCAGGTCGGGTTGTCGAAACGTATCATTGTGGCGAATGAGGAGCCGGATAACCGAAGCACGGTCGTCAAGATGATTAATCCTAAGATCATAACCCTCTCGAATGATGTCAATACTGTCGAGGAAGGATGCCTTAGCATCCCCGGTATTCACGGCGACGTTGTCCGCCCTACTTCCATAGTTGTGCATTTTCAAGATGAGAACGGAGTCGAACGGGAACTCGAAGCAGAAGGTCTTCTGGCGAGGATTATACAGCACGAGATCGACCACCTAAACGGCATCCTGTTTATCGATCACCTCTCCGTAGCGAAGAAGATGCTCATCAAACCACAGCTTCGGAGATTGAAAAACGGGAGCGACCGGGGGTAAGATCGATGGCGAGGGTAGTTTTTTTCGGTTCTCCGGATTTCGCCGTTCCGACTCTCGACGCCCTGATTGATTCCCCATACAAACCGGTGCTGGTCGTGACACAGCCGGACAGGCCTGCAGGCAGGGGCAGGCACAAGGTCCCGACTCCCATAAAGAGCAGGGCGCAGGAGAGCGGCATCGAGGTTGCTACTCTTGCTAGCTTCAGGGAAGACTCGTTTCTGACGAGGCTGCGTGAAGACAGACCCGATTACTTTGTTGTCGTGGCATTCGGCCTGATCTTTCCCGATCATGCTCTCAAGATCGCAAAAAAGGCCAATATCAACGTGCACGCGTCGCTCCTTCCGGCATACAGAGGGGCCAGTCCTGTTAATATGGCGATAGTGAACGGCGAGCCCTTCACCGGTGTAACTACAATGGAAATGGTGAGATCGTTGGATTCAGGGCCTATATACATGCAGAGCATGGAACCGGTGGATCCGATGGAGAACGCGGGGGAGCTCTCCGTCAGGCTGGCAGGGAGGGGGGCGTCCCTAGCCCTGGATACACTCTGTGGCATAGATTCGGGGGGACTGGTTCCTACCGAGCAACCGACAGAGGGCGTCAGCACCGCTCCCCGATTGAAGAAAGAAGATGGATTGATACCATTCAGCGGCCATTCGCTGTCGGTGCACAATCATATTCGTGGAATGAATCCCTGGCCGGGGAGTTATACGTACTACAGGGGCGACTACATAAAGGTGCATCGGGCCGAGCCCTGTGATCTCCTCAAGCGGGCGGTGGCGCCCGGGAGCATTCTGAAATCCGGATCGGAGGGTGTGCTCGTCGCTTGCGGCAGTGGTGCGATCAGTTTTAAACGCCTCCAGGCACGGGGGAAGAAACCTCAGGAGGCGGCGGATTTCATAAGAGGGCACCCTCTGGAGACAGGAGAAGTGCTGGGTGGAGGGAAATGATTATGGGGAGAGTAAAATATCGACCTGCAGTATTCTACACCTTCCTCGTTCTCGGAGCATTCATGGTGGGAATGATCATATTCAATTACCTGATCATGCCGAAGCTCATCGGGAGGAGTGACGTCGTAATCATCCCGGACCTGAAGGGGCTGAGCCTCAAACTGGCCAAAGAGAAGTGTCTGGACAGGGGGCTCGAGGTTGTCGTAATAGGCAGACGGAATTCGGAGGAAACGCCTGAGGGCTATATTCTGGAGCAGGACCCGGATTACACGAAAACCCTCAAGTTCGGACGGGCGGTCCGAGTGATAGTAAGCGCAGGGCATAGGATGGAGATGGTCCCCGAGCTGAGGAACAGGTCATTGCGGCAATCGGAGCTTCTTCTAGAGAACGTTGGTCTGGAGAGGGGCAGAATCGTGAGGATCTTCACGAGCGAGGGTGGGAAGAACACTGTCGCCTCGACCAGCCCCTCGGCCGGAACAAGCGTACCGCGTTCATCGAGTGTTGACATACTCCTTGCGATGCAGGCCGAACCGCGGAAATTCATCATGCCGGACCTGGTCGGTCTGGACCTTCCCTTCGTGAAGGACAGGCTGGAGGGAATGGGTTTCGAGGTGGCGAGGGTGGTGAGCCGGAGGATGGAAGAGAAGTTTCCGAACACGATCCTGGCGCAGAATCCGGAAGCCGGGAGCTGTATTAGGGAGGGAGGGACGATTGAACTCGTTGTTTCGACGGTTGAATGAAAGCGACGCCGTTGCAGTGGCTCCATCGATTCTATCGGCTGACTTTTCCCGTCTGGGCGAGGAGATAAGAGCGGTTGAGCGGGCAGGTGCGGATTTCCTGCATATCGATATTATGGATGGGCACTTTGTGCCGAATCTGACGTTCGGCCCCATGATCGTGGAGGCCATCGCGAAGCTGGCGAACATCCCTCTGATCACACATCTGATGATCGATGCACCGGGGGATTACGCCGAAAAATATATAGAGGCAGGCAGCTCGCTCGTAAGCTTTCACTGGGAGGTCGGCGGTTGTGACCACGAGGGTATAGTTAAACGGATAAGAGAGCTCGGATGCGGTGCCGGCATTGCGATCAATCCCGGGACACCCTTATCCGAAGTGGATCATCTTCTGAGTGAAATCGATCTTCTGCTGACTATGACCGTTTTTCCGGGTTTCGGGGGACAGGCTTTCATACCAGATGTTTTGGATAAGATACAGGAGGCGGATCGGATCAAGAGGGAAAGGGGATTTGAATACGTGATCGAGGTCGACGGCGGGATAAAACCCTCGAATGCGGCCGGTATCAGGGAAGCGGGCGGCCGGATACTGGTTGCGGGCTCGGCGGTCTTCGGGAGTGGTGATTACGGGGAGGTTATCCGTTCCATCAGGGGATAAGCCGCATCTGGTTTCGAAAGAGCAAAATCCATTAAATCAAAGGTCGACAATAGCAGGACCTATCAATACAGGCCGTCTCGATCGGCAAACGTCATGCAATTATTTCACTTGCTTAATTCCTGAAATAATGTTAGCTTATCTAGTTTAAAAAATGGAGGGATTGATAGTTGTTTCAGGAGCTCAGTGGCAAATTCGCCCGCGTTTTCAAGGAGTTACGAGGCCACGGCAAGATTCGCGAGGGTCATATAAAGGGTGCGATGCGGGAAGTCAGGATGGCGCTGCTCGAGGCCGACGTGAACTACAAGGTGGCCAAGAAGTCGGTTGAGAGGATAAGCGAGAAAGCACTAGGCCAAAAAGTCCTGGACAGCTTGACTCCTGATCAGCAAATTATAAAAATAGTCCACGAGGAGCTCGTTCAAGTACTCGGGGGAAATCCTGTTCCCTTCAATCTATCAGGCTCGCCTGCGGTGGTTATGATCGTCGGCCTGCAGGGTTCCGGCAAGACGAGCTTTGCCGCCAAACTCGCGCACCACTTGAGGAAAAAGGGGCGGAATCCATTACTCGTGGCGGGGGATATCTACCGCCCTGCAGCGGTGGACCAGCTCGTGGTTCTTGCGAAGCAGGCGGATATTGCGGTTTATGCTCCCGGGACAGACATCCCGCTGTCCGACATAGCGAATGAATCGATAAGGGAAGCGAAGAGGAAACTGAACGATACCCTAGTCTTTGACACCGCAGGACGGCTACATATCGACCGGGAGATGATGTCGGAACTGGGGAGCATAAAGCGGATTGTGAACCCCGAGGAGATTTTACTCGTTCTCGACAGTATGACGGGCCAGGAGGCCGTAACCGTTGCCGAGGAGTTCAAGAAGGAGATCGATTTCACGGGTATCGTTCTGACGAAGCTCGATGGTGATTCGCGGGGAGGGGCTGCGCTGTCGGTAACGGAGGTGACGGGCATGCCCATACGCTTCGCTTGCGTGGGGGAGAAGATCGGGGACCTGGAGGTTTTCCACCCCGACAGGATGGCCGGCAGGATCCTGGGGATGGGGGACGTCCTCTCTCTTGTTGAAAGAGCACAGGAGACGATGGATGAAGAGAGGATGCACGAGCTCGAAAGGAAGATGCGTCAGGATGCGTTCACATTGGAGGATTTTCTTGATCAGCTTCAACGCCTGAAGAGTATGGGGCCTCTCGATCAGCTTCTCGGAATGATCCCCGGGATGAAGGGGCGCGGAATGGTCCCGTCGGATATAGGCGAGAGTGAGCTTAAGAAAATCGAAGCCATCATAAGATCGATGACTCCGGAAGAACGGCGTAATCCCAATATCATCGATGGTTCGAGGCGAAGGAGGATCGCCGCTGGCAGTGGAACTTCGGTCCAGGAGGGCAACCGGCTGCTCAAGCAGTTCCACCAGATGAGAAGGATGATGAAGCGCCTTTCCAAGAATGCAGGCAAGGCGCCGATGAGTTTTCCGTTTTCTTGAGAACGTATAAGTATCAGGAGGTAGACATTGGCTGTTAGATTGAGAATGAAAAAGATGGGGTCCAAGAAAAGGCCCTTTTTCCGGATCGTCGCAGCGGAATCGCGTAAATCCAGGGACGGGCGATTTATCGAAACCCTCGGCTACTACGATCCCCTGAAAGATCCCCCGGAGATCAAGTTCGATGACGACAAGGTGTACAAGTGGCTCGACAGGGGCGCGATCCCTTCGGTAAACACAGTGCAGCTTCTCCGAAAGGTAGGATTGTTGGAGAAGTGGCAGATGCTGAAGGAAGGTGCCAAGATAGCGGAACTCGACGCCAGGATAGAAGAGAGAAGAGCCAAGCAGCCCAAATCCGAGCTGAAGACCGTCGGCAAGAAGCTAAGCAAGAAGAGGGCGGCCGCCGAGGCTGCAGCCGAAGCCGAGGAGCAGGCGGCGAAGGAAGCGGCGGATGAGTCCGGAAAAGCTGATGTGGAAAAGGCCGGCAAGGAAGAGGAAAAGGCGGAAGCCGAACCCTTGAAGGATGAGAAGCAGGACAAAGCTGGGGAGGGACCGTCCAAGGATGGGAAACCGGAAGAGGAAAATCCGGAAGAGCTCGAAAGCGACGGGGATGATGAGAAGCAGGGATGATAGTACGAAAACACGGAGCTGTCCGGAATGTAAAGAGGGGTCCAATGAGTTTTGAGAATATCAGTAATATGATACAGAAGATCTCCGAAATGCTCGTTGATAAGCCTAATAAGATAGTGATCAAAGAGGAGAAAAGGGATGATACTAGTATCATCGTCTTGTCCGTCGACAAGGCGGATGTCGGTAAAGTGATCGGCCGGAACGGACAGACGGCCAAGGCACTGCGCGCACTCGTAAACGCGGCGGCGACAAGAATGGGCGAAAAGGTTCTCCTCGAGATACGAGAGTAAGATGTGGATACGGTGAACGAGACGGCTGTATTGGGTAAAATAGTCAAAGCTGTCGGCAGAAAGGGAGAGGTCAAGCTGCTACCGGGTCCGGACTTCTGGAGCAAGGCCCTGAATGCTGGACAGTTGATCCTGCACTGCGGGGAAGATGAGCAGCGCTGGGTGCACGTTGACAGGTTCAGGGCAAAGGGTAAGAGCTATATCCTTAAGCTGTCGGGGGTGGAGGGGATCGACGAGGCGGAAGCCTTGGTTGGATGCGGTCTCGAGATCGTAGTGAGTGAGCTGGAGGAATCCGCGAGGCCGGATGATGTAATGCCGTTCCAGGTGATGGGCATGATAGTGGTTCTGCCGGATGGCGAGAGACTCGGGAAGGTGATAGATATGCTGCTCGGCCCGTCTCAAAATTGCCTGATCGTAGAAAACGGCGGAGATAGATATATAGTGCCGAATGTGCCGGAGGTCGTTCTGAGTATCGATTTCGATCAAGGCGTAGTAGAGATCGATCCTCCTGCGGGCCTATTGGATCTCAGATGGTGACCGATTGGTGGAAAATTGGAGATGATCTTCATAACGATTTTTCCGGATATGATGCGTGAACCGCTGGATGCCGGAGTTCTTGGCATCGCCCGCAGGAAAGGGGCTGCGGATTACCGTGTTGTCAACCTCAGGGATTTTGCCGAGGACAAGCACGGCACGGTCGATGATTATCCTTACGGCGGCGGGCCGGGGATGATACTTATGGCTCCTCCGCTGGTCAAGGCCGTTGAGTCGGTCTGCGGTGACCGCAGAAGTGAAACTGTATCCGTGATAATGCTTTCACCGTGCGGACGTCTTTTCAGCCAATCCATGGCCGAAGAGTTTGCAGGCAAGAAGAAGCTCGTATTCATATGCGGAAGATATAAAGGAATCGACGAGAGGGTGGGTGAATTGACCGGCTCACAGATGGTATCGATAGGTGATTACGTGCTCAGCGGTGGTGAATTGCCATCGCTGGTTATCGCTGACGCGGTCGCCAGATACCTTCCAGGTGTATTGGGGGATGAACGGTCGAGAGAAACGGATTCGTTTTCAGGCAGCGGGGAGTTCTCGCTGGGTGCGGCTCTTTATACCAGACCGCCCGATTATCGCGGATTGAAAGTCCCCGATGTTCTGATCTCGGGGGATCATGCCAGGATCGAAAATTGGAGAAGGGAATCGGCTGAGGAGAGGACCAGGCTATTCAGACCCGATCTCATTAGTAAGAATGATAACGGCCCGGCGGATACCGGGTGCCATTGAATAGAGCGGTAAGCCGGAGTGCTCCTCGGATGGGGGCGGTCCGGGTTCGTTGCAGACTACGAGGTAAGAACAGCAAGGAGGGAATATGGATATCCTCGATCAAATCTCGGCGAAGCACATGAAGGGATCGGTACCTGAATTCAGCATCGGGGATACCGTGAGGGTCGATGTGAATGTCATCGAGGGAGAGAGAAAGAGGGTTCAGAAGTTCCAGGGAACCGTTATCCAGCGGAGAGGAACGGGCCTCGGAGAGACATTCACGGTGCGTAAGATCAGCCAGGGGGTGGGAGTGGAACGCGTGTTCCCTCTCCATTCTCCCAACGTATCCTCGATCAAAGTGCTGCGTAGGGGAAAGGTTAGAAGAGCAAAGCTCTACTACCTTCGTAAGCTTCGAGGCAAGGCCGCCCGTATCGCCGAAAGGACGGAGAAGGGTAACAGATGACATCGTGCCGCCGGGTCACTTATAGTGATCTGGTCGAATTCGACCGGGCCAGAAGAGGTGATTCGAACCGCCGGATCGCAGGCGTGGACGAGGCGGGGCGCGGGGCGCTGGCGGGACCCGTAGTCGCTGCCGCGGTTGTTTGCGATCCGCACAAAGATCTTACCGGAGTCAATGACAGCAAGCTGATATCGGAAAAGTATAGGGAAGATCTATACGAAAAGATATGCGGGTGCAGCTTGGATTGGTGTGTGGCGATCGTCGAGGCGGCAGAAATTGATCGGATCAATATTCTCCGAGCCACTCTGTTGGCGATGAAGCGGGCCGTGAATGGGTTGGATCCATCTCCCGAACTGGTCCTGGTCGACGGAAATCACCTGCCCGATGTAGCATATCCGTCTTTGGCCGTCAAGGGGGGGGACGCGAAGAGCTTCTCGATAGCCGCTGCTTCGATAGTCGCCAAGGTGACGAGGGACCGAATAATGAGAGGGCGAGATAAAGATTTTCCCGGGTACGGTTTCGAAAGGAACAAGGGATACGGAACGAGGGAACATATATCGGCGCTTAAGGAGAGGGGGCGGACCGAGTTCCACAGGCGGAGCTTCAGGATTCATTCTAACGTGTGAGGGGGTAGTGCAGGTGGAGGAAAGGATTGATCCGGGAGTAATCGGAGAAAGGATGGCAGCGGGCTATCTTAGGCTTCGCGGATACCGGATAGTCGAGCAGAACTACCGAGCCGGTCATCTCGAGGTCGATTTGATAGCTCTTGACGGGTATTGCCTTGCTTTCGTGGAGGTCAAGCTGCGAAGAGGCGATTCATTCGGTAGAGCTGTCGAGGCTGTAGGGGCCGGCAAGATCAGGAACCTGCGAAAAGCCGCCCGTCTATATCTATCACAGGAGCAACGGCCGACGGTTAGTGAAATCAGATTTGACCTCGTGGCGGTCGACCTCGATTCCAGACGGGATATGATGGTTCTAACTCACATCAAGGGAATTACTTAGAAATTACTTGATTTAATCGGCCCCTGTTTCTATTTTATTAATACGCATTGACTTGAAACCACCAAGGAGGATTTCAAAAGATGGTTAAGAGGTCTGCTCTGATAGCTATTAGTATAATGCTTGTTGTGTCCGGATGCGTTATAAAGGATAAGGTCTTGATGGATATCCCGATCGAAGAGATGGATGCGCTCGAGGATGAATTCATCGGAAGAACCGCCTGGACAAGAGCCATTCTTATCGATCTCGGCCCTGATGCCCATATTGTCCAGCGAGATGAGAAGGTTAAGATACTAGATCTGGATATGCATTGGAACGGCGCCGTTAAAGTGGAAAGATCAGATAGGCATACAATCAGGCATGGACTGAAGCTCAAGAGACCCGTCACGAAGGAATCCTTCGAGCTGGAGATGCGCAAGCTGTTCTGGTTCGAGAAGCCGACCTATAGATATAGGATGAACCTGCGGAAATACGGTAAGAAGACGGCGAAGGCGATATTCAACCATGAGCTGTTCAAGGGGATGAGGCGTGAGGCGGCGCTGGAATCGTGGGGCTATCCCGACGAGATGAACAGCAATGAGGTCGGCGGCGTGTTGCAGGAGCAGTGGATCTATATCAATCCTCAGAATACGAAAGAAAAACAATATATAGTGCTTTTGGACGGGATTGTGGATTCGTGGGAAGAGTAGCGGTTGTGTCCGCGGGCCCTCCACCGGACTGATTCTCGATCAACGGTGTCTCTGTAATTAAAAGATGTCCCCGCTGAATGGTGGCGGGGCATCTTGGTATTATCGCTCTCTTAAAGTCCGAGTCCGCGGTTTTCCAATCCAAGATTTGCATCTCACCGATTCAGCAGGGCTCTTGATTAAATTATATACCGGATTCGCCATGCTGTCAATGATGTGAATTGGAGTTATACGGTCGCCTTGCGAAATGTCTTAAGAAAACTTGATATCTGGGTCGTTTGCTTTGAAGCGGAGAATCCGCTTCCTCTTTATAGGCAGCTATCCCGTTGTGAGACTTGGTGATAGAGCAGGTGCGCTCCGTGGAGCGGGCATCAAGCTGCAACGGTTTCGATGCTGTAATTTCACTTGATTCCATGGAGGAAGATACAACCGGCGGCGTCACCGTTTTCCACCGAATAAGGAGTCCTTGTACCTCTTGTGTTCACGTGAGAAGTAATCGGCGGTCAGCCTCTTTACCACTCCGGAAAGAGCCAGTATGGCTATAAGATTTGGAATTGCCATCAAACCCAGTGCCGTGTCTCCGAATCCCCAAACGATCTCGAGAGAGAAGATCGCACCCAGGAAATGAACTATACAGAAGACAATCCTGTAAGGGATGATCGAGCCCGAACCGAACAGATATTCGATGCTGCGGTCGCCGTAGTACGACCAAGAGATAGCCGTGGATATCGCGAAAAGGAAAACGGCTATTGTGACTATGTAATTTCCCCAGCTACCGATCGGGGATAGGCCCCTCTTGAATCCCCAGGCAGTAAGCGGAGAGCCGTTGAGCAGGATCTCTCCCAGGAGTGATACCTGCTCCTCATTTATTCTCTCTCCGTACTCGTTTGTGAAGCTGACTATCCCCTCTTCGTCGACCGTCGCGCTGCCGTTGAACGGTTTTTCATCAGCGAGGATAACGGGCTTATCGACGGTACTGCTGTTCTTGGAGAAGGCCACGCCGCGGGCCTCCCCGTTCTCTATCTTGAAAACGCCAGTATAATGGTGTTCGTCGTCGATAACACCGTTCTTTCTGATAACTCCGTCCACGTTCATTACTGTTATCTCGGATTTCTTCTCGAACGAGAATTCGTCTATCTTCTTCTCATTCCAGACTCCGACCGTGATAATAACCAATCCGGTCAGCGTGCATATGAGCAATGTATCTATGTACGGGCCGATCATGGCTACTACGCCCTCGCGGACCGGCTCCTTGGTTCTGGCGGCTGCATGTGCTATAGGCGCGCTTCCCTGGCCTGCTTCGTTAGAGAAGATTCCCCGCTTCACGCCCCAAAGAAGCGTGAACATGAAGGTCGAACCGAAGAATCCGCCGATTTGTGCTTTTGGTTGAAAGGCATCCCTGAAGATGGTGACTATGGCCTCCGGCAGGCGGCCGGCGTTGAGCAGGAGTATCGTTACGGCGCCGCAGAAATAGATGATCGACATGAACGGGACGAGGCGGCTGGCCACTTTCCCTATCCTTTTTATTCCGCCTATGATGACGAGACCGATCAGGGTGGCCATGACGGAGCCGGTTATCCATGTTGGAATTCCGAAGTCGCTCCTGAAGGAGTCCGCAACGGTGAAGGCCTGAACGGCGTTACCGCTGCCGAATGAAGAAATCACCGCGCAGGCGGCGAACATTACCGCCAGCGCCTTCCACCTATGGCCCAATCCCTTCTCGATGTAATACATCGGTCCCCCGGATACCACTCCCTCTTCGTTGATGTTCCTGAAATGCGTACTCAGGGTGCATTCCACGAACTTCGACGTTGTGCCCAGGATAGCCGTGACCCACATCCAGAAGAGGGCGCCGGGTCCTCCGTAATGGATGGCCGTTGCCACACCGGCGATGTTACCGATTCCTATTGTGGCGGAAAGGGCTGCGGCAAGTGCCTGGAAGTGGTTGATCTCGCCCGAATCTTCTGGATTGTCATAGTAACCCGCGATCGTCGCCAGACTGTGGGATACCTTGCGTAGTTGTATAAAGCGCATCCTTATTGTCAGTATTATGCCCGTTCCCAGCAGAAGAACTATGAAGTAGGGGAATACCGATGGGAATTCCCATATATATTTGTACGCGAAGTCAATCACGTTCTTGACGGCATCCATTTATATCTCCCGTTCTTTCAGCGATCCGTATGAAACGCGATCCAGCGGCCGCTAAATGCCCTCCTTGAAGATGAAGAACAGAATTGTTGCGATCGCCACCGGGCAAAGGAATTTCAGGATGATCTCCAGAAAAACGGCTATCTTCCTGAACGCCGGGTATCCTTCCATGATTTCAATGCCCGCAGCTTTTACCTTCCATACCCATCCAAAGAATACAGAAATCAAAAGTGCACCGAAAGCCAGCATTATGTTGCCGAATATCTTGTCCATGAGGCCGAGGAAGCTCATGTGAACAAGCGGGAGGTCCGAGAGCCAAGAGACCGTTCCCTGGGACAGGGCAGAGGGGATCCCAAGGCAGAAGCTGACAAATGCCACGGCCCATACGGCCTTGCCGCGGAGCCAACTCTTCTCGTCAACCAGGTACGCGGTTGCAACCTCGAGTAATGAGATCGTCGATGTGAGCGCGGCGATCGAGAGAAGAAGGAAGAAGGCTGCACCGATGATGTTCCCTCCCGGCAGCTGTGAGAATATCTGAGGCAGGACCTCGAAAACCAGCCCGGGCCCTTCGGCGGGATTCATGTTCATGGCGAACAGAGCAGGGAAAATGAGCAGTCCGGCCATGAACGCAATCAGTGTGTCGAAGAATGCTACGTAACATCCGGAGATAACGATGTTGCTCTTCCGCGATAGGTAGCTGCCGTAGGTGATCATAGCTCCCATTCCGAGGCTCAATGAAAAGAAGGCCTGTCCGAGCGCGGCGAGCAGCGTTTTGCCCGATACCTTTCCGAACTCCGGTTTGAGATAGAATATCAATCCCCTCCCGGCACCGCTCAGTGTCACGGAGCGGATTATTAGGATTACCAGAAGGGCCAGTAAGACGGGCATGAGGATCTTGGCCCATCTCTCTATTCCGTTCTTGATGCCGCCCCTGACCACCGATACCGTCAGAATCGTGAACACGAGGAACAGCGGCAGGCTCAGGGCCGGATTAGCCGTAAACGAATCGAACGCCGTCTCGTTGCCGACTAGGGTTTTTACGATATATCCCAGAGTATATCCCGCCATCACGGTGTAGTACGAGAGAATGAATACACCGGTCAGCACCCCCATATATCCCACTATCTTCCATGGTGAGCCGGGCCTTATGGTCTCGAAGGCGCCGACGGGATTGCGTTTGCTGAATCTTCCGATCGTGAGCTCGGCGATCATTACCGGGACACCGAGCAGGACGACGAAAACGAGGTAGAGAACCAGAAAAGCGGCTCCTCCGTTTTGACCCGTTACGTAAGGAAATCTCCAGATATTCCCCAGTCCTATCGCCGAGCCGGCGGCAGCAAGTATGAAACCTATGCGGGAATTCCATTCACCCCGCCCGTTTCCATCACCTGTTCTCACTGCTGGTTCTCCTTGGATCAGAAAGCCGTGGTTTTTATCTTCACTGATTGTACTCAACTGTGTTTGAAGAAGTTACTCTATGTCATACCGGATAGGCAACAACTATTTGACTCCAATGCTATCATCTTTGCCGCTTTGTGTGAGTCGTAGTCCAAAGAGCACGATAGCGCTTCCGACCAGAAACAGCAGGGTTACCTCCTCATCATACAACAACCAGCCGAAGAAGGCGGCGAACGGCGGATTGAGGAAGATAAAGGACGCCACGGACGTTGCAGGCAGATGATGCAGCGCTAGGTTCCATAGCCAAAAACAGAGTATCGTGCTCAACGCGCTGAGGTGGAAAAGGGCAAGCCAGTGTGTCGGCCTCATCTGAAGGAACCTGCTTAGGAAATCCGCGTCGATGATAAGCAAGAATGGTATCGTACCGATCAAGAGAGAGCCGTATGTGATTGACAGGGGGGTGGCCCTCCTGGAGAGGCTTTTGCCGATTATCGTATAGAGCGCCCAGCTCAGAGGCGCCAGGGCGGTTATCAGTGCGTAACGTAATTCGGCATTGGATATTCCCGTAATATTTCCAAGTCCGACCTTGCCCCACCTGATGACGAAATAGAGCCCTATGAATGCCAGAACGATTCCGATGATTCTGCGAAGAGGCACTTTTTCTCTCAGTGTGACAATGGCGAGGATAAGGGTGAAAATCGGGGATGCAGTTGTGATGAGGGCGGCGGCTCCGGGCTTGATTTCACTTTGACCTACATAGAGGAAGTAGTTATAACCGGCTATGCTGAAAAGGCCCATGGCGGTGAGCTTGATCGGTGCCGCCCTGAGGATCTCCAGGAATTCCGATCTGTTCCTCTTCCGTGAGAAGAGGTAGCTGATGCTGAAGATCATCACCGGCAGGAAACGGGCAAGAATCAATTCCACCGGCGAAAAGATCTCCTTTAGGTGCTTTATGGCCGTGAATGAATTCGACCATATGATGAATACGAGCACCAGAAGAAGACGCACCGTGTTTTCACCGGTTATCTTAGGAGAGGAATCACGCGGCACGATAGTAAATCCTGATCAATTTCAAGTCCTCCCTTGCAATTACAGACCCTTTTATGGTACAATAAGATTTGGTCGGGTGGCAAGGAATGCATCTTTGGTAACGGCAGCAAGAAAGGATGTGTGGGCAATGACCAGACGTCTGATCCTATTCCTGACCCTTGCAGCTCTGATCGGCTCTCTGGCGCCGGAAGCCGAAGCCGTAGGATGGGGCAAGAAACACCGCAGGCAGCAACGCTATTTCTTACTTCACCAAAAGCTTGAAAACGACAAACTCCGGATATATGAGGAGTACGGTTTTTCCATGCACCGGCTGCGTGTATATGGCTATGGCAGGATACTGGAGCATTGGAAGTATTACGATCTTGGATTGGAGTTCGTCTTTGACGAGGATTCCAGGCTCGTGAAAACGATTCGTTTCAGACCCGAATACAAGCGGGAGCGGATCGAGAGGTTTCCAGGATACTAGTAATTATGTAACTCGGGAGCGTGAAGTTGGCCGATCACTTCACAAGGGAGCAATTGGCAAAGGGAAGGCGGTGAACCGGAGCGGGCCGACAGTTATAGGTTCTCCCAATTCGAGGAGAAAAAAAACGTGATTACCGCTTTCTGCCCGCTTCCCTTTGTTAATTTCCCTTGACGGGCTATTCAGAATAAACTGCTGTTAGTATTTATTATTCAATCCCCAAGTCAGCCCTGTAATGCAGGGCTGGTTTTTAAGTTACGCAAAGGGCTGCACAATAGCGGTTAATCCTGTCGAAAAAAATTGAAAAATCACGGGAAAGTTTATATATTGAAGAGCATCTTAATAAACTATTGTAGTTATAAGAGTTCATTGGATTTTTAGTTACATGCAAGTCAAGGGGGAGGATAATTAGATGAGTGGTAAAAACACCGATTCCGGTACTGTAGTTGAGCCCGCAAGGGTGCACGAGATCCTGGGCCATCATATGCTGGTGGACGGTTATCCTTTTGTATTCGACGCCAAGAAGAGTCGCGGATCGTACTTCATTGACGCCGTTACCGGCAGGCAGTATCTGGATTTCTTCACATTCTTCGCCTCGGGATCAGTCGGACACAATCATCCGGGGCTTTTAGAGAAGAAGTTCTACAGCAGACTTGCGGAGATTGCAGTAAATAAGCCTTCGAATTCAGATATATACTCTGTCGAGATGGCGGAATTCGTGGATACCTTCTCTCGTGTAGCCGTTCCAGAGAGCATGCCCCATCTATTCTTTATCAGCGGTGGAGCCCTTGCAGTGGAGAATGCCCTGAAAGCGGCCTTCGACTGGAAGGTTCAGAAGAACAATATGAAGGGGATCAAGGGGGACAGAGGACAGAAGGTCATTCATTTCCGGGATGCATTCCACGGGCGAACGGGGTACACCATGTCGATGACCAACACCGATCCGGCGAAGATCGCTAGGTTCCCCAAGTTCGACTGGCCTAGGATCGAGAATCCGAAGATCATATTTCCTCTGGAAGATAATATCGAGGAGGTAGAGGCGGCGGAAAAGCGCGCAGTCGAGGCTATCGAGAGGGTGCTCGCCCAAGATGGAGAGGATATAGCTGCCATAATAATTGAACCTATACAAGGTGAAGGTGGAGACAATCATTTTCGTCCGGAGTTTTTCAAGGAGCTAAGAAGGATCGCCGACGAAAAAGAGGTGATTCTGATATTCGACGAGGTCCAGACGGGAGTCGGTATTACGGGCAAGATGTGGTGTCATCAGCACTTCGGGGTAGAACCCGATATCCTCGCCTTCGGCAAGAAAACCCAGGTGTGCGGTATTATGTCAAGTGATCGTATCAACGAGGTGGACAGCGTCTTCAAGGTTTCGAGCCGTATCAATTCCACATGGGGTGGAAACCTCGTGGATATGTACAGGGCGAAGAGGATATTCGAGATAATCGAAGAGGAGAATATGGTCGATAACGCGGCGAAGATGGGTGAGATCTTCCAGAAACACCTCGTCGATCTCCAGGCTTCAAAGCCGGATCTCTTGTCGAGTGCGCGGGGCAGGGGCCTGTTCTGCGCGATAGATCTTCCTGATCCGGTTGTTCGTGACAAGGTGATCTCTGTTCTGGCGGAGGACGGCCTTCTGGCTCTCAAATGTGGCCAACGAACGGTACGGTTCCGCCCCCCTCTAAACGTCAGTAAAGAGGAGATCGACAGGGCCGCTGAGATCATCGGGAAAGCATTGACAAAGGTATAATGATATTAGGCTGATTGAAGCAGAGGGCGTCCTCTTTTGGGGGGCTGCCTCTGCTTTGTTTTGGTGACATCGTTACCCGGAAACATGCACGGGTATGCATTGCTGATCGCCTGTTATCAGCTCTTTTTCGTGATTCCTTTGGATTCCTTCTTGGTCTTTTCCCTTTCGGTCTTCATCGGCTTCTGATCACGCGCCGATTCCGCCTTCTCCCTCTTCCTGAAATCCTCGCTCCTGTAATCGGTTCGATAGAAACCGCTTCCCCTCAGTATATGACCGACCGGATGGATAACCCGGAAAACGCTCCCACGGCACTTGGGACATCGTTTGCGCGGAGGATCGGTTATCCTCTGCTCTATTTCGAACTCATACCCGCACTTCTCACATTCGTAGTGATACGTAGGCATCTTTTTTCCTTTCTCCGCATCTTTCGATCCTTTGCCTCTACCACGGGCTGCAACGAGAAGGAATTACATCGATAGTCGAAATCTAACGCGCTGATTCTAATAGACATCCGTGCAGGTTACAAGCACTTTTGTCGGTGATCCCCGGATTTGATCCATCCGGAAACCTTTCTCTTGCTGGAACGTCTTATATGCTATATAATCACTTAAGATAACTCACGATAGATTGTTACTATTCGATCCAAAGCGGTGTATTAATGACTGATTCGGATATTTCGATTGTCATCCCGGCCTACAATGAGGAAAGAGGATTGGACTTATTGCTGGCGCGTCTTGTCCCTTTGGCTGTGCGCAAGGGGTGGGAAGTGATTGTGGTAGATGACGGTTCCACCGATAATACCGAAAGTGTAGCTAGAAAACACCGGGCACGCTTGGCAAAACACCCGTATAACAAGGGTTACGGAGCATCTTTAAAAACGGGAATTCGAATGGCAGCTGGGGAAATCGTTATTACTATGGATTCGGATGGGCAGCACAAGACAGGTGATATCGAACGATTGGCATCCTTCATGGATGACTACGACATGGTGGTCGGAAAGAGAAATAAGGCCGCCGGGATTCGGGCTCCAGGTAAAAAGGTCTTGTCGATAGTTGCAAACTATCTCAGTGATATGAAAATACCCGACCTCAACTCTGGATTCAGAGCTTTTAGAAAAAAAACGGTAAAGGAATTTCTGCACATATGTCCGAATGGTTTTTCATTTTCCACGACAATCACACTTGCCTACCTGAGATCTGCATACAGCGTGAAATACGTACCGGTCGACGTTGATATAAGAGTTGGGCGGCAGAGTAATGTTAAATTTTTCAAGGATGGTTATAAAACGTTTCTTTTGATCATCAGAGTTATTACTTTGTTCAATCCCCTCAAAGTATTCATCCCTGCATCACTTTTTCTATTGGCGCTGGGGGTGCTATTTACACTGTACGGGATAGCAGCCTACGGCAGAGCCCCGAATATTGGAGTTTTGATAATACTATCCAGTGTTTTTCTCTTTTTCATGGGTGTGATGTCAGATCAGATCTCATCGATAAGGCGCGAAAAACGGTTGGGTTAATCCCCTAAGTGCTCTAATGAGATTCTTCGGCAAAAGAGTGGTCAAGTTCGCTATGCATCTTCTGGGGATCGCTCTGTTCGCCGTTATTCTCTTGAAAGTCGAGATTAATGATGTTTTTGAATCCTTCAAACGTATAGATCTGATGTATGGATTGTCAGTAATGGTGATCCTCATCGCTTTTACATTTGTCAAGGGTCTTCGCTGGCGTACGATCGTAGCACAGCAGGGGATCAATGTGTCCGTTATGAGATCTTTCCGGATCTATTCCGCTTCACTCTACCTCGGATTTATAACTCCCGGCAAGATCGGCGATTTCGCCAAGAGCCTGTATCTTATCGGTAGAGGAATGCCTATTGGCAGGTCAATTTACAGCTCATTTCTGGACAGGCTGCTGGATCTTGTCTTTCTGGTAATAACAGGGTATGCAGGTATTCTGGTTTTTCCAGGGATCTTCGAAAATCAGGTTCTGGTGGGCACTCTACTTTTCATCGTTATAGTCACGGTCAGCTGTCTTGTATTCTGGAGACGAGAACTGCTGAAGAAGGTGGCACGGAAGTTTGCTTCATCTGTTATTCCGGAGAGATACAGGCAGGGACTCGATAGTGGTTTTACACAGTTGTTAGATGAGTTCAAATCACTGGAACCTGCAGGCATGGTACGAATAGTTCTTTTAACGTTGCTCGCCTGGATAATGCATTATTCAGTTTTCATAATCCTCGCACAAGCCTTTGTGGCCGAGGTATCGATAAGGATAATTATCATAGCTATTTCCGTTTCGATATTCACCTCACTGCTGCCCGTTTCAATCTCCGGTTTGGGTACGCGTGAACTGGTCCTCATCTTGATATTCGGGAGTGTCGGTTTTAGTAAGGAGTCTGCTGTTACATTCTCCTTGTCCTTTATCGCTATCTATATTATTCAAGGTGCTATAGGACTCATTTCCTGGTTTTCTTCACCGTTTGATGCAGAGGGGGAGGGGGTAAAAGGCTCAACACATTCGGAGGCTTGAAGATAGGGATTGAGATATTGTGTGCAATAAAAGGGTGCAATGAAATATGAGCCGATTCAGTAACAACTTCACGATGGACGCCGTGCGCGATTTCTGGGACAAACTCGCGCGGCACGAATATGAAAATGCAAACGAAAGAATGAATCGTGTTCATACGCAGCGCTTCAGGGAAGCGATAAAGAGACTGTCTCTGCGATCTGGCGATCGGTTGCTGAATGTTTGGTCTCGTGTAGGTGACGGGATTCCATTTCTGAGGGATAGCTGTAGCGATATCGAACTCGTCAATGCTGAACTATCCCATGAGATGCTAAAGGTGAGCCGTTGTCTCAATCCCGGCGAGAATCATGTCCAATCGTCGCTTCATGAACTCCCTTTTTCAGGCTGCTCGTTTGATAAAGTGATGTCGCTCGAAACGCTGGAACATGTTCCTGATCCTTTGCTGCTTCTGGTGGAGATAAGAAGAATATTGATCCCGGGCGGTGTGCTCGTCATGAGTCTTCCACCCTCTACGGCCGAATGGACTAGCTGGATTAACACAATTGTCAAGTTCCACCACGGAGAGGGACCGCATCGGTTCCTTTCACCGCGAAGAGTAAAACAGATGTTGGATGAATCCGGTCTAACGCTCGTGGATTACACAGGAACACTGTTCCTGCCTTTCGGGGGGATGAATGTCGAGGCTTTGGATCTCGCGATATCACGTATTATCGGTAAAACCTTTCTCGGACAGCTCGGAATGAGAACGTTCTATGTCTGCAAGAAACCCGTGTGAGTATCTCATTAGTGATGTTGTAGAGGCGGGGCTGTGCACGCGTTGCGGCACCTGTGTCGGGATCTGCCCCGTGGAGAATATAAAAATCCCCGATCCACTCGGCACATGTCTTCCGGAGGCGGGGGACGTTTGCATTTCATGCGGACTTTGCCTAGAGGGCTGTCCGGGCGCGCGGGTTGATTTTGAATCCTTGGAAAGGATGGTTTTCGGCACATTAGGATCGAATCGATTGACAGGATTTGTCAGAAAGGCGTTTCTGGCGTATGCCTCTGATGAGGGTACAAGAAGAAAGGGCGCAAGTGGCGGCACCGTTACGGCTCTGTTGATGAATCTTCTCGAAAGGAGGGAGGTCAACGGGGTCTTGCTCTACGCACAGGATAAAATCGACAGGTGGAAGGGGGCGGGGCGAGTGATAGAGGACGAAGAGGAGATCAAACGGGCCTCCCAGAGCAGATACCACTTGAGTCCTATGAATACGGCGCTCAGAGACCTGAAAGGAGAGGAGGGCAGGTACGCGTATGTGGGCCTTCCATGTCATGTTCATGCATTGAGAAAGCTGGAAATAACCGGATGGAAGGCCGGTGTGGATCTATCACCCATAATCGGCATATACTGTGGCAATAATCTGTACTTCGAAGCTACCGCAGCTATGCTCAGAAAGCTCGGAATCCAGTCACTCGAAAGCATAGAGGAGCTTTCGTACAGGGAGGGGAGGTGGCCCGGAAATTTTTATGTGAGAACAAGGGACGGCAGGGAATCCAGGGTGACAAAGCTGGAATTCAATCAGACCATCCCATTCTTTATCAACCGTAGATGTCTTTTCTGTACGGACCTGACAAATGAACTGGCGGATATCTCCGTCGGCGACGGCTGGGCAAAGGAGGGAATTGGCAGCGAGGGGTGGTCGATTGTTTTAACAAGGACTCCGAAGGGCGAGCAAATCATCGATGCGGCAGTGGAATCAGGTGCCATCCATATTGAGGAGATATCGATAGATGAGGCTGTCAGAATGCATTCGCATGCACTGGATCTAAAAAAATCTGGGGCTTTCATCAGACTGGGGATGTGGAAATGCTTCGGTGTTCGGGTTCCGGCTTACATGACGGAGTACCCATCTATATCTGCCGGCCGCAGGATCGTGGAGCTGCTCGTATCGCTCCAATTCGCTTTTTGCTCTTCAAAAGCCGGGAAAGCGATCTTCGGATTACTGCCGCTTAAAGTGCTCGGAGGATTGTTTCGCTGGTTGAGAAAAACTTGGATGCATCTAACCGGGGGGTGAGAGTATGATTGTCAACAATCGATCCATTCTTGCCCCTGATTGCATTTTACGGTTCGCCCGGTCCATTCGGATCGAAGAGACCGAGATCGGAAGGAATGTTGACCGGTGATTAACGGGATCACGGTGTTTTTATTGGACATTTTCCTAACTGTTTGTTATGGTGAAGATTAGATGAATCCATCCGGAGTGTAATCAACGGTGGGGCAGAGCTTCGGGCCGTGTAGATCCGGTAGCTCCTATCGATGAGCCTGGATGCGCACGAATATTGCCCGGCGGGATATCGGAGCTTGAATGATATCCCTGAATTCGAGGTCGGATATATGAAATCGGTTATTCTTGCAGGTGGTCTTGGAACGAGGATCCGCCCCTTCACGCAGATAATCCCCAAGCCGCTTCTTCCTGTGGGGGAGAAGGCGGTTCTCGAGATACAGATCGAGCACCTGAAAGAGTACGGCTGCGACGAGATCATCCTCGCCACCAACTATAAATCGGAGTATATCGAGAATTTCTTCGGGGACGGATCCAAGTACGGGATCAACCTCACGATCAGCAAGGAGGAAAAACCCCTTGGCACCGTCGGTCCCCTGTCTCTTCTCAAGGAAAGGCTTACCGAGCCGTTTCTCGTGATGAACGGCGATATACTCACTTTGATGGATATATCTAAGTTCTACGAGTTTGCGTTGGGTGTGGGGACATGTCTGTGCGTGGCAATCAAGGAAATCGTTACTCCATTTCAGTTCGGTAATATTTTCTACGAGGGTGATTTCGTAACCGGGATAGAGGAAAAACCGGATATAAAGCGGAAGATACTGACGGGAATCTACGTGATGACACCGGGGATATTCGATCATATCCCAGACAACGAATATTTCGGAATGGACACGCTGCTGAAAAATATGCTGGAATCAGGCGTACCGGTCGCAAAGTACGAGATGCACGAGTACTGGCTGGACATCGGAAACGTTGAGAGCTACGAAGAGGTCCAGGATATATACATGAAGATGTTCAAGGAGAACAAGGAAATTGAGTAAGGTTATCGTTACCGGTGCTGGGGGATTCATAGGATCCCACCTGGCCGAGATGTGCGTCGAGCTTGGATACGACGTAAGGGCGTTCGTAAGGTACAACTCCATGAACAGCTGGGGCTGGCTCGATAGGTCTCCACGCCTGAATGATATAGAGGTAATCTCAGGCGACATAAGGGATTTCGATTCGGTCAGCGACGCTGTGAGGGGATGTGACGCCGTATTTCACCTGGCCGCCCTCATAGGGATTCCTTACTCCTATGTGTCACCGCTTGCTTATATCAAGACTAACGTGGAGGGTACTTACAATGTTCTCCAGTCGGCTAAGGAGCATGGTCTGGAGCAGGTGCTGGTGACATCAACCAGCGAAACGTACGGTACCGCACAGTATACTCCTATAGACGAGAACCATCCACTCGTGGGGCAATCACCCTACTCGGCGTCGAAGATCGCAGCCGACCAGCTTGCCCTAAGTTACAATCTCTCGTATTCGTTCCCCGTAAAGATAGTCAGGCCGTTCAATACGTACGGTCCCCGCCAGTCATCGAGGGCGATAATTCCCACGATAGCCAGCCAGATGCTATCCGGTAAGAAAAAGATAAAGCTCGGAAACCTCTCTCCGACGAGAGACCTCACATTTGTGGAGGATACAGCCATGGGATTCATAGAGATCTTCGAGTCGGACGGGCTTATAGGGGAGGTCACGAATATCGGGATTAACGAGGAGATATCGATAGGTGATTTATGCGACATGATAGCTTCATTGGCGGGAGTAGAGGTGGAGATTGTGCCGGATGAGGATAGGGTGAGGCCCGCTGGAAGCGAAGTGGAGAGGTTGCTGTGTGATAACAAGAAGATAATATCGGAGACGAACTGGAAACCCAAATACGACCTAAAGAAGGGTCTGGAGGAGACGATAGCCTGGATAGGTGATAATATCGATTTGTACAAGGCCGAAATATATAATGTTTAGGCGAAAACCTGCCGTAAAAAGGTTCAAATGGACTACAAGATCCCACTTTTCAATCTGAATTTCGACGAGGAGGAGCAGCGAGCCGTCCTCGATGTCCTCGTATCCAGATGGATATCCACCGGGCCGAAGAACAGAGAGTTGGAGGACACGTTCGCCTCGATGCTGGGGATCGAATATGGACTGGCGCTCACGAACTGCACGGCCGCCCTGCATCTGGCCCTTAAGGTCCTGGGTGTTGGAGAGGGGGATGAAGTAATAGTCCCGTCACTGACATTCGTAGCTACTGCGAACGCGGTCAGGTACACGGGCGCAAAACCGGTATTCTGCGATATCGCGAGTTACGATGATCTGACTATCGATCCGGACGCTGTAGAGAATTCGGTGAGCGATAGGACAAAGGCTATACTGGTGATGCACTACGGCGGATTCCCCTGCGATATGGACAGGATCATGGAAATAGCCGGCTCCCGTGGCTTGAAGGTTATTGAGGATGCCAGCCATGCGCCTCTTTCCGAATACAAGGGGAAGAAGCTGGGCACCATAGGCCATATCGGCTGTTTCAGCTTCTTCTCGAACAAGAACATCAGCACCGGGGAGGGGGGCATGCTCGTGACGGGGAGCGAAGAGGTATATTCGCGGGCAAAGCTTCTAAGATCTCACGGCATGACGACGCTTTCCTACGAGAGGTCCAAGGGGCACTCGACCTCTTACGACGTAGTCGATCTCGGTTATAACTACCGAATGGATGATATGAGAGCGGCGATAGGGATCGTTCAGCTCGGGAAGCTCCCGGCCGATCTGGATAAACGGTCGGCGATAAGGCGTTGCTACTTAGAGAAACTATCGGGTGCCGCGGGTGTCATTGTTCCTTTCGAGAAGCACGATGGATTCACCTCAAACTATATCTTTCCGATCGTTTTGGAGGACTCGGACGTTGGAAGAAGAGAGGCTGTCAGGGAAGATCTTCATAAGAGCGGTATCCAGACGAGCGTGCACTATCCCGCTGTTCACCGTTTTTCGATCTATAATGACGATAACGTCAGGCTGGAAAAAACGGAGTATGTGGCGGATAATGAGGTGACGCTTCCGCTGTACTCCGGGATGGACGGCTCGGACGTCGAATTCATCTGCGAGAGGGTGAAGAGGATACTGGAGTGATTGGTTTCGGGGCCATTCTTACTTAGCGAGGAACCGAAGTGCTGGATCTTTCAGTTGTCGTACCGGTCAGGGACGAGGAGAAGAATCTGCCGGGGCTCATATCCCGGCTGGTCGAAACGATAGAAAGTATGAATGTCGAGTTCGAGCTCATTTTCGTAACCGACCTGAACAGGGACGGAACATACGATGTGCTGAAAGAGCAGAACGGCATGGACCGCAGGGTAAAGGTGGTTAAGCTCACTAACAGCTTCGGCCAGCACGTGGCCGTCGTGGCGGGGTTGGAGCTTTGCAGGGGGGATGCGGTCGTTATAATGGACGGGGACCTTCAGGACTGTCCCGAGGACATCCCCAAGCTGTATGGGAAGATGCAGGAGGGTTACGATATCGTTTACGGTGTGAAGGATCGTAAGAACGATACATTCATCAAAAACATTCAATCCAAGCTTTTCGTGAAGGTGCTGAACAGGCTGTCGGATTACGACATCAAGTACAACACGAGCATGTTCAGGATCGTCAGCAGAAGGGCCGTTGGCGAGCTGCTGAGATTCAGGGAGAACGAGCCGAGCCTGACGTTCATCATGGGATTGATCAACCTACCGACGCAGTCCGTTAAGGTCACATCCGGAAGGAGGCAGCAGGGTAGGACCAAATACGGCCTCTTAAGGCAGATAAACGTGGCCATAGGCTCGTTGCTTTCCTTCTCCACCAAGCCGTTACGCCTTATGTCGTTGTGTGGATTGGTAGTTTCGCTGCTGAGTATCGTTTACCTGATAGTGGTGTTGGTGCAGAGACTGTTCTTCGGCATGGGTATCCTGGGGTGGCCCACGCTGGTAACCTTGATATTGCTGCTCGGAGGCGTGCAGCTGTTCTGCATGGGAATAATAGGGGAGTACATAGGGAGGATATTCATACAGAGCAAGAGAAGGCCGCTCTATATAATCGAAGAGCAGATCGGAGATTTCAGGTAAGGTTACCGCCCGCTGTCACCCGATTCCATATCATTCACGCTGATTTTACGGTTCAAGCCGAGGCACGTATGCCTCGAGGGGGATAACAGGCACGCCTAACCGTTATTCCATCATGTAAAGCGCGGCAGAGTCGTGTTCGGACTTGAATTCTTCGATAAGCACGAGCTCGAAGAGGTTCTCTGCGATTCTTCTCTCGCTGCTGTTTAGCGCAATGAAGAATGATCCGCCTGTGCGGCCGATAGGGGGCGGCACCATGGAGGGAAGAAGCTCTATATCCCCGCGCCCGAGCACCTTTAGCATGTGTGCGGTATCGCGTACGTTCATTATCTTTACGGTTGCGGCGCGTTCCTTTAGTGGAAGGAAGCGGCGCTCCCCGCTCGTTGTGCCCGTTTCGCTCTCCGAGAGCTCATAGACGACGCAGTCCGGCGGCAACTCGTCCTTCATGTAGCCGATCAGGTTCTTGAAATTCCTGTTCGACTCGATTGAGATCCTCACTATATCCAAACGATCCCTGAAGAACCGGGTTCTTGCACCCGTAAATACCGCTGCCACCGCCAGCATGACGACTATTACATGAATGGCGATCGCCCGCCTTCCGGCGAAGGAGGATGAAAGACGCCCGTATGCGTGAACGAGAGGCGGCAGTATTCTGCCGGCTATGATTCCCATTGCGGCGGCCATCGGGAAGCCCGCTTCCAGCAGATAGCCGCCGTGATAATAATCGACCGAGAAGTAGGATAGTAGTGAGGCGCCCGCCCAGGCCAGGGGCAATCTGAGCGCCGGGTCGGTCAAAAACAACAGTGCGAAGCAGAGAGTCAACCAGAACACCGAAGGTGCGCCAAGCTTATAGAAGAGGAGCGTCACCAGGATCGAAGCCGGGAACCACACCCACCCGTACCGTTTCAGACGATCACCCGCCGTAGCTCTCAAGGAGAGATTGTGGAGCAGCCCGCAGCTGAAGGTGAAGAGCACGAGGATCCCCGCCACACCCCTCGTCAGTATCCCTCCGTAGTACAAGTACCTTGCGTACATGTATCCGGCTATCTCCTTTATATCCGGAAAGGCCGAGAGGATAGATCCCCTTCCGACCGATGGCGTAAGGGACAGGAGGAAGAAGCCAGCGAGCACAAGCAGCGCCGACACGATTCCCCTTGCAGACAGGATGCTCCGGATATCCCTCGATTCAAGGAGTTCCAGGGCGAATACAACGGCCAGGATCACTGCGGTGGTTTGCCTCATCATGGCCGGCCCCAAGAGAAGAGCCACCCCGAAAAGATACCGCCAGTCTCTTTTCCTCCGGAACTCGACGAACATCCAGATCGTTGCAATTTGGAAGAAGTGGGATACTGGCACCCCGATGTGGAAGAGGTTGTACATCGTTTTGTGAAACGCGGCAAAGAGCAGCAAGCAGGCCAGCATGCCCTCGAGTGCGCCGGAGCGCCCCTCCGTAAACTTGAATATGAAATAACCCGCCGCGACGAACATCAGCCCCGCTATTATGAAGTAGGGTGCGGGAGAGCTCCCGAACAAATGCCACATGACCTTGACGTACAGCCAGAAGAACGGGCGCCATGTACCGGCGGGTCCTGGGTAGTAAGCAACACGGTTCAGCTCCGGATCGGTTGAGAATATATGATGAAGGGGCCCCGTGTATTCCTTCGCCCACAGCAGGATGCCGGAGTCATCGTGCCTGAAGTAGAACTGGGATCCCACGATCGGGATACTCACGAACGGTAACAGGGCGGCGGCTAGCAGCAGCAGCGAGACGAATCGCTTCGAATTCCGACCTGTATCCGTGACGCCCATTTCCGTGTATCCCTCCAATAAAATCGGTACGCCTTCTCGTGACTTCTTTTCCTTTTTTATCCGGTCTGGATCGTCTCTTAATTTCACAGGCGCGATGATGTTATGGGATACACGCCTAGAATGAAAGTATATTATGCATTAATCTCAAAATACGATGGTTCGACTTGATATTCGATTATGTATATGTGGCTTGACCGTGTCCGGGGCCATATTTATACTGGTTCCTGTGTTGCGAGGAGAAATTGTCCGCATGAAAGAATGGATTCTTAGTGGGAGATGGAGCATTGATCGGTAATGACAGAGACGATAAGGGCTACAGAATAGAAGCCGATGAGATCGTGATTGGTGAGGATGTAGTAATAGAGGACGGGGTCGTGATATCCGGTATATACGATATCCCGTGCAAGCGGGTCGAGATCGGTGACAACAGCTTCATAGGAAGGAACACATTGATATTGGTGCCGGAATTCTCACTGGGCGATTACTGCACCATTCACAAGGCGTCCCGGATTTCCGGCTATAAAAGGTGCAGTATAGGGCATAATTTCTGGATGGACCAGAACTGTGTCCTGAACTGCGCCGACGAATTGAGAATTGGCAACGGTGTAGGAGTGGGTGCTTACAGTCAATTATGGACACATATAAAGTTCGGCGACCTGCTCGAGGGGTGCAGATACAATTCCACAAAGCCGATGATGATAGATGACGACGTATGGTTCGTCGGCCACTGCATGGTTTCTCCCATCCATGCCGGTAACAAGAGCGTTGCCATGCTCGGTTCGGTCGTTACGAAAGACATGGAGCCCAACCATGTATACGGAGGTTGTCCAGCCGTCGATCTGACCCCCAAGATAGGAGCCCCGTTCATGGACACTTCCGTCGATGAGAAGCTCGAGATGATGCACGAACAGAAG
Organism: uncultured bacterium; assembly: GCA_964422745.1. GTDB lineage: Bacteria > Krumholzibacteriota > Krumholzibacteriia > Krumholzibacteriales > Krumholzibacteriaceae > CAYRCK01. The sequence continues at coordinate 73,134 of CAYRCK010000005.1, forward strand.
AAGAGATTTTTCGAAGAATCGGATTACGATCAGGGGCGCATAGAGGTCGTCACGGATTTTCCGGCCGATATGGAAACCGATATCACATATTATAACGTTTCCACGAGGACGTATTCTAAACGACTCTCGGACGTCGAGATCGCGTTCATGAAATTCCTGCTCCCCCTCTACAAGTTCACACCCGAAACCGGCGGATGAGTTTCCGTTTAATCCATTGGCTAACAACTCCCGCCGCTCATGGGTCCTCCGGTGTTTTGATCGAAGGATACTACTGGTTCTTCGCTCTATCCCACCGTTTTGATCGCTTTAAGTTGTTCCGGTATGTTATAATTCTAGAGTTAATTATAATCGATGGCCCCATGTTCACTCACCAGAGGAGCTCATAGTCATGCGTATAACCGTCGTGCTTCTTGTGACCGTATTCCTTGCAGCCGTTTCCGCTTTTGGATCGGAAGCGGATTCGAGCGGATCTGCCGCCCTGATCCGTGCGAGAATCTCGAAAGACCTGTCTTATGCGCAAATCATATCGCGAGGGATAGACATACTCGCCGTGTACCCAGACGGAACGGCTGATCTCGTCGTGAACGAGGAGCAGCTCGGATGGATAAGGTCGGTCTCGCCGAAGGTGACCGTCTTGGAGTGGGCGATGTTGAAGGCTCCGGCGGCCCTCGACGAGAACCTGGGGCAGTATCACACCTACCTGGAGACCGAGGTCATGCTGGATTCGCTTGCCGCGCTGTACCCGGATCTCACGCGCATCGACACACTGGGGACTAGCATCGAGGGCCGTTTGATAAGGGCGATCAAGATCTCCGACAACGCCGATGATGACGAGGAGGAGGTTGAGTTGCTGATAATGGGATGCCATCATGCACGAGAGATAATGTCGGTCGAGATCCCCCTTCTCTTCGCCGAGTACCTCCTTGACGGTTACGGTTCGAGCCCCCAAGTCACGGAGCTTTTGAACGACCTGGAGATATGGATAGCTCCTATGATTAATCCCGACGGCCACGTCTATGTGCAGTTAAACCACGGCGGGGACTGGTGGACGTGGTGGAGGAAGAACAGGAGGGACAACGGGGACGGCACGTTCGGTGTCGACCTTAACAGGAATTACGGCTACCAGTGGGGCTACGACGACGTCGGCAGTTCGCCCGTCACATCTTCGCTCGTCTACAGGGGGCCGGCTCCATTCAGCGAGCCGGAAACCCAGGCAGTTAGGGACTTCTGCGGGGAGCGTTCGATCTCACTGGCACTCTCTTATCATTCGTACAGTGAGCTCGTTCTCTATCCGTGGAGCTATGCCCCACTGTACACCGAAGACCATGGTATGTTCAGCGTTCTTGGGGATTCCCTGGCGAGGGGAACGGGTTATACGGCCGGGAACGTGGCGATGGGAACCCTTTACACCACGAACGGCGACACCGATGATTGGGCGTATGGAGAAACCTCGACCAAGAACAGGTTCTTCTGCTTCACGATAGAGCTCAATTCGTACGAGGAAGGTGGATTTGCACCTCCCGAGAGCCTGATAGCTCCCACCTTCGAGAAGACGCTGGAGCTGAACCTCACTCTGCTGCGCAGGGCCGGTGATCCATACAGCGTAATGGGCCCCGAGCCCCCTGTGCTGAGCGATATCGGAGGCTCACCGACACCGACCTTCAAGCTCAGCTGGAGCGGTCCCGATCCGTCCGATCCGAATCCTCCCGAAACATACGAGATAGTGGAGTACAAGAACCTCGGCGGTACGACCTGCCACTGCGAGGCCGGGGATACTCTGTGGGAGGAGGATGGCTTTTCATTCAGCACGGTCCGGGCATACGAGGGTAGCTCCAGCTTCTATTCGGGCAGTGGCGACGGGCTCAACAACATGCTCGGGATGGCGACATTCTACCCCTATGTTCTCGGTGACACGCTGTTCTGCCGGCTCTGGTACGATATAGAGTACTACTATGACTTCGCATACCTGGAGGCGAGCCTGGACCAGGGTCTGATATGGGAACCGGTTCCCGGAAACGTAACGACAGACCTCGATCCTTACGGAAGCAACCGCGGGAACGGGATCACGGGTAACTCCGGCGGCTGGGTTGAAGCTAAGTTCTACTTATGCGATATCAGTGATATAACAGAGGACAGCTCCATATTGCTGCGTTTCTCGTACATTACGGATGCGAGTGTAACCAAGGAGGGCATCTATATCGACCTCGTTACACCTACGGTATATCACGAGGGACGGATGGTGCTGGCCGACGCCCACACATCCACCAGCTATTACCGGAGTCCCGAGGAGATGGGGGATTATGCGTATCTAGTCAGGGCTGAGGATGAAGAGGGGCATAAGAGCCGTTGGAGCAACGTGGAGTTTCATACGGTCGATGAGCTGTCTCCCGCCGAGATGCCCGTGTTGCGTACGCATCTCTCGCGGAACTTCCCGAATCCTTTCAATCCGTTGACAACCGTGCGGTTCACCGTCGGAGAGGAGGGAGTCGGCCGGTCCGGCAATGCCCGAGTCCGTCTCGAGCTGTTCGATGTCGGGGGTCACCGGGTGGCGGTTCTTCGGGACTGCATGATGAAGCCGGGAGTGTATTCGGCCACCTGGGACGGCAGGATCGATGGCGGCGGGAAAGCGGCCAGCGGTGTATATTTCATGCGCCTGTCGGTCGGCCGGACCGCTCTGTCGAGGAAGATGGTTCTTCTGAAGTGAATCTCTTTCATACAATTATGATCTTGCCCGGATGTAAGGGGTTGCGGTATCTTTCCTCGGAAAGAAAGGCGTTATAAAGGCCGGATCGGAAACGGAGTAACCAAACCGTCCGCTGTACCGATTCATTGCAAAGGAGGAAATGATGAGCAAGCTTCTCAGTGCCGCGAAACGGTCAATATACGACTCGCTCAGATTGAAAAAGGGCGAGAAGCTCCTGCTAGTCACAGACAGGCAGAAGATGAAGATCGCCGAGGCTCTTGCGCACTGGGCCAAGAAATCGGGTGCCGAGGTTACCACATACCTCATGACCGAAACCCTGCGTCCCATTACGGGCGCAACATCACTGTTCGAGGCTATGATAAAGAAGGCTGACGCTACTATCTACATGCTGGATGCAAGGGTGGAGGAGAAGCCATTCAGGGGATTCATGGTCGAGAACGGCGGTAGGTACGGCCGTATATGCATGATGCCGGGAATAACGGTGAACATGATGGAACGCCTGATCAATATAGACTTCAAGAGGATGGATTCACTAACCAGGAAGGTTATCAGGACGATAAAGGACTGCCCCCAAGTGCACGTAACCAACGCGCTGGGTACGGATATATCATTCAGCGTCAAGGGCAGGAAATGGGAGAACGATAACGGTAACATCAGCAAGAAGGGTATGCATGGAAATCTGCCGGCCGGGGAGTGCTACACGTGTCCGGTGGAAAAGAGCTTTTCCGGCAGGATCGTGATCAGCCTGATCGACGACAAGGTCGGTAGGGGCGTGATGGTCTTTGATAAGGGCAAGCTGGTCGATTTCAAGGGAAAGGGTGTGAAGGAGATCGTAAAGGGAATCGGCAAAGATCCCACCGGCAGGATTATCGGCGAATTCGGCATAGGGACCAACCGCGGGGCCAAGATATGCAAGAATATGCTGGAAGCCGAGAAGGCATTCGGGACCGTGCACTTCGCCATAGGAGACAGCTACAGTCTGGGCAAGAACAAGAGCAAGTGGCATTTTGACGGGCTCGTGGAGAAAGTCACACTGACCGCTGGCAGGAAGACGATCATTCGAAACGGAAGATTCCTGTTGAAATAAAGGGCGGGGAGCACATGGCGCTCTATGACGAGGGGGCGGGCAGGGTCTGCTCCCTCTGCTTTTTCAGTATAATATTCCTTGTCGCCATAATAATCCCGAATAAGAGCCACACGAAGTAGGAGTAGTGTATGTTTCTCAGGTAATCTATCTTGATCTCGTCCAGAATGAATATAACCAGGGATATGTGCAGGATCTTCATGAATGCCTCGGCGAACGGGGCTTTGCTCAAAGACTGCTTCAGCCCCATCAATGTGGCTCTCATCAGCCGGTAGAGAATAAACAGGAATGTGAATAGGCCGAATATGCCGGTGATATTCATGTAGTACAGGTATATGCTGTGGGGCCAGACCTTGGAATATATTCCCTTGGAAAAGTCCCATGCGGGGCCGTGTCCGATCAATGGATGTTCCATCGCCCTCTCCAAGGAAATCCCCCAGGCATCGTACCGCGTGTCGGGGATGAATCCTTTCGCCACCGTAGTTCCCACGAGGCGGTCGAAGAGAGAACCTGCCACCGTGTATTGCTGAACGAGCAGCTGTATCACGATCAAGGCAGCCACTACAGCGACGGATGTCGCAACGGTCTTGACATATCCGAAATCCCTACCCGAAAGAACGATCATGTATATAAGGCCGGCTATCAGGCTGATCAGCCCACCGCGGGTGGCGGTCGTAAGAAGCATGAACATCGTCAGCATCAGTAGGACGGTGAATATAATCCTGGTGAGAAGCCTTCTGGCGCGTATGATCATGAAAAAGACGATCGGTATATTGATTGCGGCGTACTCGGAAAGAAGCTCGTAATCCCGGAACGGTCCCCCGACCCTGATCCCCCTCATGACCAGCTGTATCCTGTGTCTGGTTCCTAGCCATCCAGGGATTATCGTTCTTCCGGGAAAGAGCAGTTCGATAAATGCGAAGACAACTATCAGGGCGAGGGAGACCATCATCAGCTTCACGGTCTTTTCCAGTTTTTCCTCGTCGTTGATGAGGTTTACCAGCAGGTAGAAAAACAGGACGGTCGCGAAGAAGTTGGATGTGTGCAGGTACGCGAATTTTCTGCTGTCCGGATCCATCGGCAGGTTATAGAGGGAAAGTATGTAGGAGAGCACCATCAGGATGATAGGGAGGTTGAGCAGCTTTTCAGAGTGCATCTTGTATTGGCCGGCCGAGACACGGATCATGTGGAGGATGAATATGAGGATCGTGAGGAAGTAGTTCGAACTACCCAGTGACATTCCGAAGGGAAAGGGATACATGACCACCATGAGCCAAATGGCTCCGAGCGTCGAGAAGTTCCACAGGAGCCCGACTATGATGATGCCAATTACAGCTTCGATGACCCTCTTGGTCGGATCGTATATCTGATTGCCCAGGATAATTCCCACGGCGGCTATGAACAGAAGTGTTTTCAGCTTGCCGGCCGAGAGAACCCTGGTGATGAACCCGCGCTTGACTTCACTATCGGTATCGTGTCCCTCAACTGTTTTCATGACTGGGTTTCCACAGGTGTGACGTTTATCGTGTTAATGGCTCGAAACACTTCCGGTACCAGGATTAAAATGCAAGAAGGATGCCCGCGGCGGTATCGGCGTGCGAATACAGATGTCATACCAGGATGATGTGCTCCTGGGGATCGGACAGGAATTCCCCTCCGTCCGAACGCACAACTATCATCTCCTCGATCGTCGCGACCCCGTAACCTTTAATGGTAATTCTGGGTTCAAGTGTATAGACCTGGTTTTCCTCGATCTTCAAGTAGGGAAGTTTTCCGTACCTTTCCCATTCCGGGCATAGCAATCCGGCCCCGTCGTGGGTCATCTGGCCGACCTGGTGCCCCAGGGCGTGGGGGAAATCGGGGTATCCCTTTCCAGTGATGTGGCTTCTGGCTATCGTGTCTATTTCCCTGCCCTCCATCTGAGGCCGGATTTTATCCGCGGCGAGGGCTATCGCGTCCCGTATCGTTTCGAACGGACCTGTGACCTCATCCGGCGGCTGTGTCTCACCTGCCCTCAGAAAGTACCATGTACGCTGTAGATCCGAGCAGTAGTTCTCGCTTCTAGTACCGAAATCGATGTTCAATACGTGTCCCTTCTCGATCTTCCTGTCGGTTGGCCCGGCATGCGCTCCCGCGGAATCTGGCCCCGTGAAAACGGATGGGCAGAGTTCCCTCTCCCATGATGTCTTTACACCCTCGCGGTCGACCTCGCCCAGGATGAAGGCGGCGACATCCTTCTCGGTCATGCCCGGTTTGATGATTGCGGTCACCCTGGAGAAGATATCGAGTGTCAGGTCCACGTTCTTCTTGATCCTTCTTATCTCCTCAGCGCTCTTACGGCCCCGGAGCTTCGAAATCAGGTTCTCTGAGCTGACGATGCGATCCCTGTAAGGTGTTTTCTCCAGTATCCCCTCGAGGATCCTGTACATCCCATGGGTCAGGCCGTCAGACATGACGTCGCTCTCGGAGTAGTTTATCGCTATGCTCCGAGGCGACAGGCGCTCTAGCTGCTCGAGGAGCGGAGTTTTTACGGATTCCTTGTATCCGATCACCTCGTAGCCGCCCGTTTCCCTGATCCTGGTCTCGTCCAGGCTTCCTACTATCGCAGTAGCTCCACCGTCGGCGGAGATGAGAAAAGCGGACTGCCATGTGCAGTTGGCACCCAGTATTAGATCCATGACGGGATCATTGTTGACCTCGCTCTCCCTGACGAAGGTCAGCCAGAGGTCTATATCCTCTTCCTTCATTATATGGGATGCCTGCTCTATTTTCTCCTTAATCAATTTTATTGTCCTTTCCGTTTTCAGCTGTGTTATGCTCGCTCGTGGCCGGCCGGTTTTCCTCCGGCGCCTCTTCTGAGCTGGACGTAAGCCCCGCGCAGGGTACATATACGATCCTAAGCGCCGGCGAAGCTTCTGTTGTTGAATTAAGCACCAGGCTAATCTATAATTATAAGATTAGAGATCGTTTGTACAGAGGTAATTAGAATGAAGCTATCGATAATAATTCCGGTTTTCGATGAGGAATTCACGATATACAGGATCCTGGAAAAGCTCATGAATATTTCCTTTCCCTTCGAGACCGAGATCATAGTTGCCGATGATGGGTCGACCGACCGTACATCCCAGATAATATCGGAGTTCAACAGGGATGATATACTCAAGGTTCATACATCGCTGATCAATCTGGGAAAGGGGGCGGCGGTGAGGTTCGGCCTGGAGTACGCAGTGGGGGATTACGTTGTTATCCAGGACGCGGATCTGGAGCTCAATCCGGAGGATATAATCAAGATGGTCCAGGAACTTATAGATAAGGAGGACATCGAGGTTGTGTACGGTTCCCGTTTCAAGCTGGGATACAAGCACAAAGGCCCCTTCCCCTGGTACAGTATACTCGCTAACTGGCTGTTGACGACATACACGAATATCCTTTACCGGAGCAGGCTCACGGACATGGCTACGGCTTACAAGCTCATACGGACGGATATCTTCAAGAGCTTCGATTTGAAGTGCATCGGATTCGAGTTCGATCCCGAGGTCACTGCGAAGATCCTCCGCCTGGGCTACAAGATCGTCGAGGTTCCGATCAGCTACCAGCCCAGGAGCATCAACGAGGGCAAGAAGATAAGCTGGAAAGACGGGTTCAAGCATATTTACTATCTCACGAAGTACCGTTTCGTAAATAAAGACAGTATCTTGAAAAGAAAAGTCCGGTGACCGGACCGGCGCGTTTTCGATCCTGAGTGTAAGCTTCGATGGTAGTGCGCCTGTGCCGTATAGCCCGGTAAGACAGGAATTACATGAAAAGCTGGAAGTTCTACATAGGCTTGATCCTCAGCGCTCTTTTCCTCTATCTGGCCTTCCGGAAGGTTGACGTTGAGGAGTTGAGGCATGCGTTCGGGACCGCAAGGTACATATATCTGATCCCCGTAGTGTTCCTGGTGGTTTTCAGCCTCTGGTGCAGGGCCCTGAGGTGGATGTTCCTGCTGCGACCCGTGAAGAAAATCAACCTCCCGAGCCTCTTTTCAGCCACATCGATAGGCTTCATGGCGAACAACCTGCTGCCGGCGCGACTTGGTGAATTCGTTAGGGCCTACGTCATAGGAGACAAGGAAAAGATAAGCAAGAGCTCGTCGTTCGCCACGATCGTCGTGGAGCGGTTATTCGACGGCATGACGGTCCTCTTCTTCCTAGTGATTATTCTGACCTTCTATTCCGTTTCCTTTCCTGGTTGGCTTAGAAATGTAACCTACTCCGTATTAGTATTTTACGCGGCAATCCTGGCGTTTTTGATATTCCTCAAGACGAGGACGGGGACGGCGCTGGGCATTGCGGAATTCATCACGAGGCCGTTTCCGGAGAGAATCAGAAGCTTAGTCACCAGAGCCCTCAACTCGTTCGTCCATGGTCTTCAGGTATTAAAGAGCAGCAGAGATATAATAGCTTCGGCATTTCTGTCCCTGCTTGTCTGGCTACCGAATGCATTCGTGATCTATTTTCTGATCGAGTCGTTCGGCATGGACCTGCCGCTGTACGCATCATTCGTGCTGCTGGTTCTTCTGAGTATAGGGATCATGATACCTTCCGCGCCGGGATTCGTGGGCACGGTTCAGTACTGCTGCGTGATCGGCCTGGCGATCTTCGGAGTAACCAAGGCGCAGGCCCTGAGCTTCTCGATAATATATCACGCCAGCGTCTTTATCCCGGTTACGGCGATAGGTCTCGTCTATCTGTTTCTGGAGGGGTTGTCCCTGGTCGAGATCGGGAGATCAGCCGGGATTGATAGGTGATGCCGCTACCAGCGCCGCCTACAAGACTTCATCGGATTGATCACATGTGGTATAAAAATTGTTTAAAGACAAGTATACTTGACTTATATGATCGGTCGCAATTTATTTACCTCTAATCCTTTCTTGAAGGAAGCCAAATAGTAATGGTTCTGTTGATGAGATCTTTTTTTGCCTTTATGGTGGATGTGCTGGTCACAAGCGCCTCCCGTTATTCGTACAACAGGCGGATTTCCCGCATTCTCAAGTCCATCGTTCCGGATATGAAGAACCTCCTCGTTCTCGATGCCGGTTGCGGAGAGGGGGAGTACTTCAGGCTTTTCGGGGGCAACACGTATATCGGTATAGATATAGGGGATTACAATTTCAAGAGGTCATTGATCGATGGTGCGCATTTCTGCAGGGCGAGGATCGAGGAGCTTCCCTTCAGGCATGGAACGTTCGATCTCGTTTTCTCCTCTTTCATGATAGAGCATGTCGAGGATATAGCGGCCGCTCTAGCCTCAATAGGGGATGTTCTGAAGGCGCGGGGAGCCATTTTCCTATCGACCGGGACGAAATGGGCAAGATACACGGGCGAGATGCACAGTTTGTTCTGGAAGGCAAGCGACGATTCAATCGGCCAGGCCCATCATTATTTCGATGTGGGGGAACTCACGAATATCATCAGGGACGCCGGTTATAAAGGTGTGAGTGCCTGTTACGTGGGTGGGCCTTTTGCAACGTGTATCGAGCTGGTCATCACCTTCTTCCGGCTTTTGATCATGAAGCTCAGGGGAGAGAGATACATGCATGGAAGGGATTCAGATGAAGCCGAAAGTGCGAATGAAGAACGAAACAGCGGCATCGCACATTTTATCTGGAAGTTGACAGTTCCTCTTCAGTTCTGCATCAGGTTGCCTCTATACGAGATTTCCTACTGGATGGACCTGTTGCTTTCTCCATTGCGTCTATCGCGGTTCGTCGTGATTACGGCGAACCAAGTAGAGAAATAGAGTCGGTGGATAAAAATCGGTTGCCGCTTCGAACGGGGCGAGCCGGATTGGGAGTGCTTATTGACATTGGCGTAGCATGCATATATAATTGGAGTTATCAGTTTTTTCAAACAAAGGAACAGGTTGAAAATGAAGGTATTGATCACAGGCGGGGCGGGATTTATCGGTTCTCACCTATCGGAGGCCATCCTGAAAAGGGGGCATGATGTAACGATTATCGATGATCTATCGACCGGGAAGCTCGAGAATGTGGCCGATATAAGATCGTTCCAGAACTGCAACTTGGTCATAGAGACGATAATGAATGAAAACGTCATGGACAGGCTTGTAAGCGAATGCGACATGATTTTTCACCTTGCTTCGGCGGTGGGAGTAGAGCTTATCGTCACTAGCCCCGTCGAAGTGATTGAGAGATGCGTCGCCGGGACCGAAATCGTTCTCAGGATAGCCAACCGGTACAAGAAGAAGGTGCTTATAACATCGACATCGGAGATCTATGGCAAGAACAATGACGTTCCGTTCAATGAAGAGGACGACAGGCTGCTCGGATCGACGACAAAGAGCAGGTGGTCCTATTCGTGCTCCAAGGCGATAGATGAATTCCTTTCTCTGGCTTATTACAAGGAGAAAAAGCTGCCCGTGGTGATAGTACGACTGTTCAACACGATAGGCCCGAGACAGTCCGGGCAGTATGGAATGGTCGTTCCCCGTTTTGTCGAGCAGGCCATGCAGGATAAAGATATAACGGTTTACGGATCGGGGGAGCAGTCGAGATGCTTTACATACGTTTCGGATGTCGTCGACTGCATCATAGCCTTGATGAATAACGAGGAGGCCGTGGGCCAGATCTACAATGTCGGCAATGACAACGAGATCAGTATCATGGATCTGGCCGAGCGTATAAAGAGCATAACGGGCAGCCGATCGAAGATAGTAAAGATCCCGTATGACGAGGCATATGAGACGGGATTCGAAGACATGGAGCGGCGCGTTCCCGACCTTTCGAAGGTGAAGAAGCTTGTCGGTTATAAACCAGTAGTGCAGCTCGATGAGATGATTACTCATGTGTGGGAGTACTTCAAGGAAAGGGATAGGGAAGAGAGGCTGGACGGTCAGTCGACCGGGCTGAGGAAGATACTGAGCGACAGCAATAAAAAGTTGTAGGTGCCGGTAGTCAAGACTTCGCGGGCGTATCACTATTTATAGATGCAATATCGATCCCTACTATCTTTCGATGGAGAGCTTAGAGCCCCGATTGGAGTTATCTGCCAATATAAACCGTATGCCTAGGCATCGAAAGCTATTATGCGGAGATGAGAGGTCAGGACGTGGATAAGATCAACGTGCTCGAATTCATAGGCTCGCTGAAGATAGGTGGAGCCGAGAAGCACGCTGTCGGCTTGACCAAGAGATTGAACAAGGACAGATATAATGTCACGTTCTGCTGCATGATGGGGGGAGGGCTCCTGGAAGAGGAGCTCAAAGGTGAGAAAGTAGAGATCGTTCATCTTAATTTCAGGACAAGATACTTCTTCATCGCCTTCTTCAAGCTTCTGAGGCTGATGAGAAGAAAGAGAATAGACATCCTTCACGCCCATCTCTTTCATTGCGGATTCTGGGGCAGGATCGCCGCACTGTTGACCGGGGTTCCGGTCATCATATACACGGAACAGGGAAAGTCGCTGTGGAAGAGGAGAAGACACATCCTGTTCGAAAGAATGGCAAATCATTTTACGGATATGAGGATTGCCGTCTCCGAGGATATAAGGAAGCTGTGCATTGAAAGAGAGAAAACCCCTCCGGATAAGTTCGTTTACATACCCAACGCGATCGATGCCGAAGATTACGTAGTCTCGAAGGAGAGATCATCCGAAACAAGGAAGGAGATCGGCCTGGGCGATGGAGGCCCCGTCATAGGAACCGTGGCCAGGCTGAATTTCGCCAAGGCCCTGGAGTACATGCTTCAGGCGTTCTCGATCGTAAGAGAGAGTTTCCCGAATGCCAGGTGCCTCTTAGTGGGTGACGGCGAGCTCAGGGGGGACTTAGAGAACTGGGCGAAGAAGCTGGGAATAGAGGACAGCACCCTGTTTCTGGGCGCGCGGACCGACGTCCCGGAGTTGTTGAGCGTTATGGATGTGTTCGTTCTGTCATCGATCACGGAAGGCACCCCCATCTCGCTGCTGGAGGCGGTCGTTGCCGGCGTGCCTGCTGTCGGGACGGACGTTGGAGGCATTCCAGAGGTAATAGAGAACCGTGTAACAGGCATACTGGTGCCTCCACGGGATGAGGTCAAACTGGCGCAGGGCATAATAGACCTGTTGAGCGATGGTGAATTGAGAGAAAAGGTGATAGATGCGGCATATGCGAAGGTGACGAAAAGCTATTCATTAGCCGCCACGGCAAAACGTATAGAGGATATATACGAAAGGTTCTATATGGAGAAATCAAAGTGAGAGAGATGTCAAAATTGCATTTATGGAAAGATGAGCTTATAGAGTCTGATGGCTATTTAACCATAGGTTCTGTGATCGAGTCCGGAACCGGTGATAGGAGACACCTTTGGTATCGTTGTCCGGACAGGTACCGGGGAGTGCTGACGGACTCCTGTGATCCTTTTCTTATAGGTGTTCTATTCACGGCTATGAGTGAATCACGCGATGTCATCGTGCACGGGGAAGTTTCACGGAGGCTTCTAAGAAACCTCGAGGAGTTTCAGTCCGCATGGGCACACTGGCTGCCGGATAGGTACACGAAGATCGAGATCACCGCCGATAGAGAAACGGATGGTCGGGATGGTCATAGAACGTCATCCGCTATCGCGGCCTTTTCCGGCGGTGTGGATGGATGCTTCACGGTCTACAGGCACAGCAGGGGACTGTGCGGCAGATTGAAGCGCGACATCAAATCGGGCCTCCTGATCCACGGACTCGATATTCCACTCGAAAGGACGGATATCTTCTCATCGGCGGTCGAGAAATCCAGGATTATGTTGGAAAGCCTTAATATGGATCTTGTTCCGTTAGTGACTAATATAAGAGAGTTGGGGGGGTATTACAGCGATACTCATGGGGCTGCTGTAGCTTCATGCCTTATGCTTTTCCAGGAGGGATACTCGTCGGGATTGATCGGCAGCACCGAGCCGTACAGCAGGCTTATTCTTCCATGGGGTTCCAATCCACTGACCGATCCGTTGTTTTCGAGCGACGGAATGGAGATAGTCCATGATGGTGCCTCATTCACGAGGAGTGATAAGGTAGAGGTGATCTCGGATTGGCCCGAGGCGCTGAAGCACCTGAGGGTTTGCTGGCAGCAGGAGAACATGGATAGAAACTGCTGTAGCTGCGAGAAGTGTATTCGTACTATCCTGAATTTCAGGATTTTGGGCAAGGATCTTCCAGAATGTTTCGAGAACGATGTCACAGACAAACAGATCTCTAGCCTCAAAGGCTTGAACCAAGTCCCGATAGCCTACATGGAAGAGATTCTGGTCAGGGCAAGGACCGATTCGATTTCTGATCCGTGGGTATTCGCTCTGGACAGATGTATAAAGAGAAACAAGAGAGCATCTAAGGGGTGGCGCAAGAGCTTGAGGGAACTTAGGAACAGGTTGTCTCTAAGAAAACGAATCGGTGGCAAAGTAGCTGATAAAGGTTCTTCATAAGGTCTTATGTTTGTATATGGATAACATTAAATTCCACCTGACATCCATCACCTAAAGGCGTAGACCTCCAAGGAATCCGATCTGTAGACGGTGCGCACGAGCTCCGGATCGGATCTGAACTTATATTCGAGTGACGGCGTTCTCCTGATATCCTCGTTTCTTATCACTATATAAATATCTTGCTTAATCGCACGAAGCCTCTCCACGGTGCTCCTTTCGAGCCTCCTTCCCGAGTACAGTTCGTCATGTATGGACCTGTAGAGATCGACATCGTCTCCGCTGTACCCAAGTATCCTCAGTACGGCGTCGGTTGAGTGGAAATTTCTCCTGCCTGCGTATGCGGGTATGAGATGATAGATATTGTCCTCCATGAAAACCGATTCCTTCGAGGTCTCGTTCTTGATCCAGTCGAAAAACCTGCGATCCTCACCGGTCAGGTTGTAACGCTTGTCATAGAGCCGCGTGTCGGGTTTTTGAAGGATGAATCCACGGAATGTCATGAAAGGCGGGATGAAGAAGAGGATGAATACAAAGACCAGAAGCAGGAGACGTTTCCCGCCGGATGCTTTCTCGATCCGTTCGATGATCTGGAGGTAGATCATGAAACCCATTATCATGAAGAGTGGAAAGATCAGCTTCGATTCGTTCACCGTGGGCAGATCCATGAATACGTTCAGCAGGATCAGGCAGATAATCCAGAGCCCGAGTATCTTAAGCCTGTAGTCCTTGAATGAGAATATCCTCTTCAGCGCGGAGCGCGCGGGACAGAAAAGGACGATGAGGGGGGCGATTATCGTGAAGATATTGAACAGCCCGAAGTGCAGGTATTTTCCGATCATGCTTCCGCCCGTATCAGGATCCGTCTTTGTAAGGGAGATGACGTATGGTATCCCTATGGCCGCCGCCAGAACTATGGCCGCGGGGATCATCAATGGCTTAGTGTGCCATCGTTGATTACCGGAGGCGAACCTTTCCAACAGTAAGAGTAGAATCCAGGAGCCGGCGGCAGTGATCACGAGCGCAGCTCCGGTGACGACGTGAAAGCACAGAGCCCCCAGAACTACCACGAACAGCCTGATGCCGGTCCTTGCGGGATGCCTCGAATGCGTCTCCCTGTCGAGAACATTTATGAAACAGTACAGGAATAGATTGAGGGAATACGTGAAGGCGGTCACGGTGAGGAACTTATCCGTCAGATTGACCATCCATGCACCGCACGGCCTCAGGAAGCTCATCACCTCTATACCGTTTAAATTTATTCTGCTTATTGTGCGGCTTAGTTCCTCCAGCCCCCTGACTTCACCCGAGAATATGGATATCAGGCAGGTCGGCCAGAGAATCCATGATGCGGACTCGAGGCCGGCCACAGCAAAAAGGGGTGTTATCAATATGCTTCGAAGTTTAGTCGTGTAGAATGACGTCATGCGGGCTATTAGATAGGGGAAGACAACAGCATTGACGACATTGAAGGCGCTCATAGCGCCGAAAAGAGACAGCCCTGACAGTTTCTTCCATCCAGCCAGGAACAGGTGATAGAACCACATGTACTTTATGGGAATATCCGCAAGAAACGGCTCCTTCGGCGGGATCCCCCTGTTCATGATTTCGTTCGCTACCGATGCATGATACCAGGCGTCGGAACGAATCATGAGAAAGGGATTCGTAATGTAGGAGGCAAGGATAACGCCTCCATATGCAAGACATATTATCAGTATTCCACGGGGTATCCCGTTCACCACTTCCATCCGCTTTGCTCTTGATAGGAGCAGGACTATCAAACAGGCCGTGAAGATCCCGGCTGATAATTTGAATGACAGGTCCAGCGATCCCAGGAGTGGATTTACCGCAAGTACGAGGATCGAGAGCAGGATGGGGGAGAGGATCAGGGGGAGAAAGATCATGTCGAACCGGTGAAGCCTGTCATCTCCTGAAAGATACAGAAATACAAGTCCGGGTATGAATAGGGCGTGGAAGAAGCCGCACACGATCTGGATAGGCTGGGGCAGGGGTGAAATTAACGAAGCCGAACTCAAAAACAGCAGGACGATTATGATTTTCCTGGTCATAGAATACTCCCCCAACTGTCAGGGATGTAAAAAGTATAGCATATCCATGCTGTTTACAATAGAATTCGATCGATGAGCGATTATTGAACGTGTGTTTTCGGACCTGCACTCTTAGACCGGTAATTTGAGCGATTCGTCTGGATTTGAACGAATCTTGCTTCTATAATGACATCGGCGCTTTTCTTTAAACGGGGGTTGGAACGAATGGCAGTATTCGAGATCGACGGGGGGCACCGTCTGAGCGGTGAGGTCAGCCTGAGCGGCGCAAAGAACGCGGCCCTTCCGATACTGTTCGGGTCGCTGCTCTCCGAGGGCATCGTCGAGCTCGAGGATGTTCCCACCCTGATGGAAGATGTCAAGGTCTCGATAGATGTGATAAGGCATCTGGGTGCCGGTGTAGAGGTCGAGGGCACGTCGGTCGTGATCGATCCTTCGGGGGTCGGTGAGGCCGTCCTCCCTATGGAGCTTGTATCCAAGATCCGTTACTCCCTTCTTCTTCTCAGCGTTCTTCTCGTGAAGTTCGGCAGGGTCGAGCTCCCGTTTCCGGGAGGATGCGACATCGGTACGAGGAAATTCGACCTTCATATCAAGGGTCTGAGAGACCTGGGGGCGAGGATGGAGGTCGGAGAGAACGGGATAGTTGGGGAGGCCGAATCCTTGAAGGGCAACGACATAGAGTTCTATCTGCCCACGACATCGGGCACGGAGAATATCCTTCTGGGCGCCGTGCTCGCCAGGGGAAGGACAACGATAAGAAATGCCAACACAAGGCCGGAGATCAAGGATTTCGTGAGATTCCTCAACAGCATGGGTGCGGATATCGATATGTCCAGCCGTTTCGTGGAGATAAGGGGAGTTTCGGTTCTTAATGGCACCAAGCATACGGTTATGAAGGGCAGGGATGAGGCGATGACGTTCATGATCGCTGCGGGAATGACAGGCGGGGATATAGTGATAAATGACTACAACCTCGATCACCTACAGTCCGATGCACGGTATCTGAGGGAGAGCGGCGTGGAGATATTCGAATGGGGCGGATCCGTATACGTATCCGGCAAAAATGGGATCAAGCCCTTCGATATGTTCACCGCCCCGTATCCAGGAGTGAATTCCGACATGCAGCCCCTCTTCGCGGCACTGGCCCTTATGGCCGATGGGGAGTCGACGATAACCGACCAACGCTTCATGGACCGTTTCGAGTACGTGAAGGAGCTCGCCTCCTTCGGGGGAAGAATAAACCATTACGGTAACTGTGCAGTTGTTCGCGGAGGCAGTGGGCTCAAGGGCGCAGAGGTCAGGGCGGTCGACATCCGGGGCGGCGCTTCCGCCGTACTGGCCGGCCTGGCGGCGGACGGGACAACGGTTGTAGATAACATCTATCAGATCGATAGGGGTTATGAGAGGATCGAGAAGAAGCTGGCGGGGCTCGGTGCCGTGATCAGTCGGAAGAAATAGCGCATCATACTTCGATTATCAATCATGAACAGGATTACGGTAGAAAAGATAAGAGACAGCTTCAGGGGCATCTTGATGCTTTCGGAGCCCCTGAGCGGGCACACCACGTACAAGGTGGGGGGAAAGGCGGAATGCCTCGTTTCCCCGGAATGCAGCGACGAGGCGATTAATATATTCAGGTTCGCCAGAAAAAGCGGGATTCCCATCACGCTTCTGGGTGCGGGATCGAACGTCATAGCGCCGGACGACGGTATCGAGGGATTGGTGCTCAAGGTCAGGAATCGATCGGCGCTTATCTCGTTCCCCGGCGACTGCAGGATCCTTGCGGACGCGGGTGTGACGCTTATAGACCTGGCAAGGTGGGCGGGTAAAAAGGGATACGAGGGATTCGAGCCGATAGCTGGTATCCCGGGAACCGTGGGCGGGGCCGTGCTGATGAACGCCGGCACCAAGGAGGGAGACACGGCGGGCGTCCTGGAGAAGGTCGAAGTCCTGACGGCTTCGGGCGAGAGAAGGGTGTTCAAGCGCGGAGAGCTCTCTTTCGGCTACCGGGAAAGCACGTTCCAGGGATCCGGCTGGCTGATCCTGAGGGCTCAGTTCAAGCTGCGCAGGGGTGATCCCTCCGTCATAATCCGGCGACTGGATGAGATTTGGGAACAGAGACAGCGAAAATTCCCACTCGATTACCCCAATGCGGGAAGTGTATTTAAAAGACCGCCGGGGGACTACGCGGGCCGGCTAATAGAGGAGTCGGGATGCAAGGGGATGCGCATCGGTGCAGCGGCAATAAGTGAGCGACATGCGAACTTCATCATAAACCTGGGCGGCGCCTCGGCGGCTGACATCACCGCTCTGATCTCAGCCGTGCGACGGAGAGTATTCGAAAAGACGGGGATCTATCTCGAGCTGGAGCAGCAGATGCTGTAGGATCGGCTCAAACCCGGGGCTGGTTATTCCGCTTGCCGACGAGTCTTTTCAGATAGCTCAATCCTTTCTTGAGGGCGTTTCCATAACTCCTGAAATCCTCTCCGTTGACGATCAGCAGCTCACGCAGACCTATCCTGTTCTGCCTTGTGAAGAACACTATCAGAACGATCGACAGCACCGAGTAAGAGAGGCTCGTGGCCAGTCCGGCTCCTATTATTCCATACCTCGGAATCATGAATATGTTTGCCGCGACGTTCACGGCGACGCCGATTGAGGAGGCAAGGATGCCTATACCCAGTTGCTTCTTGGCGGCGAAGTCGACTGAGAGGAACTTGTAGAACGGAAAAATGGTAATGCCCCATAGAATGGAAAAGAGTGCCTTTGATACGGGGCTGTACTCGCTTCCATAGAGGAACACGATGACCGGTTTCGCGATTATGAGCACGGCGATCGATAGTAGTATCATGAGGAAGAAGTTGTTCCGGCATATCTTTGCGGTGAATCTCGATGATCTGTTCTCGTTTGACATGGCTAGAAGCGTCGGAAAGAGCAGCGTGCTCAGCGCGTCTGGTATATACCAGAACCTCTGCGCCAGGTTCGCGGCTATCTGGTAGTAGCTCACATCGCTGGCGGTCATGTAGTACTTGATCAGCAGGATGTCGATCCTGTAGTTGAGGTAGTTGATGACGACAATGCAGTATATCTTGATCCCGTATTGAAAGAACGGTTTCAGCATGACCGTGTTGAGCGTTCCAAGGGGCCGAATATCCCTGGTAAACAGTACAAAGCCGAGAACACCGGACAGTAACAGGGATAGCGTGAAGCACAGTACCGCTTCCCTTAGCCCACCCCTGTAGAACCAGATAAGCAGGGCGACGAGAACTATGTAGAATGCGCTTCGAAGAAGGTTTGTAATATTGCTCTGTCTCACCCTGAGCATGCCCAGCAGAAAACGGAATATGAAATTCTGGAAGAACAAGAACGGCAATGCAACGAGCCCGATCAGCATTGCTGATCTGGGGATGTCGGTCCATATACCCTTTATATAAGGATATACGAAGAAGAAGATTGTCGCCAGCGCTATGCCCAGGACGAAGGAGCTCACAATGACGAATGTGAGGATTTCATTTTTCTTGTAACTTTTCTTTCCGGTGAAGTAGGCGACGGCGGATCCCAAGCCGAGGTGACCGAACGTGAAAAGCAGGTGCACGGCCATGAATACGAGTCCGTAGAGCCCCCTCTGCTCCGGACCCAGCTGCCTGGCCACGATTATACCTGCTGCCGTGGCGAGAACGGTCGCGAATATGTTGGATAGAAATATTCCGCTTGCTCGTTTTATGAAGCCGATCGTTCAACCTCGGGGATTAGCCGGAACGCTATTCGATTATAACAGTTTTTATCGCTATGCCATTATAGAAATCGTCGTTCGTGAAAATATCCTTTAAAGTATAGTTCGGGTACTGGATCTTCCTGAACATCCTTATTGATATCGAATAAACTCCGGGGGCGATGTCTTTGGGTATCCTCACCGATGCGGAGTCTTCCACGACACGGTTCGCCGGCCAGAGGTCGGGTGAATACAGGCCCTGGAAGGGCATGTGCTCGATACTGAACCTGTACCTCTGACCTTTTAAGTACTCGCGGATCTTCCTGTATAACTTACCGTACGCACGGTGGTAGAGACGCCCCCTCTCGAAATCCGTGTCGAACCTGATAACCGACGAGTATCTCTGGGGAGTGCATTCACCGGAAGCGATCCACTCTATGGATAGTACCAGGTTCTCTCCCCTCTTGACCGTTCCCGAGCTCAAGCCTATATCCCTGATGAAGATTCCTGGTTCGCCGGATTCGCTCGTGTAGCCCAACTCGGCTTTGGATACATTCGATCCTGTGGGGTAGGGGTAGAGAAGTGAATCCTCCCCATCGGATTCCTCTCCACCTCTGGTATATTTTAATAATGTCATTGAGTCCCGGTCGTACAGCGGTTCGAACCTGCCCGGTGATCTCAACATCCTTTTTCTCACCCTATCCATCACGGCCGGCCCGGGCTTCCAGTAAAGGGACATCAGCAGGGTTGGGATCCTGCCGTTAATAACCAGGTAACCGGCTTCGTATTTGTCGAGCACCTGCACTATGTCCCGCATAGGCGAGTCGGGCCGGAATATCGTACGGCTGTCGAGCACTCGCTCGAGGGCGGTCGAATCGTTCGGGATAGAGTGCTGGCCGTTCGTGCATATTATGTATTGATCCGTGAACGCCGGCAGGCAGTAGCTCGTGATCGGGTCCGAGGCGATTACGCTGCCTTCGGGGACCGATTCGTTGATCGCGGAGTATAGACCGGCCAGATTGAGGCTGCTGTATCTATTCATGCGTTCGATATTTCTGTTCGAGTAGGCGAACCCGGACGGCGTCCTGCCGAGCGCGAGTGCCAGTACGACGACCGCGAACGATCCGCATATGACCGCGGCCTTGCTCGAGAGGAGAATGCTCTCGCCCCGAAGCTTCCTCCATATCGATACGAGCAGGCAGGCGGCCAGGATCGTGCTCGGGAGGGCAGCATGAAATCTGATGATCAGATACGTTATCCTCTCGATCAGGAGCGGTGTTAGCAGGGGATTGAAGAGTATGGCATAAAGGGCGATCAGCCCCCATAGCAGCAGTCTGAGGTTCATATCCGTCTTCGAGTGCTTCCACAGAAGGAAAAGGCCCAGTATGGACAGCAGGGCCAGCGGCCAGTAATGCGCTAGGTATATGAATGGGCTCAGTATGTACAGTTTCTCTGATATCTTGAAAACACCCTGGAGATGCGTGTGGATCTCGTTGTTGGGCGCGTAGTCCCTGACGTACCGCAGGATTAGATACGGAGCATTTGCCGCAGCCGTGATCAATGACAGCGGGAGGATCCTGCTCCTGATCAGCTCCCACCTCCGACCGCCGATCTTCTCGATCAATGAGGCGATCGACAGGAATGAGATCGTGAAGATGTTCAGCAGTAGGTGTGTTACATGGGTGCCCGATGAGGCGACGGACGAGGCGACCGCAAGCGCGAGGTACCGTTTTCTCCCACCCGTCAGGTAGCGTAGAGCGAAGAGGAGGAAGGAGATGGAGAACATCGTTCCGAATGGAAAGGAATAGGCAGCTGTTATGAGCAGGCGGTTGGTGAGCCCGCCGTTGTATACCAAGACGCGAAGGTATGCGGCGAGCAATCCGATCGCAGGGCTTCGAAATAGCAGCAATCCCGCGCAGAAGATCGAGAGGATTGTGAACACGGAGCCTACGGCCGAGACCACGGGCCATACGGGAACAACATCTCGGTGCCCTGTCAAGGTGTTAAGCATTCCCCACATCGAGTGGTACAGTCCCTTTCGGATATCCCTCGTGAGCATTCCCCCGTCCCTGTACAGGTTCTGATCGGGAAAGGCCTCGTGGGATCTGGAGATCGTTCTTATATAGGCTATATGGTCGGGTGAATCGGAGTTGTAGGGAAGCGAATCGCCCTTGAAGAAGACGATGAAACAGACGAAGATGATAAGCCCGATCAAAAGGGCGGTGGAAAGTGGGGGCAGTGGATTACCACCCATTCTCGAATCTCCCCCGTCACGCTTGAAATTGCCTGGCAGGCAGGGAAGAAGGGCAAGCGCCAACGGTGTTGCGGCCGGGATCAGCACGCCGGCGTAATAGATGTCACGGTTCAGAACCGAGAATAAGAACAGCACGCAGTACGCAAACGCGGTCCCCAGAATCATCGAGGCCAGAATGCGGATAGGAATGTTCGTCTTCGGGAGTACGAGCAATGAGATCGAGAATCCGGGCAAGAGGATAACTGTAAGGAAATAGAAGATGAACAGCGTTATGTGTGAGGGAAAGGAATGTGAGAATTTGAGGCTCGAGTAGTGAAGCGCCGTGAGGAGCAGGGGAATGATTATATAGGCGCTGGAGGTGGCATGCCGCCCAGGACCGCAACACGCCTTTACGCCTGAATCCCAATACTGCTTCAATCCCATAGTCGGTCTCCAGCAAACCGCATGCAAGATTTGTCGATATGGACGAAATCGAATCGAAGGATATTATAACATATTATAATTAATGCCAAAGGTTTTAAAACGTTCCACCGGCCAAGCTTATCCTTTTCATGGTCGGTGGCCGGATTGGACTACGCGGGACTTGTTTCCATTCGCCGATAATGGTAGAGTACGCTGATGAATGTTTTGATATGTTATCCATGGCTGGAGCTCGGGGGCGCCCCAAACACCGCAATCACGATCGCAAGGGGCCTCAAGGAGCGTGGACACGATGTATTCTTCTTCTCGCACAGCGGCGGGATGTACGGGGACCGGCTGGAGGAGGCGGGCATACCTTTGATCACCGCCCCTCACAGCACCTTCCTTCCCCACCTATATCATCTGAACATGGGGGCGTATCGTGAGCTTTGCCGGGCCTTGGATCGTTACTCTATCGACGTCGTTCATGCATTCCATCCAAATCCCTATTACCTGGCGCTCTTCGCCGCACCCGGAAGGAAGATACCGGTCGTGCTGACGATGCTGTGGTTCGGACGCGATTTCAGGTTTCCTTACTATCCGGGAAGGGTCGTGTTCGTGGCCGAGGAGTTCAAGGATTATCTAGAGCCCCGGTTCTCCGGTTCCGCAAGGGAGATGCAGGTGGTTGCCAACCGGATCGATCTCGATATGTTCAAGCCCGGTGTCGATTACGGGGATTTCGCAGCCAGGATGGGTCTTCCCGGAAGCAGGTGCCGGATCGTATTCATGAGCAGGATCGATTCGATGAAGGTGGGTTCCCTGCGTCATGCGATAGAGGCGATGAGAATCCTCTCGTCGAACGGCGTCGACGCGGTACTTGCTATAGCGGGTGACGGTTCTCACGTGGGAGAGATCTCGTCACTCGCTGATGATGTCAACAGGGAGACGGGAAGAACCGTGGTCATGATGCTGGGCAAGATAGTCGAGACACCTCAGCTTCTCTCCTGGGCCGATCTGGTTTTCGGCGTGGGGCGGTGTGCATGGGAGGGTATGGCCTGCGGCAAGCCGACTTTCGTGGTCGGCGAGAACGGTTTGGCCGGTGTTGTAGGGCCCGATACGGTGGAGGAGCTGGCCTATTACAATTTCGCGGGGCGAAACGTCAGGGCGCCCGTATCCCCTGACCTCCTGGCGAATGAGGTAGAGGGTCTAGTCACCGATCCTGCCAGACGTGATTCGCTTGCCCGCTTTGCGCGTGATCACGTCATAGAGAACCTCGACTTCAGGGTGGGGGCCGAGCGGATGGAGGAGATCTACGAGCGGGCGATCACGGATCCCCCGCTCTCGGGGCTGGACAGGTTCAGGGTTTTCTTGTCCAATTCGATGGAGGGATTGGGATTTCAAGCATATATGATAGCGAGGAGTAAGGTGCGGACCATACTTAGGAGGGGCTGACTCGAATAGAACACTTAGGAATCGGTTGACACGGTAGCCCTTCTAATGTAGAAATCGTTGGAAATGGCTTATTTGATTAAGGTTGTGGATTCCATGAAACAGTCCTGGATCTGATGGCGAAAAGGGAGGAATCGATGGAAGAACATTCAGGCGCTAAATCGCTCCCCGAAAATGCTTACAGAATGCTGGAACCGGGGGAGAAGTACGTTCCATTTGTGCCGGCCGGCAGGACCATTCCAGAAACAACCGTACGATCGGTGGTCACCGGGCTCCTGATGGCCGTTCTCTTCACCGCAGCCGCCGCGTACCTGGGGCTCAAGATCGGTCAGGTGTTCGAGGCGGCTATTCCGATAGCGATCCTGGCCGTCGGATTGGGCGGAATATTCGCCAGGAAGAACACGATCAGTGAGAACGTGATAATCCAGTCCATCGGTTCGGCCTCGGGCGTGGTCGTGGCGGGCATGATCTTCACCCTACCGGCCATATTCATCCTCGACCTGGAGCTTAGGTTCTTCCAGACATTCCTTGCCGCGCTGCTGGGCGGCTTTTTGGGGATCCTTTTCATAATTCCAATGAGGCGGTATTTCGTCAAGGACCAGCACGGTTACCTTCCCTTCCCCGAAGGAACGGCGATCACGGAGGTGCTGGTCACGGGGGAAAGCGGAGGGGAGCAGGCGAAGATCCTCGTGAAGGCCGCGATCATCGGCGGCATATACGATTTCTGTGTCGCCACGTTCGGTATATGGAGGGAGATAATATCAACACGAGTGCTGCCCCCTCTGGCGGCTGTGGCAGACAGGGCGAAGCTGGTTGTGAAGGTCAACGCGGGCGCCGCAGTCACGGGGCTCGGATACATAATCGGGCTCAGGTATTCGACGATCATATGCGCGGGAAGTTTCGTCTCGTGGCTTGTACTCATACCTGCGGTATGGTACTTCGGCCAGCACCTGGGCGTTACGCTGGGCGATGCCGAGATCCCGATCGCACAGATGACCCCGGAACAGATCTTCTCGAGTTACATTCGCCATGTAGGAATAGGCGGGATTGCGGTCGCCGGGTTGATCGGGATCATAAAATCGTCGAAGATCATCATCACGACGTTCACGGTGGGCTTCAAGGAGATATTCACCGGCAAGTCCGAAGCGACGGCGGAGAGAACCGACAGGGATATCTCGATGGCCGCTGTCGTAAGCGGGCTCATCATTACATTGCTGGCCGTCCTGCTCTTCTTCGGATTCGGTGTAGTTGATTCCTGGCGGTTCGCCCTGCTGGCCCTTCTTGTCGTAGCCGTAATCACGTTCCTGTTCACGACGGTGGCGGCCAGGGCGATTGCTATCGTGGGTGTGAATCCGGTATCGGGCATGACGCTGATGACCTTGATTCTCTCAAGCGTGATACTTGTCAAGGCCGGCCTCTCGGGTGCAGGTGGTATGGTATCGGCTCTGATTATAGGAGGTGTCGTCTGCACCGCTCTCGCCACCGCGGGGGCGTTCATCAGCGACCTCAAGGTTGGTTACTGGCTGGGGTCGACACCCCAGAAGCAGGAGAAATTCAAGTTCTTAGGCGTGCTGGTATCAGCGGCCTGCATAACGGGCGTGATGATGCTCCTCAATCACGTCTACGGATTCGTGGGTGAGGGATCCCTGGCGGCGCCCCAGGCCAACGCGATGGCGGCCGTGATAAGGACGCTGATGTCGGACACCGCGGCTCCCTGGGGGCTTTATATCGCAGGGGGATTCATGGCAATCATCCTAGAGCTTCTCAAGATATCACCCCTGGCGTTCGCTCTGGGAATGTACCTTCCCATCCAGCTCAATACACCGCTGCTCATCGGCGGCTTGATTGCGCACCTGGTCTCTACAAGGAGCAAGAACGAGGATGTGAACAGGAAGAGGCTTGAGAGAGGCCGGTTGATAGCCTCGGGGCTGATAGCGGGTGGAGCCCTCATGGGAGTTGTGAGCGCTCTTGTCGCGTTGCCAGGTTGGGACGAGATCCTGAACCTCGGGATTGCGGAAAGACCTATAGGAGAGGTTCTCGGTCTGATAATGTTCATAGGGCTTTGCCTTTACCTGTACTACGATTCGAAGAGAGGGGCAAAGGACAAGGCCGCTTGAGCGGCGAAGGGCGGGAGCCCGGGAAACGGAAGCCCCGTTTGATATGTGTTGCCCTAAGGTGCTGACAGCAGATCTTATAGACGGACTGATGGAGTTGATCCGGCGGAATGCCGGATCAACTCCATTGGGTGCCATGTCGGGCAGGCACTGCGGGGATGCAACACGTGCCGATTACACGGCGGATATTTTGGCCGGTTCGATCGAGAACGAATCTGTGGAGGCCGTGGGGATAGTGGAAGGGGAATCCGTCTGTGGGGCGCTTCTCTGGGAAAAACTGGAATGGGATTCAAAGATCCTGGGCCGATCATGTGCAAGGATCATATTCTTCGCCGGGGATCATCCGGAGGAGATCCTCTCGTTCTGGAAGGGCAGAGCGGCCGCTCTGGGAATCGAGTATGTCACGATGAGGGTGGCCGGATCCGGAAGACACGGTGAAGTGAATCAGGAGTTCATAGAGAGTCATGGTTTTGACGGGATCGAGAGGTTCGTATTCCTTCGCGGATCGACGGAAGCCGCCGCACCTAGCCATGATGTCGTTCAAGCGACCGAGGTTGATATCGAGGATATATGCTCGATCGCTGTATCGGCTTTCGAGTTCGACCGCTTTCATGCAGAGGATCTGTTCACGAAGAGGGATGCCGACCGAATTTACACGGAATGGGTCCGTAACAGCTTCTCCGGCCGGGCCGACCGTGTACTCTCGGTACGGGGAGCGAGGGGCGGGATAGCTGGATTTTGCACCTGCTTGCTGCCGGCAGATGCCGCCGGTTTGCCGGGCTGGATCGATTTGCTGGCAGTGGGCACAGGTTCGCGGAGACGGGGATTCGGAAGATCTCTCATGCTGGCAGCCCTGGGATATTTCCGTTCAAAGGATGTTCGTATCTGCGCTCTCAGCACACAGGAGCACAACCATCCGGCCATGGCGCTCTATGAATCTCTTGACTTCGAGATCTTCGATCGGGCCGTTACATACAGGATGGTGCTGTAGCGGTCTGTGTCGCGCATCAATAATAAGGGGCAGGGAGGTACGACCGCCATGTTGAGAGCCTTCGCCGACTTTATGTACTACATCGACCGGATCTTTCCCCGCGTAAAGGTGGGGGGGAGGGAGTCGGATCGGGCCTACTCTATGTGGGAGTACAGCATAGGCAAGGAGCTTCTCGAGACCTACTCCGAGCAACTGGGTGATATGAGAGGCAAGGCCGTTCTGGATATCGGATGCGGCCTCGGTGGAAAAACCGTGGCCTACGATGAGGCGGGAGCCTCGGTAATCGGAGTTGATATAAGCAAGGATAACATAGCTCAATCGGTGGAATTCGCCGGGTCCATGGGTAGTAGTGCCTGCTTCGTCACCGCAGATGTGGAAGATCTTCCCTTCGAAGCAGAAGCTTTCGACCTTGTTGTCGCGAACGATTCAATGGAGCATTTCCCCAGTCCCGCGAGGGCGTTGGCAGAGATGGCGCGTGTGGTTAGAATCGGCGGATCGATCGCCCTGTTCTTCACACCCTGGGGTTCGCCGCTGGGATCTCACCTTTACGATTATCTCTATACACCTTGGTGCCACAGGATTTACTCCGAAAAACTTATCCAGGCAATGCTGGAGACCGTTCTGAGGAAGAGGAGCTCACATGATCCACGGGGAGAGGCGGCGAAGCTGATGGAGAATTACCGTACCGAGCTGAACAGGATCACAGTGGCCCGGTACAGGAGCATAGTCGATTCAATCCCTTCCCTGGAGCCTGTATTCGAAAAGCTTAGACCTCCTAAATTCAGTATTTTCAGGCCACTTACGAGGATTCCGTGCCTGGGCGAATTTTTTACAGGAACGGTTATAGCAATACTGCGTAAAAGGAATTGATATCACGAGAGGAGATAGGGGGCTTGTCCTAATCGCCTTGACCTTCGTCATATGGATATGTTAATTGTACTCGGGGCAAGG
Source organism: uncultured bacterium (assembly GCA_964422745.1). GTDB lineage: Bacteria > Krumholzibacteriota > Krumholzibacteriia > Krumholzibacteriales > Krumholzibacteriaceae > CAYRCK01. The sequence continues at coordinate 100,297 of CAYRCK010000005.1, forward strand.
GATATGGTGTCAGATCTGATTGCGTTGCACAGATATGCTTAGTTTAAAGACATACTGCATCTTTCTCGTACTCGCCGTCCTGCTGGCCGGTTGCTCGTCAGATCAGGAGGGCCCCGTCGTAGTGAGGTTCACAGAAGACAGCGCGTACAACATCGACGCCGGTGAAACGAAGCTCGCCGTATTCGATCTTGATGCCATGACAGTGGAACATCCGATGGGGATCGGCTACGGCAGCTTCCTGAAGATGGGCGAGTTGAAGGGGATAAAGTTCGAAGCTGTACTGATCAGGTTCGATTTCACGCTTTCCGAAGAAGATATCGGAAAAACGGTCTCGTACGCCGAGCTGGACCTGCCCGTCAGGTTAGTGCAGGACACGCTCTTCAGCCTCAAGGTGGCGTTTTATGAGCTCTTGGAAGATTTCAGCGAAGAGGATTCCATAACCGCCGTGCCGCCTCTCGCGGCGGGAGGGGTGCCGGATTCTAACGGGACGGTTCCCGAGAGGTTGTTGAATATCCAAAGCAGCAGCTACAATCTTGACCCGATCCTCGTCAACGACTGGCTCGAGGGCACGAAGGATCACAGGGGGATTGCCATCGTTCCGAACGAGATCCCGGCCTCTCCAGGTATAGTGGAGATGAACGCGAGGGATTACGGTTCCGATCCGCCGGTTGTAAGGGTCGAATTCACAGATGGATCGACGGCGAACTATGCAGCGGAGGCGGACTACTCGATCGCGACATTCACGACCGACGGTCTCGACTGCGTTGGAGGCGTTGCGACGAGGGTTTACTTCGAATTCGATATAGAGGGACTGGATGACAGGGCGATGATTCACTACTCGTCGCTAGTACTAACCGTGGACAACGAGCTCAGTCTCGGAGCATCACCGGGAGAGGAATCACTGCTTGAATTACCGACCAATTTCTACTATTACCTGTACACGCCCGGATCGGGGGACTACCTCGATCAGGAGTTCTTCTCCGGCACCGGTGTCAATGCCGGAGATTTCGATCCCTACGAAACGGAGACGGTCAGGATTCCGCTTGTAGGCTTCATACCGGATGTCGCAGAGGGAGAAAGAGAAAACACCGGTCTAGTTTTTCAGTCCGACCTCGAAGGTTCGCGATTTCAGAGGGTGTCGTTTTTCGGTGTAGATGCGGACTCGCTTGCACCCCGTCTGGAAATAATATATTCACTCCCAGCTGATTTTTCAGGTAATCCATGAGATGGAGAAGTAAGGCAATTATAACACCCGTATTGATGGTCTCGATACTGTACGCGTCGGGTGCCAGGTCGCAGTCCGTCTTCGGTCTTAACTATCTGGGTGAACACTGTATCCGCGGCGATTCCCGATCGAGGGCGCTCGGCTACTCGGCTCTCGCGGTGCCCGATACGAGCAGTGTGTTCACTATGAATCCTGCAACGCTCGCAGAGCTGGGCGGGATTTCGTTCTCGATATCAGAGATAATGGATATGTCGAGCATAAAGTACGGGGACGTGATCGCGGACCAGAACCGATTCCAGATGCCGTCGGTGATGCTTGCGGTGCCGGTCGGGTACGGTCTCGTGATCGGCTCGGGGTATATAACGCGTTTCAAGGGGCGTAACGATTTTGCGTTCAATGGGGAAAGCCTGCCGGACTACCCGACGCCTCAGGAGATTTACAAGCATCGGTCGTCGATATTCAGCGTGCCTTTGACCGCGTCCTGGAAGAGGTGGAAATGGTTCAGCATTGCGGGGGAGTTGCAGCTCGAGCGGGGATCGATCACCGACGAGGTGAATATTACCTTCAACGACGATAGTTTTGATGATGCAGTCTCGACCAGGAAGAGAAACTTTACCGGCACGTCATGGGCCGCTTCGGTGCTTGCCAATCCGTTTTCGAGGCTTTATCTCGGAGGTTTCTTCGACGACAGGATCGATTATTCTGTCGAGGAGTATTTCGAGTACAGCAGGGATCACCTAGATTCGGCGTCCACGTGGGATTTCGAGCTTCCATCCGCCTATGGACTGGGTGTTGCCATAGGATTGACCGAACGCTGGTGGCTGTCATCTACATATTGGAGCCGCAGGGCTCCCGACCGGACTGGCTTCGAGCAACTGGAGAATTCGATCGGGGACGAGCGTTTGATAGCTTTCGGGATCGAGAGAAGAGGTGGTATAGATGGAGGTTTCTTCTCTCGGATCCCAATCAGGCTCGGATTCTACGAGAATGTTTGGCATCTGGAGTATCCTTCGGGAAAACCGGTCAGGTCCTTGTTCGCTACCCTCGGAACCGGTTTCTCGATGCCGAGCGGTCCCGGCTCATTGGATATATCCGTAGAGTTGGGCAGGATCGGATCCCTGGACGAGAACGGGATAGAGGAAACGGTCCTGAGGCTGGGATTGAGCATGAACATGTCCGAAAGATGGACACGAAGAAGGAGGGAGGAGCATTGATACCGGGCCGGCTGGAAATAACGGGATCGATTCTGCTCTTTCTATTGCTGTGTCCCGCCGATTCACCCTGCTGCGCTCCGGTGAGAGATCCGATGGTCCCTGATGTCGGCCGGGAATTCTCTGAACACGACAGTACGGAGATACCGATCGGCGTACAGCTTGAAGGATTGCCTCCAACCGCCCGTATTGCCTACCTGAAGCATTTGCTCGAGACAGGTGAAGCCGATTCGGAAATCCTGTTCCAGCTGGGGTTGGCATTTCATGAGGATGACAGTCCGGATTCGGCGATCTGCTACTACGGGAGGGCAGTAGCAGTCGATTCCAGCAATTCGAAGGCGCTTGTGAACATGGGCGTGCTGTTCGACGAGAGGGGTGAGAAGCAAAGGGCTCTACTGACGTACAAGAAGGCGGCCCGGATAAATCCGGAAGACATACTAGCCCAAGCTCACGCGGCTTTTATACATTTTCAATTGGGGGAATACGGATCGGCATGGAACTCTCTGTCCGAGGCAAACCGGCTGGATCCCGAGCACCCCCAGCCGCATTTCTATCTGGCGATTTTTTTCTGGGAGAGCGGAATCTACAGGGAAGCTATGAGCGAATGGGAAAAAGTGATCGAGCTGGATCCAGATGGATATCTATCAAAAAAAGCGCAGGAGAATATCTCGATCCTTCAAAAAGCCCTGAACGCTCCTCCAAGCTACGGCGGCTGGAAACCGACAAGGTAGCTTCTATCTAAATTACACTTGCCGATGCAGACGATAAGTCTTATTATGTTGTTGATGATCTGCTAACCGCAAAATGCCAATCCCATGAATTGAAAGAGGGGACGGTTCTTATGAATAGGATTTTAACCGTATGTTTGGCTATCGCCTGCGTTCTATATCTGGGCTGCGCATCGGGCGGCGGCACGCAGGAGAGTTCTGGAGACAGCTCCTGGGAGGTCACGGACAACAGGGGATTCAGCAAGAAACTCACTCCTGCCGAGGTTGAATATCAGTCAGCTCAGCAGTTTCTGTCGGTGGGCAATTACAACGAAGCAATCAACCATCTGAGAAAGGCCACGGCGATCAAGCCAACATTCCTCGATGCATGGACCGCTCTGGGCAATGCGTTTCAGAAGCTCAAGAATTTCGAGGAGGCAGCAGGCGCGTTCGAGAAGGCGCTGGAGCTTGAACCGGATAGCCAGGCCCTGCTGAATTCGATAGGTTACTGTTACCTCAGTCTCGAGAATTACGACGAAGCCGAGAAGTACTACAACAGGCTGATCTCAAAGGATACATTGAACCCGGAAGCCAATGCGAAGCTCGGATTCATATACCAGTCGCGAGGGGATCTGAACAACGCGATCTTCTACTACGAGCGTTCGATCGTTAACAACGAGTACGATGCCGTCGCGATGGGAACGCTGGCCGGTCTCTACAAGAAGAAGAACGACACTGAAAATCAGATCAAGTATCTCAATATGGCGATGGAAGCGGATCCACATAATTTCAGGTTCAAGACTATGCTTGGAAGTGTTTACCTGAAGGAGAAGGACTACGAGAGCGCCGTCCCGGTCTTCGAAGCTCTCGTCGCCGAATACCCCGAAGAGGGAGCTTATTACAAGAATCTCGGTTTTGCCCTGTCCCAAACCGAAAGAAAGGCAGAGGCTGCGGGAAACCTGGAAAAGGCGATCGAGCTCAAAGGCGATGACCCGTACCTTTATGCTTTTCTAGCCAAGATCTACAATGAGAACGAGAAGTACAACGAGGCTCTCGAGACCGCCAAGAGCGGATTGGCCCTCGGGCAGGGCGAAGAGGCATTTCTCAATTACCAGTACGGCGAGGCCCTCTCAAAGCTCGGACGTTATACCGAGGCCATTACAAAATTCGAGAAGGTGCTGGCAACAAAGGATCTGCTATGGTCCGAGTACGCGAAGAAGCAGATAAAGCGTCAGGAGGACCTCATCAAGCGGGCAAAGGCGATGGAGGAGCAGCTCTAGCGGGGGTGCCGCAGGGTTCACGATAATTCGGAAATTTTTCCGGAGCCTTCTTCCTCAGGGGGGAAGGCTCTTTGATGAGGATTGACCTCACTCCGCCATATTTTCCCGATTCCCTTGACCGGTGCTTCAACAGGATTTACAATAAAAACAAGATGATGATATAAATGTGACTGCAAATGGAGGATATAAATGTCTGCTGATGAAAAAGAGGGAAGGAAGGTTTACTTTGATCACAACGCGACAACGTACACCCGGATAGAAGTTGTCGAGAAGATGATGCCCTATTTCAGGCAGCATTACGGGAACGCGAGCAGCCTTCACTTTTACGGCCAGCAGACGAGAAGAACGGTTGATGAATCGAGGAAGCAGGTTGCAGCTCTGATCGGAGCTGAACCCGCCGAGATAATATTCACTTCCGGGGGGACGGAATCGGACAACATAGCCATCCGCGGGACTGTGAGCGCGGTGCGTGAGCCAGGCAAGAAGCCCCATGTTATCACATCCGATATAGAGCATCCGGCCGTGCTGCGTACCTGCAAGTCGCTCGAGGACGATGGTGTCGATGTAACGTTTGTGCCCTGCTCGACCGGTGGGGTGGTTCGTGTTGACCTTATCGAGAAGGCATTCAGGCCCGAGACGGTGCTGGTTACGGTCATGCTTGCAAATAACGAGACGGGCGTTATTCAACCGGTCGAGAAGATTTCACGAATGACGAGGGAGAGAGGTATCAACTTCCATACCGATGCGGTTCAGGCGGTTGGCAAGATGCATGTCAATGTGGACGAGTTGGGCGTGGAACTTCTCTCGGTTTCCGCACACAAGTTCTACGGTCCCAAGGGAATAGGCGCGCTCTACGTGCGTAGAGGCACTCCGCTCGAACCGGTGTATATGGGGGGCAGCCACGAATTCGGCTTGCGTCCGGGCACAGAGAACATACCTGCGATCGCCGGATTCGGCGAGGCATGCAGGATCTCGATAGAGGAACTTCCCGATGAGATCGAGCGGATAGAGAAACTCAGGGACGGTCTCGAGAGGAGCATACTGGACAGGATCGAAGATATCGATATCAATGGAGCGGGTACAACCCGCCTTCCCAACACGAGCAGCATAAGCATCGCGAGAGTCGAGGGAGAGGCGATCACACTCAATCTGAGTATGCTTGGATTCGCCGTATCGGGCGGGAGCGCATGTGCGAGCGGCGAGAATGAACCGAGCCATGTTCTAATGGCCATGGGAGTTGAGCCGTTGGCGGCGCAGGGATCCATACGAATAAGCCTCGGGGCCGAGAACTCGGAGGAGGAAGTCGAGGCCTTTGCAGATGCGCTGCAGGGGATCGTGGCAAGGCTGAGGGAATTATCGCCGATCAAGCAGAGCCGCTGACAGATCCGGACCTGTGTAATGAAATCAACGATAAACCCTTCTATAGCTGATACCGGAGCAGTCGTGGGTATGAGCGGTGGTGTGGACAGTTCGGCCGCCGCCCGGATCCTCCTCGAATCCGGGTGCCATGTGGTTGGAGCGACGATACGTTTCGGCAGCTCCATGGATCCGGATGACCGAGCAAGACGCCGGATCGACGATGAATCCGTGGAAAACGCAAGGGATATATGCAGGAAACTATCAATCCG
>CAYRCK010000006.1:0-81727 GCA_964422745.1 uncultured bacterium
GACGGTTTCAGGGAATCCTCCGGAGCTGGATCGACATGCATCCTCAGCCACAGCTCGAGTGTAACGAGGGCCCAGATATCGGCCCAGCTTAGTCCCGACTCCCCGCTCCTGAATGATCGCTTGAGCTCCTCGATCCGCCTATGATCGAACACCCCCCTCTTCTCGATCGATTCCTTTGATAGCACTTCATCCACGATGGGCCAGAGATCATCGGTGAGCCATCTGCCGAATGGAGGCGCGAAGGCCTGCTTCTTCATCTGCGCGCATTCATCGGAGACGAACTGGCGGCAGTTCTCCCTCAAAACGTACTTCGTCCTGCCATTCCTGCATTTCAGATCGAATGGAAGCCTCAGCGTGAAATCGATCACTTCACCGTCGAGAAACGGGAACTGCACCAGGGTGCCGTTCTGAACCCCGGCGCTTTCGAACTTCGGAAGGGCGTTTATCGTAAGTCCCCTGCGGAGAAGAACGCAGTTCTGAATCTCGTGAAGATCGGAACTTCCGTACTCGTTGCACAACCGCCGGTATGTATCCTCCGGGTATATCCAATCATCGCTCACGGATTCGGGTGGAAAGAGAGCCTTAATCCGGCCTGCTGACAATCCCGTCCCATACCACCTGAACAAACCCCTTTTGAACTCGAAATACGAGCAGAGTATGCTCGAGATCTTCTTCGATCCGAGGACCGACCTCCTCCCGGAAAGGGATCTCATCATTCTTGCCGCGGCACCGTAGATGCCCGTCCGAGCTTTCTCCGGAAGCAGTCTCATGGGGGTGAAAACCTTTTCGATTGGCGCAACGTAGGGGATGAACCACGACGGATTGAGCGTCGTCTCCACTCCGAATCCCATGAACATCACGTTGACTCCGCGCCTTGCGGCCTCCTTCGCGCAGAAATACGCCTGCAGGGCCCCGACTCCCGGCGTATCGTAGGACCATATCAAATCGGCCAGATTTTCGGCGATCACCTCGGGAGAGAGGTCGACCTCGGTGTGATCCGTCCCGAACCTGACAGCCAGCTCCCTCGAATGCTCCCTTTCCATCTCGCTCATGCCCTGTACGATCGAGAACGTCTTTATCCTTCTGTCCGAGACGCGGTGCATCATGCCGAGCAGAAGGCTCGAATCGAGTCCTCCGCTGAAGCTCAGGCCCGGTTCCGAGGAATCGACCGGCATCCTCTTACGGATCGCATGCAGCACCGCGTCCCTGTACCTTTCAACTGCATATCTTTCATCCTCGACCTTCCGCTCGTAATAGGGCACGTTCCAGAAGTCACCCGTCTCCACCCTCCCGTCCTTCCAGAGCAGCCAGCATCCGGGAACCAATGCCTTGATCCCCTTCAAGGGCGTTTTCGGCTGCATGAAAGCCTTCTCGAAGAGATACTGGAAAACCGCCTCGTCATCGACCTCCCGCTTTATACGGCCGTTTCTCAATATTGCCTTTATCTCCGTGGCGAGCGTCAGTTCACCGCCGGCATCCATATGATAGAACAGAGACTTCTCCCCCAGCCGGTCACGCGCGGCGTATAGCATGCTGTTCTCGATATCCCAGATCGCAAAGCTGAATACGCCGTCGATGTGACGCGCACAATCCTCTTTCCAACGAAGGTAGCTCTTAAGAACCATTATTTCACTCTGATCAGCTGTGGGGGATTTCGATATGTGCCCAAGTTCTGCGGCAAGCTCTTTTATGTTGAAGATGATACCATCAAAAACTATGACTAACCGCCTATCTTCCATGAGAACGGGATATCCGGCATCGCCTCCGGGGCCGCATTCGTTCCTGTTCAAACACACACCAAGACAGGCACCCGGAACGGATCTCACCCCTCGGGCATGTGACCCGCGGTGAGACTGGATGTCGCACATCCTGTTCACTATCCCTTCGGCGTCTCTCCCGCCGTCTCGATGAACCAACAGTGATATCGCACCCATAGGTCAACCTGCCGTATCCGGATATGTATTGCCAGTTGGACCGTTACCCTCCACGGTTATGATTCCTACCATATTATTATCGTAACGTCAACAATATTATTGAGTTAAGCATTGCGCTTCCAGGTGTCGGCGGAAGACCCGAAATGCAGATTCTGTGGCGCGGGGAAGCAAATGCGGCGGCAGCCGAAGTGACCGCGTTACACGGCGCTCCCAACGGTTCTATTTGAAATCAATCTCTCTATTTCCGCAAGGAGGTCATTGATGTCGAACGGCTTCGTAATGAAGGAATCGGCCCCCGTTGTCATCCCCAGCTTCTTGTCCTCCGACATGGACCGCGAGGTGAGCATCAGAATGGGAATATTCCTGTACTTCTTGTCGAACTTCAGCAGGCGGCATATCTTGTAGCCGTTCATGCCCGGGAGCATGATGTCGAGGAGGATGATGTCGGGCATCACCTTCTTGGCGGTCTTGAGTCCTTCCAGACCGTCGGTTACGAATTCACACTCGTGATCCGTCGAGGCAAACCCCTTCTTCAGTATTTCTATGGTCATCCTGCCGTCTTCGATGACTAGGATTTTGGCCATAATCAACCCCCTATGCCATTGATTCGTCAACGGCTTGAAAGGACTTGAGCAATTTATGGGAACAGCCGGTCCCTGTAAACGTCACAGTTGTTCAGAACGGCCGTGCCGGACACACGGATGCAGGCATTCTCATCAACGCCGGGAACATTTTCAGTGGATGGGCCGGGAGTGATGCTTCGAACGAAACAAAACTGATTCTTTCACTGCCGGCGTCTACTTTAGCGCTTCGCTTCGCTTTGAATCAAAGTCCCGGTAGAAGCTGAGGGAATCGAAGGCCTTCTTATCGATCAAGGGCTTTCCGTCTATGATGAAGCTCGCCATGGTCAATCCGACACCAGGACCCAGCATTAATCCCTGTCCGCACATGCCTACGGAGAGGTAAAATCCTTCCACCTCCCTCACATGGTCGAGGATTATGATGCCGTCCGGGGTCATCGGATAGAGGCCCCTCCAAACACGCCGGATGAGCATATTCTTGAGCCTCGGTATCAAATCGATCAGCCGCCTCGCTATGACCGGCATGAACTCCGATGTACAGGACCTATTCTTCCCGGTAACCGGCTTGATCGGCGTATAGCAGAATATGACCTGTCCGTTGACGGTTTGCCCGAAGTAGAAATTGTCGGTCTTGCCTTCGGGCCCGGGCCTCATATCCACGATCAATGCATCGAAGAAGCGCTCCATGGGCGCCGAAATCCCACCCTCATGGCTCTCCGGAACAACAGGGATATCTATTCCGGCCATCAGTCCGATCTCCCTTGCCCCGGCACCCGCAGCGTTGACGACCACATCCGCGGAATAGCGTCCGAGTCGTGTCTCGACCCCTCTTATCCTGCCTCCCTTTACCGACAGGCCGGTAACCGGCTCGTTGAACCTGTACTCCGCCCCCCTGTCCCTCCCCTCTCTCCAGAATTCTGTTGCCGCCCTGAGTGGTGACACCTGCCCGTCGCCGGGCGAGAACGTACCTCCGCGAAGGCCCTTCTCGTTGATCCCGGGTATCAGCTCTCTGATCCTATCCGGACCCACCCAGTCTATATCCAGTTCGAAGCTTTTCTGCAAAGGCAGGATGTCTTTGAGAATCCTCTCCTCCTTCTCCCTGTAAACGGGGAAACAGTATCCTCCCTCCAACCACTCGATATCCGTACCGTGCTCTTGATGCCAGGTAGAGAAGATCTTGAGTCCATCAAGGCACAGCTTTATCTTCGCGGGGTCCGAATGCGTCGCCCTCACTCCCCCTATTGCCGCCTTGTTCTGACCCTGCCCCGGCGCCGGAGCGCCGTCAAGAACGAGTACCTTCCATTTCTTCAGCGTCATGAAGTACGCCATAGGAAGTCCGACACTGCCGCCCCCGATAATTATCGCATCGTACTCCGGAACCCTCATTCCCCCCCACCCTCCTCCACACCCGCAAACGCGGATAGTGGAATCTCGGATACAAACGGCCTGTTGGTAGGCAGAGTGACCTCGGAGAGATCGACTCCCTCCTGCTCGTAGAGCTTCAGTATCAGTTCCGTGCAGCTCTTTCCGCCGCAGGCACCCATACCGGTCCGTAATGTGGCCTTCAATACATTCATATCCCTTATCCCCGCCCTTATCTCGCTTCGAATCTCACCGGCTGTTACACGCTCGCACCTGCAGATGATCGTGTCGTCCGTGACGCATTCGGCTGATGTATCGCGAACCATGCCCTCTTCTGCTTCCTGCACGGAGAAACTCGCCGCCTTCAGAGCGTCATCATTGGGGACTTCGATCGAAACAAGCCTTCTCTTTGAATCAATAGGGGATTTGCGGACATCGACGATCGATCCATGACCAAGCGGGTTGCCCTCCATGTCGACCGTGTTCACCTTCCTGCCCGGGATAAGATCTCCATCATCGAGTTCGAATGGAATTACGAGCAGGGAAGTGCCCCTGTCCTGATCGTAATTCCGTTTGACGAGGTTTATCGCGAGACCCGGACAGATATCCACGCACTTGAGGCAGGCGATACAGTCCCCTTCGAACACGGGGAGCCCCATGATCGGGTCACCGTGTATCTTTATCGATTGGCGCGGACATGAATCGACGCAAGGATTGCAGGGTATCTCCTCAACGCACATGATCAGTGGATAGGACTCCAATTCCATTCTCTCGGGTTTGTATTCAACCGCGATGCCCGGCTTGCTTTTCATCGTCTGGGCGGTCGCATCCCACCCGGGAGGTATCTCGACATCATAGCCGAGTGATCTCGCGATCCCTCTGCCCACGATCTTCCCACTGAAGATCGCCGCTGAAGCCTCGGATATCTCCTCGGCATCCCCCGCCTTGTAGCTTTCTATGCCGAATTCCGTCAGCTTATCGTAAAGCTCATTGATCGGGGAAAGCCCCACGGCGATCAGAAGGGTATCTACTTCAAAATCCCTTGCTGTTCCCTCGACAGGTTCGAACCCGGAATTCAAACGGGCTATTGTTATCCTATCGAGATGCTCTCCTCCATGTGCTTTGATTACCGTATGCGACGTGAGCACCGGAACGCCCAAGCGACGAAGCTTGTCGAGATGGACCTTGTAGCCCCCGCACTCAGGTAGGGCCTCGACGAGTCCCACGACCTTGATTCCGGCCTGGATCGCATGGTAGCCGGCGATCAATCCTACATTTCCTCCACCGACTATGAAGAGTTTATCAGTCGGTCTTATCAGATCACGGTTCAGCAGTGTTTGAAAGGCCCCGGCTCCATATACACCCGGAAGATCGCAGCCCGGGAATGCCAGGGTTTTCTCTCTCGCTCCACAGGCGACTAGAGCGGCCTTGGGCCTTACCAAAGTATACCCACCTTTTCCGTAAAGCCCGACGGATCCGTCGTAGAAAGCGCCGATGGCCGCTGTATCAAGCATGACCGTCACCGTTTCCAGGTCCCCCAGGGTATCGGTCAATAACCGCGCTATATCGAATCCCCTCGTCCCGGCATAGCATTCCTCCTTTGACCCGAAGAAAGTGTGGGTCTGGAGCGTCAGCTTTCCTCCTAGCTCCGGTTTATCATCGACCAGTAGAATCTCGATGCCGAGTTTCCCCAGCTCTATGGCGGCATTGATGCCGGCGGGGCCGCCCCCTATGACAAGAACCTCCGTATCCAGGGTCGATATCTCCTTGAATCCAGGGACCTTATCTGCTTCCGGCAGAACGGGGACGGTGTCACAGCTTCTAACCTCCATTCCCTCCTTCACCACCGTCATGCAGCCCTTTACGGCAATACCGTCGGCGATCACCATGCATTGGCTGCACTGCCCGTTGACACAGAATATTCCCTGCGGGCCGTTATCCCTACGATGGTGTCCGAATACCTTTATCCCGTTTGCGAAGAGCGCCGAAGTGACGGCCTCTCCCTCGTACGCTTTCATCTCTTTGCCGTTGAAACTGAAGCGAATCTCGCGTCTTTTCACTACCGGGATGATGGGATGGCTCGTAATCCTGAAGCGATCTTTTTCCTGCATATTCATATCTACAATCAAGAGGGGCTTCACGGATCTACGGCCCCGTTCTCATGATCCTTATTTAACGCGTGGCCTTCGTCGGAGTGGGAACAGTTTCATCGTGCTATCGTCAGGATGATCTGGTCTTTCTCGACGGAGGTGCCGGGCGACACCTTAAGGGATTTAACGACTCCCGATACATTAGAGGTCAGGCTGTTCTGCATCTTCATCGCTTCCAGGACGACCAGAACATCGCCTTCTGAAACGCTATCGCCTTCTTCGACCTCGTACTGAACGACCATTCCGGGCATGGGAGCCGTTAGCGAAACCTCTCCTCCGGGGGATGGCGTAACCGATTCTTCGACCTTTCTGTCCTTTCCTATCCTCTGTTTACGGTCGACCTTCTTTTTCTTGTGCTTCAAATCCTTCGTTACGATCGGGGCGGTATCTCCTATTGCCTTGATTTTCTTCCGTCCGCCTACTTCTTCTACCTCGATATTGTAATACTCGTTTCCCACATATACATTGAACGACCTCAATCCCGGACCCTTACCTGGCACCTCGCCTGAACCCTTCTCCACCATTTGTCCTTTTTTTACCTTCTCGATCAGCTCTTCCTCGCGCCTGACATCATCAATCGTTCTGGGCTTGACCTCCGGAGGAGGCTCCTCCAGGCCGTATTTCCATCTAAGGAACCTCTTCCCTGTAGTCGGGTAAAGCGCGTATATCAGAACGTCACGTTCGTTCTTTGCGAGCCCTTTCACCTCTCCCCTGGCCTTTTCGAGCTCAGGTTCGATCATATCGGCCGCCCTGCATTCTATCGGTTTCTCCCCACGCGGATAACCCTTGAGCGCGAGTTTCTGCACCTTGCTGTCCATGGCCACCGGCGGCTTGCCGTATAATCCATATGCGTAATCCTTTACCTGCGCGCTGATCATCTTGTACCGTCCGAACAGAACGTTCTGCACCGCCTGTATCCCTACAATCTGGCTCGTCGGTGTGACAAGCGGCGGATATCCGAGTTCCTTTCGGGTCCTGGGCAGTTCTTCATACACTTCGTTGATCCTGTCGAGAGCGTCGGCCTCCTTGAGCTGGCTCACGAGGTTCGTCAGCATACCGCCGGGTATCTGGTGCTCGAGAACACCGGTATCGATTACCGCCATACGTGTCGTGTTGAGGAAATGACGGTACTTGGGTGCTACACTTTCGATGAAGCCGCCTATCTCGAAAAGCTCCTCCTGGTCCAAGCCCGTATCCCTTTGTGTTCCTTCGAGAGCCGCCACGATCGGCTCGACTGCCGGCTCCGACGAGCGAAGTCCGAATGGAGCGACGGCGCAGTCGACCACGTCCACGCCGGCTTCGACCGCTTTGAGGTAAGACATGGAGGCCATACCGCTCGTATAATGACAGTGTAATTGTATGGGTACCTCTACGGCCTTCTTCAAGGCCGAGACGAGCTCGAAGGCATCGAACGGGTTCATCAAGCCCGCCATATCCTTTATGCAGATGGAATCCACTTCCATCTGCTCCAAATTCTTGGCTTTCGATACGTAGTAATCCAGGTTGAATACATCACCGCCCATCCTGTTTTCCGTAAGGGAGTAAGAGATCGTCCCCTGGATGTGCTTGCCGCACTTTTTGATCGCCCTGAAGGAAGCCTCGAAATTCCTCTCGTCGTTCAAGGCGTCGAATACACGGAAGATGTCTATTCCCGCCTCCGCCGCCTGCTCCACGAAGGCCTCTACCACATCGTCCGCGTAGTTGCGGTATCCCACGAGGTTCTGACCCCTGAGAAGCATCATCAAGGGGGTCTTTTTGATCCTGCGCTTCAGCTCCACCAGGCGTTCCCATGGATCCTCGTTGAGAAAACGGGTCGTAACGTCGAATGTCGCACCGCCCCAGACCTCCATGGAGTTGAAGCCCACATCGTCCATCTTCTCTGCGATGGGCAGCATATCTTCTGTTCTGAATCGCGTGGCCAGGGTCGACTGGTGACCGTCCCTGAAAGTGGTATCCGTTATCTTCAGGGATTTCGAGGATTTTGATTCTTTGTTCTTGCGTGTCATAACGCGCACCGATCAGCGATTTATCATCTGATTCCCGATTTAAAAAATGGAGAATCTTCTCAACCGCATTCTCATGGGGTTGCCTTTAACGGTGAGCTTGCGCCTGCTCATCAGTTCCCGGCGGGCCGCCATCTTCCACGGACTCAATCTCTGCCCGTGAAGTATGCGGCCTCCGGATTCCTCTGATTCCATGTAGGCCTGAACAGCCGCTGAAATTGCCGCCATCAAGTCACGATCCAATTTCCGTTCCTTTCACATGATTCTCTTCAGAATTACAAGATATATCAGCGTTTTCCGCGATGTCAATAAGAATTCCCTAAACATGTTAGCGCGTAACGCCGAAAAAGCTAATTAGATTCTTGGACTTAAGTCGATGACGAAGTGCCGGCTGCATGCTGCGCCGGATATTCCCTTCACGTTCGTGCAACACGGCGGGCACAAGGAAGACGGACGATATGACGATCCAAGCCAAAAGGGTCCTTCAAGTCGCTGGTGTCGACATGGCGGTGAAGAACCTTCTTATCCCCCTGATGATCTCCCTGCGGGATCAAGGGTTCGATGTAGAGGCCGCGGCAAATAACATAAGCGGTGCACGCGAAGATATCGGATCGCTGGGATTTGAGTTTCATAACCTGGACATGGAGAGAAATCTGTCTCCGGTCAATGTCGCCAGATCATTCGTGCAGATATACAGCCTCCTGAAGCGGAAGAGCTACGATGCCGTGCATCTGCACACACCCCTTGCGGCGTTCATCGGAAGGTTCGCGGCCAAGGCGGCCGGTGTTCCGGTAGTGCTCTATACGGCTCATGGATTCTACTTTCATGAAGGAATGCCCGGCATAAAGAGACGCATCTTCGAATGTCTCGAGTATGCCGCTGGAAGAGCCGTCACGGATTTCCTGTTCTGTCAAAGTATGGAGGATACCGAGAGCGCTCTCTCTTTGGGATTCGTGCATCCATCCAATATCCTGCATATAGGAAACGGTGTGGATTTCGACAGGTTCAGGGCCGACATCGAATACTCCGCGGTTGTCAAAAGGGAGCTGGGAATACCTCCAGGATCCGTTGTGATAACCTTCATGGGAAGAGTGGTCAAGGAAAAGGGAGTGACCGACCTGGTAGAGGCGTTCCTCAGATTATCAGAAAGGCATCGCGATTGCGTGCTGCTCATCGCCGGCGACTGCGATTCGGCCGGTGACCGTGACAGAAAAACCATAGAGAATATCAGAAGGATCGCGAACTCTCCCGGATCAGCTGGAAGGATCAGGCTTATGGGATTCAGGAGCGATCCGGAGAAGATATTGCTGGGCAGCGACATTTTTGTTCTTCCATCTTACCGGGAAGGGCTTCCGAGGTCGATATGCGAAGCCATGTCATGCGGACTTCCTGTGATTGCTTCGAACATCAGGGGATGCCGGGAACAGGTCACCCACGGAGAATCGGGTTACCTCTTCCCTGCCGGGGATATCGAAAAATTGACATGGTTCCTGGAAGACCTCATGAAACACAGGGGAAAGAGGATCGGTATGGGGAGGAACGGACGCATCGAAGCCAAGCAAAGATTCGACGAGCGAAACGTCATATCGAGGCAAATCGATATATATAAACGCCTGCTTTCAGATGGAATTCCTGCTTCGGAAGAAGGGGTCAGAGGGGAAGAGGGGAGATATGTGAGGGTAACCGTCAGATCGTGAGCTGACAAAGAAATGGTGGGAAGAGACGGAATCGAACCGCCGACACACGGATTTTCAGTCCGTTGCTCTACCTGCTGAGCTATCTTCCCACGGAAGGAAATCTTAAATAATTGAGCGCTGTTGTCAACAGTTTCTTATGACTCGGACTTGATCCTCTTGCCGCGTGATGTCGATTTCTCTACATCCAGCATTCTCTTTCCACCCACATATTCCTTGAAGACAGGCTTCGATATCCTTCCCAGCCTTTCCGCGATCTCCTGTATTCTAGATATCTGCCGCTCGACCGACTCCAGTTTTTTCACTATCGAAGGGTCCAGTTCGTCCTTTCTCATGAGCATCAGCTGAGTGTTTCCCAGGATCGAACAAAGCGGATTATTTATTTCGTGATTGATTCCGATCGCCATCTCCGTTATCGCCGCCAGCCTCTCGGCCTCGAGCAATTTGTTCTGTAGCTTCTTCATCTCGTTTATATTGGTGGCCATCAGCAGGACACCGAGCAACTCTTTCGCCGAGTTGTAGAGAGGCGAAATCCTAAGCCTGACCGGTATATCCCCAGCCCCTTTGCATAGAATCTTTGTAATATAGCCTTCTATTGATAAATCGCCCCGGTTCCTGAGAGTGTTCATGACGTTTTTGAGTCTTTTCAGATCTATTATCCTGTTAAGTCTCCTACCGAGCACGTCGGATTCGCTGAATCCGGTCATATCCCGTGCGGCACGGTTGAACATAACTATCCTCAATCTCGTGTTCAAGGATATGAGGGCAATGGGCGAGCTCTCGAACACGCATCTCAGATAATCCGAAACAAGGAGATCCTTATTGCCTGCTTCAGCAAACATTTCATTCAATTGTCACTGTCCTCCCGGCCGGCTGATTACTGAAATCACTTCCTGCCGGCTACCTGTTCCCCGCTCTCGATGAGATTCGAGACACGATCGATAAGGTCATCCATTTCGAATGGCTTGTACATATACTCGTCGGCCCTGGACCATGTAGAGAGGAAATCCTCCCTCTCGGGATTATCCACCTTCCTGGCTGTAAGCACTAGGATCTTGAAAGGCTTTATCTTTCCGGCGTCCATTTCTTCCTTTAGAATCCTCGACACTTCGTAACCGTTCTTTCCCGGCAGCATGATATCGAGAACCATAAGGTCGTAGTTGTTTTTTCTGGCTTTCCGCAGCGCATGTAGACCGTCATATGCGCTATCCACCACGAATCCCCTCAGTTCCAAGCTGTACTGCACGGTTTCAACGATGTCTTCATCGTCCTCGACGATAAGAACCTTGTAACCATTCATACCATCTCTCCTTTCCAAACCGCCCCATCGGATCCGGCGGCGATCCTCTCGAGGGAAATATGGATAAGTTCCGAAATACTGTCTCCATCCAGGGGGCCTATGGCCCAACCTATTCGAATTTCATCACCCGCATTGATACGCCTACCTCTCGGTGCACCGGCACTGTTCCTGAAAACCGACATAGGACTGCTCGAGTACCGATCTCCGAGGACCAATGCAAGAGCGTAATTCTCCCCCAGGGTCCAAACGTACAATCCCTCCCTGCCGACCTTGTGGTCTTCCGGATTCACCCATGGAACAAGCTCGCAGATACCGTATATGTCGTCCCATCTATGGCCGGCCTTCGAGATCGAGTAAAGGACCGGCCTCATCCCCTTTCTGATAGTCTCGCTCAACACGGTTTCGATGGAATAGATACTTCTGATAATCCGCCCGGTTTCGTTGTCGGCGGGCAGATAAACGTGAACGGAACCGCCACCTCTCACGTTGTCCGCGGCGAGAGAACCACCATGCTGTCTCACGAGCCTCCCGGCGATTCTAAGTCCCAGCCCGCTGACCGGTCCGGTATCCGTAACGGTGAACCTTTTCGCCCTGTTCACCCTTCTAATCACATCAACGGGAAAACCGCTCCCTGAATCCTCCACACAGATATCTACAAACTTCGGCTCTGCAATCATCTCCCAGGGCAACGTGGGAAAAGCATCGACTGGAATCTGCTGACAAACAGATGCGGAAACAGCGATCCTCCCACCGCCTGTTACACTTTTCAAGCTGTTGGAAAGCAGGTTCTGCACGACCTGTTCCATCTTGCCCCTGTCGGCCGGAATCCTCGGAATATCCTCTGGGAGAACAATCTCGAAATCGATGCCCCTTCTCTTCATGGATGGCTTAAAGAGATAGGATGCTTCCTCCAGATACGGCCCCAGCTCCACACTTTCTAATCCGGAAGCACTTCCGTTCAAATCGATGGCTGAAACATCTATCAAACCGTCGATCAGGATACTCAGCTTGTCGATGGTTCTAAGCGCCGTTCTGAGGAGGCGTTTCGACATATCCCCCCCGGCATCTAAACCGCTTTCCCCGCCACCCAGGATGATACCGAGGGAACTTTTCAGCGCCGTAATGGGAGTCCTGATCTCATGCGCTACAGTGGCCATCGCTTCATTCCTGGCCGCCTCGCTCCTTCTGACATCCGAGATATCCTTCGCTATAATCAACGAATCCACATCTTCGGAAAGCTCCTCGATCCTCACCATCGAGACCGTCAACAACGCCGCCGGGTCCTTCGATCCCTCCAGCTCCCTATCTATGATATCCCTTTTCAGCACCCTGAACTCCTCCCATGGACCCACAATGTTGTATGGCGAAGAGCTGCTGATTTGAGAGATGCTCTCGGGTGGATCTATGCCGGCTGAAAAAACATCGCTGAAAACCGCGTTGGAACATACGATTTTTCCATCTTTCGATACCAGGGCTCCTGCGAACGGAATTGCATCGAGCACCTTCTCCATGATTCCCGTTTCACCACCCACCCTGAAAACAAGAGGTGTATCATCATCGTTTTCATCCGCAAGTTTGCGAAAGGTGGTTATATGCTTCTTCGTAAACGCATCCTTTCTCACGCTCCCGAAGTAGATAACACCGCGAACCTTAGATGACGAGATCAGGGGAACGAGGAAATAGCTCTCCACCTTGGAATCCCGCAGCAGGAAAACCAGATTTCTGTCCTCGTCCTTGTAGAACGTTCTTTCATTGATGATGATTCCGTCGTTCCGCCTGTTCGTGAACATCTCGTACGCCGTAAAAAGCTTTTCCCTTATATCCGCAATCCTGGGCGATAGCTCCCTCCCTTCGAGCATCAAGTACAGCCAACCCCCATCCTCTCCCGTGCAGTACCCGCAAAATTCCGCTCCCGACTGCTCCATCATCCTCGACAATACATCTTTCATAACGAACTCGTCCCCGACCGCATCCAGCAGATCGCCCTTCAGATCCTCGTTTTCCACGTTGGATCGTAAACGCAGACTGTCGAGGAAAGGCACAATCACCAGAGAGAGAACTTCGGAAAGCTCATCAACGGCATTATTGTCCAGAGCCGCAAATCCGTTATCCGAGGCGTTGAACATGGTAAGATTGCCGACCCTTTCATTTCCATCCATTATCGGTATTCCCAATGTCGAATGCTTCGTAAGCTCACCAGAAGTGGTTTGATCGTCACGCCTGTCGAGCCTTATCCACCTGTAACTCCGCCCCTTTCCTAGTCCCAGCTTATTCGATAGTGCCTCGTTGCCGATGCTGAATAAACCCTTCGACACGTAGACAGTCCCGTTCCGGATTACTTCCATGGCGATCGCTTCAGTGCCCACGATCTTACCGAGAGACTCCGAGACCGCCTCCAGAGCTGACATGACGTTCTCCGGCGCCATCAGTCGGATTCTCCTCATAAGATCGCATAACTCTTTGGATAACATCGCCCTATCCCGCAAAAGAACCTAATGCCCCCAGAGCACAACGCATACGTCCAGAATCGAAGCCTGCTTCCGCTTGTCCAAAACGCAACTTGTATGCCATGGAGGGTCTCTAGGATCACGGCCTGATGCAATAGTGATTGACGGCCGAATATTATGCTCAACTGACTGTCATTAAATCAGTTAATATGACTGCGTGACGGTTGGTGGAGAGATGTTCCCGCACCCCGTGAATCTTACGGGCTGCAAAGTGTTCCATAAACGGTAAATTATTATCCATCCTTGCTGGGGGATTTTATACAGAGGATTTCGAGAAGTACACGTAACAGCTTGTCGATGTTCAAACTAGCCGCCATAACCATTGGGGTTGTTACGTCTCCAGATGAAGGCGTCCTCTATGATCTGCTCGATTCCGGGATAGTCTCTTTTCCAGTCGAGAACATCCTCCGCCTTCCTCGATGAGGCCACAAGAACTGCCGGATCACCGGATCGTCTGCTCCCGATCCTATATGGCACCTTCAGGCCCGTGACCGATTCGGCGGCCTTGATCACCTCCAGCACGGAGAACCCCTTACCGTTGCCGAGATTAAGAAATCCCGAGTAACCCCCGATCAGCTTCTCCAATCCGAGAAGATGTGCTGTCGATAGATCCTTGACGTGTATGTAGTCCCTTATGCAGGTGCCGTCCGCTGTAGGGTAGTCACCGCCGAAAACCACCAGCTCATCACGCCTGCCCATCGCAGCATCCAGCACAAGAGGGATCAGGTGAGTTTCCGGCCTGTGGTCCTCGCCGTGTAACTCGCTGGCCCCGGCAGCGTTGAAATACCTCAGTGAGATAAACCTCAGACCCCATGCCCGGGAACAGTCCTCCAGGAGCCTCTCGATCGCCAGCTTGGTGTTTCCGTAGGCGTTAACCGGATCGAGCGCTGTCTCCTCCGTGATGGGAGTCCTGTCGGGTTCACCGTATACGGCCGCTGTAGAGGAAAATAGAAAGTTGTTCACACCCGCGTCCCTCATCGCGCCGACCAGGGACACGGCGCCGTTAACATTATTTATATAATACCTGAGTGGATCTTTGACGGATTCTCCGACCTGGGAGAAAGCGGCGAAGTGCAGTACGCCCTCTATCCCCTTTTCAAGGATGGACATGACAAAATCCCTATCCAACAGGTCGCCCCTGTGAAACGACACCCTCTCATCCAGGGATTCTTCGTGACCAGTCGACAGGTTGTCCGCTACGACAACCTCGTACCCCGCATCCAGCAGATACTCGGAAACCACGCTACCTATGTATCCGGCTCCTCCAGTTACGAGAACCTTCATTTATCCCTCCCGATTAATCCTGTGCCCCGCGCTCTCAGGTATTCAGCGGTCTTTGACCTCTTGGAGCTTACGATCTTCTGAGGAGATCCACAAGCAATAACCCTCCCCCCTTCCCCGCCTCCTCCCGGACCGAGGTCTATCACATAGTCGGAATTGGCAATAACATCCATATTGTGTTCTATTACGATTACGGTCTGCCCCGATGAGACAAGATCGCCCAGCACCTGTAGCAACCTTTCCACATCACTCATGTGAAGACCCGTGGTCGGCTCGTCCATAATGTAGATATTCCTTTCGCCTCCGGCCTCGGCAAGTTCGCGAGCTATCTTGATCCTCTGGGCTTCACCGCCCGAAAGGGTGTTTGAAGGTTGGCCGAGCTTTATGTACCCCAGACCCACCCGAGAAAGCATCCAGAGCTTCTCACCGAGCTTTTGATCCTTGTCGAAAAACATGATGGCCTCTTCCACCGTAAGATCGAGTATCTCGCTGATGTTCAAACCTTTGAACCGTATCTCGAGTGTTTCCTTGTTATATCGTTTTCCCCCGCATTCCTCGCATGGAACGAAAACATCCGCCATGAAATGCATCTCGACCCGCCTGTACCCCATTCCAAGGCATCGCGGACAACGCCCTCCTGATTTATTGAAGCTGAACCTCCCCGGTCTGTACCCTCTCGCGATCGATGCGCTCCGGTTCGCAAACGCCTCTCTTATATGTGAGAATCCCTTTATATAAGTTATCGGGTTTGATCTCGGGGTCATCCCAATCGGGCTCTGATCCACGAGAACGGCTCTATCGGCCCTTCCCTCGATATTCCATTCTCTCAGGAAAGCTGTTGAATCAACACCTTTCCTTTTCGACAGCAGTTTGTAGAGAACGTCAACGACCAGCGTGCTTTTCCCCGACCCCGATACACCGGTTACGCACACGAAGCATCCAAGCGGAAAATCCACATCGACATCCATTATATTGTGTTTGGTGACTCCCTTTAGTGTTATCCTCCCCGATGGTTTTATTATCCTTTTCCTGGTGACATCGGCTTTACGCCTATTCCCGAATATCCATTTCAATGTCTCGGAATCTCGTACATTCAGTCCGCCCGCCTTCGAAACCGGACAGTTCACAAGCACTTCTCCACCCCTTTTCCCCGGCCCCGGCCCCAAGTCCACCAAATGGTCGCTCGCTAGAATTATGTCCGGATCGTGCTCGACTACGATAACCGTATTGCCCAGCTTTTTGAGCTTCTTCATGACAGATATCAGCTTCTCGTTATCCGCCGCATGGAGTCCGATAGACGGCTCGTCCAGCACGTATACAGCATCAACCAGATTGGCGCCGAGGGAATTGGCAAGATTGATCCTCTGCGCTTCTCCCCCGGAGAGCGTTCTGGTCAATCTGTAGAGGGTAAGATAATTCAGACCTACATCCACCATGAACGAGAGCCGCGATTTAAGTTCGGCAAGCACGTCCCCGGCGATCTCCGCTTCAAAATCCGTGAGGGGCAGATTGTCGAGAAACTTCAAAATCTCTGACGGAATCTCACCGCATACGTCACTTATCCTGCGGCCATCGATCCACACGTTCAGAGCTTCAGATCTCAGCCTCGTACCTTCGCATGATCGGCAGGTTTGAAATGCCATATACCTTCGAGTGAAGAATCTGTGCCCCTTTTTATAGCTTTTCTCCCGCATCCTGCGAAGGAAGGGAAGCACGCCCGTGTATTCCCCGCAATCCGTCTCCATTATCAGATCACGGGCCTCCTTGCCGAGATCACGGTATGGAGAATCCAAAGGGATGCCCTTTTCCCTGCAGAACTCCATCATTGATCTATAAAAGTGAGAGAACCTGTCCCTGGACCACGGATCGATAGCCCGGCCCGCAAGCGAAAGTCCCTTATCAGGTACTATCAGGTCCTCTGAAAACTCCATACGGTCGCCGAATCCGCGGCATGCGGGGCAAGCCCCGTACGGGCTGTTGAAGGAGAACAGGAGCGGACTCGGCGGATCGAAATGCCTTCCGCATCCGGAGCACGTCGGTGCGAGTGTGTAGACCGAATATTCCTTTCCGGATTCATCGGTCACCTTCACCTTTCCCCCCGGTTCCCGGTACGCCAGCTCCACCGATTCCGCTATTCTTCCCCTGTTCTCTTCGACTGCCCTTACCCTGTCGAGGACGACGTACAATTCCTCGATGGTGCTCTCCGGCGATTCGATCTCGTCGATCCTCTGAGCTTCCCCGTTCGAGAGGACCTTCGAAAATCCTCTGGAAAGCAGATAGCTCCTCTTGAGCTCGAACTCATCCCCGCCCGGTGCCTCCACGGGTGCAAGAAGATAAACTCGCTTCCCACCGAGCTTTTCGATCACTCGGAGTGCCACGTCAGTCGGAGAATGGGATTCCACCGGAATCCCGCAATAGGGACAGATCGTAACTCCAATACGCGCGAAAAGGAGCCGAAGGTAATCATAGATCTCGGTTGAGGTTCCTACGGTGGATCTCGCGCTCGTAACGGTGTTCTTCTGCCTGATCGCTATAGTGGGGCTTATACCGGAGATGCTATCGATATCCGGCCTCTCGAGCTTTTCAATGAACTGGCGGGCATAGGTCGATAACGATTCGATATACCTTCTCTGGCCTTCCGCATAGATCGTGTCGAAAGCAAGGGAAGACTTTCCCGACCCAGAGACCCCCGTTATCACGATCACCTTTCCGCGAGGCAGCTCGAGGTCGATATTCTTCAGGTTGTGCTGGCGCGCTCCGCGTATAACGATTTTATCAAGCATTTCCCGAAACCTTCCCTTCAAGCAAACAGAGAATTGTATCAATAATTGTACATAATATCAATATCGGATATAATGATGCTACAAGGGAGGACCGGAACAGCCGATGGGAAAGAAGTACGGTTCCATAGACGACGAGATCGAATCCCTGCGCCGCACCCTGCGAATCCTGAGGAGCGAAAACGGATGCGCCTGGGATAGGGAACGTTCTATCGACGACATCATATCTAATCTTATCGACGAGGCCTACGAACTGCTCCACGCGGAGAAATCCAAAGATTACGATGAAGTAGAAGAGGAACTGGCCGATGTTATCTTTCTGATCGTATTCATCCACGACCTCCTTTTGGAGAAACGAGACACATCGCTGCCGGAACTGATTTCCAGCGTTCATCGAAAGATCATCTCGAGACACCCCCACGTATTCGGCTCCGTAAAAGCTTCGAACGCGAAGGAAAGCCTCGAAGCATGGGAAAGGGTTAAAAAAGAGGAGAAAGGGGCCGTCAACCACATAGAGGAATTCGAATCCGCCGCTGCTGAGCTTCCGGTTCTCCGCCGCGCCGCATCAATCCAGAAGAAGGCCGCAGAAATCGGATTCGACTGGCCCGATCACAGGGGAATACTGGACAAGCTGAACGAGGAACTCGAAGAGCTTGACAAAGCCATGGCAAGCGGTGACCGTTCGAAAGTCAAGGAGGAGGTTGGAGACATCCTATTCACGGTTGTCAATCTCTGCAGAAACCTCGATATGGATGCGGAGAACGCTCTGGCCGGCACGTCGGCGAAGTTCGCGAGAAGATTCGCTTATATGATAGAATCCGCCAAACGCTCGGGCAGGGAGCTCGCCTCATACCCGCTCGATGAAATGGAAGAGCTCTGGCAGAAAAGCAAGCTGGATTAACGGCCGGATCAATTACCGATAGTTATGTTATATAAAATGTGGGGGCGCCCGATGCGCCCCCACCATGCTATTGTCAGCACCCAACCGGAACTAGTTGAGCCTGTGGAATTCGATTCTCCTGTTTTCAGCGCGACCGCTAGCCGTCTTGTTGGAGGACACGGGATCCGCCTCCCCGTATCCCTTCGCCACCATGCGATCCTCCGTGATACCCGAGTTGATCAGATACTGTCTGACGGACTCAGCGCGCTTCTGTGAAAGATCGAGGTTGAAATCCCAGCCTCCCACGCTATCCGTATATCCCCTGATCTCCACACGAACCTCCGGATAGGCCATGAGGGATTTAACGACCCGGTCGAGCACGGCATACGAATCGGGAGTCAGTGCGGAAGATCCGCTCTCGAAATTGATACCACGCAGGATGAATTTCTCCTCTATCGGCCGTTCGTCCGGACAGCCGTCCTCATCATTGTAACCGTTGAAAGTCTCCGGCTCGTTTGGACACTGATCGTCCGTGTCCAGGATACCGTCGAGGTCGTTATCAAGATCGGGGCAACCGTCCTCATCCTGGAATCCGTCCAGATCCTCCGATTTGAGCGGGCACTGATCCATATCATCGGTTATTCCGTCATCGTCGCTATCCTGGAGCACATCCGGACAACCATCGTTGTCCTCCACCCCATCGAAATCTTCCGGTTCTCCCGGACACCTGTCTTCGATATCGGGAATACCGTCTCCGTCGTTGTCGAGGTCGGGGCACCCATCGCTATCCTCGAAACCGTCGAAATCTTCGGCTAGGTCGGGACATTCGTCCGCGGCGTCCTCTATACCATCGCCGTCGTTATCGAGGTCCGGACAACCGTCATCATCCTCGAAACCATCGAAATCCTCGGGCTCCATCGGACATTTATCAACCTTGTCCTCGATCCCGTCATCATCCTCATCCTGGGGGATTACGAAACCACCCACCGAGAACGCGAAGTAGGCCGCCCAATCGGGCGGGCTGGCCATCGCGGGATCATCCTCCGAGTTCAAATTGATGTCCATCGCGAGCAGAAGGCCCACATCGCTCTCCGAAGTTACCATTACCCCCGGCGATATCGTGTACATGTTCTTGTTGATGGCGGTGCCTTCAGGGACGGTTTCTTCATCGATATCCGCATTGAGCAGGTTGTCCCATTTGAATTCCAGGAACAGCTTGGCTCTATTAGCGATGAACTCCAAAGCCGATCCGAACCGAAACAGGTTGTTGAAACCGCTTTCCTCACCCTCCGGCACTCCCGGGTAATAGGGCGGTCCGAATCCGCTTACATCGGGATTGTTCGTGTGAAGGATCCCATAACCGTATTCGGTGTTTCTATTGAACTGATACCCGATGTTAAAATGCACCTTTGTCGGAATAAAGGTCTCTATCTCCGTGAAATCGAAGGTAAATAGACCGTCGATCCCGAAATCGGTCTCTTCCGTCGTGAACCTTCTATCCTTGTTGCCGGTCGGGAAACTCGCGGAGCCCAGCAGCCCCAGTTTAAAGTACCTTGATGGGATCGGCGGACACAGCTTCACCCTGACCTCCGTATCCCCTACACCGCCCCTCGTTTTCGTTTCTAGGTTCTCTGTCTCGTACTCCTTGTCGACCTGCATGATCCAGTTCCTGACGTCAAGTGACGCCGACACCTCGACATACTCGCTCAACCCGATCGTCATGGTCGCCCGTGACAGGAAAAAATGATAATCAACCTCTGGATCAGGATCACCCGGATCTGCAATATCGTAGAGGCTCCTGTAACCTGGAGTGAGTGTAATCCCTTTCCGCGGGTAATACGATGTGCCCAGTGTGAATATCAATTTTCCCTTGCCGATCGTTTCCGCTTCCTTCACCCGTAGCAAGCCAGCTGTCCCATCCCATGAATCCTGACCGCTTGCGCTCGTAGATAGGCAACCAACGACCACAATCGCCAAAAGTAAGTGGGAGAACAACTTCATACCAGACCCTCCTCGAGAAATGTACCAAAAATTATGAGTCCCCTGCTCCTTGTTCACTCTCAGAACCATCACCGCCCGAAACTCCGGTTTCATCCGGCTCCCCTTCTTCATTCTCCTTTCCGTCCCCCGATTTCAGCTCGTCAACGTAATTCAACTGAAGCTCGGTCAGCACGCCGTTGATCAGGCTGTCTTCGTTACCATTCAAATTGCCTTCCGTTTTATCCTTGATCATCTGAAGGATGTCGATCGTGATCCGCGCCTGAGTCAGATCCCTCTCCATCTCACCGGTCATGGGATTCACTATCTTCCCAAGCTGCTGCAGCGCGAGTGCCTGAAACATCGCCACTAGGTGACGGAATAGATACTCATTGCGATCGTTAGCATTATTCGAACCATTATCCATGAGAAAATCATCCCTTTCTTTTCAAACGGACTATAGATATATAAAAAATATTGTGTCAATGAAAAAATCTTCGGCCGTCACACCGTAAGATATTCCCTGAACATCCAGGTTTGAGTGTGGAGTTTTAGAATGACACGAGACCTTTACGCGCCTGCCGGTGAAATACGAAACCTGTTCACCATCAATACGCGTACCTGTCGGTGGAGAACCAGATCATCTTGGCCTCCTCCGATGATGATGCGTTACAGAATCCATGCTTCTGCTTGGAGAAGTAATAGATACTGTCACCCTCCGAGAGTTCGTATAGCTTGCCTTCCACCTCGAAATTTATCCTGCCCTTTAGAATCAGGGCGGCTTCGTCACCTTCATGATTGTGAGAGGTGATCGTCTCACCCTCTCCTGGATCCAGCGTGATCAGCTGAGAGCAGATCTTTCCTCCTGGAATTGATGATGTGAGTACCTCCCTCGACCCAGGCCAGTTCTCCAGCTCACCCTTGCAGCGGTCCTCGAGTGCGATATAGGACACGTCGTCGAGCTCCTTTTCCTCGACGAAATAGGCCGGATCCTTCTCGAGCGCATCCGCTATGCGAAGCAGCGCGCCCACGGTCGGTGATGTCTTGCCGCGTTCTATCTCGGAGATGTGCGTAGCCGATATACCGGCCTTCGCTTCCACGTTCTTCAGAGTCAAGTGATTGCTTTCACGAACTTTCTTGATCCTTCTACCGATTTCATCATTGGAAATCATCTTCCCTCAGACCTCCGTATGACCGTTACACTACGCATTAAAGACTATATGGCGGCAGCGTCACCCAGATAGCCCTGCACTGCGCATCCCCTATATTCCGCATCGCATGGGGCTGGGTCGCCTTGTAATGAATGCTGTCACCTTCCTTGAGGATGTACTTCTCGTCACCTATGAGTATCTCCATGACCCCTTTCGTGACGAGTGCAAACTCCTCTCCACTGTGTGTGGTTGTTTCCTCCGGCCGCTTGATGCCTGGATCGAGCTCCACCTCGAGAAAGGACATCATCGGATTCGGTATGTCCTTTGTGAGAGAATAGTACGTGGCCCCCCAATCCTTGAACTGCATCGGTTTGCGGTTCGATTTGTTTACGACGGACACCATGGAGATGTTCTTCTTCTCGACCAGATGAGCTACGTTCGTCCCCATGGCCTCCGCTATCTTTGCGAGGGCTCCGACCGTCGGTGAGGTCATACCTCTCTCTATCTCTGATACGTGTGTAGCCGACACCTTAGCCTTGATCTCGATATCTTTCAGAGTCATACCCTTAGATAGACGGAAGTTCTTCACCCGCATTCCTATCTCGTTTTTATCGATCGTCAATGAGAACCCTCCCTTCAGTAAAAACTAAAATATACGGTTAATCGTATTCATCTAAAGATAGAATTTTTCAGAGAAACTAGCCAAATATAACTGCTTTACGAAATAATTCCAAATCATTTTACTATAATTTTCGAAAGATTGCGTATTTGTCTGTATATTACAATAATTTTAATGACTTTTCAATAATCGATTATTGCAAATACCAATAATTGTGAATTATCGCAAATATATGCCTGAATTTGCTTATTATCCGCTTGATCACACTTCTTGTGCCGGTACGGCCATCCATTTCCGGTCCGTACCCCCTGCCCTGTTGGATGAAACCGGTTATACGAGCCTTTATGGCACCAGTTAATCACTAGACTTGAGTAATCATGTACAATATATTCGTGCTTACCCGTCCAACGGCTTCCACCCGGCCTGAATGCGGCCCTGGACGTGCACGATCCTGATTCGGACAATGCCCGTACCCGGAAGATGTATGGATGCCCGTCGAAGGAGACGGGTTTAACCAGCATACGGAGCGATCTAGAGGATGATAAGCGGCGATCCCAAGATACTCGTGATCAGATTCGGCTCCCTGGGTGATCTGGTTCTGGTCACCCCTCTGCTAAAAGCCCTGCGATCGAGATTCCCGGCAGGAGAGATCCACCTTGCCTGCAAGCGGGAGTTCGCCGGCATCTTCTGGCAGAAAAAGAACGTCGATCTAGTGCACACACTGGATGATGGAGGAATCGGCGGTCTCATGGACCTACGAAGGAGCCTTGGAAAGAACAGGTACGACATGATAATCGATGCTCACAACGTACCTAGAAGCACCTTTCTGCTACAAACTATGAGGGCAGGTCGGAAGCTGCGGATCAACAAGGACCAGATCAAGAAAGTTCTCCTCATACATACAAAACGCAATTATTACGGCAGCATAATTCACCAGGTGGACAGGTACATGAAAACGGTCGAACCGCTCGGCAACATCGGTGAGCCCGGACCGACGGAGATCCCGGTCACTCGGCAGGCTTCCGAAAGGGTCGAGAATATGATAGACACAGGAGCAAGCCGGGATAGGGGATACATAGCCATAGCTCCCGGGGCGAAATGGG
Organism: uncultured bacterium; assembly: GCA_964422745.1. Classification (GTDB taxonomy): domain Bacteria; phylum Krumholzibacteriota; class Krumholzibacteriia; order Krumholzibacteriales; family Krumholzibacteriaceae; genus CAYRCK01. The sequence continues at coordinate 23,323 of CAYRCK010000006.1, forward strand.
ATACCAAGATGTGGCCAGAACGGATGTACGCGGAGTTGATATCGACGCTCGCCGCACACGGCATCGAACCCCTGCTCATCGGTGGTACGAGGGAAACCGATCTCTGCCGCCGCCTGGCGGCCGCAGGCGACAGGCCCCTCGTGAACCTCGCTGGAAAGCTCTCCCTCATCGAAACCGCCGCGCTGCTGAAGAGATGCCGTCTGCTCGTCACGAACGATTCCGCGCCCCTTCACATGTCCGAGGCCGTCGGAACACCCGTCGTCGCATTCTTCGGTCCTACCGTGAGAGAGTTCGGCTACTTCCCGCTCCTACCGCAGAGCGTCGTACTGGAGACCGATCTGCCCTGCCGACCGTGCTCCAGAAACGGAGCACGACCCTGTCCGCTGAAAACCAAGGAATGCCTTACCGCGATCACTCCACGACATGTGCTGGATACTATCTCAGGCCTCGTTGACATCGCACGCGACGGGAAACCCGAAGAGAGCGCCAGCGGGGGAAGCGGGGAATGAAGATACAACGCGCCATATATAACCTTTCACTTCCCATAGCCCACGCCGCCGCCCTGGCGGCGGCCTCCTTCAACGGCAAGATCGCAGAGGTGCTGGCATGCCGGAAGGGCCTGAAGGAGAGGTGGAAATCCAAATCGTCCGTTCTCAGCGAAGAGGGCAAGCTGATATGGTTCCACGTGTCGTCGGCAGGCGAGTTCCTCCAGGCCAAGCCGGTAATGGACCTGATCCACGAGAAGATGGATCCCTCCATTCAGATCGCCCTCACGTTCTACTCGCCTTCGGGCAAGAAGTTTCTCGAAAGACTTGCCGATCCCGGCGGGGACGAGGCGATAAGGTTCGTCGACTATCTTCCGTTCGACACACAACCGAATGCCCGCTTCTGCCTAGACACCCTGAAGCCCGACATGATCGTCTACACAAAATTCGATCTGTGGCCGAACCTGATCATGGAAACGGGCAAACGAGGCATATCCCAGATACTCATATCGGGAACGCTATCCCCCAACTCGAAGCGCCTTTCCAGGATCACACGCGGCTTCTACGGGGAGCTCTATTCGATGCTGACTGCCATAGCGGCAATCTCCGAGGAGGATGCGCAGAGGTTTGTGAGGTACGCCCACGGGAATATAGCCATAACAATCGCCGGGGATACGAGATACGATCAGGTGTGCCGAAGGATAGACGCATCGTCCCTAAAGCTGCCTCAGGCTTTGGTCGGCGGCGAACGGTTCTACGTCATAGCGGGCAGCACATGGCCGGGGGACGAAAGAACAGTTATCCCCGGATTCCGTAGATTGATCGACAGGTTCCCCCTCACCGGGCTGATCCTCGCACCCCATGAGCCGACGGCCGGGAGGCTGGAGGAAATCCGGAGGCACCTCGAACGGGAAGGGCTTCCCTTCAGGTTGTTCTCATCTATCAAGGATGACGAAAAGATCGATGAGCCGGTTATCCTCATCGATGGGATCGGTTACCTGGCAGAGTTGTACAGGGCGGCCGGATTGGCCTACGTGGGAGGAAGCTACGGCACAGGTGTTCACAACGTGATGGAGCCGGCCGTTCTGGGGCTCCCGGTGCTGTTCGGCCCGAGGATAGACAATTCACTCGAGGCCAAACGGCTCACCGGGCTCGGCGCCGGACGGATAGTCAACAGTGCGGAGGAATTTTTCAGCGTTTCCGAATCACTGCTCTCGGACAGGGCCCTTCTCGAGAAACTCGGCGCAACGGCATCCGAATTCATACGAAATAATTGCGGAGCCGCCCTTCGTTGCTTAAATTTGATCGAAGGTCATCTAAACCGCAATTGAAAGGTAAAAAGTGGACGGTACAATAAATCTTCCGGCTCAGCCGAGATACATACAGATAGAGACAATAATCGGCTGTGATGCCAAATGCCCTTTCTGCCCGCAGAAGAACATCAAGCGAAAGCCCGTCGTCATGCCCGATAAGACATGGAAAAAGATCATCGACGATACACGCGGTCTGGGCATCACCTATAGGCCTTTCCTGCAAAACGAGGCGCTCCTCGACAAAAGGCTGCCCGCAGTCGTTTCATACATAAAGGACGATCCGACGGCGCGCGCGGAGATCAATACGAACGGCAATCTGCTGACGGAGGAGCGGTCACATCAGTTGATCGACGCGGGCATAGATCTGATCCGTTTCAGCCTGGACGCCCACACGAGGGAAACATATGAACAATGCCGTGTAGGTCTCGATTTCGACAGGGTCGTGAACAATATCGAAACATTCATCCGGATACTGTCCGAAAAGCACGCCCAGGTCGTGACAGAGGTCAGGATGATCGACATGGATATAAACAGGGACGAGCAGCGCGACTTCGTATCCTACTGGAGCAAGAAGGCTGACCGTGCCACCATAGTGCCCCTCTACAACTGGCCGTGGGATGAAGGTGTCGAACTGGTCCGAAAACCGTGCATGAAGATGAGGGAGGAGATGTTCTTCTACACCGACGGCCGTGCCGTGCTGTGCTGCTGGGACATAGCCGGGCGGGCGGTGCTGGGAAACGCCAATGACGAAAGCGTGCTCGACATATGGAACGGAGATACGAGGATCGGGTTCGCACGCCATCTGGCGCGTGGCGAGAGGGAGAAGATACTTCTCTGCTCCCGGTGTGACGCGTACAGGGACAGGCACTTCGAGGGTTTCGAAGATTGATGCAGCTTTAATTTCGGAACCGCCCCGGTCCGCTCTAAGGATCAATCCCCCCGGAGCCCGAAGAAAAACCCGGCCGCCAAGTCATAGGACAACTCGACAACCGGGCCTTTCAAGAACCCTATTCACTTAAAAGTGAGACGTGCTATTTAAGAAGTACCATCTTCCTCGTCTGCACGAAGCCGGGGGTGTCGATCCTCACGAAATAGACACCGCTCGCGGCATCCCTCCCGCCCACTGTTCGCCCGTCCCAGACGGCTCTATAGTTCCCCGGTTCCTTTTTAGAGTCAACCAGCGTTCTGACGAGCCTCCCGGAGACATCGAATATCTTAAGGCTCACGGACCCTTTGTTCTTGACGCCGTAGCGGATCGTCGTCACCGGATTGAATGGATTCGGGAAGTTCTGAGACAGGTAATCGGAGAACCTCGGTGCCTGATCGCCCGCATCGGTGACCGACAGGTTCTCGTTCAACAACCACTCCATGACCATCTCCATGTGCCGTGCCCGCTGTGACTCGGAGGATTCTTCGGTATCGTCCGCGAGGTTATGAAAGCTGAACCCGGACAGAATGGCCCTCGACAGAGAAGCACTCGAGTTAGGAGTTACTTGGCTTATGACATAATGATTACCACTGACAGGATTCGACATCTCAGGCACCGATAACCCAGCAGGATTTATGATGTCGAAGTCATTGACGTCGGGGCACCCCCCGAAGGCCGTGATGTCGTCATACGGTGGAACCATATAATTCATTTCAGAGAAAACAGTTCCGGTCGCCCCCAGCTCCGGCGATACCGGCTCACCGATGGATGCGTGATCGCCGCTTCCTAAATTAAAATTCATATACTGACCCTTCAAATGCACAGCTCCAGCTGCTGTCAAGCCACTCCATTCCTCGGCGATATCGTCGCCCGTCAGGTAAATGCCGGGGGAATCCGGGGAATAATCCATTAAGACATCAATTAAATTAAAATCATCCGATTTCTCCGGATTTCCTCCCACACCATCCCCTATCAGGCCGGTCTCGAGATCACCGCTGCTCCAGATTATCACTCTGTACTGACTGATAATTTGACCAAAAATATCTGTCACACGAGAGGCGAGGCTGTTGCCCCTACACCACGATGGAGCTAGAACATCGAAACGGTCCACCCGCCAGGAAATGCCGATCCTCTCAAAGGCGTCGTCGAAGTACAGCTGCGCGGGGCCTCCCAGGCCGTCGGTGTCGTCGACGTAGAGGATATCCCTCCCGGGAGAGGGAAGTATGCAGAACTCCATCGGGCTCTGCGCGGCTTCATTCATATCATCGGTTGTGAATATGGACCCCTGTCCGCCGTGATCCCTCGAACAGTATACCCACTCACCGATGTCGTTCATCGCGCCGAAGAAGTACGATACCGTATCACCCGGCGCAAGCACCTCGTCGTTGAGGTCGAAGCAGAATTTATCCGGCACCGGGTCATTGAAGCCCGCGTCGGAGAACACGGTGTCCATCCGGAACACGCCGTAGTGCTCCTCCCCCAGCACATAACCATTTACAAACGGGTACCTATCCCCAATCGATCTCGTTTCCGACGCCTGGTAAGGCGTAGGATCTTCGTCGCCGTTGATACTCACGAACGCATACACGGCACTCCCGAAACCAGTGTATGGATCCAAGCCCAAGCCCCAATCGTCGTCGTAAACCGAGATAACGATAGAGTCGCCTGGACGAATACTGGGATTACTTCCCGGTAGCAGGTCGCACGCCATGTCGGCTCGGGCGGTCCCGGTCACCGTACCGTCGGCACTAAAATTATCCTGGAATAAGTATACATGGCTCACCGAGAAGACGGGGCCGTTGTTGTCTATCTGTACGACGCTTATGTTATCAATCAGCGGAGCGTGACTATGGCAGTCTCCAGTACCATACACACCACCCCATTCAGGGTAATTGTCGAAGACCCTGATAGCGATCTGTATCGAATCAGCCGATGGATGGATAAGGTGCCCTATCTCGGTACTTTCCCGGTGCCAGTCCTTGAAATCCCCGAATTTCAAATACATTGGATAAGGACCCCAGATCGTCGGGCAACCGCCGACCCACGAGCGGACCCTTTCGCAATAGAACTGGAGGTTGTCCATAGGAAGGTCGCGGTAAGCCGAATACCTCAACTTCACCGAAGCTCCACTGCCGGTGAGCTGGATTCCCGGCGAGATGATGTGGACGTCCAGACAGTGGCCCTCCTCATCCGGACCGTACGGCATCGCGCCCTGCTCGGGATGCCCACCGCATCCGTAGTCGGTCGAGTCCGGATCATCGAAGAATCCCCATAGGTAGGTGTTGTTCTGGCTGCATGGATTCTCCTGAAGAACGGAGGCACCAGCGTGGAGCGCGGCGTAGTCGCCGAATGCTGGCGGGACGGACGCAGCCCAAGACCCGATATCGGTCGCACCGGTGGGCTGGGACTCGAAATCCTCATCACAGATTGTATCCCCGTCAGACACTGTCATGATATCATCTATTATCAAGGCGCCGTCCGTATTCTCTTCTCCGTCCTCGTCGTCACACCCGCCGTCGGATACGAACCTGAAACGGAACCGTGTCGAATCACCCTGCGGCTTGACCGAAAATGCTTCATATATAGGTCCACCAATTCCCTCGTAGGAGTTGAGATCGATCCAGTCGCCGCCGTCGAGATATTGGCAGTACCCGAAGTCGTAATAATCCTCTGTATCCCATGAGATCTTATACTGGATATATATCGAGTCGCCGTAGATCGTCTCTGATTCGAAGCGCTGGTCCCAGTAGCTACCGTAACCGGGAAGTTGTGCCCAACTGCAGAATGGATTTGCTGGTGTCGCATCCTTACCGCACCAGAGCGATTTTGACCCGGATATTGGAAGAAGACGAAAAAAATCACCACCATCGAGCTCAGAACCATCTGCTACGTGGAAGAAGGTGTCTATCTGCGCGGTGCGGTCCTCAACGGTCCACCCCTGCGCCGTACCGTCATCGAAATCCCACTCGCCGAGAAGGGTCGTATCGGGCGCGGTTCCGAGCCTTCGTCCTCCGCCGCCTTCCGCTTCCAGCCCGGCCGGCAGATCGGCCTGTCTCTGGTTCGAGATTAATGCCGGCTTCTGGAGAGAGGATTTCCTTCGTCCCTGTGATCTTGTGTCACTGGTGATGTTGAATGCAGCAACGGGAATCATCAGAGCAACCAATATAAGAATAATAATTCTCTTCACGCAAATGCCCCCTTTACGCTATTTAGTTTATATTATGTATTGAGTTAGCCTGTTTACTATACCATAGGAGCCGATCAAATTCAATAATAAATTAAGAAAACCGTAAAACGATAATATAATAAAGATAAGCATAAATAAATAATTATATGCAATATAATTCATATATAATCTAAAAATATTATATTTTATGTAATGAATAACCGCTATTTTTTATTATTATCATTCATTCGATATGGAGAATTCGATTTCTTCATTGTTAATGATAGAAAAGACGCGAGACAGCGAAAACGGTTCTGAAAACGCCAATCAGCAGGCGTTCTCAATCGCGAAGAGAGGCGTGCTATCGCAATAAAATCATCTTCATCGATTTCGTGAATTCCGATGACTCCATCTTATAGAAGTACATCCCGGATGCAGCTTCACGTCCCCTGTGATCCTTACCATCCCATACAACGCTGCCGGGTCCCGCATCCACGGTTTCGTCGAGCAGCACACGTACAAGCTGCCCCCGAATGTTATATACGCACAGTTTTATCCTTGTTTTCTCCGCTGCATAGTACTCTATGGTGGTGACAGGATTGAAGGGATTGGGCACGTTCTGAGCTAGCTTCCAAACCCTTGGAACCGTGTTGCCGCTCTCTCCTGTAACCGCATCGGAGAAGAAGTCACCATCCGAATCATCATACATGGCTAGTCCCGCATCATCGTGCGCGACCACCCTTATCCGCGAAAGGGAGGATATGCTGTCCGGCACCTGCCACATGTGCGAACCATCGTTCGATATCCCATGTGCGACCGTGTCCGGGAAGGTCGCTCCTCCATCGTACGAGCGCAGTATATCGATGGAGGTCACACCCACGTTGTCGGAGGCGGTCCACGTGATCTCGTAATCCTCCCCGACCGTCAAATGCTCCCCGCCATCCGGATATGTGACCTCGACCTGGGGCTGATCGGTATCGGGCCATGAATCCACGAGCCACTCGAGGCTCCGCCTCATTATCGTATCCCTGGCGGCGCTCGTATTGACTGCTTCCAGCCCGAACGCCAGATAGACGAGCCTGTGGCTCCCGTCGAACCTGATCGCCCCCTCGATCCCCGCCGCATATTCGAAAACGGGCGAGGCCCCTGTCAGGGGCTCGATCTCGCTGGGATAATCCTGGTTGCAGGTACCGTCACCGCCTCCTATGTCGAACGAGAGGCCGTCACCGATCACGTCACCGCTCACCCCGGTCATGCTTCTGTAACCAGAATCGTCGGCTATGTAATCCGAATGCAGATAGTCGTTGTAGAATGCTATTTTCACCGGATCACCCTCGTCATTCAGCTGCCACCCGATGTCCTGCCCCGTGATCAAAAGACATCCACCACCGTCGAGAAATGAGGAGATAGCGGTCCGGTTGCCGGACTCGATATCGCCGTATATGCCCGTCATCCATACGACAGCGGAGTAGCCGGCAAGATATGACGCGCTCACGCTTCCCTTGTCCATTTCGTTCCAGACCTCGTACACGTACCCGTTGTTCGATAGAGCCTCCTCGAAGTAGTTCTCATAGCTGGATCCCTCATCATCGTCCACTAGTAGAACGGGGCAGTCACCGATCGTGACATAGAAGGTATCGCTGCCCGTGTACCCTCCGTCGGCGGATATCGAAAGAGCGAGCTCCACCACCTCCCCGGACGGGGCGAACTGATCGACCGAGAACTCAAAATCAGGAGATCCCGTCACAGCCGCTCCCGTTGCAATTGTGCCATAGCTCGAGTTGGGTTGCGTTATCTGAACGAGTCCGCTCGAAGTGGACAGCGTGGCCTGAACCCCGGTCCGGCCGACGGCAAGTATGCCGTTCTTCAGGGCCACTGTCATCTCCACGTCCTCACATGGATCGGCCCTGTCATCGCCGTCGCCTGATGGATCCGAGATATCATTGTGGTCATAGACGATCTCCATTCCCGAATCGTAGAAGACGCGCTGTGTCGCATTGCCGATCTTGCAGCTTCCGTACTTGATCCAGAAGAAACCGGAATCGCCCCAGTATTCGCCCCAGCTGTTCTTGCACAACCAGGCGCCGTCGCCTCCGCATAGCGTGTCATCCCATCCGATTATCACAACTGCGTGGTTTATGGGATCGTCTCCCTCGTGTTCATAGCATCCCCCTCCGTAGGAACCGAAATCGCCGTACACGTGGAAGGTCGTTGCGACCGGTGAGACCAGCACCTCCGCTTTTATCGCCTCGACGTTGTTGGGGATATCGATCCACCCTCCGGTAGTCGCGACTTTCGGGCAGCCGCCGTCGACACACGTGACCGTGTCGCTTGCCTGGTACGGCATGCACGTCTCCAGGACGGCTCCAACGTCCTTGATGTAGCCCCAGACCCATGAATACCAGCCACCGCTACAGCCGTACCCCCCCGTTCTGCACGATAATATCTGCTGCTCCGACAGGTCGTACTCGATCCCCTCGTTGATCAGCAGAACTGATTCCAGCGCCCCTATCCCGGCGAAATCCCAACAACTTCCACAGCCCCCCTGGTGCTTGACGGAGCTGACCATTCCATAATCACGCCAGTCATATCTGGCAGGCAGAGCCGGCCCTCTGTATACATAGGTTTCATCCTGGGTCTCGCTCCGCTTGAGAAGGGCACGCGGCATCCTGGCACCGAGCAGCTTCTGAAACTCCCCCGGCTCGAGGTCCGTTACCCAAGTCCTGCGGGCCGTCCAGTGATAGCCCCTCGCTTCGATCTCCATCTGGAGCGCCTCGATCTCCGGATCCCTTTCGGGCGGATCGGTGTCATCTGCACCGGCCGGGGCGACCAGGAAGACCGCGACTACCATGAAAATGCTGAACAGTATCCTGCTCGGTTTCATTGTATCTCCCCTTCCACATGGGCCTTTTCTGCCATTTATCGTATTCTAACACAATCGGTTACTATGTTCAACCTCCAAGATCAATCCAGAGGTTCGAACGTATAGTCGAATGGGGTGAGATTCTTTATCTGATCCAGCCATAGATTGCAGAAGACGGCCGTCCAGATAAAGCTGTAGGTCTGTGGAGGGAGCGGCACGGATCGTTCCACGAGTTTTTTAAGGCGGAAGATCCCTGTGTGATCCAGCAGGTTTTCAAAGGCCGATCCTGAATCGAGAAGCTTATCGAAGGCATACATGAATTCAGGCCGGGCGAATTTCTCGCCGACAGGAGCTATAAATCCGCTCTTGGGTCTGTAGACCATGCTTCGCGGAACCTGCGAGGCCAGAAGGGATTTGATAATGCGTTTGCGTTCTCCATGACCCGGCCACAATCTGGCCCTCATGATAGCCAGGCCCGTCATTCTTTTGTCCATAAATGGATATTCGATACTTCTCGAGTGGGAGTCGAAGATCGATTTGTTCTTCTGCGCGAATATGGAGCCGCATACGAGCGCAAGGTCCACGGCGATGAGCCTGGCCGCTTCATCCTCAACCGGAACGGCGGATACGATCCACTCCTCGAGCAGTTGGAAAACACGTTCTTTTCCCTCACGGGGAAAATCATAGAATATGCCGTCCAGGGGATTCTGCGCCTTGAATGACGAGAGCGGAGGCATCCGGGATGTGCGGCGGCACAACCTCATGAAGTATTCAGCGGCCGTATCGTACTTCCAGCATCCGCATACCCCGTACATGTTCCCGAGAAACATGCGAACGAAACGGGGCACCCTGTAAAGGCTTTCGAGCCTGGAAATGTTCGAGTACAATCCAAATGCCCCATCCGCACCCGTTCCGTCGACCACTACCCTGTTTTCGGTAAACCTGCGGAGGACCTCCATCGAAAGGCTGTAGGTCGGAAGGGACGAATGGTCACCGAAGGGGTTGGCGAAGGTCAGGACCGCCCTGTCAAGCAGCTCGAAATTATCAACGTCCGCATCGTCTATCTGTATGAACTCGAGCCCAAGATATGACGCCATCTCCCGGGCGAGTGCCGCTTCAGTATCGTCTTCCCCCATGCTGTAATTCACCAGAGTCGTTCCGCTCCAACCCCTCGCACTGGCCCTTGCGGCCAACAGGCCCGAATCCACTCCTCCGCTGAAGAGGATGACGGGATCGCCGTCTGGACATGATTCCTCTAGAATCGTGTCGATCAATCCTACGATCTCCCCTAACTGCGAATTATCGTCCAGCGTATGATCGCTACCGCTCGGCTCGGACCATCCACCCGATCTCCCCGAGTCCTTGATAAGAAGGTTGACGCAGTCGACCTTGAAAATCCTTCCGGGCGTAAAACGCCCGACATCTTTCCAGACACTCATGGGGGGTATTACAGCTCCGAACTGAAGGATGGAATAAAGCGCGTGCGGATCCAGCTCCTGGCCCATCCTGTGAAGATTCCGCAGGTCGCTGCTTATCGATATGCAATCGCCTTCGCTTCGGTGGAACAGTTGATCTGTAGAGGTGAAGGGGACATCTATTACGAGCAGGCCAGTCCGCTTATCCAAAACAGCCTTGATACTACCTATCTCGAATTCCGCTGTCGAATGATCGTCCCTTACAACGTGGTTACGTGATCCACCGGCAATGTACGCGGCACCGCCCCGCTCAATTTTCAAATCTAGAGAATGCATGATTTCCCCGAGCAAGTAAATGATGCAGTCTCGGCGAAAGACCGGCTGGATGCGCGGATTCCTGAATCGATCCGGTTACCGTCTGCCCGGCAAAATGCTACTCGCCGTTCCCGGAGGCGATGAGCTCACCGGGAGCCTTCATTATTCGCTCGGCCTTCCAGGAGGATAGCAGGAAAGGATATTCGCTATCGGAGGATACCGCCGGATACTTGCCGTCTGCGTTCTTTTCGAAGATCGAAACGGTGACCGTCTTCAAGCCTGTTAGGGTAGCCGTATATAACGGGATCCCGAACGCGTCTTTGCCGCTATCGTTTATATAGGAGTCGCATTTGAGGCTCACGAGCGTATTGATAACCGTTTCCAGGGCAGCCTCGTCCACTTCCAAGCTGTCCGCGGTGAGCCACTTCATTCCCGGCCCCGCAGGCGGAATCTCACCCTCCCCTCCACCTGGATCGGTCTCGTCCTCCATGGGAACCATATGCATGGATACCCTCTCACCGCTCCCCTCCAGCGTTATCCCCGATATCTCCTCTTTGACAATCGAAACAACGGCCTTTTCCCTCACCTTTTCCGCATCCGTATCGAAAGGTCTCCTGATGTCCTTATCGGCCTGGTAGACCCTGTGGTCGTCTTCCAGTCGCACGTAGGTATGCCTGTACGTGGACGCCACCTTGCCGATTTGCAGTTTTCTGACGACTCCACCCGGACCGGCCGCTTCGACGTCTATTCTATTATCTTCGTCGAGATCGTAAGGAATGTAGTTCTTCGCCTCCGATGCCAGCGAAACGAGCGAGAAATCCCCTATCGCATCCAGCATCTTGTCAACAACACCTTTATCCGCCTCGTACCCCCAGGGTCTGAGAAGCCATCCGTCACCCCGACGCTCGAGGTCGATCGTGTCGGCGCCCTGGACCACGATCAGACGCGTGACCGCCGATTTCTCTACGGGTACAAGCTCGGGGAGCTCGTAATGAGTCTCATCCTGATTCCTCAGAATAATGTACAATGAAAGCACGGCTATGATAACCGCTAGAACTATGTACTCCTTTTTAACTCTCATATTTGGACTTCCTCCAGAAGCTACCTGTCGAACATCACCTGGACCGCCTTTTTCCTGGCTGTCCGTCGAAACCAGACGGCGATACCGAAAAGAACAACTACAACCGGCAACCCGGCGATATTGAATGTCTTGACGAATGCTTTAGCCACCGGTGACACCTCTTTCAACGGATTGAACCTCTGCGATTTGCTCCTCATCGAAGCGTAGTCATCCCTGCCGTTTAGGTTATCGAGGCTGTTCATTATGAATGTCGAGTTCGGCGTTGCTCCGTTCTCATCGAGAACATTATCCTTCAGGATCTCCGACGTCCCGACTATGAACAGTTTCCCGGGTTTACCCCTCGTAACCACGGATCCCTCACCTTTGATCGCCAGGGAATCGGCCATGGAGACGGTTGGAGAAGCGGCCAGAGACGCCGTGCTGTCAGGAATATCGCTTTGCCCTTCGTCACCCGCGGCCGGTTTTTCCGGAATCGGCTTCCCGGCGAAGTAGCTCGGGAATCCACCTCTTATTATCGCTGCGAGAGGCATGCTGCTCCTATCCCCCATATCTGTGGGTGGACTCAATGTCAGCGGATTGAGGTCGATCCTTCCGCTCATTTCCCATGAGAGCTCCGATGAAGAAAACAGTACATCCGCATCTAAGTTATTAGATTTTATCGTTTCTTCGTCCGTCATGACCGGCGACGACTTGACCGTCACCAGCCCCTTGATATTGTTCATGAAGGTCACGTTTGTGTTTATATATTCGTTCTTGATCAATGGTACGAAATAGATGGACCTTTTACCGCCACCGTACATCTGTGGCATCCTCTGCTCGAAGCAATTCTCGTCGAGTACATAGGATTGCTTGACCTGTGCCCCGTAGTATGAAAGGAGCTTGTCGAGGCCCGTCATCACCGGCCTGTAGACCGGCCCCTGGTTGTAGTTCATCCTCGCCTGGTTCGGGGGTGGTGCGATCTCCTGGAAGGAGTCGAGAAATATGGCTATCGATTTACCCTTCATCAGGAACTGATCGAGCTGGAACAGCTCATAGTCGGAGAACCGTTCTTTCGGCCCAGCAATGATCAGGCAGTCTATTCCGTCCGGAATGGCACCCTCTCCAAGTTGGACCTGCTCCAGGGAGTAATCGCGCGAGACGAGCGAGTTGAAGTTCGACAGGACATCCATCTGGCTCTGGCCCTGAGCCTGTGGTTGCACGCCGCCGAATATCTTCAGCGTCCCGTGATCGGCCAGATAACCGATCTTCTTGTTTATATCGATCACATCATCCACAGCCTCCCCAATGATCTCGGGCAGGCTGTTCATGTCGACAAGCTGGTACTGCGTGCCGAAAAGCGGCAGCTTGAATACACTTATCAGGGGAATGGGCTTGGATTTTCCGCCGCTGGTTATGACGAGCCCTATCGTGCCCCTGCCCGCTTCAACCATCAACTCACCGGCCCTGTTGTCTATATCAGGCCATGTCAGCATCATCAGGTTGTTCTCTAGCAGATGCTCCTCGAGCGACGGATCGTTAGTCGGATCGTAACTCGAGAACCTCAGTTTGCCGTAATACTTGCCGTTCAGCTCCTCGACCACTGATGCCACCTTCGATGGAATCTCCGACAAACCGCTCATTCTCAAGTGGGGTGCCACGCGATCCATGGACGATGAGTAGTACAGGTCGATCTTCACGGGCTCTTTCAGGTTGAGAAGAGCGCTTATCTTATTGTTCATCTTCTCTATCTTGGATGTGACCGTGTATTCGAGTCCTTCCGTCGATGTTATCGACGGGATCTTGTCTATGACGTCGCCGTGGATCAGCACCATGCCCATGTAAGCCCGCTTGAACTTCACCTCATCCTGCTCGATATTCTGTATCTGAACCGGGTAGATCCCATAGCTCTGGGCTACCTGCTGGTTCTTCAGTGCATCCTCGTCCAGATCTCCCTCCTCGGCACTCACGTCATAAAAGCTGTAGTTAAAATAATCATTGGAGCTTACAGCATATTCTTCGAGTAGATCATGAAGGTATCTCTCCGTGTTGTTGTGCGGAGCGGGCAGGTTTTTCGTGAAGAATACCTTTATTGTAAGTGGTTCCGACAGCATCGAAACGGCATCGCGGCTGACCTTTGACAGGGAGTAGAGGCCGTCGGATGTGAGGTCGACCCTCGTAAACATCGTGATACCGGCCATATTCACCAGAAGAACAACGATCAGATAGACAATCAACTTGTAATATTTCACCATTCGTTTTTTCACCTTTGCTCCTCCCTATCTTTTCTCTTGCATGGTGACGTGTGTTGCGTACGAGGCAACGAAGATCAAGCTCAGGAAATAGATGATATCCCTTGAATCGATAATTCCCCTGGCAATATTCTGGAAATGATGATCTGCTGCAATATACTGAAAGAATCCGACCATCGATTCGGGCAGGAAGAAAAGGAGTGTTTCCACTACCGTGAGGGCAAAACAGATTATCATACCTATAATGAAAGCTATGATCTGGCTTCTGGTCAATGACGAGGCGAAGAGCCCAATCGCGCTGAACGCAGCTCCGAGAAGGACCGAGCCTATATAACCCCCGAGCACTGGCCCCCAGTCCAGATCTCCCAGAAACGCGACAGAGACCGCATAGCTCAACGTGGGAATAAGCATTATCGAGATAAAGGCCACCGAGGCCAGCAGCTTTCCGATTATGATTTCGGAAAGGGATACCGGAAGGGTCGCCAGTGTTTCAAACGAGCCGACATTGAACTCCTCGGAAAAAAGCCTCATGGTCACCGCGGGAACTATGAAGGAGAAGATCACAGGAAGCATGGAGAAAAAGCTTCTCAATTCCGCCTGATTGTACAGGAAGAAGGTGGAGAAGAAGAACCATCCCGCCAGTATCAGGAATATCGAGATTACTATATACGCGATAGGTGATAAGAAATACACCTTGAATTCCTTCTTGAAGATAAACGAGACATTGCCGCTTCCAACCATATCAGTTCTCCTTTGTCAATTCTCTGAATATCTTTTCCAGGCTCTTGGATTCTCTTCTGAATTCCAGGAGCGTCCATTCCTGGCGTTTTATCCTGCTGTAGATCTCGTCTCGTATATCCTTTTTTGTCTTGCATAGAAGGCTGAATGACAGCGTTCCGTTGTCCGCCTGCACGGAGCTCACTCCGTCAACTCCCTCTATTCCGGCGAGTTCTTTTTCCACATCGCCTTCGCTCGCGCCCCTCAATATCAGATTGATCGAATATTCGGATTCAGAGGATTCTTTGAGCTCGCCCGTGCTGCCGTCGGCCACTATTCTCCCCCTGTTGATTATGACCACACGGTCGCATGTAGCCTCGACCTCGCTCAGGATATGGGTCGAGAGAATGATGGTTTTTTCCTTGCCGATCCTCTTTATGATATCCCTGATCTCCATGATCTGGTTGGGATCCAGCCCGGATGTCGGTTCGTCCAGAATCAGGATCTCGGGATCGCTCATCATAGCGTGAGCAAGCCCGACCCTCTGCTTGTAACCTTTTGAAAGCTCATGAATCGGGCGGTGCATTACCTCCTTCAGGCCGCATATACCGGCGAGTTCCCTCAACCTCTCCATCCTGCCGGATTTTTCGATCCTTCGTATATCAGCCACGTAGTTCAGAAAATCGAATACGAGCATGTCCTGGTACAGTGGAGAAGATTCTGGCAGATACCCGATCATCTTCTTGATCGCCAGGGGATCTTCCTCTACCGATATCCCCTTGGCGACAACATCACCCGAGGTGGGTGAAAGGTATCCCGTTATAATCCTCAGCGCGGTCGTCTTTCCAGCGCCATTGGGTCCGAGCAACCCGAGTATCATCCCCTTCTCTATCGAGAGGTTGATGTTATCGAGCGCGCATAGATCACCGTAGTATTTCGTCAGATTGCTGATTTCGATCATAGAATGCTCCTTCTAATTATGGCTTGAGCTATATGATGGATTTAATTCCGAGTAAGGACAAAGGAGAAATCATCCCTCGGGTACTGGATCCATCGGAGCCAATCCCAAAAAATCAATTTCAGCTCTTATACATAAGCTAGATCAAGTAAAAATAAAATAATTATTCCAATAAGGTCAAATAGTATTTACAAACTCCGGAGGCAGAAGTTCCAAACTGCCGCAACGTGGTTTTCGCACGCTTCGACGATCACCGGTGCCCCGCGAAAAACGTTAATTGACGGACTTGCTCTCATCGCAGGGAACAAGGTACGTCGAGGCGACGGCTGTGACGGTCGATACGACGAACGTCATGATCCTTGCCGTGATCATCTCATCCATACCGGTGCTGATCCATATGATCGTGAATAGCATGCCCGATATTATCGTGACGAGCGCGGCCCTGCCATGGTAGCGTTTCCAGAACAGTGTGAATAGAATCACTACCGAGAACGTGCCGCCGATACCCGCCCAAACGTAACCGACCAGCGTGTATATGAGGTTTGACGGTGAAATGTAAGCCACTATCAGGGCGATAACCGCAAGTACCGCGGTCGTGATCCTGTGCCGCGCAAGATTGCCGTCTCCGAACCCACCACCTCCACCTGATCCAGGCTTTAGAATGTTCTCCGAGAGTTCGGTCGCGGAGAGTATCAGCAGTGAGTCCGCTGTCGATATCATCGCTGCGATCGCGCCCGTTATCAGAATGGATGCTATGACCGGCGGAAAGACGGCCAGCATGACCTCAGGCATCACGCATTCCGGGTCCTGCAACCCCTCCGGGCCGAAGATCGCGATCCCTATCCACCCTATCGAGAGTGCCCCCATGTATGCCAGAACCGTCCAGACTATACCCACGTTACGTCCCTTCCTGGCCTGTCCCGAGTCTTTTATGGCCATAAACCGCATGCTCAGCTGCGGTTGACCTCCGAGGTAGCCGAAGAACCAAGAAAGCCCGCCGATAATCGCTATACCCATACCGAAACCGGACACCGCACCTGTCAGAGAGGAATAGCCGGAGCCGGCCCTCGAAAGTGCCTGGGGTATCGATTGGGCGAAGAAGTCTGGCGAGCCGGAGATTGTCAGGATCCCTACAACCGGCCCTACGACCAGTGCGGTTATCATGACCAGTGCCTGCACCACATCCGTATAGACAACGCTTCTGAATCCCCCGTACACGGTGTAGGGCACGATGATCAGCGCCGTAATGAGCATCCCCAGCCATGGGCTGACATCGAACATCGTATGTAGCGTTTTTCCTCCGCCAAGGAACTGAGCACCGACATAGAAGAAGAAGAAGAATACGATCGTGAGGCTTCCCACGATCCTTATCCACTTTCCGCATGAACCGTGCTTGTGCGCTATGTAATCGACGAACGACGTGGCATTGTGCCGCTCCGCCTCATCACGCATGCGCCAGGCTATGGCCGCCCAAGCCGTTATTATTCCGGTAACGCAGCCTATGGCGGTCCATATCCCCGAAAGTCCCATCGCGAAGGCGAAACCGGGCAACCCCAGCAGTGCCCACGACGACTCGCCGGTAGCCCGCTCAGACAGGGCGGCCACCCATCCCGGAAGTCTTCTCCCTGCAATGCTGTAATCCTCGCCGGATTTAACCTTGCGCCCCTGGTAGAGCCCCCAGGCGACGAGCAACGCCAGGTAGCTTACCATAACGGTCAGGAGTTGACCTCGATGCTCCATTTGGCAATCCTTTCTGATCCGGACTTAGATCTGCGCTTTGTTCATAGACGGTGACCGAAATAACAAGTTGCCACCCCTGCACTACCGCGCAGACGCCTTGTCCGCCTTCGTCCCGTGATCTTTGGCGCACCGGAATCCTACGTTGAAATCGAGCCAATTACTTGGCAGCGCGTTCCTGAAATGGACGCCGCAGCAGCCGGGCCCCGTATGCCAGCCCCCTCCCCGTATCACACGGAACCTGCCCTTTTCCGCCCCCCGTGGATTCTCACGGGGACTGATCGAGTAGTATCCTCCATCGTAGACGTCATTGACCCACTCCACGACATTACCGATCATATCGTGAAGGCCGAAACCGTTGGGAGGATAACTGCCGACTCTGAGTGTTCCCCCTGTACCCGATCTTGCGTAGTTCGCTGCCGCCGCCCCCAGCGTATCCGCATTCGAATAGTACATGCCGTCTAGTCCTCCCCTTGCCGCGTATTCCCATTCGGCTTCTGTGGGCAGCCTCTTCCCGCACCACTCCGCATAGTCCGAGGCATCATACCAGCTCACTCCTGTGACGGGATTATCCGGATATCCTGGACCACTCCTGAATTCATCCATAACCCAAAACTCCGGTAAATCCCTCCCCGTATCCTCGCAGAACCTGAAGTACTGGGTATTCGTGACCTCGTACCTGTCGATATAGAAGCTATCCAAAAATACGATATGCGGTGGGCTGAAATCACCCTCCCCTTCCCTTCCCATCATGAATTCGCCGCCGGGGATCAAGACCATCTCCGCTGTGACCTCTTCCGCAAGCGTGGGATCCTCAGCCGATCCGTTTGCAGACAGCATCAAGAAGGTGACGGTAAATACCGCCGCTAACGTAACAAGCGTACGCAATCGTATCGATAGGCTCATTTCAGCTCCTTTGCAGCCCTGCCTTTGAACCCACTGTTCGTTTCGGACGCAACCAGCGACCGGACGGCCATTGTGAGTTGCCGCCGGGCAGATAAAACAATCCATCACTTCCATGGATACTTCCCTGCCCTGACCAGACTGGGAGGACTGGATGTAAAATCCACGATCGTCGATGGTTGAAGCCCGGCGCCGCCCCTTTTCGAAATATACCCGTCAGCACCGGGAAATGCCTTGATGATGTCCGAGATCCTGGTAAAGGGGCGCTGTCCGCTGATGTTGACGCTCGTTGAGAGAAGCGGTTCCCCCACAGATGCGATTATGGATCGAAGCGCGGCCGGCACGGGAATCCTGACAGCGATCCTATTATCAGGTGCAACTATTTCCGGAACTCCTCCCGCAGAATGTAAAATCGCGGTAAGTGCTGCAGGCCATACGCCGGAGAGCATTTCCCTCGAGTCCCCGGTCCATCTGGAGACAACTCCATCAACCATATCGATCTCCGAAGCCAGAGCAACGAATCCCCTTCTTCCGCCCCTTCTCTTGAAGCGTATTATCCGCTCGATCCCTTCAGCGGCTCCGATCGAACAGTGAAAGCCGTAAAGGGTATCGGTCGGCAGCACGACAACGCCTCCCGATAGGATCACTTCTATAATCTTTTTACCTTTTTCCCCGTCGAGGTAACCGGTCAGGCGCTCTTCCATGAGTCACGCATCTCCACGAGCTTACCGGCGATCTCGGCGTCGGTTATGGACAATATCTCGGCTGCCAGTATGGCCGCGTTCCGGGCGCCCGCTTTGCCGACGGCTACCGCGGCCACCGGCACTCCGGGGGGCATTTGCACTATGGAGAGCAGAGCATCCATGCCGTCCGGCATACCGCTCGGGATCGGGACGCCGATCACGGGAAGGGTCGTCGAGGACGCGATAAATCCCGGGAGGGCCGCTGACATGCCCGCCCCGGCTATGAACAGCTTCACCCCCCTATCGATCGCGGATTCGATATAGGTCCGCGTCTGTTGGGGCATCCTGTGGGCCGATGATACTTTCAGCTCTCCTTTGATTCCGAGCTTACCGAGCTGCTCCAGACAGGCTTCCATGATCTCCCTGTCCGATTCGCTTCCCATCAATACCGCAACCTGTATTTCCTCGCTCACGTCTCACTCCTTCCGGCACTCCGGTATCAGCGCCCGGCATCCCCCTCTAATTCCGCCCGATACTACCTACCGAAGCCCCCTTTTACCTATATCCCTCCTGGAAAAACAATCTTCGAACTCTATCGAATCCACTCCCGAATACGCTCTTTCAAGCGCTCTCTCCAAATCCTTGGCTACAGCGGTCACCCCCAGCACACGCCCCCCAGATGTAACGAGCTTGCCGTCACTCAGGGCGGTGCCCGCATGAAAAACCATGCAGCCGGCCTCCTCTGCCGCACCTATCCCCTTGATCTCAAAGCCTTTTTTGTATGACGCCGGATATCCTCCGGAAGCGACCACCACACAGGCCGCCGAATCGGTACCGTTCTCGAAATCGACGCTTTCGAGATTCCCGGAGGTCGCCTCGAACATGACCTCGAAAAGGTCTCCTCTGAAAAGCGGAAGGATCACCTGAGTTTCAGGATCGCCGAACCTGCAGTTGTACTCGAGGACCTTCGGTCCGTCACCGGTCAGCATGAGACCGAAGTAGAGCACTCCCGCCCCCGCCATACCCTCCCTCTCCATACCTTCGAAGGTCGGCTCGACTATCTCCCTCCTGACACGTTCCTCCATAGATCCGTCGAAAATATTGACCGGCGCATAGGCACCCATCCCACCCGTATTGGGACCCATGTCCCCGTCCAGTGCCCTCTTGTGATCCTGTGACGGAACGAACAGGCGATAATCCTTGCCGTCGTAAACGGAAAGGATCGACACTTCCGGACCACTGAGGTGCTCCTCCACGATAACACTGTCACCGGCATCACCGAACACACGATTAACCATTATCTTGTCTATCGCCTCTTCCGCTTCTCGAGCGGTTTTGCATACGAGAACCCCCTTACCGGCGGCAAGACCGTCGGCCTTTACGACTAGCGGGGGGGTTCCTCCGGAGACAGCATCCCTTGCCTCCGCATATTCCGTGAAGACAGCGAAGTCTCCAGTCGGAACGCCGTATTTCTTCATGAATTTCTTTGCCTTGACCTTGCTTCCCTCCAGAACGGCGCCGCTGCTGCCGAATCCGAAGATTCTCCTGCTCTCCGAGGCGAACATGTCCGCTATACCAGCCACCAGCGGAACCTCGGGCCCGACAACCGTGATGTCTATATCCTTGTCCACGGCCAGCTCCAGAAGCGCCCTCGTGTCATCGGGTTTCACGGGAACACATTCGGCGAGCTCCACCATTCCGGCGTTGCCGGGAGCCGCATATATCTTGTCCACGTGTGGAGACTCCGAGATCTTCCAAACAAGCGCATGCTCGCGTCCGCCGCTACCGATAACGAGAACCTTCATGATGTATCCGCTCCCTCCTTATCCTACGCCACGCATTCGATCATACAATGACCGTGAATTCCTCTACTTATTACTATCACAAAGAAACGACCCGCCGCATGCATAATTTTCTGGCTCCGCCCGGATTGCTCAATTCACATATGGAAGAAAACATGACGCGTTTTTTATTATCAATATATCCTCGTCCCGCAGGCCGCCGAGCAGGAGAGCCGTTTCTCCTGTTCTCCATGGAGAGAATCCGAACCTGGTCAGATCCTCATCGTTCATCTCCGTCTTTACGTATATCTCGAAATCCCCGGTCAGCTCGTATGTCGAGACCGCCGTCTGGGAGTTCAGCGTGTACTTCTCCCTGACAATATCCGGAACGCCCCCCCTTCCCCTGCTGAATGCGTTCCAATATGACTCGGATCCGGTACCTTCGGAGCAGGCCGCCGCCACGAGCATCGTCCCCCCGGGTTCAAGCGCAGCCGACGCGTACCTTACCGCCTTGTGGCTCTGTAAAAGGTTGATGTCCCTTGGATACCCTCCGGCCGACATTATGACGGCCCGGTAACGCCGTTCTAGGGGAATGCAAAAACTCCTCTTCAAGTGCTCGCAGGCTTCCCGGTGGGAATCGATCAGGTCTCCACCATTTATGAACAGCGCCCTGCCCTTGTCGTCCTGGACGAAATTGATGCTGAAAATATTATCGTTGATCAGAACTGCACCGGCCAGCATGTCATCGTGAACGGGATTGCCTTCGAGAGCTGCGGGGCGGCACCCATCCGCCAGACCGGATCCCGGATCGGCCTTCAGTGACAGCCTGTGATTATCGAGGATCGTACTCTCCGCGGCGACGCCGGGCAGTATCAGCTTCCGCCCCCCACCGTACCCCGCAAAATAATGAAACGACACGGATCCCAGGCAGATCAGCAATGCCGACTCCATGACTTTCCTGTTGAACCGGTACCCTGCTCCGGACGACGAAGATCCGGCATCCTCAAGCGACGACGCATCAGTCGCATCATGTTCGCGAACCGTGAACCTCGACATCACATCCTTGCCCAGATGAGATTCCAGTTCATCGACGCTGTGTCCCCTGTGCATTCCACCGGCCAGGAATATGCCTAAACGCGCCGGTTCCACCCCGGACTCCCGCAGATACTCCAACAGATGACGCAGCAGGATGCCGGTCCCTCCCCCCCTGGAGATATCGGATATGAGTATGGATATCCGGCCCTCCGCGGGCAAAAGACGTTTGAGGGGTGGTGAATGCGTGGCGTTTTCCAGAGCAAAACGCAGGGCCGATGCGGCGTCAGGAAGCGGTGGTGGAAATTCTCCGCCGGTTATCCTGATGCGCGTACGGCCGGTAAGTTCCAATTCGAATGTCTTTTTGTCATAAGGAAGCGATATCAACAAGAGAGTCTCCGTCGGGAGTGAGCGACAACCCTATCTGCCCGGTCATGCTCGAGAGTCTGTATCGGGCAGAATATGCGTACCCGCCTTACCCATGCAGGCCTCGAGCAGCATGCTGGCGTGGGAAATGATCACCTCTTTCCCCCCGTTCGAGATGAAATCTATCGCGGACTCGATCTTGGGTCCCATACTACCCGCCGGGAATTCACCGGATCCATGGAGCTTCCTGATATCGGATAGAGATATATTCCTGAGGGGCTCTTCATCTCTTCTTCCGAAATTCACGCACACCTCGGTGACGTTCGTAAGAATGATCAATCTCTCAGCTCCAACCTTGCCCGCAAGAACCGCAGCGGCCCTGTCCTTGTCTATCACGGCCTCTATGCCTGTAAACCCACCATCTCTTCTGACAACGGGAATCCCGCCTCCACCTACCGCGACCACTATCACACCCATCTCGAGCAGGCTCAAGATCACATCGGACTCGACGATCTCCACCGGCTTCGGGCTCGGCACCACACGCCTGAATCCACGATCCGCATCGTTGACCATATACCAGCCTTTCGCCGCCTCCAGCTTCTTAGCTTCACTCTCGGAGTAGAATGGGCCGATCGGCTTCGTGGGGCTGTCGAAAGCATCGTCATCCTCGGATACGACCACCTGGGATACCAGTGTCGTTACATCCGATTTGATACCGCGTGCGAGCAGCTCGTTTCTGAGCGCCTGCTGGATCATGTATCCTATTCCACCCTGAGAATCGGCGCCGCAGACATCGAGCGGCATCGGAGGAATACGATCCTTCACCGCTTCGTTCCTCTCCATTATATTGCCCACGATAGGACCGTTTCCATGAGTCAGGATCACCCTCCTGCCGGAAGCGATGAGGTCGGCTACCTGCCTCATCGATGTCGTGGTCAGCTTCCTCTGCTCGTTTATTGTTCCCTTTCCACCGGCCGGAATGATCGCATTGCCGCCCAGGGCCACTACATCAATTATCCCTTTCAAGGGAACCTCCAGAAAAATACTTCCCCTGGTGAAAACACCCGTTTCCACCAGGGGGTTCTATCACTAGCCAACCTTTAATCTAAAGCGCCTCTTTGATCTTTTCCAGGGCCTTTTTCAAATTCTCCTGCGAATTAGCGTAGGAAAATCTGAGGTAGCCCTCTCCGTATTCACCGAAGCTCGTCCCGCTCAAACCCGCAACTCCGGCTTTCTCCAGCAGGTGTTCTTCTATCTGCTTCGATTTCATACCGGTCCCGGTGATGTTCGGGAACACGTAGAACGCACCCTTGGGACTCAGGCAACTAAATCCCGGGATCTCATTGAGACCGTCGACGATTAGATCCCTGCGCGCCTTGAACTCCGCCATCATCTTCCTCGACTCGTCCTGTGGTCCGGTTAGCGCCTCTATCCCGGCCATCTGAATGAAACTGGACGTGCAGGAGTTGCTGTTTGTCTGCAGTTTCGCGATCTGCTCGGCCAGGCTCACATTCATGACGGCATAACCGAGCCTCCAACCTGTCATCGCGTATGTCTTGGAATGCCCCTCGAGAAGGATCGTCCTCTCCTTCACCTCCGGATAATCATAGATGCTGACATGCTCTCCCTCATAAACCATCTTGCTGTAGACCTCATCGCTCAGTATGAAGGCGTCGTACTTATCGGCAAGCTCCGCTATCCCCTTCATATCCTCCGGTGTAAGAACACCGCCGGTCGGATTCTGCGGGGAATTTATGATTATCAGCTTGGTTTTTTCGTTGACGAGCTCCCTCATCTCATCCAGATCGAAGGAAAACTTCTTTTCCTCCCGTAGCGGGATGGGCACAGCTTTCGCCCCTGAGAAATTTATCACGGACTCGTAAATCGGAAAACCGGGATTCGGGTAAATCACCTCGTCACCCTTCCCCGCCAGCGCCATGATCGTGAAGAATAGAATGGGTTTTGCCCCGGGTGTTATGACCACATTCTCGGGAGATACCTCCACGCCACGGTCCTCGGTGATGAACTGCGCAAAGACCTTCCTTGCCTCCGGCATTCCGGCGGACGGTCCGTAATGCGTGAAACCGCCTCTAAGCGCCTTTACAGCAGCCTCGATTATGTTCTTCGGAGTGTCGAAGTCGGGCTCTCCGATCTCCAGGTGCACTATTTCACGGCCCTGAGCCTCCATCGCCTTTGCCCGCGACAGAACCTCGAAGGCGGTTTCCGTACCCAGCCTGCTCATCCTTTCAGCTAACATCTCTCCTCCAGTTCAATGATGTTATCCATGTATAGTGACTATACTATCACTTAATTTTTAAACAATGTCTATACTATGGATGTACCCTCTCATTGTCAACCAAATAGAACATACTATCCCTTTATGGATACGACATTACGGCTCCATTTACCCTTGACGCTGCAATAAACGGAACTATACTTCTATCTGACCCGGCCGATAGACGGCCGGGTCGATGATGAATAATGGCGGCGAGAGGTGTCGTGTAGATGCGGGCAGAGTCGGGAAACTGGTTAAAAGCAATAATATCAGTGTGTTCACCGGTGCTGATGTCTGTGATCATTCTGGCATCGATACATTACGGACTGGGTCGCGAGATTTCGACCAAGGCGACCTCCCACCACACCGGGAACACCGAAACGGATATCGTCAAAGTAATTCCCGATTTCTCTATGATCAACGACCTGATGCGAAAGAAGCTCCTATTCTTCGGATTCATGCGCCCGATAGTAGAGGCTGAGAACGAATACGTGCTCCGCAAGCGCGAAAGGCTGCTGGAACTGGACAAGATGCATCATAACGGCATCCCACTGTCCCTTGACGAGCTGGCATTTATCGAGCATCTTGCCGTTGAATACAGGGTCAAGGTCGACGGTGACTACAATGTAACGATACAAGTGTTGAAAAGGCGGGTGGATATGGTCCCAATCCCCCTTGCGCTGATCCAGGCCGCCAAGGAATCTGGATGGGGCACATCGCGTTTTGCGCGCCTGGGAAACAACATGTTCGGCCAATGGTGCTTTTCCGACAACTGTGGGATCATACCCTTTCTTCGAGGGCCGGAAGATAACTACGAGGTGGCCACATTCGAGTCCGTGAACGAATCGGTCCGCAGCTATATTCATAATCTGAACACGGGAGAAGCTTACAGCTTCCTTCGAAGCCTGCGCTACAGGCAGCGGGAGACGGGCATGCGACCGGACAGTTACACGCTCATCAACGGCCTCATCATGTATTCCGAGCGGAGGGATGACTACATCGAGGAGATCCGGACCATGCTGCGGATAAACATGCCGCTCATCTCATCTTCGTAATGCTTTTTGTAGTGGGACTCGGACCGGGACCTTAAAACGGAACCATCACACCGGGAGACCGAAATGCTGAAACAACCGGGACTCACTCTATTGTTTCTGTTATCCACCGCGATTCGGGCCGTTCTCGCGCAACCGGTCCACGCATCGGATCACGCCGTGATCCTTCAGTACCATCACTTCGGCGAGGACACCCCTCCATCTACAAGCGTCACTCCGTCACAGTTCGATGATCACTTGAAATACCTCTACAACCACGGATTCAGCGTTTGGCCGCTTGACAGCATAGTCACCTACATCAGGGATGGAAGGGATCTTCCCGAAAGATGCGTCGCCATCACGATCGACGATGCGTACGTCTCCGTCTACAAGAAGGCCTATCCCCGGCTGAAGGAACGTGGATGGCCGTTCACGGTATTCGTGGCCACCGAAGGCGTCGACCTCGGGTACAGCGCCTACATGACATGGGATCAGATGCAGGAGATGTCGTCTCACGGGGCCTCGTTCTCGAGTCACGGCCACACCCACGGCCACATGATCATGCGCCTTGAGGCAGAGACCGAAACTGCATGGAGGACCAGGGTCGAGAACGATATCTCGACATCGCTCCGCAGGCTCGAAGAGATGCTCGGGAGCCGTTCGAAACTATTCGCGTATCCTTATGGGGAGTACGACAATCGACTCAAGGAGACATCGCTCAGGATGGGACTGGTCTGTTTCGGTCAACAATCGGGCGCCGTATGGGCCGGGAGCGATTTCGGTTGCCTCCCAAGGTTCGCCATATCCTCACGCTTCGCGCTGATGGAAAACTTCATCCTCAGGGTGAACTCCCTTCCGCTGCCAGTGATATCCACCGAACCCGACGACCCTCTCCTTCCCGTAGGAGTCACAAAACCCGTTCTGCGCTTGAAAATCAGCGATGGAGACTACATTCACGGTTCCATCGCCTGCTATGCGAGCGGACAGGGCAGGATCGATTTTAAATGGGTCGATCCGAAGCGGGGGCTCGTGGAGGTTGTAGCAAGATCGCCGCTACCCTACGGGCGAAGCAGGTACAATATCACGGCGCTCCACATCGATGGCAATAGGTACTACTGGTACAGCCATCCGTGGATCCGCACCGAAGGCCGGCCGTGATCCGGATATGACAGAATCCACAGGAAAGGCCTGAATGGGCAGATTCATGAACAACAATTACAGGGGGCGGTTGAACGAGCCGCCGGAGACCTCCACACAGCCGTGGCTCCTGCACGAGATGCTCCCCGGATACGATGTCACACCCCTTGTGGAAGCGAAAACAGCCGCACGAAGGATCGGTGTCCCCAGATTGCTGGTCAAGGATGAATCGCTGAGGCTCGGGCTTCCCTCCTTCAAGATCCTCGGAGCCTCCTGGGCCATATTCCGCGAGCTCAACCGTCGCTTCGGGATCGAGCTCGAGGATATGAAAGATCTCGAGAGTATGAAGAGCAAGACCTCAAGGGAACTTAAGGTCACCCTGATCACGGCGACCGACGGCAATCACGGGCGGGCCGTCGCCAGATCGGCCGCC
The DNA here is from genome assembly GCA_964422745.1 of uncultured bacterium. Classification (GTDB taxonomy): domain Bacteria; phylum Krumholzibacteriota; class Krumholzibacteriia; order Krumholzibacteriales; family Krumholzibacteriaceae; genus CAYRCK01. The sequence goes on from CAYRCK010000006.1 coordinate 50,170, forward strand.
TTGTTCGGATTCGACTCGCTTGTATTTGTTCCCGGATCGACGGTCAAGGCGAGGATAGAGGCGATCGAGTCCGAGGGCGCCGGGGTGATCGTTATAAACGGAGATTACGATGCGGCGGTAAGGGCCGCGGCCGCCGAGGCGGGTCTGGATGGATGGCTCATCCAGGATACGGGTTGGCCGGGATATGAAACCGTGCCGGGATGGATCATCGAGGGGTACTTCACGATGTTCAAGGAGATAGAGGACCAACTGGCGGGTAGAGGTGAGGGTGATCCAGCGCTTATCGCAGTTCAGATAGGAGTGGGGAGCCTGGCAGCATCAGCCGCTCGATATTACCGGCGCTCACCCGGCGGCGGAACTACCGTGCTGATCGGAGTGGAACCGGATTGCGCGGCGTGCGCGTTCGAATCGGTCGAAGCAGGAAAAATCGTTACCGTACCGGGACCGCATGACTCGGTCATGGCCGGACTGAACTGCGGAACCGTCTCCAGTGTGGCGTGGCCTTCCCTGAAGAGCGGCATCGACGTCTTCACGACCATAGAAGACGATGTCTCCTTCGAGGCCATGAGGATACTGGCTGAAGACGATATAGTATCAGGTGAATCAGGGGCAGCGGCGCTCGCCGGTCTGCTCTCTATTTCCGGCACAGAAAGCGGAAGGGAATTTTTGGACGGAGCGTTGAGCCGCACTTCCGGCAGCGTTCTGGTCATCTCGACGGAAGGGATAACCGATCCCGAAATGTACAGCAGCGTGGTTGGATGACCGGCAATACATGGACAACGGGATTCACCGCGGAAAGACCGGCCGACCGACACAACCGGGGAAAGCCCGTCCTTTACACCGAAAGAATAAAAAGTTAACTTACATGATACGCAGGGAGGACGCTCGAGGAAGACCGGCGTCACGGTAAACCGGATGAGGCAATGAAACACGTACGCAACTTCAGTATAGTCGCCCACATAGACCATGGCAAATCCACGCTCGCCGACCGGCTGATACAGCATGCCGGATTGGTCAGCGAGAGGGATTTTCACGATCAGCTGCTGGATAATATGGATATCGAGCGCGAGCGCGGTATAACGATAAAGAGCCAAACAGTGTGCCTGCCTTATAAAAGCAAATCGGGGATCGATTACATGCTGGATCTGATTGATACGCCGGGGCACGTCGATTTCTCATATGAGGTGTCCAGGGCGCTGGCCTCCTGTGAGGGCGTACTGCTTCTCATCGATGCGGCGCAGGGAGTCGAGGCTCAGACGCATGCCAATCTGTACGCTGCGCTTGAGCAGGATTTGACAATCGTACCCGTTATCAACAAGATAGACCTGCCTACCGCCAACATAGACCTTACCAAAAAACAGATGGAGTTGGAGCTCGGGCTCGATCCGGACGATGCCATCCTGTGCTCCGCCAAGGAGGGAGAAGGGATAGAGGATATCCTGGAGGCCATTGTACACAGGATCCCTCCGCCGGGGGGTGACCCTGATAAACCGCTCACCGCTTTGATATTCGACGCACAGTACGATCCTTTTCGCGGAGCAGTGATAAGCTGCAGGCTGTTCGACGGCTCGGTCAAAGCGGGTGATTCCGTTCGGCTTATCTCTACCGACACGGTTTATGCAGTCGAGGAGCTGGGGATATTCCAAATGAACCGTGAAAAGCGCAAGAGCCTGAGCGCAGGAGACGTCGGTTATTTGATCGCGGGCATAAAAACGGTGAGCGACACCAGGATAGGAGACACGATCGTCATGGCGGACGACTCAACTGCAATCCCGCTTCCAGGATTCAAGGATGTGAAACCCGTCGTTTTCTCCTCGATATACCCTATTGACAGGGATGATAACGCGTCCCTCGCGGACGCCCTCGAACGCTACAGGCTCAACGACGCCGCCCTAGTTTTCCAAAGGGACTCTTCAGTGGCGCTGGGCCACGGATTCCGCTGCGGCTTTCTGGGCCTTCTTCACCTCGAGATATTCCAGGAAAGGTTGGAGCGTGAATTCGGACAGTCGATCATAATGACATCACCGAGTGTCAGATACACATTCGAACTGAAGTCAGGAGAGACGATAACGATCGACAATCCGGAATTCTACCCCGACCCGACTACTATCGAGCAATCGATGGAGCCCTACATAAGGGCGAACATACTGATACCCGAAAGATACATGGGGCCCGTGATGAAGCTCTGCCTGGACCGACGGGGTGTCAATCCCCACTTCTCCTACCCCACCCGGGGCAGGATAGAGGTTATCGTGGAACTTCCCCTGGCGGAGGTCATCTACGACTTTTACGACAGATTGAAAACAATCACACAGGGATACGGTTCATTCGATTACGAACTGATCGAAGATAGGAAATCCGACCTCGTGAAGCTCGACCTTCTCGTTAACGGTGAAAGGGTCGACGCGCTGTCGACGATAGTGTTCAAGGACCGCTCGAGGGCGCGTGCCGTTCAGATATGCGAAAGGCTGAAAGAGGAGATACCGCGGCAGATGTTCAAGATCGCCATCCAGGGGGCAATAGGCGGAAGGATTATCGCGCGCTCGACGATAACCGCCCGGCGCAAGGATGTAACCGCAAAATGCTATGGGGGCGACATCACCAGAAAGCGCAAGCTTCTGGAAAAGCAGGCAAGAGGAAAGAAACGAATGAAGATGGTAGGCCAGGTAATGATACCACAGAGCGCCTTCGTCTCTGTTCTGAAGACAAAAGATGAATGAACCGTCACCAGGGCTATATGTCCATGTACCCTTTTGCAAATCCAAATGCAACTACTGCGGCTTCTACTCATCCACCGGCCTTGAAGCCATAGACGACTGGCTCGGCTCGCTGCGCGAGGAGGCCGCCCTCAATAGTGTCGAGTTCGAAACGTTCGGAACCCTCTATATAGGAGGAGGGACACCCTCGTTACTATCGGAGCGGCGATTCGCGAAGATGGTGGAATATCTACGCTCCGTATACCGCTTCCTGCCGGGTGCGGAGATCACGATAGAGGTCAATCCCGACGATATCACACCGAATAAATTGAAATCCTATAAAGAGACGGGAGTAAACCGGATCAGCCTGGGCGTTCAATCTCTGAACGACCGGCAGCTGAGCTTTCTAGGAAGAAGGCACAGATCAGCTGACGCATTGCGGGCTCTGGATGTGATCCATGAGAGCGGCTTCAGTAACGTCGGTGTCGACCTTATATATGGCTTCGAGGGCCAATCCGCATCGAGCTGGAAGAAAACGCTGTCGTCCATCCTTGAATTCATGCCGGAGCATATTTCCTGCTACTTGATGTCGATAGAGCCTTGCACCCGGTTCGGCGGCATGGTGTCGGACGGACTCATCAAGGAGACGGGCGAGGATCTACAGGTTGAATTGTACATCGATACATCCGAGATACTCTCGTCGGCGGGCTATATTCATTACGAGGTCTCGAACTTCAGCCTTGGTGATGAGTTCGTTTCCCGTCACAACAGCAAATACTGGAGGCATGTGGATTACCTCGGACTCGGACCTTCAGCCCATTCATTCCTCAAACCAAGGAGATGGTGGAACGTCAGATCCGTGGATGACTACTGCCGGATGCTCGGCGATGGAAAAAAGCCACTGGGTGGCCAAGAGGTACTGTCGGATCGGCAGCTAGAAAACGAATCGATCCTGCTGGGGATGAGGACAAGGGAAGGCGTCGATATCGAACAGCTGAGGAACAGGCCTGAATGGGAAAGAATCCTGGAGAGTCTGGAAAGAGGATCACTTGCCGAAGTGGTCGGCGGCAGGCTGATTCCAACCTTGAAGGGCTATCTGTTCGCCGACAGTCTTCCCCTTCTGTTCATGGATTGATATATCCGTTCAATGGGATATTGCTTTGAATTGAAGCGGTGGTAAAGCTAACCGAGCGAGCCCAGATAGCGATTGATCTCCCGTCGCACCTCTTCCCTGACCTGCGCTCCCCTCTTCGCCAACCTACCCAGTGTCATCTTATCCACGTATTTTATGTGAATGAATTTCCTGATACTGGTTATGGGAACCCTTGCCGGATTCATCAATATGTGCAGGGGGACGTCCTTGTTCATGAATCCAGTGTAGAAATCCCGGCGGCTCGCGAGCAGCGACAGTATCCGCAGTGACCTGCATTTCATCGCGATTAGAGCAACGACTCCCGGTTTTGATATCGCCTTCGGATTGTTCAGGATCTCCATCAGGAAATTGTCGTTATCCATGTAGGTGAGCACCATGGACCTGTAGCTTACATTGGAACAGTTTCCTATGCTTGTCCAGTCTACGTCGATCGGGAACTCGTTCTCATCGACGAACATCGATATCGGCGCCTTCGTCACGTCTATCCTTACGACCCTGTCCGTAACCTCGAAACCCGGTACACCGGCGAGTGAATCGAAATCCTTGATTCTTGGAACCATGACTTCCAATATCCCCTTTCCCGCGTTCATTGTGAAAAGGGACAGGCAGCTCAACATATCCGGATTCCTGAGGGATTGACGCATCTTCGGATTCGTCATCATGGCCCTCACTATTGCGGTACCGGCTTTCAGCTGGGTATAAGTATGTACTTTGTTCTGCTGATATTCGAATAGTCCGGCCACGAGAGAGCCCGCTTCGCTCCCCATCAGTCCCGCCATAATATCATCCCATCGCTCTTCGAGTTTTCCCTTTATGATGTTTTTGGCCACATGTGTGAGTTCATCGGTATTGCCGACAGCCTGTAATCTCCACCTCGCCTCCTCGCAGGCGGTCCCCAGAGAGGTCATGATCCTGCCCTTCGATTCAGGATCTATGGATGCTACTACAATCCTGATCCTGTGCTCCAACGCTTCTAGCTCCACCTTGATCCTCTCCAGCACCGCCTTCTCCCACTTTCTATCAGGATCTGCAAGTGCGAGCCTCACTCCCTCGCCCCATTGCATCCAAGGTTCTCCCTCCAAAGACGCTGATGAATTCGGTAAGGTATGAGACATGGAAAGCATCTTGACCTTCTTGCTGAACCACTCCTCGCTGGGCCGCAGCTCCTCGCCAGCTTCCACCTTTCTCGCTATCCTTCTCATGAGCCGCTTCGTGTGCGTGAAATCCGCCAGCTCTTCCGCGAGTGTCTGAACCGATTGAACCGTGAGCAATGCCGCGTACATCAGCCTGACACCGACCTCGTCTCCCGCAGCGGCCATCGAGGATATCTCCATAATGCCCCTGTGCGGCTCGTCGAGGGAAAGCAGGAAACCGGCCAGTTCGGCTGCCCGCTCGTATATGTTGTCGAATCCGGAGATCTTTCTCAAAATGTCGATATACCTGAGGTCGCTCGAGATACTCGATATCTCTTCACGGCATGATGCAAATGGAAGCTCGGTCGGCAGGGACAGGACCTTTCTGCCAGCCGTCTTATCGTCATAAGTTATAGTTCTTACGGCAACCATCGTAATTTCTATGCAAGCAGGAATAATACCAATCGGTGTGCAGATCTCTTTATAAATCAATGCATACATGACCGCCGAGCAAGACTCCGCCGGACGGATCGGGAGCCAGGCTGATCGAAAATCTGTATTTTCCCCAGGATGAACCGGCAAGAACAGCCAATCTCGTACCATCTCCGCTAACGGTCCGCCATGGATTGGTCCCCTTAAGAGACTGTTCATAGAAATGAAACACACACATTCCCCATGAGGATCCGTACCTGGCAAGCGACAGATCTATAGTGATACGTCCTCTAGGGATGTATACCCTCATCGAGGATGCGAGCAGTAAACCCTGACAACCTCCGCCGGAACACCCCTGAATCGACAACCTGATCCTCGATCGCTTATGATATTTTTTAATTACCAGTATTTTAAGTGACTTATTATCATAATTTAAAGTATTTTCTAAGCCCGGGTAGGGGATCTCCCGGTGTCGCCTAGACCTGCTCGAGCCGATCTCCAGCTTGAATCTGAGGTCCCCCTTCTCCCGGCTGAGCTCTCCCTTTAAGATCTCCTTGCCGCGATCGATAAAATCACATCTCCGCCCATACGCCTCGTACGCGAATGCACCCATTACACGCCCCTTGATGCGACTACGTAGTGAAACACAAATGCCGTTTCTCGCGGAATTCGAACCAGTTTCCCCTCCCGGTAAACCGCAGTAGCGGTTGCGCAGTCCCTCCGGGGTGACATACAACCGGACACCACCGGATCTTCCATCTCCGTCGAACGTCATACCCCAGATGAAACCGGGACCGCAATCGATGCCTAAGGAAGCCTCCGCTCCAAAAAGCACACCCCCCGCTCTTAGCCTCGCATCCAGAGATAAGAGGCTCGTATCGCCGGTCTTTTCCCGATATATCGTCAATCCCGCATGTACTGCATCCGTCGCATACTCCAGCCTGGCACCGCCGACCGGTCCGGCATCGAGGATGAAGCGGCAGGAATCGTACGCTCTCCGCCGACCCAGGAATGCCAGTGTCCTGAGACGTTTGTACCACACCTCTACCGCAGCCCCCCTGATGTGGATCCCGTAGAAAGATGTGCGCGCCGAGATCCACCTGTAGCTCCTCATGATGTATCCAACGGACAGAAGATAGGAGAAAGTAGAGGAATCGAAGAGCAATCCCATCGCGAAATCTGGAAGAAAGTCACCGGTGTGCAGGCGGACGGCACCTTTGAAGACACCGGCCGACATGTACGCCGTACAGGGATAGCATCCGTTCTGTCTCCTGATGCGAAACAGGGACTTCCAAGCACCTCCCCCGGTCTTTATACGGCACTCTTCCCTTTCACGATCTCCGCCCGGTTCCATGACCATCAAATCCACAGACAGGTCAACGGTCTTCATTTCCGGTAGATCGATGAATTCACTGTACCTGTAAAGCATATCACGCTCGGGAGGCGTGAGGCGTCCCACCAATCCCCTCCTCCCGATCCCACCCCTCCTGATTTCTATAATCCGATCCGCAAGCCGCCTGGGAAAGCCGGGTAACGAGAGGAAGCTCTCCGAACGCGCCGAAAGTGGATCAATCGGATTGTCCCTGAGGTTTTCCATGATTTCAAATCCGTCCCTGCTGAATCCATCGCTGGATCCGCCTGGATCCTCGTACCCGGCTGTTGAATTCGTGTGCGTACCGCCGCACGAAGCAGCCGCCAGAGCGGCCGCCGTAACTATAAAGATCCTCACCTCCACCATAACCTCCCAACACCGAACGAAAACGTTCTTCCCAGAGCTGGATGGTAGCTCCATGTCAGGCCGAGAGCCAACCACTTCCCGCACAGCGACATGCCGAAGCTCACCTCACCGGTATAGAGCTCGTATCCCGATAGCAGACAGATCCCTTCCGACATCTCCACCTCAATACCCATCCTCGACCTGTTTCGCCTACCACCTCCGCTTATCCGGTTAAAGGCCAACAGCACCCGCCCGATTTCCAACAAGTACCTCTGGGAGGATTCCCCTATCTTCAAGGTACGAAAATCCTCAAGGCCTCCCTCAAACTCGACTGCGAAACATCCCGGGAGCACGAGAGCTATCGATGCGGAACAGGTCATAGAACCTTCCGGTCGAAAACCCTCGATGCTGATCCTCTCGATCGAAGGTTTCATGGAGATATAGAGCTTCTTCGAGAGCGGAGCGCCCCCTACGATCAGTTCCATGCGGTCGGAACGAAAAATCGTGTGATCCGTGATCGACCAGCACGCCCAGACAGAGCTTCGCGGGGAGGTCCTGCCCAGCCTTATGGAAGTGCTTATGAGTCCCCTGAGGGAATATGGATTCGAAGTGTTAGATAGAATCCCGAAGAAAACGCTGTCAGCCGTTCCGTACAACGTGCGTGATTCCTCAGTCGGGATCGCGGTCTTCCCTCTTCCGTCGATCCAGAACGTTCGACCCGTTGAATTGGTGGGCAATGAGTTGATTATCAGCTCGACGACGATAACGACCGCGCTCAGAATCCGAGCCCCATCCCCGATGCAACGGCGATGCAGCACTTTTCCCTTCTGCATACCCCACCCCCCTGCCCGATGAACTCCACCAGACAGATATAAAGCCCCGCGCTGACCACCGCTGACCCCTCACGGCATCCGTCCCATCTGCACGAGAAGCGCCTGGCCCCACCCTCTTCACCGAAGAGGCGCCTAACCTCGTAACCGTTTAGATCGAAAATCCTGACCAGAGCCCCGGACTCACCACGATCGAGAGAGAAAGTTATTTCCACGGATGAGTCCCCACCGGGACGGAATGGATTGGGGAAGGCGGTAACGCCCTTAACCGAAGTGGAGCCAGTGGAGCGGGATGAGTTGATCCGGCCGGGTGTGGAACCGTCGTCCGATGAGCACCTGTGCCATATCCCACCCGGTTCCGAGCTGCAGGCGGTCGGACTGTACCTCTCTATCGACCTGCCCCTTTCATCTCCGAGCATGTCCCGGTACCAAACGCATTCGGCAACGACACCGCCGCTGTCCACAATCTCGATCCTGTCGGCTACTCCCTCTCCACTGTCGTTCAAGGCCGGCCACCCCCCCTGCACACCATATACGACGGCGGTGCACGATGGATGATCCGCACGGAAGGTTACCGGGTCCTGCGCGAGAATCAAATAATCACCCGGCCCCAGCAATGATTTGGACTCCGTTATACGCCGCCGGGAACCGACTGCATCGGCGATGCTCCAGTTACAGATATCTATGCTATCGGAATCCTTGTTGAAGATCTCTATCCACTCGGAACATCCCGTCCAGGGCCTGTACATAATCTCATTGATCAGGACGCGACCCGGCGAAAGCCAGGCCGAAACTTTCGAAGTATCGTTCGAGCTGTTGACATCCCCTCCCGCGTTCATCGCACCCGTGATGACGACGATATCCGGCCACGAGGGAGTCGCCAGAGATACTGAAAATGAATCCTTGCCGCCGGGATCGAGCTCCACATTCGAGACCGTGTTCCCCGATTCGCATAGATCACATCCGGCCGAAATACTGACCTCGATGTCCACTTCGCCCCTGAACGGATATAGCCCATCGTTCGAAACTGCGAGTTCCACGACCACACTGCTTCCCCTGCAGGGCAAACGCGGATCTATGTCGATACATAGGCTGAGATCAGTTCCGTAGAAGTTCCTTGCACCGGGAGTGGGACTGGACAGGACTATATCGGCCCGGTTATTGTCGCTGTCATGGCCGTCCGGTCTTCTGGACAGGCTATTACCCGGCTCTACGTCGGGTGCCGGCTCGGATTCGTAGAGATCGGCGATATCGAGCTCTCCGTACCCGACCAAGTCCACCAACGAGGAGCTGAAAAGGAGCCTGACAGCATCGGGACCGTTCTCGAGCGATCCGGCCAGCATGTATTCAGGGGAATCCGTCCTGTTGCACGCCCCTATCAGTAAGCATTCTCCCGGATGTATTACAGCCCACGGCGTAGCAACCCACAGTTCTCGGGAGCGGCCCGTTCGGCCGTCGACGAACTCCAGTACATACCCGGAAAGATCTATGGTCGAATCGCTCCTGTTGAACAACTCCACGTACTCCCATCCGGTGTCGCTTCCCGGATGATCATAATAAACCTCGTTTATCACCAGAACGGACGAACTGCCCTGTCCCTCGCCGGCCGCCCGGCAATAGCCCGGCGGCGGCGACAGGGCGGCGAACGAGCAGATAAAAGCCATGAACCCGCTGAAGCATTCAATAATGTATACCTTGAAAACCCCACTGTCGGGAATGCGTGGCGTTTCCCGCATCTGTGGGGAGGTGGACACCGGAACACCGCACTTCATCATCATACACCACCCTTCCGGTTACTTCGGAATACTACCACCACCGTGTTCTGATTTCAAGTGATAATCTCAATCTATATGAGTCCCCATGCTTTCCTGAGCGCCCACTCGGCCGAGAAACAGACCAAGAAGAGCACGAAAAGCCAAGGAACATCGCAGAGAGGATCGACTTTTCTCTCAAGAACGACGTCCTCCGAGAGCTCCATTCGTCTTACGAGTGATGATATCCGATGGGGGCGAACGGCTGCACCCCCCGATGAACCGGCGATACGCCGGACGAAATCGAAATCGCACGCAGTAGACATGAATTCCACCGAGACGGGTTGAACGCTTATACTCAAATCGGCCGAAGAGCCCGGTCCTGTACTACGTAACTCTCTCGCTGTAATCCGGTAATCACCGGGTTCGAGTGACCCTAACTTCGCTTTGAATGAGCCCGGCTGCCTTGCTACCGGATCGAACGGGAATGAACCATCAAGCCTCTCGGCTTGACCCTCGATCCTTCTTATCTCCCCCCTAACGGCCTCAGCGCGACCGGCCTCCTTCAGGTATGCATAGAGGGTAACCGGATCCCCGCTTCGGTAGACAATCCTGTCCGAATTAAGCTCCAATCCGCGAAATTCGGTGCCTCCGGATAGGTACTGTATCAGCCCTCCTAGAAACGAATCGTATGCACCACCAACCCCGCCCGTAAGCTTCCACCGCCAGATCGGAAAGCCGAGGACAACGGCCGAAATACCCTCTTGGTATCTTTGAACGGCGAGAAAGGGACCGCCGCCTCCATCGTCACCTATACGGATCGGAACGCTCGCCCCGGCCCTCACGCCAAGCCCGCTGATCACAGCCGCGAGAGGCGGCAGAGAGCCGCCCCCCACTCCATCGGGCATCAGGGTCGTTGCCGTTCCGTCCGCCCCATCCGGCTCCGCGAAAATCGCATACTCTCCGCTTACAATCTCCGGAGCCGCTACCTCCCTGACCGGCAGTAATTCCTCGAGCAGGGCGAGCGACATATGATCGGTGAGCGGTGAGTTCTCGTCCGCCAGGATCAGGAATCCACCACCGGAGGCTACGTATTCTTCGACAACGGCTACGTTCGCTCGATTGGTGAATATCGATCCAGCATCGGCTATCGCCAGAAGATCGAAATCATCGAATCCGGACGGATCGTCGGGGAATTCCCAGGATCTGCGATCAGGAAGTAAGTGATATCCATCCCTGGGCGTCCAGGTCACGATCATGATTTCGATCCTCTTTGATCTTCTCGCCAGATCACGCAAGAAAGTAGTGTTCCAGTCGGCATACCGATCCAGAAATAGAACCTTGATCTTATCCTTCAGCACCCTGATCCTTATCATCTCCTCATTATTCTCCGTCCTGTCGCCATCAGACGGCGGAACCACCTTCACCAGCAACCTGTGGTCCCCTTCCTCCTCAGGCGTATATCTCAGCCGCGTGCTGTATTCCCCCTCTCCGGTATCGTTCCCTATTACAGCACTGTCCAGTAACTCACCATCCTCCAACAGTTGAACATCCAACGGTCCGCCAGAAGTACCTGTTGATGAGACAACGGCTTCCAGTACAGATTCGGTCCCCTTGAACTGAACACGTTCATAATTGACCTCCGCTATACTTACATCGGCAAGCTCCGTAGTGTCACCGAAGCAAACCGCGAATACAGGCACGGGGATTACGCCGCTTATCTCCTGCATTCCCCGCGTGATCCTTCCATCGGTAAAGAGCACCAAGGCGGACAGGTTCCGCGTTCCGTACCTTTTGACGGCAGCATTGACGGCACCCGATATATCGGTACCCTCCCCCGATGCTTCAAACAAGCTGTCGGCACTCACGCGTTCGTGTAAACCGCTGGAGAATGGAACTGTAATCACTTCGGCGCTCGAAGCTCCCCGAATCGCTTTGGTGAAGGATCCCAACAATCCCGCAGCCCTATCCACCCTGCTCTCACCCCCGCAGTCTCGTACCGACATGCTCTTTGATACATCAAAGAGAACCGCTACCAGCGGTGGCCTGATATTCTTAGTGATGGAAATCATCGCGGGATTCATTATGAAGATGATTATCACCGCGAACCCGCATATCCTCATGAACGCGAGGAGCCCGCGCTTCGAAACCGGTAGAGGTGGATGAGTTCTTCTGTACGCCACGATCGGTAATATGACGAGCACAGCGGCCAGCACCGCCTTCCAGAGCTTAAAATCGAAGATGATGTTATCACTGATACCCGGCAAAAAATCCTCCGTTCGTTCCCGGATCCTAACATTCTACCGGAGTGGGGATTCTAAATCAAGCTGGGCGGCTAATCCGTGGATCCCGGAAAGCATACCGTATATTATAATTATCGGCCCAACCGCCATGATGAAAAAAAACGGCGGATATCCCGGCCGCCGCATTATCGGATAGTGAATACTGTAAGGTTGATGTTGATATCGGTTACCTTGGCTGGTGGGAACAAGATATTCCGGTTTCAGGGCTGAATCCGCTAATCTCTTCCCCCCTTCGAATCCGCCCCCGAGTTTATGCTCAGAGCACCATTGATCCCGGAGAATCCGGCCACAGCTTCATCTATGGTATCGTAACTCTCCAGGATAGTCTGGAACTCGAGCAGCTCGAAAACCTCGTACACGTCACCGACCATGGAGGCAAGCTTCAGGTCTCCGCCATTGGAGCGGATATCCTTGATCTCGCTGATGAATATTCCCCATCCGGCCGAACTTATATAGCTTACACCTCCGAGATCCATCACTATCTTATACCTTCCCTGCCCCAGAAGACGCTTGAGACCTTCCTCCAGCTCGCTGGAAGTCGTTGTATCGATATATCCCTGCACTGCTATCACGGATACTTCCGGATTCTCCTGCGGCTTCGAAAACGCTATAGATATCTCGCTCATCTGGACCTCGCTTACTTCACCGTTGATTACTTATGAAAGCTTGTTCCGTTGTCTCTCGAATTCAACAAGCGCTTCCTCTCTCGACTCGAAGGGATCTATCAGTGAATGAAATTCGAGAAGATCGAACACTTCCCGGACATCCGGCCTCATGGCCGCAAGCTTGATGTCCCCGTCCCTCTTCCTGAATCCCTTTATCTCGCCCACAAAGATACCCCAACCTGCAGAACTGATATAATCGACATTCATCAGGTCGACTATGATCCGCACATTATCCTTCGAGGCCAATTCGGTGAATTTATCCTCGAGAACCTGGGCGGTTCCCGAATCGATCAGCCCCTGGAGGTTGAGGACTGTAATATCCTCTACCCATTCCTCTTCAATAACGAGCCTGTCCATTAAAAGACCCCTCTTTACCTGCCAGACGGCAATGTTGCAAGCTTCAGTCCAACAATGCCTTTAAAAGGATAAAAATACCCTGCCTGTCATTCTCCGCCAACCTAAGGTTTTTCTGGGCTTTCCCGTACTTATTGTTGATTTCCAACGCCTTGCGAAAAGCTTCACTGGCCTTGTCCATTAAAACCTTGCATTTTGCAGTATATAGAATGCCTAGGCTGTTGAATCCGTCAGCGTAGGTAGGATTCTCCTCGGTCATCCGCCTGATCCTCTCGAGATACCCCGTTATATCCTCCTCCTTGAGGTTCCCGCTGCCCTCCATTAGCATTATGTCGAGCTCGAGGAGTATGTCCTCCACCTCCTTCTTGTAGTCCTCCCTTATTCCGCTGAGCACGGCATAGATCTCTTCGTACTGCTGATCACGGAAAAGTACACGAACCCTCTCGGTTACTTCCGCTCTTATAGATGGATCGAGCTGAGATGCTCTTTCGAGATTCTTGAATACCTCCGATTCCAGGTCCCTGGAGAGTTCAAAATCCTCCTTGATTATCATATTCAGCAGGTAAGCCCTGACAAGGCCTATGTAAGGCGTCCCGTAGTAGTAATTCAAGCCTATGGCTCTGTTGAAGCAGTCTATAGCCTCCTTGCATCGCTTCTGTTCGATGAGAATCTCACCTTTAAGGTTGTGAAGATCGGGGTATTCAGGACTGATCCTCAATCCCTTCTCTATCGACGCCTCAGCCTGATCTAAATCGCCCATATGGAAATAAGATTTGCTGATCACCTTGTAGGGGTACGATCCCTTCTCGCCCTTCTCCAGAGCCAGCCTCGCCTCGGAAACGGCCTCTCCGTACAATTTTCGTCCCAACAACGCACGCGAAAGCCTCATGTGCAGCGCCGGATCGCCTGATTTTCTCATTCTATCCCTGGCACTGAGAAGAAACTGGAACTTGCTGCTGTTGTTCTGGTGAACATCCTTTGCGAGCTTCCTCAGATCAACGGTGGCAGCGCCTTTCTCAACAACGTGGGTCGTTGAATCCAGCAGGGTTCCGTTCTCGAAGAAGGAGCTCCTGATGCAGCCTTCATCCGGAAGGTAGCTGGTTTGAAGGAAATATGTCCTTCCATCGTGCTCGATATTTTCCCTGAGATCTATACTATCAACCATAGGATCCTCCATCAGATGCTATGGTAACAGATGTGAGAGATGTAAAGCAAGAGCAGCATGCCCATGACTGTTTATTCATTAACCGCTGCCCCGTTCCGCTCTATTATCTCCTCGGTCAGCTTGTAATAATCAAACGCTCCCCTGGAAAGCGGAGCGTGCTCGTATATCGTTTTCCCATGGGCAGGAGCCTCACGAAGGGCTGTATTAACACGAATCACCGTATTGAACATCCTGTTCCCGAACAGCCCCCTCATTTTCTCAAGGATGATCTTCGAAATCCTCGTGCGAGAATCGTAGAATGTCGGCAGTATCCAATAATCGACCAAACCTCTGGCGGTTAGATTCTTGGACTCGTCTACCATTTCGATCGTCTGCTCAACACCGATGTGTGAAAGAAAATCCATGGCCACGGGGATTATCATCTCCTCGCAATAGGCCAGCACGTTGTCATTGATGATATTTATAGAGGGGGGGCAATCACAGACTACGTAGTCGCATCCTTTCAGGTACTGCAGTGATTCCGCCAACCTGCACCCGCCCCTCTCCCACCTGCCGAGCACCTTCTCTACTTCTGCCAACTTCATGCCGCCGGAATCTATTAAGAAGAAATTCTCCCGCACCTGCATGATATCCACATCGCCTTTTGACAGGAGGTGATCCAATCCCTTGTCGGTTTCGACACCGAACGTGACAGCGGCATTTCTCTGGGGATCACAGTCTATCAGAAGAACCTTTTTGCCGCTCAGCGAGAAGCCATGGGAGATATTGACGGCAGTCGTCGTTTTTCCGGTCCCTCCCTTCAAAGTCATCACGGCTATTTTCTTCATCTCTATTTCTTCCGACTTTTTGTATCTCTGTTACGCCTGAGTAGCCTTTTCCCGTATTCCGCCCATCCTAACCCCCTGATCCTGCTGTCCTTGTTCTCCTTGTGGTCACTGCTGCTCTTATCGAAATCGAGTTCGATGACACCCACTCCATCACCCTTCTCGGGTGGAATATAATCCATCGGTTCGATACCCGTCGAATCGATCTCCGGTGCACCGCCTGCCTCCGAATCATCTACGACCTGTACGGGATCATGTGCGCGATCAGCAACTGCAGCGTCTTTCCCGCTCACTCCGTCCCGCCCGGGTATTGATCCGGCCCGATCCAGATCGGCGATGGCTCTTTTCACGGATATATAATTCGGGATAAGTGGTTCGAAACCGAGATCGCGAAAGATCTTGAAGATGGGAGAGCTCATACCCGCGAGCGCGATCGTTCTGGAATCCTCACGCAACTGTTGCACGTACTTGATGAGCACTCCCCAACCGCTGCTGCTGATATACACAACATCCGACATATCCACTATCAACAAGCTCTTTCCCTCTACCGTACATTCTATCAGGCATTCTTCCAGTCTTTTCGTAGTTGAAGCGTCTATGGCCCCGCTCAGCGCTAAAACAACCGCATTCCGAGAGGATGATTCGGATATTGACGCATCAAGATTAAACGATTCCGACACTTCGCTCGGATTCCTGCGGCCGGTATATACGGTCTGTTTTTCTACAATCTCTTCATCTGCGGAAGCTTCGGTATCGGTTTGCTTTACCGGACGGTTAAAATCGGCGATAGCTTCCGCAAGAATGCTGAATGACCGCATGATACTGTCGAATCCCAGGAGGTGGAAGATACCGTTAACCTCGCTGCTCATTCCGAATATCTTTATATCTCCATCCTTCCCGCGCACATCGGCGATCCTGGAAGAGAACACCCCCCATCCACTGCTGCTGACGTACTCAACCCTGGACATATCTATCACCATCCGGATATTACCCCTGCCAAGAAGGTCATCCATCACCGAATGGAGTTTCATGCTGCTTACCGTGTCTATGACTCCGGCAAGGTAGAGCACGGTGATCTCTCCCATCTCACCTACGGTACCTGCCTCTATTTTCAGCGGCGTCCAGGGTGACTCATCCTGATCCTGTTCAAGGGCCAGATCCAGGGTTCCGCTGCTTTCAGAGACCTGTTCCAGGGTAGGTTCCCTCTTTCTCAGCTGTGCCATCTCCTCGATCATTTTCTGCCTCTTATTGAAGGGTATAGACAGAAAATCGAGGGCTTCATCCGTCTTCTGGAAATGCATGAGGATATTCTGGAATCCGAGCAATTCGTAAATATCGAATACCTCCGGGGACATCCCCACAAGAACTACATCCCCTTCTCCTTCCCTCAGCAGTTTCACCCTAGATGTGAAGATACCCCAACCCCCGCTGCTGATATAGGGCACTTCGGCAAGATCGATTATTATCTTGAGATATCCGTCACTGTATATGTTCTCCAGTATTGCTTCCAGTTCGCTGGCCGACGAGGAATCGAGATGTCCGTTTATCCGTAGGACTATGATCCCGGCATCGGCGTCCCTTGATTCGATCTCTACATGACCGGTTTCCATCTCGAAGACGAGACCTTCCTCCTCGCCGGCGCTATCCGCCGCGATATCGCCCCGCCCCTCGATCTCCTCACCGCCGCTCTGCCTGTACGTCCTTCCGGCCTCTATGGGTATCACCTTCGCCCCCTCCGCTTCCACGGGCTCCGCAGGCGCCGCCCTGTGCCCGGTCGAAGGTTCGGCCAGCCTCTGTTGAAATTCCTCTTCGGTGATCACACGGTTTCTGCGCAGGTACTCCAGCCTTTTTTCATATGTGTTCAGCCTCATCCTCTTGAGTTCATCATAAACGATGGAAGCGCTTACGTGGTCGGCGCGTGCTCTACCCTCATTGAATACATTCACGATCCGCTTTGCGCCGAATTCAGGATGCTCGTTTACTATCTCTAGTATATCCTTTCTCTGCTCCAGACTTATCCT
Source organism: uncultured bacterium (assembly GCA_964422745.1). Classification (GTDB taxonomy): domain Bacteria; phylum Krumholzibacteriota; class Krumholzibacteriia; order Krumholzibacteriales; family Krumholzibacteriaceae; genus CAYRCK01. The sequence goes on from CAYRCK010000006.1 coordinate 67,214, forward strand.
TCTTATCTCGTGCTCTTTCCTCAGCGCTTTGTTCTTGAGCCCCCTATCCCCCATCTCGGCCATGCGTTTCTTGTATCTGTAATAGGTGGACGGCGAAACGTTCATCTTCTGACAGGCATCGGCTACGGTCATCCCTTCCAGGTCCACCAGGTCAAGAAGCCTCTTTCTTATGCCGTAGAGAACATCATCCGCCATCAGCTTCTCCTTGATGGCCACTACCGTTATATCGTCGTTCTGGGGATTGTTACCGGTGAAGCCGTCTATGTCTTCCCGGAGACGTTCGATGAATTCCTTCGGTTGAATCCCGCCACACTCCTTGATTATCTTGATCAACCTCTCCTCTCCGTACTGTTCCCTCGACTCGTTCATCGCTTCGGTTACGCCATCGGTGTAAATAATCAACATGTCGTCTTTCTTCAGCTTTATCTTCTCTACATCTATGGAGCGTCTGAACAGCGAATCATCGGGGAGGCTTATACCGACGGGGAATCCCCTGGGATTCAGATTGAAGGTTTCGTCCTTCTCGGCCCGGTATAGGATCATTGGATTGTGTCCCGCGCTTGCATAACTGATTATCCTGTTCTTAGAATCGAGGATCACGTAGAAGACTGTGACGAACATTCCCTTCTTCATATCACCGGTGACAAACTCATTCATCCTAGACATCACGTCGGCGGCGCTGAGGTTACCCCTCGCCTCCATCCTGAGTGCGGTTCTGATCATCGTCATGACCAGAGAGCCCGGAACCCCCTTACCGGATACATCTCCGACCACCACTCCCATCGTGTCCTCGTTCACCTTCACGAAATCGTAATAGTCCCCCCCCACCTCCTTGGCGGCACGGTATAGGCTGGAAATGTCGTACCCGCTGATCTCCGGCACCTTCTTGGGAAGCAAGGAGTGCTGTATCTCCTGGGCGACCTGCATCTCCTTGTGGAACCTTTCCTGCTCGACGACACTCTCCTGCGCCTTCTGGAACTTCTGCGTGATGTCGTTGAATGCCCTGGCGATCTCGCCTATCTCCTCGGGTCCGTCTATCTCGATCCTGTCCTGCAGGGATCCTTCGCCGATTGCCCTGACACCGTCCGTAAGAGCCTGTATGGGCCTGACAAAGACCGTGACGAGGAAATATATCAGGGAGATTCCGATTATGAATATACCGATGAAGATCAGGGTTGTTCTTGTCCTGGGATCATGGATCCCGCCTGTCAGCACCGCTTCTGATACGCCGACGACGACCCTGCCGATGCCGACGACCGGACTCTCATCGCCCGCAGACATTCGTATAGGGTAATGAAGCTCCATGATTGTCCCGTATTGCGGGTCTGTGACCTCCCTCCACCGGCCCGAGGATGGAATCGTCTCGAACCCATCGGGAATCTCATATATATCCTGGAATTGCTCGATATTGTTGGATGAGACTATTACACCGTCGCTGTTTACAAGCTGGGCGTATGCAACAGCCGGCAGATTATCGACGCGTTCGCTGATGAAGTCGGTCATCTTCCTGTATTCGGGATCATAGAGATCGTCCAACACAAGGGCGTTCTCGCTCTTAGCCGCTATAGTCCTGGCAAAATCCCTCATTCCAACCCATTCCGCGTCCATCTGGAACTTGACATCGCGTGTTTGATTTACAAACTGGAATATCCACAGTGTGAAAACCAGGGCGAAGAGGCCCAGTGCCGCTCTCAGGCCGAACTTGAAGCGCAGTGTGGAGGTCAACTTCGTTCTGGCACCGAACAGCCTTGGACGTCTCACACCTGCCGCTATACTCTTCGACATGAACAACCGGTTGCCCGCATCTGACGAATGGTAATCCAGATCGTCCATGAGCCGGTTCATCAGGAATATCCCCAAGCCGCCCTTTTTACCTATCTCAACGTATTGATGGAGATCAGGATCCTTGATCTTCGACCATTCGAAGGGGATCCCCCGGTCAAATATGTTGATCTCGACCTTTCCCGGCTCCGCCTGAACGTCGATTCTTATATCACCACCCTTCTCCCTGTAGGCATGTTTGATTATGTTCGTGCATGCCTCGTCCATTGCGAGCTTTGTATTGTTCGTGTCCCGCCTGGAGAAGCCGGCCCTCATGCAGACGTCCGCAATGAAATCCCTGACACCGCTCAGGTTGTTCTCGTCCGCCGAAACCTCGTAGTGGAAGGTCTCCCTATCTTGAAGAAGCTCCCGCTTCAATTAATCTTCCTCCGTAGAACCGATCTTTTCTAGCCTTCTCTCCGCCTCTTCTATATTCTTCTTTATACTCTCATTATCCGGAGTGATCTCCAGGATCTTGTTCCACTCAGCAATCGCCGATTCGTAGTTCTTCTCCGTAAAGTGCTTCATACCTTCGATGTACAGCCTCCTGATCTCCTCTCTCTCCTCGTCGGTTAGAGGAGTGATCCTCCTCTCCACCCTCAAGAGCAACACACGCGCCTCTTCATGTTGGGGATCCAGCTCGAGCAAATCATTCAGTAATTCGACGGTCTCCGCATAACGGCCCTCCCTGAACGCTTCCAGCGCATCCTCGAAGAGTTCCATCACCCTGAGCCTCTCGGCCGCCTCCCTGTAACCCCTGTCCAGATCCCTCATCCTGTTGCCTATCCTTTCGATCGCTGAAGCAGCTTCCGAAGATCCGGGATCGAGGATTGCAACCATGTTCCATTCCCCCAGGGCTGCGGCCAGGTTGCCGCCGCTCTCCATTTGAAGTGCCCTTCTCCTGTGCCTGTCCGCTTGCTCGATCAGCTTTGCTTCCGTTCTTTCCAGATATTCCCTCGCCTCCTCGTTTTCGGGATCCAGATCGAGTACGTTACTCCACTCGGTTCGAGCCAACATGTATTCGTTCCGGCTGTAATAATCCAATCCGAGCGCAAAATGCTGGTTGATCAATATAGCCTTCTCGGATGATTCCACCCTGATCTTCTGTTGCTGTAGAATCCTGTCCCTGACAACGTACAGGGTCTCGGATGCGGCTGCGTTGGCGGGATCGTATTCGAGAACGATCTTCAGCTCGTCCAGGGCCTTCTCAAGATCTCCGCTCTCCCTGTACTCGCTCGCGGCCTCGAGGTGCGAAGAGATACGTGACGAGAATATCTCCTGAATGCGAGCCTCCTCATCGCGAAGCCTTGCCTCTTCACGTATCCTGAGTTTCTCCTCGATGGTCTGACCGATCTTTGCCGACAGGGACACCGGGTGCGAGCTGCCCGCTTCCTCCCGGCTGAAGAAACCGTAATCGACACCGAATCCATACCATGAAAAACCTACTCCGGCTGTTATCTGCTGTGAATCGTACCCAACACGAATGCTCATCATATTCTTGAAGGAATACTCGGCGCCGAATCTGATCTCATTATCGCTTCGCTCCGGAATATCCAGCTGCACGGCGATGCTCAGGTTGGAGCCGTTTTCGAAAGGATAAATGTACCCCGCACCGAGCATTATCGTACGGTCTACCTTCTCACTCGTGACTTGAAGCTTGGTTTCAGCACCGATGATATCCCTCATGTTGCATCCGAGCATCAGCCCTTTCAGCATCGAGTGCTTGTAGAGAATACCTAGGTCCAGACCGGTTCCAGTGTCGGAATAATCGCCGATCCTCTGGTTGAGAACCTTTACCGACGACCCTACAGTGAACTCCCCCAGGTATTTCCACGGGAGGCCGAAAGCATAGCCGAGGATTGCCTGGCTCTCTCGGTAGGACATCTCATCACCCTCGACGCTGTATTCATCGAACTCCCTTATTCCCCCAGTTCCAGCGGTCATGAATCCCAATCCCAGTGATCCGGCGGAAAGCGTTGGATAGCTGAATCCCGCAAAATCGTAATTCGCATCGCTGAAACCGGAAAACAGCTGAATATGATTGACCATAACAGCCGGAAAATCGTTCAGTCGCAGGGCGGCCGGATTATAGTACAACGCGGCAGGATCGTTTCCGATCGCCGAGAAAGCACCCCCCATGGCGATGGCCCGTGAACCCGCACCCAGGCTGAAGATCGACTTTGTCCCTCCGGACCCATCCTGTGCCGAGACACCCCATATCGGGACCAGCATCATCGATATCGCAACTATCAGTCCTCGAAGCTTTCTCATATTATCTTCATCCTGCCGTAACGGCGCCGGTATGTCCTCCGGTACCGTTCGATCATATATATTACGGCCGGTCTGCCCTCCATGCTACTTGGCGACGGCGATCTTGAACGTAGCAGACTTCGATCCGGCCCTGATAAGGCACAGATACACGCCGTTGCGCACAAGATTCCCCTGATCGTTCCGGCCGTTCCACTCCACCCAGACCTCACCACCTTCTGAATACGTACCACCGGGCTCTCCCGCCCGAATATCCTTGGTCCAAACGAGGCTGCCCGCCAGATCGTATATGCGAATGCTCACATCGGCATCCTCGGTGAGGAAATAACTGATTCTCGTGGACTCCTCACCCGCCCTGAAAGGATTGGGGTAGTTATGAGCGAATTCCTCGAAATTGGAGCTCATGATCTGCAGCGGACCGCTCACGAATTTTCCGGCTATATCGCCTCCATCCTCCGCGGATACAGGACTACGTGTGCCTCCGATTGAAAAGACTACATCGTCGCTGCGCGCGATCTCGACTCTAAGTCCTCCCTGGCTCGCTCCACCGGCAATATCCAGCTTTATCAGGACTGTGTCGATAACGCCGGGATCAATAGTTAATCCTTGATCGACGGGTATCGGTACAGTGCTTCTCGAATTTACCGAAACCCGGTAAGACCGCCCCCCCGCTTCCAGCTCTACCTCCGAAACCGCGGACTCCCGGCCCGGTTCGATGCTTAGATACAGCGTGTCCAATCCTATCGTATATCCCGACTCGTTATCGAAGCTGGCACGCAGCACAGGCACCCCGCGGGATCCCCGAGGCACGACATAGGGCGGGATCGAATCCCGAACCGATATATTGGACATGATGATGGCCTCCGACACTGTCTGGACCGGAATGCTGACCTCATCCCCGATGAATCCGACCGGTGTATTCGAATTCATATCCCGAGGCATAGGCTCAGCGAATCCTATCACTATGTCCGCGGGACTCGTCGGGACGGTAGGTGCACGCAGGCTCCAGACCACCGGCACACCGGGGTAGAACGTCTTTTTAAACGTTTCAGATCCTCCATTCAGCATATACCCCTGTTCATCGGGGAGTGTGATCTCTACTCTTGCGCCCGTCGTGTCCACACCGGCCTCTCCCAGGTTTTCAACAACAGCTTCAATGGTGAATGGAAGGTTGACGGATATCTCCCCGTCGCGGGCCTGAGCCGGTCCCGATATCTCAGCGGAGAGATCTAGCCTGGCCTTCTCCTCGACCGAGACCAACAGCTCATCACTGCAACCATCGAATGCAATACCCGAGTTCATGTCCTTGCCACCGGATGACACGCCGATCAACTCATCCTCGGCCGAAGATCCTGAGGCATGCAGGGTCCATGAAACTGTATCCTGATCACCGGTGCCACCGCCGATAAACACATTATCCGGACCATCCACCGAGAATGAAGCCGGCACCGATATCCGCACCCATATGGAATCCGCATTCGCCGATGGTGTGAGGTAAGCTTCTACATCAAACTCCTGCCCTGTCGAAAGTATGCCGTCCACCGCGCCGGCGGGTGATACAACGGCGAGCGCACATCCTGTTATATCGGAAGCCTGCTCCGTCGTGATGATCGCTTCTGCTTCGGGTCCGGCCACATCGGCCGGAGCATCGATGTTGATGTCAATCGGGATACCGCTGATCGTCACCCTGATCGTATCGAGTGAGACCGACACCGGAGCGATGAGACCCCATGAGATCGCATCGCCTGGCATGAAGGTTCTCACCAACGGTTCCGTGGAGGGATACTCACGGCCGACACCCGGGGGAAGCGCCAATGTCATCTCCCCGTTAGAACCGACTTCGGCCTCACCGCTGTTTACAACCATCGCGGTCACAACGAAAGACTGACCGGTGGATAGCGTTCTGTCCACGGCACCGGCGGGGCCGGTGACGGCTATACCGCAGGACAGCGACGCCGGGTGCTGAATCTCCAGATTCTCAACCGATTCCACGGCCTCGATGGGAAGCACCCTCTCCCCGGTATTTACGGAGACGGCGTAGGCTATGGACGCGGACAGGATCTCGTTACCCGTATTAGAGGAAGCGGTGACATCGAATATGAAGGTGTCCTGGGATCCCGATGTCAATACACGCAACGAGTCCCCCTGGACTGCGGTAGAGGAACTCCCCTGAGGCGTCAACCTCACAAGCACGCTGTCCAGGTCATCCCCACCCGTGTTCTCGATCACAACCGACACCTGAAATACCTGATCCGTGTTAACGATAGATGTATTAGCGGGGGTACCGTTGTTGGGTGCGTTGCTCGTAACCTCTATAATTCTCAAACCCGATGGCTGCTTGACGTGAACGGTCGAATCACGCTCGACCGACAGTTCACCGAGTTCGGGCTGGTTTCCGTCAGACCATGCGATCGATGCCCTTATATCTACACTTCCGGTATCTATGCCCGTCGACGTAACTGTGTAAAGAAGTGAGTCCCGCATCCCGCTATAGAGAGTCATCCCGCTCAGCCCTGATTCGAAGCCTGTCGGGGGAATAACGAGATAATCGTCCTGATGCTCGAAGCCTATGAAGAAACGGACATCGTCCTCCGACGGGATTTCCAGTGTGGCCGGCGCGCCCCCGTCATTTCCGATGTTCAGTCTCACCGTCCAATCCGTAGACTGCCCCGCATTTACCTCCGACTGGGATGGTGTGACGGATAGAATGGAGACGGCGCTCCGGTTCTGGATGACAACAGAGGTCGTGTCATCTATGGGAGGGGAAACAACAACCAGTGAGCTCTCGCCGGAATTCCCGTCGATCGCGTAAACTATATCGGCATCTAGAACCTCCGTGCCGGTCTGGCCGGCGGCTATTACGAAGAAGGTGTCTCCAGCAGAGCCCGATCCCTCGAGGCTTTCTATTATGACCGGCGAGTTATCTATTCCCGAGCTTCCTGATCCGGTTAGGGTAACACTGATGCTGTCGGCACCCGCCTCTCCCGTGTTCACAATCCCGAATGCTACCGGGAACCTCTGCCCGGTGTTTACGAATGGTGGGCGGTGTGCGTCGTTGGCCAGGTAGGCGACATGAATATCGGCTGGTGCCTGAACCCTGATCGCCCCCTGTCCGCTAGCCTCCTCCCCGGTATCGTAGTACATGTACTCGAGCCGGTTATCCTCGATCATTCCAATCCTGGAATTAAGGACCAAATCGGCACCGCCGGATATCTCGGGCGTCGGGGAGACGCTGAATGTAAGGTGCTTGCACTCTCCCTCCTCGAGGTCGAGTCCGCCCTCGTCAAACTCCGTGGGAGGTACATGCTGCAACGCTCCTGAGGCATCGTAATACACGAACGTGCTATCCATCACGAGCGTAAGCGCGGCTTCGCCCGCATTGCATACTCCGAGTGTGATCCGCCAGGGTGTGACCTGACCCGACGTCACATTGATCCAATCCGCCGCGGTTTCGCTGACTTCCGGGTTTCCAGGCTCCTGGATCTCCATATTGTATCCGCCGCCGTAAGTATCGTCGTGTATCGTCGATCCGCTATTCACATCCACGGCCGTAACCGTCCCGTTCACCAGCGCCGTCCCGGATGTCGAACCAGTCTCAGTTATTGCAAACACGAGGGTGTCGATCAATCCTCCTCCGAGTGTATCCGTCCCCGACTCCTGTAGCGCAGTAGGATAGCCTATCGTGTACTCACCGGTCCTATCGCCGCTCCCGATGATCGTGAACGATATATTGGTATTTAATTGATCCAGATAAACGGATACCGAGGCCTCTCCGTTGTTCTGAAGAACCATTCGCACTTCCCACTCCGGTTGCAGGGATCTAGTTACGGATGCTGGTGTCTCTATATTCTGAATGCTCAGCTGCGGGGCTTCCTCCACCGTCAAGAGGTCCGGTGATGATGTGATATCGGTGCTGAAATCATTGCCGTTCTCGGTACCCTCCAGATGTATCTCGATCGTGTAATCCTGCCTGGATATCGCAGTGTCCACTATACCCGTGTTGAAGAGGAGCGTTAGTGTGGAACCGCCCGCAAGCTCGTTTCCGGATGCTTGCGAAAGAAAGGTCACGAAGGAGTCTCCTTCGGAATCCTTGAAGGAGGCCCTGGTCATGTCAGGATCGAGGATAAGCGTCGAGTGGAGAGGATCGGCGCTCGAAACGTCGAACTCGATCGTTATCGCCGTTCCGCTGCTCACGACGGGCCTCATCAGGCTTCCCTGGACGTACTGAGGCGCTGGGGGCAGCTCGAAACTCACGTAATCGGTCGACTCCCTCTTGTTGAATACCACCCTCCCGCTGTTGTTCTCCTCACCTAGAAGAGCCCCCGCCAGGCTTCGGCTGCCTGCCTGTATATCACCCGTGGTCTCTACGGTGAAATGCAGGGTGCCCGATCCGCCTCCTGCTAATTCCAATCCCCCTTCCAAGAGCTCGATCGGATTCGTAATATTGAATCCCGTTCCATCGGGTACATGGACCCAGGTTGAATCCGTCCTATCCAAGTTCAATGTCAGATCCGATCCACCACCGTTCTCGACCGATAATTCTATCGTCCAGTCGCGTTCCTGTCCGACGGTGACCGGATCCTGAAGCGCGGTGATGTCCGTGATCGAGATCTCGGCCTGGCTTTGGATGAGAGCATCTGAGGTCGCGCCTGGTTCGGCGACCGTATGCGGCAGAATCCTTCCGCTGTTTATCTCCCGGCCGGCGATAACCGCGTTCAGCGTGCATACCCCCTCCAAAGAACCCGTCCTGTCGACCGTGAAAAGCAGTGTATCGGCGGATTCACCTTCCAGAACAATTCCACCCCCCGCGAGCTCGACCGGTGATATTACAAGGAAATCTCCGGATGTAGAAAATGTCAGGTAGGTGCTGTCCGGGGCTAGTTCAAGCTCGACATCAGATTCCCCGAGATTTTCGAGAACAACCTCCACCTGCCAATCGCGCGTCTGGAGCACGGTCGCCTCGGCCACCGAAGCTCCGACCGCCTCCACGACGATGTCCGCAGGCGTCTGGACGAGAAAGATACCCTTCCCTCCATAGTCGGTCGTTGCGACCAGCTGGTCCGAGCTGTTAAGGTCCGTACCCCATATAGTGGCCTCGACGATTACTGTGCCCGTCGTCATCGCGTTCTGATCATCATCCTCGAAGGTGACGGTGAAGCTATCCTGCTGCCCGCCGTTCAGAGAATCCACACCGGGATCGAAATCGATATATGTAAGAACGTATTCATTCTCTACGTCCTCGAGTCCGGCGAAGACACCTAGTTTAAGGCTGTCCAACCTTACCGTCGCCTGACCGTTGTTCTGCACGAATATCTTCGACGACCACGGTGTCTCCTGGTCAGCGGTGATCCTGTCTCCTGGCTGAATGTCGATGCTGTTTATGGCAAGCCTTGGAGGATCCTGAACCGTCACGGCCTCGCCCGGTAACATATCGGTTTCATAATATATGCCGTTTTCCTCACCCTGAAGGTGGACTAGTGCGCTGTAGCCGCCGGTGCTTATATTTTCAGGGACGGTAACAGATTCCCAGTACAGCGCGGTTTCGCCTGGCCCCGCTGTACGTCCGCGGTCGGCGTCGAGCAGGGCGATGTAATCCGTGGATCCATCGCTGAACGTTATCCATGTGGAATCGGGATCCAGCACTACTTCCCCCCCGCCGGTGTTTCTGATAGCGAGTTCGAATGATACAGAGCTGCCCCTGCTGACGGTCAGGGGATCGAGGGTTCCCTCGACATATTCCAGATCTGCTGGTGTAACAACGCTCACGGAATCGCCGATCGTTATGACTGTATCGAATCCCGCACCATTCTCCATTCCAAACAGGGCGATATCGACCGCGTAGATCCCCGCGGCCATACCGTGCGGAACGGTCTGTGATTGAAATTCCACTTCGGTGACGGTCTGACCCGGCAGGGCCTTCTCCGAACCCAGTGAGGCCGAATACGTTTCCGATCCGTCGGTGAACGTGATGTTAGTATTAGTGCCGCTCAGAATGACCGCCGCCTCTCCGTTGTTAGAGAGGTCCAGTTTGAATATCTGGTTCTGCCCGCTCGAGACAACGATCGGCTCCATGGAATCGTCGATGTATGCAATTGAAGCCGCGGATTGAACAAGCCAGGTGGCCCTGTTCGCATCGGCCGAATAATCATAGATATCTGTGCCGTCCAAAGTGGCATATGCCTCGGCGTCTATCGTATCGTACCCCGTCGGGCAGTTCGGCAGTACGCGGTACCGCCTCACGTAGGTCCGCGACGTCCCGGACTGCAAGGAATCGGGAGGCGCAGGATCCCACAGGCCTATACTGCTGTAATTCCCGACTCCGAAGTTAAGATGTATGTCCTGTATAACTGTGATGCCACCGCCAGCATTTCTCAATTCCACATCGATCCATGAAGTGTCCCCTCTGCTCACAATAGATTTGTGAGGTGTTATGTTTACAATCTCTATCGATGAAACCGCCACCGAATTCGATCCTGCGTCGAATTCCATCTCGTAGGTGGAATTGTGGATATCCGTCCCCGTCAACAACACCCTAGGTGTGTAGTAACCGCCTAGCAGTCCAGGAGGAACCGGTTCTGATGTGAAAACGAGAGTATCGGACGCCATCCCCGGGATGAAGACCGACGAGCCGAGCTCCGCATCGAATCTGTTGCCTATACTGTCCGAAAAGGATATGCCGCTCTCTGCATCCAGATAGAGTCCTGTAACGCTGCTGTTCGTTAAAGAGCACCTGAACTGCACCGGTTCGCCCGGCACGACGATTCTCGGCGAGAGATACCCGCCGTAAGCACAGGAAGGCGGCGGGGCGTAAAAAAGAACCGCATACCCGTCGGCGCTGCCCTCACGGCTGGAGAAATAAACGGAATCCACACCCGTCTCAGTCGACGATTCAATGAAAACCGACACCTTTCCGTAGATCCCCGTCTCCCTCTCCACTACGTCGGGGGTCAACGGATCCATATCATCACTGGTCACCCTTCCCCTTTCGGGTATCACGGCGATGATATTCCCAACACTGACCACATTTCCGTATGCATCTGTTATCGGAAGGGTCGTTATCGATAGGCGGCTCGTCCCATTGGCGGTGATCGTATCCGGCAGTATCGATTCCATCGCTATCGTCCCAAACGGATCTTCTGGCTCGATCGTGACGGTATCGCTTTCGCTGTAGGCTCCCCCCCCCTGGGTTCTGGCATTGAGTACGAGCGGGCCCGAGGCGTTCTCGCTTGCTACCACGACGGCGGATCCGTTTGACAGCTGTACGGGATTGTCGGAGAACGCAGCCGAGCCGTCACTGCCCAGCTCCACGATTGTCGTATCGTCGCCGTAAGCTATGTTGTCGTTGAGATCGTAGGCTATTATGCCTACGTTGAAACTCTCACCCGCTCTTTTCGTGTACCCATCCGGAAGAATGACGTACCTGGAGATACTGCCCGCAGACGTGCCCACGGAGAATTCAACCCGTTCCCTGGATGGCGGATCGCCGTCAAGAATCGAGGCTGATACGATGTTATCCCCGGCATTAGTGTCGGTTGTCAGGCTGCAGACCGCCGAGCCTTCCACACCGGTTGCCGTGATACCGTCATTCGGATCACCGTTTCCGTCCCATAGTGACGGAGTACCGCCCAAGTCGCTGATAATGTTGAAATAGACGATCTCCTGGTCGACCGGATTGCCGAAGACATCCCTCACGCGCGCCTTCAGCTCGGTGCTCTCGCCCGATATCACACCCGTCGTATCTCCGGATACCTCCGTTATGCGGAATGCGGGTGCATGATCGATACCGATCGCCTGGCTCCAGGGAGCAAGTGTATCCCCCGAGAGAGAAACGACAGCGATTCTATTCGTGCCCATGACAGTGTCGTAAGCCGTGAACGATGCTTCGCCCGCGGACAGGGTCACAGTGTCGGGGTTGAAGACGATTGACGGAAATTCCGACACCGGCACCAGGCGGGTTGACGAATCCGTTGTTATTAGGTTGTCGTGCACATCGAACGCATCTATTTCACAGTCAAACACCTGGCCCGCAACGAACGAGGTGCCGCCCACCGCCAGGTCGACATAAGCTACGCTGTCGCGCGGGATCGTTGTTATCTCGAAAGTCTGTGTCTCCAAACCCTCCGGGCTGCCATCGAGAATGGCGGCCCTGATCCTGTTCGTGCCGGCCACGGTTCCCGTGCCGAGCATTACCGACACCTCACCGTCCGTATCGGAAGATCTCTGTGTCGCCGCCAGGCCACCGTTCCCCTCCTGAACCGTGAAGGACACCGTCTGCTCGTTCACCCTATTGTCGTAATAGTCCAGAACACGGGCGCTCAGAGGCACCGAATCACCGGCGGCCACACCTGTGCTGTCGCCACTGATCTTCACAATCCTATAGGCCGGGGCGTGGTCGATCGTGATGATCCCGCTGTATCCCATGACGGATGTGCTGTCATCGCTGACCTCTATCCTTATACGCTCGGCTGTGAGGTACCGTATGTTGCTCTCTGAATAAATTCCGTTTGAAATGATTCCCTCGGAGATCGAAAGTGCATCACTGGCGGCGAGGCTGCTGTCGACAGCCTGAACCGCCCTGAGATCTATATCGTAACTCGCTCCCGCCGCCAGGTTGTCGAACCTGTCACGCGCCTCGACATACAGCGTAATCTCTTCATCTGCGCCGACGGTATCCGAGGTGCTTACGCTGTAATGATCTACGGTATCATTAGGAATGATATAGATCGTGAAATCGGTCGGGGATAGAACGGGCGAGGAGGCCGTTGCATCTATCTGCCAACTGCCTGTAGTGGAGCCCCTCCCGTAAAGCGTTACCGTTCCACCCGACAGATCCGTTTCGGTTATACTCGCTCCGAAGTCCGTGAGGCTGAACGTGAAACCTCCTTCGGTCGGAGGCGTAAGGATCAGGTGGCTGCCGTTGAGGGGATCGAGATTGCCGTTTCCGTCAACCGCTTCGACGATGAAAGAGAAGCTTTCTCCGGCCTGCGAAGTCTCCCCTGACACGACCGTCACCCTGAGATCCGTTGCCCCGCTCGCTATAGTGGTGTATACAACGTCATCCACATCGTCTGCCGGAAGATATACGTGATTCGCATCGAGTGAATCAACCAGCCCCGCTGTACCGGGCGCATTGTATACGACGGTGATCGTACCTGTGCTGTCGCTGGTTCCAGACCGGATCGATGGCCCCAGCGACGTCGTCGGATTTGGATTAGACGTATCAGCGCTGAGGTTGCCGTTGGCCGGCGAGTTCTTGATGTACACGGTCAGGTTTTCACCAACGACCAGATTGCCGAATTCATCCCTCAGCGTCGCCGTAACCACGGTTGGTGAATTAACTGTCACGTTCCTCGTGCCCGGGGTCAGCACGATAGAATCAAGCGAATCATGATCAGTAGTTGCGATGAATGAAACCGACGTCGTGCTTCCCGAGGGAATGTAGGCCGAAACCCTGTCGGAGTCGAATCCGCTCACGGTTCCCAACCTCCAGTGCTCGCAGAATGTCTCTCCGGACACGTCGGTGACCGATGTAGTCTGCTGCCCGGCAACCGAAAGATCCGTGTCGATATACCCTCCCCCATCAACCACCGCATATGACACCGTAACGCCCGATACCCTGTTTCCGAACTCGTCCTCGACACCCACAACCAGAGGATCAGGTACTGCGCTGTTAACAACCGCTCTTTGACCGTACCCTTCTATGACGAAAATACTGTCCGCCGAGGAGCTCCCCACGACCAGGCTAGATCCCGATGCCGACGTAACTGCGCCGAATGATGCGAATATGCTTATCGTTTCAGCTTCCAGATCCGTGAAACCCAGGGTGGCGATCCCGTTATCGGCTGTCGAGAATTGATAACCTAACGTATCCGTGTCTTCATACTGTATCGTTCCGGCCGCTGTCCCCAATCCCCAGGAGATCCTGTCCCCTGGTGCATCCGTGTCCGTATACAGCTCCACAAGTCCTTCGAACGTCAAGATCCTGTTATCGAAGATATCCCTGACATCTACCGTTACGTTCTCCTCCATACCTGCCGTTGCCGAACCGTCATGCGTTATTATGAAATGATCGACACCTCCAGGCTCGAACACAACCTCCAGCGAGTCGGCCATGTACTGCCCGTCTATCCTCGCTTTCACGTACTTCAACTCCGCCACCGTCGACCTCACAGCACCCTCCGCCACACCGTCAACACCGGTCGGCCCAACCGGCTGATCGTAAACATTGCCACTGCCCGTAGCCTCTATCTCTACATTGCCGCCCGATATCTCGTTGCCCTGAGCATCACGCACCACAACAGTCACCACCGCCTCGTCCACACCATCGGCGGTAACCGTATCCTCATCCACAGAAAGCCCGGACACGGACAGATCGACACCTCCAGGCTCGAACACAACCTCCAGCGAGTCGGCCATGTACTGCCC
>CAYRCK010000006.1:81827-97603 GCA_964422745.1 uncultured bacterium
CATCGGCGGTAACCGTATCCTCATCCACAGAAAGCCCGGACACGGACAGATCGACCGGAGCCGCACTTATATAAACGGTCGACGTGCCTGTTTCCAGGCTCGGCTCCACGCCATCCTGGTCATAGAAAATCAGGAGATACCCAAGATCTGTATCTGACGAGGTATTACGATAATCGACCTCAGCGCCGAACGAGTCCGAAGGGATGTCCACAGAAGTTATCGTTTGCCCGTGATCATCCTTGTCGTAGAATTCACCGCCGGCCGGGAACAGGGTGACGGTCTGACCGCTGGAAACGGGACTCTGATTACCGAAGCCGTCGAGAACCTCAATCCGGAATCTGATAAAATCTCCCGCCGTTGCCGTAGTATCCTGCGGGGATACGTCGAGGCGTGATGGACTCGCGGGCTGGACGGTTATCTGCTGTCCGGCATCGGTCCAGGTTTCGCCCTCGGCCTCGGCCGTCAGCGAGTGAGACCCTGACTCCGTATCGCGGTAGAAAAAGGTTATAGAGTGGCTGCCGCTCCCTATAGTGACTGTATCCGTCGGTATGAAATTCACCCCGCCGAGAATGGAGAACGCTCCGCTCCCGGAAGAAGAGGACAGTATTACATCCTGGTCCGAATCAACTTCCTTCGGATTACCATACTCGTCCTCCGTCCTTACGCTCAGCACTTCGCTCTCTCCGCCGGCCGTAAAGGTCCTCGGGGAATTAGTGAATATGAGATGATCTATGGAACCCGCGGTAACATTCAGCACGGGAGAGGATGCGATAGGTGAACCCGAGGTGCCCTCGGGATCGGAGCTGATCAAGAATTCAACACCGGATTCGGCATCGGTCTGTGCCTGAGCGTTCCCGGTGACCTCCCAGGCATCGTCTCCGTAAACAATATCCACGGTCTGAGCTGTATCGAGGGCGCTGACATGTACGGTTACGACCATCCCCGAGATCGACAGGGCTGGGATACCCAGCGAGCCGGTACTCGTTACGGTAACGAATCCCGCCATCGACGAGTCAGCGGTCTGGGGTGGCGTCCATCCTTCCGGAATAACCAGATCTATGGAACCTGATATGAATGTGTCGGCTGCCGTGTACTGAATCGTCCATTTTCCGCTCGATCCGGCGATGACATCGGTGTCCGGGATGATCACGGCAGTTCCGCTGCCCGCCGCAGCCTCAACCGGTGATACCGGAACGGTTACGATACAAAGGCACAGCGCGATGCACATGGCGCCTATCGTACTATCTACAGCGTCAGGTTTGAGCTTCATAACGTATAGTACCTCAAATGCTTTCGGCACATCCCAGCCCCTATGCCGGGCAAGGTGTATGCCAAGTAGCCTTTGCAGTGAAATCAGCCGTGAAACAGTGATCGAATCAAAGAAGAAACATTGGCAAAGACATCCCCCCTGCCGTTGTTACAGGTCCAATTGATATAAATATCCTCTGTTATCAAGGGAATATCTCATTGAAATCCGCCTCGACGCATTGGTTATTCGCTTCAAGGCCATCCATCGGCTTGAATGTCAGTATCTGCTTTAAGCATAATACTACAAATAAAGGCGGCCGTCACCATTCAAAATAACATGTCAAAGAGCAAATTGCAATACGCTCGTAATGCTAACATTTTGTAAATAAGGATGTTATCTAAAATGAAGCCGCTGCGGTCGACAGGTTCTAATCCACGGTTATCACGGAGTTAAGGCCACCGAATCCGTCGTCCACCGCCTCGTTGTTGGCCGGATCCGGGCTCCACTTATCACCGTCGACCAAGAACTTGTACTCGTATCGGCCCGGGGAGAGTGGGATACATATCCTCCAGAGCCCTTCTTTCTCACGATCGTACAGGGAGTCGGCGGTCTTCGACCAGTTGTTGAAATCCCCTACCAGGTTGACCTTCTTCGCCTTTGTAGAATAAAGAGTGAAACATACCTTGCCCTCTCCAATTACGGGTCCGGTCTCGTAATATGTTCCATCACCACCAATAAAGCGTCGTCCCCGTCCGCACCCGGTTGGCAGAAGAAACCCCATTATAATAACGGATATTGCGATTCTGCTAAACAATCCTTTCATCGTCATGGCATAATCAGCAGATTTGCCTTCCCTCCTCTCCCATCGTCTACAACTCTCGGATTACCCGGATCGAGTTCCCAGCGCACCTCGTCTATCAAATACTTATAGCGGTAACGTCCCGTAATCAGCTCAAGCGATAATTCCCAGATTCCGGTGCCGTCCTCTTCTTCCATCGAGCCGACCAGCACTTCACCTTCATCCGCATCCCCCTTCGCCCAGTTGTTCCAGTTGCCCGCCACCTGAACCGTTCGGGCTGACGGGCATTTGATCCTGAAGGTTACGCGTGAGCCGTCGACGACCGGTGAATCCATCCTCTTTGCCAAATACCTATCGCAGGAAGCTGCAGCGGCAACGAGAAGGAGCGATATTATCAAGCGTTTGAGCACCTGTATTCTCCCTATATCAGGTCATCAACAAAGAATACCCAGGAACCGCCGATTCAGGCGCCCTCATGGAGGATCAAGGTCACATCCTTCCACCAGATCAATCTATCAGAATCTCACTACCGTTTCAAATGATATCATCCAGTCTTCCGAGAGAGACCCTTCTGCATCAGATATCGATTCCAAAATCTCCGGACGGCTCGTGCCGGAGAGCTTATCCAGCAGCCCTGAATCGAACAGGTATTTCTCTCTGCCGTACCGGCTGAATCCGTAGAGCCACCTATCGAACGAATACGGATTAACTCCAAATCCGACGGAGCACCAAATAAAATCAGTGATACTCGAGCTCAATGCGCAATAAAGATCCAGGTAATCCCTCTTTCCGGTCCAGCCGTCGACCTGGTATGAGATATAGCGCCCGTCCAATACGAGTTTGATTTGATCATGCAGGGCCAATCCTTTCCGCAGCACTATCTCTCTCAGGCATGATCCAGGTTCGGAAACATCGCCCTTCTGCGTAACGTAGCACTCGACATCCCTTCCATAAAGGCACGGAGCATCACCGCTGGATTTCTTCAGGAAACCGAACCGCAGCTCGTATACTCCTCGGGCCTTGAAAAAAGGAAGGTCCTCGAGCGTGAATCCGTCTCCATCGAGAAAGAAGTTATTTCTCTGAATCCAAAATACATCACCGGTATTCATTGCCGAAAAACTCTCGAGTTCTCCTCTAAACAAGAAATGCATCTCATCATCCTTCACTACCAGATCTCCCGACAGGATGCTGTGACTTCCCCGTCGTCGGCCTTCACGCAACTGCGGTTCTCCGTCTATCACCGTGGTTGTGGATGATATATCAAGATCCAGCTTTCCCGATCCGTACGACACACCCGCGTGCAGGCGATATCCTTTCTCCCACGGCATCTCCGAATCGTGATCCATGAACCAATCGACATTGACGCTTGATCTCTCAATCGAGCAGATATAGCTCCTTCCGGATATATACTCGACATCGATAGTTGCACCCTCCACACCGGAGATGGAGCACCAAAGGCCATTTGATACCCTCTTCTCGAAACCCCTATATAGGATATCCGTCTCTTCCGGTATCTCCCAGGCACCCTCCTTCGGCCGCCTGTCGTGACGCATCAGATACCTGACCTTCATCGATCCAAGCCTCCCGCCCAGCCTCACACCCACGATATCCGAATCGGTCGGATTCCTGCCGTCGAAGAGTCCTATTTGCACATTCTCGGTGGAATCCGGGTGGGAAGACCCGGGACCTGACACATAACCGTATATGCGGCTCGCGTATAATACCTTCATCTTGATCCCCATGGGGGCCGTGCCCTCGAGCATGATCCCCCGGCAGAACCTACCCAGCTCATAGTCATATGGTCCGACCTTACCGAAGAATGATGCAGGATCCTCGAAGCTAATCCTATCCGCACGGCTGAATGTAAGGAGCGTCATATTACCGGTGCGGTACACGCCCGTAGCACCCAGCAAGTAGGTTCTGCCCCCGAGTTTTTCTTCTTCCTCCGCTCCGTACTCCCCTCCCAAAGAGAATTCCGCCTCGGCTTTCTCCCCGATCGATCCCTTGAACCTACCTTCCGTATAGAGAAACTCACTGTCGGGATCCAAGATCAGCACTGATTTACCCGAAAGCTCCGTATCGATACGCTCGGTGTGCCCGGCTACGGCTACAGCGCCTCTGAACACGACCTCGTAAGTCCCGCTTCTCTCCCTCAGGATGAAGTAGGAGTTGCCCTCCTCATCCCTGTTGATATTGCCGGGATCGGGAATCGAAGCTCCGTCCACTATGAATCTGTACCTGTACCTGCCGGGGATAAGGAACAACCTGATCATGTATCGGCCGTTCGACCAGATCATCTTGTCCATGCTTGGATTCCACCCATTGAAATCGCCTGCCACGTATACATCGCGGCCTTTCTTTTCTTCCAAGCTGAATACAACGGTCCCCTCCTCGAAGTGAACAGAGGCATTACAATCGGCCGCAGTGTATATGGAAACCGCTGCCAGAACCGCCGTAACGGCGACATATCTACCGATGGAAATCATAAATCTCCGAACCAAATACGTGAATATATACTGAAAAGCCTGTCTCCCGGCGGAGGATCGTATTCCTTCATCCTGCAAATCGCTATGGCTTCATCGAACGGTGAGAACGATCCCAGATCGGCCCGCACTAGATACCTTCTTCCGGGCCTGAACTCGAGTCCGACACTGTAGTATGACTCGGAAGTCCTGTACAGATATAGAACGGTCCTCAAAGTCCAGTAATCCCCCAACCTCATGTCACCCTCTGCGAGAAACGACAGTTGGTTCTTGTCCCCCGCTCCGTCCAATCTCGCCGTCGCGATCATCCTCGTTATATGGCTCTCATCCTTCAGAGATAGGAAGAGAGAGGGATCATCCCCCTCCCGCAGAAACACACCTTTTCTCAGGGACACCCCTCCAATCAGGCCGAGAAGGGTACTCCCGTAAAATCCAATCTTATCCGTGCCCAAACCAACCTCGTAACGATCGAAAAGCCTGAACTCCATAGACGCCTCGTAATTCCCATGCTTCCACCAACCCTCGATATAGCTCTCCGTATAGCCGGCCCCGACCTCACCCTGCGGATCTATGAAATCTCCGCCGCTGTACCGGTGCCCCGGAAATAATCCGAGTTCTCCGACACCGGACAGTTCTGCATCCAACCCCGATACTTCCACCGCAAATGCATTATTCCCGGATAGCATACGGCTGAATTCACCGAGCTTGAATTTCCGGGGATCGATACCTAACAGCGACTCTTCTCTGAGATTCTCCCAAGGACCTTCACTAGTCTTCGCGAATTCGACTGAAAGTCCTATCCCTCTCCATTCGGCTCCTAAATCCACTCCCAGCATGACTGCATCACCGAGTGCGGTGGATCTAGTTTCCGACAGCATCAATCCGAGTTTATACCCTTCGTGCCCTGCCGTACCCCTCAACAGCCTGTAAATGTCGCCCCCCCCACGGAAAACCGGTATCCCCCCGTGATCAAAAACATCATCTTCATCGCGAAGGATCGACTCGATATAGAGCAGCTTGAATACCCCGCCTGCACTCAGTTCCAGGCGCAATCCCTCTCCCCTGTTTTGGATGAATGGAGAATCATCGGAAACCATCTGTAACAACTTATGATCTGTGTAGAATGCTCTTTCCCGGAGAAAAAGACGGCACCGCACCGACTCGTCGAAGAACCCGTAATATATGTGGCCCTGCTCCAGGATCAAACGGTTCTCATACACGCCGTCTTCCGAGCCCCTGCGGCCCGTTGCGCCCTTGAGAAATATTTCGAGACCTGAGTAAGGGGCGATTCCCCCCATGAAAGCAAGACGATCGTATATATGGGAATTGATCTCCTCGTCGTTCCATGGGAACGGCCGCGAGGATCGTGACAACTCGATCCTGCTCTTAAAGACCGCGGCCCATCCGTTCAAGCTGATACCGCCTCCTGCTTCCGAAGGCTGCGCCAGAAGGACGGATGCATGAATCGGAGTTATTAGCAACACCGGGATGAGAATCCGCTTGAAGTACAGTATGCCGGCAACCCATTTCATAGGACCCTTTCGGGAATCTAATTGAAACGCAATTCAACCGATGTCCTCACGAAGATACGGCCGTCACCGGCAGCAGCGAAAGAGACCGCAGCCATCAGCCGGTTAGTATGCCACCCCAACCCTCCGGAGACTTTCTCATCGGAGATCCCGGCCATGATCTCGAGGGGAGTATCAGTGGTAAGGCTGAATCCGTGATGATGGATGAAGCGCCCTTGAGATCTCTCCACTTCATAGGATATGACCACCTTATCCTCCCAGAAATATGACAAACCGTACCTTCCGGTTTTATCCCATTCCACTGACTCCCCGCATCCATCGAAGCTGGTTTCACGAATGTTCCGCCATGAGGCTCCAAGCGAAAGCACGGGCAGGGGTTTGATGATCACTCCGATGTCCCCCGTGAAATCAGATTCCGAGTAATTGCCCGGGGAACATTCACATGCAAGGTCGCACATCACTCTCCCGAATCTCACATCGGCACCCACAGAAAGAAATGTGCCTCCTATGCCATCCAACAGTTTCCTCGCCGCCCCGGCAACGACGATATCCCGGGAAAAACCTTCCCCCTCGCCCATTCGGTAATATCCGAAACAGAGCATCGTGCCACGGGCGGGAAGCAGAGCGGCGAACCCGGCCTCATACAGCTCTTCCCCGCCCGTCCTCTCCGAATATTCCCCGTACATGATGATGGACTCCGCAAGTACCGCACCAGCGGCATTTATGAATATAGTGGAGGCATCATCACCCAGCGCAACGAATGCTCCACCCATAGCCATGGCCCTCGTGCCGGGAGTCGGGTGCTCGGCCCGGGCATAGACTGCGTTTGTTGGAATAATTATAGGAATCAGAAAAAGAGGCAGAAATATTTTCATCTGATTTGATACAGTCCTGCCCGCTAAAGCAATAGCATCCATTCAATAGAGATCCGGGATTGATGTTCTGAACTGCGAATCCAACTGTCCCCACACCCCCGACACTCGCTCACTTCGACTCCTTCTTGGTCTCATCGAGTCTTCTCAATCCTTCCAGAATGAGATGGTCCATCTTTACATCAAGCAATATATCCTCATCCTTGGACAGCACCCTGTCGAAATAGGAAAACTGCCCCTCACTCCACTGAAGCACTTCATACACATCCTCTTTCATCTGTTCCTGTATTGCGGAAACGAGCGTTTCATAATCAAGATGCCCCCTGTCTATCAATATGTTACCGATCCTTTCCCCACCGCCCCTAGAACGATATTCCTCCAGTGCCGAATCGAGCTGCTTCTCATTGATAACGCCTAACCCTATGAGAAATTCCCCTATTCTCTTCTGCCTCGTTTCTATATTGGCGAAAACGAGCTCTCCCTTTTCAAAATAGAAACTGGCCAGATTGCCGGTAGTGATAAACTTGATTTTACCGGTAAGGGCGGCCATACCTATCAACTGTATCACCAGTTCCGGGCTGAGAATGGATAAGTCGCCTCCAAAGTCCATCAGCTACCCCCCTGGTATTAGCTCGATCGGAGTTCAGCCATTCTTCAGGGCTTCCACTCCAATCCAGGTCTGTGATATCACGACACAAACGAATGCCGCTCCGAGAA
This sequence comes from uncultured bacterium, assembly GCA_964422745.1. GTDB lineage: Bacteria > Krumholzibacteriota > Krumholzibacteriia > Krumholzibacteriales > Krumholzibacteriaceae > CAYRCK01. Next base: position 89,477 of record CAYRCK010000006.1, read on the forward strand.
CCGGAAACAGATACTCGTTCATCTCTCCGAACGGCACGCTTTCCGGGAAAAGCTTCCCTGCAAATATTATTAATATCCCGGACGCCTGTACCAACCCCACAAGTTTACCGGCGATCGTTGCCCGCAATCTCGGCCGCTTTCCCAACATATCCAAAACGGCCAGCCCAGCAAAAAATTGCACGTATCTGAACATCAGGATTACGAACAGCCACGGTGGAATGTCGCCGTCGATCCAGAAATAGCCGAAAACCGCAGCTGTAACGAGGATGTCACCTACAGGATCCAGAACCAGTCCGTACCTCGTACCCTGGTCAAGCCCTCTTGCCGCCATGCCGTCGAAGATGTCGGTTACTGCCGCAACGATGTACAAAAGTGCTCCCGCCAGCAGGAATCCCTCCAAGAGCAGGACGAGAACCGGGGCCGTGGAAATGATCCGGAAGGATGTAAGCACATTGGCGAGCTGGAAGCTCTTCCTCTGCTCGTTCTTCGAATCCTTGATAAGATCTATATTCATGAATGTGAACAAAGTTAAAACCACTATCGCCAAAGACGTCCAGCCGAACAGCTCCAGCGCTATCTTGAAACCCTGAAATATAAACATGTATCCAGACGCGAGCACGAGCACCACCATGTACGTCCACATCGTTCTATAGATGGAACGCCTGAGTGAAGCATTCAGCGAATAGATCTCTCTACACTTCGTAAAGCGGCTGATTTCTTTCTCGATCGGAGCTTGCTGCTTTATCGAGAACCTCCTTGAAAGGATGCGGCATCAATCCGAGTTTTCTTCCAGAGTGGCCTGGGCGGCTGCGAGAATCGCTATCGGCACCCTGTACGGCGAACAGCTCACGTAATCCAGGCCGCATCTCCTGAAAAACTCGATAGAGGACGGCTCTCCCCCATGTTCTCCGCAAATACCGATCTTCAAACTGCTGTTGGTTCTCCTGCCCTTCTCTACTCCCATCCTCACAAGCTCCCCAACACCTTCACGATCGAGCCTCTGGAATGGATCGGACCGCCATACCCCCATCCTTATGTAATCGCCGAGGAATTTCCCCGCATCATCCCGGCTGATTCCGTACGTGGTCTGGGTTAGATCGTTTGTGCCGAAGGAAAAGAACTGCGCGGTCCCGGCGATCCTATCGGCGGTCAGCGCGGCTCTAGGGATCTCGATCATCGTCCCTACCAAGTACTCGACTTCCACACCAATCTCGGCCTGCACCTCTCCTGCTATGCGCCTTACGATCTTCTCCTGCAACTCGAGCTCCCTAACATCGCCTACCAACGGTATCATGATCTCAGGTTTGGGATTCCCTCCCTCTTTTGCGATCGTGCATGCGGCTTCGAATATCGCCCGTACCTGCATTTCGGTGATTTCCGGATACACTATCCCCAGTCGGCACCCCCTGAGCCCCAGCATGGGATTGGCCTCCCGCAGCGAATTCACCTTCTCCATCAGGCTCTCCTTGGAGAGACCGATTCTTTCAGCAAGTTTCTCTATCTCCGTGCCTTCATGCGGCAGGAACTCGTGAAGTGGAGGATCCAGCGTCCTGATTGTCACAGGCCGGCCGTCCATGGCTTCAAAAATCTTCTTGAAATCCTCTCTCTGCATCGGAAGTATCTTCGATAGGGCCTCCTTGCGTCCCTCTTCCGTAGAGGAAAGAATCATCTCTCTGACGGTGTCTATCCTGGAACCTTCGAAGAACATATGTTCGGTCCGGCACAAACCTATCCCCTCTGCCCCGAACGAGATCGCATTCACGGCCTGATCCGGTCGGTCGGCGTTCGCCCTCACACCGATTGACATGAAGCTCTTCGCCCATGACATCAACTCTTCGAAGTATCGGTATGTATCGGATTCCTCTTTTTCGAGATCACCCTCGATTAGAACCCTGATAACCTCGGACGGGCTGGACTTGATTTCCCCTTCTATCACCTCGCCGGTCGTACCGTCTATCGAGAGATGTTCCCCCTCTTTGATCACCCGTCCGCCCGCTTCAATGCATCTTTTCTTGTAGTCTATCTTCAGATCCTTGGCTCCCACAACGCACACCTTCCCCATCTGCCTGGCCACCAGGGCCGCATGGGATGTCGCTCCGCCCGCAGAGGTGAGGATGCCCGATGCGGCGCTCATTCCTCTTATATCCTCGGGGCTCGTCTCTATCCTCACAAGGAGCACATTTTCACCTCTTAGAGCCCATTCTTCCGCATCGATCGCGTTGAAGACAACCTTGCCCGTAGCTGCACCGGGACCTGCGTTGATGCCGCGGGCGATAAGCCTTCCCTCCCTTATGGCCTCATCCTTCTCCTCTGCATCGAAAATCGGCTGAAGGAATTGATTCAGCTGCTCCGGCTCCAGCCGGCCGATCGCCTCTTGCTTGGAGATCAATCCCTCCCTTACCATATCGAGAGCGATCTTGATAGCTGCAAAACCCGTCCTTTTTCCGTTTCTCGTCTGTAATATCCATAGTCGGTCATTCTGAATAGTAAATTCCAAATCCTGCATATCGGTGTAATGCGCCTCCAGCCGTCCTCTTATCTCCTCGAGCTCTCCGTAGATACGGGGATTTTCCTCCTCGAGCGACAGAATATCCCTCGAGCCCTTCTGAAGTTTGTTTATGGGCTGCGGCGTTCTTATCCCCGCCACAACGTCTTCACCCTGGGCTTTCATCAGGTATTCCCCGTAGAATACATTCTCGCCCGTTGCAGGATTTCTCGTGAAAGCTACTCCGGTTCCTGAATTGCTTCCCAGATTACCGTAAACCATCGATTGAACATTGACCGCGGTTCCCCATTCCTCAGGGATATTGTTCAACTTTCTATATGTCTTCGCTCTCTCGTTGTTCCACGAATTGAATACGGCGCCGATTGCACTCCAGAGCTGCTCCTCTACATCATCGGGAAATTCGACGTTCAACCTCTTCTTGATCATCATCTTGTATCTTTTGATAAGATCTTTTATATCGTCTACATCCAGATCGATATCGCTCTCTACGCCCGATTCCTCTTTCTTCTTCGATAGCAGCTCTTCGAAAGGATCTATGTCATCCTTCCTCTCGGGCTTCAGATCAAAGACGACATCACCGTACATCTGGATGAATCTACGGTAGCAATCGAAAGCGAAGCGTTCGTCTCCCGCGGCCCGGGCAAGTCCCTTGACCGTATCTTCGTTCAAACCAAGGTTGAGAACCGTGTCCATCATGCCGGGCATGCTCATGCGCGCCCCCGACCGGATCGAGAGCAGCAGCGGATTCGATTGATCTCCGAATCCGGCCTTCATCGTGTTCTCTATTCTCCTCAGTCCCGCATCCACCTCGGATCTCAGCCTATCGGGGTATTCCCCGCCGTGCTCATAGAAGTACCCGCACACCTCGGTTGAAATCGTGAATCCCGCCGGAACCGGTATCCCGATATTGGCCATCTCCGCCAGATTCGCCCCTTTTCCTCCCAAAAGGTTCTTCATTCCGGCTCCGCCTTCGGCCGTTGAGCCTCCGAAGTAATAAACGTACTTGGATCCCACGGGATACCTCCATCTAAAGTAACATGAACGCATTAAATGACACGGCAGGGCCCGAATACAGGCACCCGTTTTTCAATGGTATATCCGATAAGGGCTCTGTTGGCAAGGGATTTATAAGTCTCCGCAGCTCGAGAAAACTCCCTCAACGAATCCGAATGACCTTCACTACCTTCCTCACCGTTCGTGACTCGAACAGAACGTAGTAAACACCCGAGGCCACTTCACTTCCCATGTTGCTCACTCCATCCCAAGTGAGAGCCCCACTCCACCTCACGGAACGGCCGCTCATGAGGGTCCTCACCAGAGCTCCACGGGAATCGAACACCCTGGCTGAAACTGATTCCCGTTCGGGAAAATAGAGGTTGAAAATCGTGTGATCGTTGAATGGATTCGGATATGCCGCGGACATCGACGCCAAATCGGAACCATCCGGTTCTTCCATGCCTGAGGCGTCTAATCCGTTGGGGATCCCGTATCCGTAGGAATTGTCAGGGCTGTCCTTCCTCGATGACGTCGTGATAAGGGCTTCCAGGACCTGTGCAGGCGTCCAATCCGTGTGCAGCTCTAGCAGAAGCGCACATAGGCCGGAAATCAGCGGTGCGGCGAATGATGTTCCGTCATAATTACCGTAGCCTTTTCGCGTCGAACCGTCTACGGTCCTCACCCCGACACCCATCGCCGTAAGATCTGGCTTTATCCTGCCATCCGACGTAGGACCACGAGAGCTGAAGTATGCTATAACTCCGTGCCGGTCGACGGCGCCGACGGCGATCACGCTGTCTCCATCAGCCGGAGCCACCATGGATGTGTCACCATAGAAGCCCCTATTACCTACGGCATTAACAACAACGACGCCCAGGGACGCAGCAATATCAGCCGCCTGCGTGCACAGGGGCGTATCGCCATCCATCATGGCGGGATGGTACCAATTCACGTAACCCACAGAGCTGGTGACAATATCAGCTCCCAATCCCTCCGCCCATTCTATCCCGGCCACCCAGTTGTCCTCCTCCACCGTCACATCGAAGGGATCGTTCCTTATCTCTGTCTTGGCTAGTATATATTCCGCACCACAGGCGGGGCCGATCAGGTCACCTTCATGAAATCCGGCGATCGTCCCAAGCACCCTGGTCCCGTGCTCATCCTGTCCGGGGATATCGTCCACCTCATCAGAAGTAACCGAATCCGACTGCACAAAATCGTACTCCGCCACGACGTTTACCCCTTCTAGGGCCTCATGATCGAGATCGAAGCCGGTGTCCAGCACGCATATCAGAACGGGTGGATTACCGGTCTTCGAGCCGGAACCATCGTAACCGAGCTCTAGAAGGTCGGTCACATGGAGCATATCGAGTTGATCGAGGCTCTCCCCGTACTTGGAGAAGTATGGATCGGTCATCCTCGATCCATGAAAGTCACCCCTTGCCGCTGCCGTTGCCGGGATCCTCTTCTTCCTGAAAACCGCCACAACCGAGACCTTCTTCACGAATTCAAGAGAGCATATCCCACTGATATTTCCGCACGAGGCCTCGGCGCTGACGGCATTGAAGTATCTGGAGACATGGCGGACTCTCATCACCAATGGAATGATAGACTCTATATATCTTCCGCACACGGGTAAAAGGAGTGAGCTGCTGGGATCTTTCGTGGATCGAAGGCTCACCCTCCTCAGCGCCCTCTGTGATACGATCCTTTCGGTCTCTGGACGGGTTCTATGCTCGCCGCCGCGGTCGGAGAAGAATATCCATACCTTTACTTGCTCTTCCGGTCCGAGATCATCCAGTACTTCCAGAAGTTCCGCAGAGCACTTGCGCATCACATCCTCACCGCAACTCCCAACGGTGCAGCACGCTTCGCCGGCATCAATCCCATGGGATACCCGGCACGGCCCGAATCCCGGAGAAACGGCACCGGGCGTAATGATCTCATTATTCGTGGAATAAGCATGCCCTGACGGCATACAGAGCAGGGCAATACAAAATACGAGCACGGTGGATGACGAAATTGCACCTCTGGAGCACATCACCGATCCGTTCAAGGGGCGGCAGCTATGGATTTGATTGTCTCGAAAGCAATGAAATCGGCATGATGCAGAATTACGGCTTCGGGGCTCCTGTACGATTTCTCACCTTCCCTGGAGTGAACCGCTATAATATGGCAAATATCTTCCGGAATATCCCCCAGCACGGCCATTCCCATCCCGGACAGAGGATGCCTCAGCATCTTACCGCTTCTCGACACCTCGAATTCTCTTCCTTCCCTTCTGTACTCGAGCAGCTTGCCTACATCGTGAAGAAGGGCGCCGGCGATCAGATAATCATCGTTGATCGAATACCCGCCGACCTCCTTCATCGTTCTACCGATTTCACGGCTGAGAGACGTCACAAGCCGTGTATGGTCCACGAGACTTACACCACCGGCCGATATGAGAAGCGTGAATGGGATTGAAGCCACTGCATCAATCGTCCAACCTCCTCTGCGGCAGGATGCGTCCCACACACCAGCTACTTTGCCTCGCAGTTCTTCATCCTCTATCCAATCCAGCTCCGGAAAGATTCTCAACCATTCCTGCATCGTTGTAAACCTCCGATACTTTTACCTTCTCTTCGGCATGCGTCTCGCCGTCCGCTCCCGTCCGATCCCAAGGTATCTAGAAATATTTGCATTTCTCTCTATCTTGGGAATGATCCTCTTCTCGGCCGTAGTCATGACAACCGTAACACCGGGGCCGTGTCCACCCCTGAGGCAGGATGCGTGAGATATAATGCCCAGTGATATGGCGCCTGACCGGATAGCTCTACCATAGCGGCAATCGGCATCCTTGATAGCGATTACATCGCCCAGTCGCAGGCTCTGCAGACCGTATTTCTGTACTATCTCGCCGTCGGAAACCTGTATGTCGTAATCCCCGCTGTAGCTATGGCGCGATCCGATACCGGATCCCATGCACGAGGCTGGAATAACATGAGTTACAGGTACCGTCAGCATGCGCTCCTGTACTGAGATGCCCATTTTCCTGAAGAGGCCCGGATCGACATTCATGATATGCACATCGGGAAAATGCTTCAATTGCAGACCCTGTCCGAATGCCCGTATTTGAATCCTGTCACCGATAACGAGCTTGTCAAGAACCGATGAGGTGAAATCCACCATGATGTGTTCCACACCACCGTGCTTCCCCGTGACTACTCCCCTGGAACCGGCGGCGCTCCCTCCGATGACCTTGGCCTCGTTACCGACACACGCAAGAATGCATAGTCCACCGATGCTAATATCATCCCTATTTCGCTCCGCTGTAATGCTTACACCCGGCTCGACATGATCGCCCGCCCAATCGAACACGGAATCTCCTACAGTTATATTGTATGTTATGCCGCCTGTTCCGGGGACGATTGCAGCGTTACCAGCCGGATCTACTATATATGGGCTTTTCAGCGACAGCCTGGGATGTGATATCACACCTAGCACTGACTGCTTTACAAGGTTACTTGCATTCGTTCTTACCATCATTCTCCTTCGCAGCTGATTCCATCAGTTCAGCCTACCCCCGTTCCATCGAGAGGGTTCAGAGCCGCTCCAGCCCCAGACAATTCCATGGCGCGACGGAAGGGTTAAAAAACGAAATGTGCAGTATTCAATCTTTTGAACTGCAACATTCATGATCGATTAAATAATATATTGATATTCCTCAGTCGTCCGGGTGTTTCGGCTACCTGATTACCACGACCCTGCCGTATACCTCCGCACCACTGTTGCCCTCACACCTGAAAATATATACTCCTGATCCAACTTCCTGGCCCTGCTTGTTCTTGACATCCCAACTGACAATACCGTCTGATCCATCCGGGCTTAGATGATAGGTTTCCCAAACAAGATCCCCTGAAACCGTGTAGATCTTCAGATCCGCCTCGGAAGGCACGTTGAAGAACTTTATCGCCCCATCGGGGAAATTGTGATAATAGGGTGAAGATTCAGCTGAGGTGCCGGTCCTAAAAGGATTGGGAACGGCATATACAGTGTTTATCATGTCATCCGATCCGGCATCCACCGTCATGGTAATTACCTGCGAGGCATCTTCACACTCGATCGGCCCATCCGGAGGACCGTAATTCTGAATAAAATCGTTATCTTCGCAGATATAGCTCTCCCACTTATTGTGCTCGTTGTGGCCTAGATAGTAACCTCTATCAAAGCATGTCACCGTGTAGTAGTAGGTGAATCCAACAAACACGTTGTCGTCCATAACCTCGTAGTATTTTCTTCCATTGCCGTCGATCCTGGGGTACTCGTTCGGCGGTTTGAAGTATCTCCACAGTTCCAACCATTCCAGCGGGACATCAGCCTCCTCCTCATCCGCGATCCTGTGAAAGTCCTCCTTCGAAACCTCCAATATGCATTTCATGTCGCTTGGGAAAGGTGTGAATCCCCGCCAGACGTGGAATCCCTCGAAGTCCTGCAGATCCACCTGAAAGAACGCCGGCCCTCCCTGCCCAATGGCATTCGTATCTATGATACCTTCTGAAAATGACACGCCGATCCCCAGATCCAGAGTTCTGTTGTTTATATCATCACTCAAAACCAAGGGTATTAGATCACCGGGGGTATAA
>CAYRCK010000007.1:0-5806 GCA_964422745.1 uncultured bacterium
TTATTATATATCAACAATTAAACCTATATATAAAAAAATATATACATGGTACGCATTTCGCTCTTTCGACCTATCGAATCGGTTTTAACCGGGCGTTGTAGAACATCAGCATATAAATCAAGCGGGGATCCGTGCTGTTTCTCACTCAAGAGAAGGTAATAAAAAAGATCAATCAAGATCGGGACAGGGGCGACCTCAAGCGCGCTTACCAGAGGGCGCTGGATGCCCATGGAAAGTGGCCCGAGGACTATGCGATCGCCTGCGAGGCAATAAAGGCCTGCTTCGATCTTCCGGATTACCATCAGGCGGTGACACTCCTCAAGGCCACGATTAGGAAAAACCCGAAAAATCGCAACCAGATACTGGACCGTGCCTACGAGGCGTTCAAGAATTCATTCAACCCGTTCCTGGGAAGCTTCATAGTGGAGACCCTGATACGGGTCAGGAACATAGAGGGCACCCGTGACATTTTGAGGTCATCCCCTCAATCGTTTATACATGATCTCATCAAGAGGGCCGAGACCAGGTCCAGGGGATTCGAAGAAAGCAAAAATGCGGATTCTCCGGTTTATATCGATAACGAGCTGCTTCTGGGGCTGCTTTACAGGGAGGACAAGAAGCCCGAAAAGGCGGTCGAATCCTTCGGAAGAGCCCTGGAGCACTCACATGACGACGCCCAGCTGATAGGTTCGATCTTCGTGGAGCTCGAACGGGAACTACCCCATGACGCCAAGACCAAATTCTACTTCGGACTGGCTTCCGAACTTCTCTCGCATCCCGATAAGGCCGAGAATCGATTCTTCCAGTGTATGGAGCTGGAGGACCCGCCCCTCGAGAAACTCCTGAACTATGTCGAGATGCGCAAGGAACATTCAAGAAATCATGCACTTCTCAAGGGTGAGATACTCATTCGGTCAGGAAGGCACTCTGAAGGTGTGGAGCTCATGGAGGAATACCTCGCCCAGGAGACATTCGACTGGGAGAAGGAATCCGCCAATGACAATATCAATCAGCTCTTCCCGGGTAAGACCGGAAAGACCGAACTCGCCATGCAGCGGCTTTCCCTGCTGAGCGAGGAATCGCTTCACCATCCCGACGTTGTTTTCCTTTACTGCGACCTCTGTTTGAAGCTCGAGAGGGTAAAAACGGCGGTTGAGGTCCTCGAGGCGCAGTTTGAATTCAACAGGGAAAACCTGCCGCGGATAATCTCATGGATCAGGGAGAATGAGGATGTTTCGCAAACAGCCCCTGCACAGAAGCTCCTCGCCTTCCTCCATCTGGAAAACGGCGATTATGCCAAGGCCGCTGAAGCCGTCAGGCTGGCAACCGAAATCGACCGATCCCTGATTCCCGCTATGAACCAGGCCATAGATAATCACATCACCGAAACGGGGAATGATAGTCTCGAGCTTCAGAAGATAAAGGTGGAGCTGCACGCCAGAGGGGGGGATCCTGAACGAGCGGAGGAGATCCTCAGAACCCTCGGAGACGGAAACACGATCGAGGACGAGGAGCTCTTCAGGCTTACACGCGAGATCATGAACCACTGCGGTATCAATATCGATGGTATCGTCTCGTCACTCGAAATAAGCCTCAGAAACAAGGACGTATCCGGCTCTCTACCTTTTGTAACCGAGTTCCTGAGGGATAATCCCGATCAGCATCCGGAATTCGCAAAACGTGTCAGGGATCTGGCCGAAGACAACGATGATTTCTGGCAGCCCCTCGCCGAGCTCATGGATTCGCTGGCAACAGAAGAGAGTCGGTCGAAATCACTAAAGATACTGCATGCATATTCACATCTTCAGAACGGAGAAGTGGAAAAAGCGGTCTTCGAATACGATCAGCTTCTTATGGCTGACGATGAAATCCGATACGACCTCATAAATATATACGAAAAAGCCGCTGAGAGATTCAGCGACAACACGACCCTGCAGCTGGCCCTATATCACCTGTATCTGGACGAGGAACAGTACGCGATGGCAGCGCGTTATCTATGCAGGTCCCTGGTGCTCGATCCCGGTCAGATAAGGGATGTCCTCGAAAGATTCGACCGGCTCGTGGAGAAGGAACCGGAGAATGTAGGCATCTGGGAGGAGATGCTGAGGGCATCGCTCTCGATGAACCATCTCAACCTGGCCAGGAAGGTACTCAAACGCTCGGTATCGATGCTAAAGCGAGATGACGCAGCCGCCCTGCATATATACGGCGCCAGGATATCACTGGCCGATGGCAAGGTCGAGGACGCTCTGCGCTGTCTTGCGCTGACAATGACATCTCCCCGCGCGGATCTAAAGTCCGTTGAAACCGAATTGAACACGATAATAGGCAACGAACAGGCAAACGCCGAAGCAAGATATATTATGAGCGACGTGCACATAAGGCTCGGTAACGAGAAAGATGCCGTGCAGATAATGAAACGCTGCCTCGAGCTATCTCCCGCATACAGTGAAAAGATAAGGGCGAGGCTGGAGAAACTTCTGCCGGAGAGCATCAATCCATGGCTTATATCAAGAGTTCTCGGGGAAATCGCGATATCGGAAGAACGATTCGAAGAGGCCTGCCGACTCTTCAAGGATGCACAGAAGTGCCCGGAGGACTCACTGCAGGAGCTGGGCGCCGTGCTCGAGCGGCTCAGCGGCGAATACCCCGAAAACCTTGAAGTTACATTCCTGCATACGCACAACCTGATCCTTGAAAAACGCTACCCCGAAGCCGTCGTAATACTGAAATCCTTGATCGAGGAAAACGGCGAGCTCGTAACACGCGTTACATCGGAACTCTTTCACATCTTCGATAGGCAGCCCGACCAATACGAGGCGAATAGATTATATGGCCGCATCCTTGTCGAATCAGGTGAAGTCGAAAAATCGCTCGAACCAGTCCTGCGTATCCTTGCACTGGAAGGGATCGATCCCGGATTGCTCGATGAAGCTGCTGGGGAATTCCTCGAATTCCATGAAAGAAATGGTCTGTTTCTTGTGCATTACGCACGGATCAAAGCACTCAAGGGAGAAAACGGAGAATCCCTCGAAAGGTACAGGCAGGCTCTCGATATCGATAGCAGCCAGTGGCAGCAAATCCTGACGGAACTGAACTCGCGAGAGTGGCCGGAGAAGCACGATAATGCCAGCACGCTGTTGAAGGTCGACTGCCTGATGACGGGTGAATGGACGGCGGAGGCCTTCAATCTGGTAGAGGGATTGTCTCCAGACGATCATTCTATCGCAGACGAAGTAATGGCCAGATTGTACAGGTTGATCGAAAAAGAACCGGCAAAGGAGAAATTCCTGTTCGGAATTCGTGTCTGTGTGGAAAACGGCAGAATCGAAGAATCCGAAAAGCTGGCGGGGCTGGGATACGAAGCTCTCAGCGCCGAGGAGATAGTGGATCTGAAGATAGAGTTCGCCGAGATACTGGAGGTCTCCGGCAGGCACCTGATGGCTGGCAGGCTGTTCGAGGATGTTCTTTCCGATATCGACGACAGGGAAGCCGTGCTGAAACGAATCGAAGAGATATTCGTCGCGAGAACCGAATCCGAGCTTATGTCGGGATTGGAAAAGATAGAGAAGGGACAGGCTTCCGACGATGAATCCGTGCGGCTCGTGCGCCTTGCGCTCGATAGAAACCTTCCTGGAAAAGCGCTTCTCATGCTGCGCCGTGCCGGCCTTTCCGGAAGGATAAGATCCGTGCTGATTGCGTCCGCTTATCTAAGCATGGACAGGCCCTTGATCGCGCTGTCGGTACTAGAGTCTGCCTTGAAATCCGACTTGCCCACGGACCATGCCTCGAATGAGATATGGTATCTCGAAGGAACGGCCAGTGAGAGGCTGGGCGACTTCGGGCGCGCGGCGGCAGCTTTCAGCAGAGTCCTCGGCACGACGGCCGAATGCGACGAAATCAGGGAGCGCGCTGAGAAGAACTATACGAGATTCCTGGAAACACAATTTGAAGAAAGTGCAAAAGTACTTGTAAAGACCGGAACGCTGGAATGCGATCAAGAGAAAAGAGAGGATCTGTCATGAAAATCTGTCCATTAATCAGCCAGGCGTCGATCTTAGAGGAAAGCGAAAAGGAGCTTCTGTTCCGCGAGGCCGACAGTAACGACCTCGAGCATGATGAAGATCAACAAGGGCAGGATAAATCCGAAGACCAGGAAATATTCATGAATCCCGAAGTAGAGGGATCCGGTCAGGAGGACGCCGAAACCGGAGCCGGCGGCGGTGTCCATGTGAGGTTTCTGGCAAAATCGTACAGGGGTGAGGTGTACTGCTTGGGGGAACTCTGCCGCTTCTACGACGAAGACAACTCCGTATGCCGGCTCGAGAGGATGATGGACGAGACGGCCGGAACCGGAGGCGGTTCGGGTGAAATAATGGAATCGATCAAATCCGAGCTCGAAACCGGCATTGAATCAGGAAGAAAGAACACCGACGAGCTTATAGAAATTATAAACGAGCTCAAGGAGAAGAACGATTCCATGAAACAGGCCCTCAAAGACGGCTTCGACGAAAAACTCTGTGAGCTCAAGGATCTGATCTCCACAATCGCCGACGATAACAAGAACATAATCGAGAGCATCTCGGATACACTGGCGGAAAAAACGGAAGAGATCGAAAAGAGACTGGATTCGAGCGATGAAAACATCCAAACGTTCAAGAGAGAGGTCGAAAGCTGGAAAGGCGAAATGAGCGAAAATATGAGCACGCTGGAATCAGGCCTGGAGGGTAACAGCAAGCTCGTGGAGCAACTCAAGGAAAACCACTCCGAGATAGTGGAGATGGTCGAGAATCAGAACAAAACATTCCAGGAGGAGGAGAAGAAAAGCCAGTTTGCAGAAGCCAGAAGGTTGAACAATTCAGGAGTGCTCGCATACCACAACGGTCAATACGAAAAAGCTATAAAGATGTTCAAGAAAGCCATCAAGCTGGCTCCGGACTTCACCGAGAGCTACAACAACCTCGGCCTTGCTTATACGGAGATGAACGAGGAAGACCTGGCCACTGATGCATTCAAGAAGGCCGTCGAACTAAATCCTGAACTGGCCGCCACTTACAATAACCTGGGCTACGTGTTCTACAGGATGGGCTCGTACCAGGAAGCCATAGAGATGTACAACGAGGCTATCGGCCGGAGCAAGGACAGCAGCTCCGCCTATACAAACCTGGGAAATGCTTACTACAAGCTGGATCAAATAGAAAAAGCGCTGGAGGCGTGGAAGCAGGCCTTAGAGATCGATCCATCCAATGAAAAGGCCAAGAGAAACTTGAAGCGTTTTCACGCGGAGATGAAGGAGATGGATCAGGGTTAAACGATACAGAGAAGATCGAGCCGCGCTACATCGTAGTTGCTATCTCATCTTATGCGAGCATGCACGGCGATGCCCGAATGTAAACGTCACGCTTTACGCACCTTTACAGCATGGAAACCTCGTGATCCTTCGGCAAGCTCGTATTCGACCGCTTCACCCTCACTCAGGGTTCGGAATCCCTGACCCTCGATATCGGAATAGTGCACAAAAATATCACGTCCGTCCGAATCCTGCCTTATGAAACCGTATCCCTTGTTTTCGTTGAACCACTTTACCTTACCGGTCATTTCCAAATCATCCCTCCTTTGAATAACCCGGTGCCGCTGCGTACGCTCTGAGCTCATTCAAGCGGTTCCCGCCTTTATGAATCCCGGACTGTAATCGCTTCGGACACGTATGATGCAATCTACATCATGACGGCGTGAATACGCATGATATCATATCAGGCTCATATATTCAACCGAAATCCATTGATACGCTATCAGTTACATACTT
>CAYRCK010000007.1:5816-96448 GCA_964422745.1 uncultured bacterium
AGCCGTTGTTGGCACCTTTCTTGCGAATCTTTACGAATATCAAGAAATGACAAGTATTCCGTTGATTCTTCAGTAACGGTCGGGGGATCTCGTGTCCAGGCTGCAGATACCATATAATAAAGTACTTTTAGATCCGAGGGACTTCGATCCCGCTGAGTTCGATTCCCTGCTGAGACACTATCTCGCCGAAAGCAAAGAATACCCACTGGTTCTCGAAATATTCAACAACAACATCCAGTACTTGATATTCATCCGTGAAGGCCAGTTCTACTGGGCAACGATGAACAACGGGGAGATCTTCGGGGAGATAAATTTCAGAAAATTCTTCTCGAGCATTAAAACGACCCAGTTTCCGAAAATAGTCGTCTATCAGACAAATCTCACCCTTTATCATTCACTCCTCGTATATCTCCAGAAAGAACCCGATCTGAAAGTGAGTTCCACTCTCGTAGACCTCGACGACCTGCTCGACAAGATCGAGAAAGAGAAATCCAGCTCACTGATTACCGCCTACCGCGCGGACAGCATTATCATGTTGAGATACAGAAACGGAAAGCCGGTGGCCTGCATGCGCGGCAACTGCTCGCATACATCTTTCGAGGAAAACGCCCGAGAGGAATTCCTGGTCAAGGTATACACCCTGTCAACCCACAATCCTTTTGAAATCAACATATACTACGACCTCGTCGTCACTCATTCCGAAGACGCCCGTATGATACCGGACAGCTACCACGGCACCGTGTCTTCCTTCTTTCTAAGCCAGCCTCCCAGGATAACAGTAAAGCTGAAGAGCCGGCCCTTGAAGAGCTATACATTCACCGGAAAGCAATTATCGATAGGTCGCTCATCGGAGAACGATATTGTCATAGACAACCTGAGTGTTTCCAGAAAACATGCCGTAATCCTATCGAAGAAGGACGGTTACATCCTAAACGACCTAGGCAGCAAGAACGGCACATATGTCAACGGGGAAAAGGTGGACGGGACAGAGCTCAAATCCGGGGACTGCATCACAATAGGAAAATACCAGATACTGTTCCAGGTTCCTACCGGTGAGAGCGGATCGCCGGATTCTATGGACCAGACGGTTATAATCCCGAATTTCCATAACGACAAGAAGGAATCGGGGATCAACGTTCACTTCCCCGTTACACCGGATATAGTCCCACGCCTGTTCAGAAGCTCCAATCACGAGGAATACACACTGGGCAAGGACTGCATCGTGATAGGGAAGAAAAAAGACGCCGATATCCGTCTGCCGGGACTGTTTGCCGCGAGGATCGCCGCGGAGATAATACGGAAGGACTCCGATTACCTCATACATAAGGGCGGACGGACGAGTGTAAGCATAAATGGTGAAGAGATGGAAGAGAAGGTCCTAGAAGAAGAGGATCTTATCGCCATAGGATCCGAGAAATTCATATTCAAGCGTTGACATCATGCGGATTCTTGTGTTTTCAGACATTCACGCGAATCTAGAGGCCCTGGAAAGGGTTCTCGAGGAGATAGAAACGCTCCATCCAGACATAGTTGTATCACTCGGAGATGTAGTGGGCTACGGTGCGAATCCATGCGAGTGTGTTGATCTTGTTCAGGAGTACGCGAGCGTTCGCATAGGCGGGAATCATGATCTGGCGTCGGTCGGGATAACCGACAGCAATGTGTTCAATCCCATTGCAAAGAGATCGATTGTATGGACTTCGAATGTTCTGCGGCCGAAGCACAAGCAGATAATCGAGGGTTACGATCCCTCGCGAACCTATGGGAAATTTCTGTTTTCACATGCCTCTCCGGTATCTCCATTGCAATGGGAGTACATCTATACTATCGGCCAGGCAAAATCCGTATTCGAAAAATTCGACAACAAGTTTATTTTTACGGGTCATACCCACGTCCCCGGTATTATAATCAAGGACATGAGCGGCAGTTGCTATGTGGCGGGCGGTTCGATTGTGCAGATCGAACCTCAGTCGCGATATCTCATCAATGTGGGAAGCATAGGTCAGCCGCGTGACGGCATCTCCGCAGCCAGCTTCGCCTTGCTGGACGAAAAGAGACGAAGAATAAATATCAGAAGGGTCCCCTATGATATACTATCGGCGCAGGAGAAGATCAGGTCCGCAGGCCTTCCCGAACCACTGGCTACGAGACTCGCCGCTGCGAGATGATGAATATGGAAGACCGTAATTACCAGATATTGAAAACCATCGCAACCGGCGGGACAGCCGTTCTGTACAGGGCCATGCAGACATCCCTGGACCGGCAGGTAGTAATAAAGAGGCTTCACTCCCATCTCACATCGGATCCGGATTTCATAAGGCGATTCGAGTTGGAAGCCAAAGCGGCGGCAAGCCTCGATCACGAGAATATTGTCCGGATCATTGACTTCGGATCATCCAATAACGGCTATTATATAGTCATGGAGTTCATCGACGGCCTGAGTCTGAAGGAGATCTTCGAGAACTACGGTCCTCTTAACGAGAACATGGTCCTTCTCATCGCCCACGAGATCTGCATGGGGCTAGATCACGCCCACCAGCGCGGGATCACCCACAGGGATATCAAGCCGGCGAATATAATGATCACAGGCGAAGGGTTGGTGAAGATAACGGACTTCGGACTTGTTAAGCTGCATCACAGTCAGAGCCAGCAAACAGTATCGAGCACGCTTCTGGGAACACCGCTGTACATGTCTCCCGAGCAGGCGATCGGCAACAGCATCGACGGCCGAAGCGACCTCTTCTCACTCGGAACTATATGCTACGAGCTGCTCACCGGCGTTCAGCCGTTCATCGGGGATAATTACGCCGCCATAATTCAAAACATCATAAACGGCAACCTCGAACCTCCATCCAGAAGGGTAGGCGGGATAAGCCGAAACGGCGAAGAGATCGTGATGAAGATGCTCAACCGCGAGCCGCAGAAGAGATACCGGACAGCACTGGAAACGGCCAGGGCCATTGAGTCTCATCTCGGGCAGGAACGGATACTCAAGGTGCGCGAAAAGATCTGTACGCTGATCAAGGGGGATAGGGATCCGGAAACGGTCCACATCAAGCCCTCTTCGAAGGGAACTGCAAGAATCAGAAGGGTGCTTCCGATAGCCGCGACATTTATGGCGATAGCGGCCATCGCAGCGTTTTTCATAACGAATCCTGGAAGGATCGAGGACATCACGCAGAGGATCAACAGAGCGATCTCCACAGACCCGCTCCCACCCGATAGCGGCATCATTATGGCGGGTTCGGATCAGATCACAGGCGCGGGCACGGTCCTTATCCCCATACAGCCTCAAG
Organism: uncultured bacterium; assembly: GCA_964422745.1. Lineage (GTDB taxonomy): Bacteria > Krumholzibacteriota > Krumholzibacteriia > Krumholzibacteriales > Krumholzibacteriaceae > CAYRCK01. Next base: position 9,113 of record CAYRCK010000007.1, read on the forward strand.
CGGGCATCATAGACTCGATCCCCGGAGTGGATATTCCTGCGACTGAACCGGACTCGGTCCCGGCGTCCCCGGAGGAGGTGGAAGGTGGCGACGATGCCGCTCCTGTCGAGGTCGGCGCGGATATTGAAACAATCCCCGAGGAAGCGGCAGAGGAGGCTGTGCACATCGACGGTGGAACTGCCGTCGAGGCAGCGGAAACCGAGGATAGGATTCCGGTGGGATATATAGACATAAGTGTTGAGCCCGAGGCCGAGATATTGATAGACGGCCTGCACAAGGTGCACGGATCCCGGATAGGGCCCTTGGAGCTCGCGGCGGGAAGTCATAGGATAACGTGCAAGAGAGAAGGATACAGGGACTACAGGGAGACCGTTACCATACAAAGGGGAGAACTATCTCGCAGAAGGGTCCTGCTGCAGAGAATGACCGGAGGGCTGAAGTTCGAAACACTCCCCGGTGCCAGTGTTTTCATAGACGGTAAGTTCAAGGGCAAGACACCGCTGGAGCGCAACGTTCTGCTGCCGTCTGGCAAGCATTTGATCGAACTCAGGATGATGGGATACTACGATTGGAAGAACGATGTTTTCATCCCTGCCGACGAGACACTAGTTCTAAAGATCAACCTGGTTCACAGATAGATCCAGCAGGATCGAGCGTGCCCGGTCGACCACATCCTCGATACCCACAGATTCGATATTTTTATCCTCCGCGCGTACAGCAACGACGCCTTCACCGCGTGGTTTCCATCTTTGAGGATCGGTAGGCCCGAAGACCGCTATGCAACGCCCCCCCACCGCTCCAGCTATATGCATTATCCCTGTATCGTTACAGAGGGTGAGGACCGTTCTCTTCATAAGAGACCCCAATAAACCAACGGATGGGCATGCCAGGACGAGAGGGATGTCGCCCGCGTATTTCAAGAAAAGATCCGCAGCTTCCAGGTCCACCGGTCCACGCACCAGAACGGTCCTCAGGGAATATTCATCGTACAGCAGTCTCGATAAGGCTGCAAACCTCTCGGGCGGCCAAACGTTCTGCTTCTTGCCCGCCCCCGGGTGCACGACGATAAATCGCGGATCGTCATGAAAGGCGGCTCCTATTAAACTTTCGGCCGCAATCTCATCACCATGAGATGGCACGAGCAGCGACGTGAGATCCTCCTCCCGTACACCTATCGCCGAAAGCGGGTAGAGATTATGAGAGCTCTCATGCATAGTCTCCAGCTCGGCCTCAGAAGGCAGCGGAAGCTCGAGGTTGTAGAAGACCGATGACAGATCATGGCCGAAGGGGCTGCTGGTGGATCCTATCCGTACTCCTGCGCCGCTCACAGCGGCCAGCAGCATACTCGTGATAGAGAAAGAGACCGTGTTCAGCACGATGACGGCGTCGAAACGCCGCTTCCTAAGCGATAGAATAAACCTTATTAAACGGAACGGGATTCTGTTATTGTCCTTCTTGGCGTATGTCAATACTTCATCGATGAACGGATTGTTCAGCATAACATCGGTGTTTATCGGCGCTGCAACAATTGAGATGCGTGCGCCGGGGAAACGCCCCCTGATCCCCCGAAATGCTGGGACGGCGAGCAGCATATCTCCCATCTGGTTGTGCTGCCTTATGATCAGAAGCCTTTCGATCTTCATCTTCGCAAGGTCACCGGGACTGATCCTTCTCTTATCCAGAAAAAGCGCAATAAGCCTTGCGAGCGCCATTTTAGCCTTTTTTTCGATCTTCTTGATCAAAATGAACCTCTCGATTCCAATCCAGCACAAATCTGGAACTTTCTCATGATTCGATCGTAGTACAGATAAGAGAGCGGATCATTTATCCCCCCTTAAGAACCCACCTTACTCGAGGGGAGGCCGAAAAGGCCTCCCCTTTCTCTCTCTATTCTACAATTTATCGGGAAGGGTCTCTAGAATTCGTGTGTAGCTGTCGAAGCGTCCGGCGTCGATCAATCCCTTTGCAGCGGCCTCCTTGACGGCGCATCCGGGTTCGTGACTGTGCGTGCAGGTCGAGAAGCGGCACTGGTCCCTGAAGCCGGAAAAATCACGGAAGTGCTCGTCCAGCGTTTCCTTGGACACTCCCCAAATCCCGAATTCCCTGAAGCCGGGTGTGTCGCCCAGGTATCCGCTGCCGAACGGATGTAGCTCGAAATGAGATGTCGTATGCCTCCCCTTCCCGGTCTTCGAGCTGACATCGCCGGTCCGAAGATCCATACCCGGCGCTAGGGCGGCTATCAGCGAGGTCTTCCCCACCCCTGAAGGTCCAACCATTATCGCCCTGCTTCCCATGATCCTTCTCATTATCGAATCCAGGCCAGACCCATCAAGGGCGCTGCAGATAATCACCTCGTAGTCAATCGCCTCGTAATGCGAAACCTTTTCAAAAATCTCGGATCTATCATCGATCAGATCGGATTTGTTTATACATATAACCGGTGTAATACCACCACATTCCGCCGCTACAAGCATCCTGTCGACGAGCCGGAGGTTCAATCTCGGCGAAAGTACGGCGAAGACCAGGAAAACATAATCGAGATTCGCGCATAAAACCCTGTATCTCAGCTTCCCTGTACTACTGCTCCTGGCGAAAATGGACTTTCTGGGCGATATTGCGACGATGAGACCAGAGGGTTCGCCCGAGGTCTCGCTTTTCTCCTCCCGGAATTCAACGTTATCGCCTACAACCGGAAGAACCTCCTCGCGCTTGTCCCCCAGGCGGAACTTGCCCCTGAGCGAGCACCGATAGATCCTTTCCCCGCTCACGACGTAGAAATAAGCTCCCTTCTTACTGATCACGAAACCTTCTTTCAACATTCCATTCTCCATGGACTCCTCACCATACAACTGGGAAACGTTTCATCAATATCAACAAAATATCAAATATTTGTTGCTAAAAAAAGACAGAACTGATATACAAAATAAAAAGATAGTTATGGTGGCAGAAAGGTTAGAAGCTGATATAGATATGGAAAACAGGGAGTTAATCTCGTTTTTCAAGGAGGCTAATTGCGCCTTCCATCTTCGTTCTAAGAAGAAGCAATCGGTAATCCAGGAAATGGTGCACTATCTTGCCGAATCCGGCAGCATCTCGGATGAGGAATTCATCATAGAAATGCTCAAGAACCGTGAGAGCCTGGGAAGCACCGGGCTGGGCAACGGAGTGGCCTTCCCTCACGGCCGGTCCCTAGCTATCAAGAAGCTTACAGTTCTCTTCGCCCGTTCGGCCAAGGGGATCGATTTCGAAGCTCTGGACGGCAAGCCTACGAGGATCTTCTTCCTCATACTGGCTCCCTCCGACAGGGGGGCGGAGACGTATCTTTCGCTCCTGAGTGAATTGATATCCCTCGTACAGAAGCAGGACAAGCTGGAAAGACTGTACAATGTAACGGATTTTGCCGAGTTAATTGAAATACTTGGGGGGCACTGAGAGTTGAGAGAGCAGCACAGGCTATTAATCGCACTTCAGGACCTCGACATGATGATAAAGGAGGTCAAGGACAAGACAACTTCCAAGGAACTCGAAAATATGGGTTTCAAGCTGACGGGCTTGGAGGAGCTCCAGAAAGAGCGGAAAAAACTGGCAGCAAAGATATCGACTCCACTTCTGAACAGGTACGAAAAACTCACGAACCACTACACTATGGCGATCTTGCCGGTTACCGGTGACAAATGCCTTGGTTGTTTCATAAAGCTCCCCACTTCGTTCTTCTCCATTATCAGCCGCGATGGTTTGATGACATGCGAGAATTGCGGCAGGATGCTCTACATACCCTGATCGCCTGCAGTGACCCTTATAGAATAGGCTTAATTACTTACCACAGTATCTGTTTATAAACCAGCAGATTATGAGTATTTACAATAATTCGCCAAATTTACTTGTTTGTTTTGCCATATATGTATAAAATTATTTGACTAGTTAAGAATATTTACGGATATGGTGCAGAATGAATGCCGATAACCTCGAACATGGATTGATATCGCGGTATGTGCTCAATGCTAAACTGGGCAGCTATCCGCCATGGCAGGGCTACAGCGTAACCGATTCTCTGAGCGGGAAGAGCTTTCTTCTATTCTACCTGGAACCGCACTTGGATCTCCCTCTTTCCCTGGGCGATTTGAAGATGCGTGATATTGTATTCTCCAGTGCATCGGAGAACCTTCAAGGCACGGTAACACTTCAGAAAAACGACTCGGGAATAACTTTCCTCCTTCCCTTTACCGAACTCGCGCCTCTGGAAAAGGCGCTGACGAGCATCGATGGAGATCTCGCCCTGCGCCTTGTCAAATCGATCGTCGAAACCGTACTGACGTGCCATAAATCCAATCTCTTCTTTTACAACCTTACACCGGAATCGATAGCAATATCTGGTGAATCGGCAATGATCCTTCCAACGGCCTACCTTCTACACAGGGAGATTCTCAGCGGAATGACAAATCCCGATACCGGGAAAACCGTGGTGGCAGATGACCGGGTTGAAGACCTGCGTTCGCTCGGTACGGCTCTCTCGATGTTCACACCGTACCTCAATCCACAGCCTGCTCACGATATTGAGAGGCTTGCGAAAAGGCTCTGCTCCCTGGAACCTGGAACCGGGAACGAGGGCCTGAACAATCTTTTTGAGCGAATGAACGAACAGTTCGGATTGGAGCCTCACATCAAACCGGTGATCTCCGAACCGGGTTACATCCCACCCGCTGCATCGGTCCGTGTCTTCAAACAAGCGGCAATCAAAGCACGCGACAAAAGAAAACAACTCGTATTGATAAAGGGGAAAAGCGGCGAAGGCAGAACAATGTTCCTGGAGCATATCTGCGGGAGGTTGAAGGGGGAATGGGGCTTCAAGAGCGGTGAAATACTAAGCGATCAACGGACCTTCCAGTTCGGAGAAGGTGATACGCTTTCGAGGAAATCGGATTTCCTGGCTCTGGACGCGCATAACCAGGAACCGTTGCTCGCCTGCTATATTCTCGATAGGATATTTCAGGATTTCGAGCATTGCAGACTCGTTATCCTTGCGGTTGACGACCCTCCCCCCCGTTTCTTGATCGATTACCTGGTGGAGGAGGCGGCAAGAAGAGAGATCTCGATAAGGGAAATCTCATTGCCAGTTGTTGGAAAAGCGGTAAAGAAGAAAATACTGTCCAAGCTGTTGGAGAAGGAATCCGACGGCATTACGATCGTCGAGGAGATGGACGCGGGACAGCCGCTGGCTCTCACTGCGCTCGCAATGAGACTCTACTACCACACAGGGCTGCTTCCAAAATTCTGGGAAAAGAGCAACAGCATTCTCGATCCCCTAACCGCCGAAGAACGCTCGGTTCTAGGATTCCTGGCGCTGTTTAATTTCGAAGTGCCGCTCATCGTGCTGAAAGACGCGTACCAAACGGAGGAGAGCAGTATTTACACGACTCTGCAGCGACTGGTCACATTGGGATTCGTCACATCAAGGATCGAAAGGTCGGTGCTGTCAAACGGTGAATTCTGCTCATTATACAGCCTCAAGAGCAAGCATATTTCGGATATTATAGTGGATAACATACCCGACAAACGAAGAAAACAGATCCACAAGAACATCTTGATGATGCTCAAAGAGATAAAAAACAGCCCCTCCCCATATCTCTTCTTTCACCAGGCCCATTGCGGGGATAAAGCGGAAGCAGCACTGTTGGGCTACGAGCTGTTCCATCAGATCCTGGGAGAGAAAAGATTCTGTACGATAAGCTGCTTCAACGAGAGTTACCTGAATGCGAGGTTGGATAAGCACCTACCCCCCGAGATGCGCTTCAAGCTGCTTCTCGAACTGGGGAACTTCTTTTCGCTGACCGGAAACCTCGTCGAGGCCGAGAAACTCTACAGGAGTTGCCGCATAGAGACGAAGAGAAGCGAGCACTGGAAAAAATTCAGATCCCTAAGTGTGGAAGCCGTTAGAAAGGAATGTGAAATATTGGAGAAGAAAGGGGAGTTCATCAAGGCTGAGAAGGTATTGAAAAAAGCCTTGGACTCCCATGGAGAACACATACCCTCCAACGAGAGGGCAAAGCTATACAACGATCTAGCCTGGTTGCGGTATCGTCTAGGCCAGTTCGATAAGTCCTGGGAGGACTGCCTTCTGGTTCTCAAACTCCTCGATAAGAAACAACACCCGATCGAAACCGCGCAGGCCTATAATCTTCTGGGAACAATAAACTGGAACAGGAGTAAATACGAGAACGCCATATTCTGTCATAATAAATGTCTTGCGCTGAGAGAGGAGTGCCTAGATGAGATCGGCATAGGAGCAAGTTATAACAATCTTGGATTGGTATACAGATCTATGGGAAGGATCAAGGAAAGCCTCGAGTGTTTTATGAAGAGCATGGAGATCAAGAGAAAGCACAACAACCTGCCGGGTATCGCCGCCGCCCATCTGAACATAGCAACCGCCTATATAGATATGGAAAATTTCAAGGAGGCCGAGGAAAACTGTCAAATCGCCTACAGCCTATCCGAAGATATCGGGAATCAGCAGCTTCTCGCCGAGAGCAGCGGCATAATGGGCGAGATTCATCACATAATCGGAGATTTCAAGAAAGCCAGAGACTACTATTTCCGAAACCTGCACATATGCCATATAACCAAATCCCAGAGAGAAAAAGCTGTGGCACTCCGCCGGCTCAGTGAATTGAGCTTTGCCGAGGGAAAGATAACCGAGGCCAACGGCCTGCTGAGCCAGGCGAAGAACTTGAACAGGAGGATCGGCTCGAGGCTGGAGAAAGCTCTTTTAACACTTCTGGAAGGAAGAATTTCGCTGGCAAGGGGCAATCGTGAAGAGGGCTTGAGAAAACTCGAGGGCGCCAGCCTGGAGCTTTCACTTCTGGGAAGGAAGAACACTGCAGCGGTAGTCGCAGCCGAAATCGGGGAACTCTTCCTCACCGAGAGAAACGAACCTGTCGCGAGGGAATATCTCATGCGCGCCACATCCCTCGCATCCGAGAGCGAGGCAGGTCCCAAGCGAGTTCAACAACTACAGGAAAACCTCAACAGCGGGTCGGCTCTCTCGATCGGAAGAATCAGATCCGATTCCGACCGCCTAAAGGTCCTTTGCAGGATAACGTCGATTATAAGAACAACAAGTGATCCTTACGCATTCAACAAGGCCATAATAGAGACCGCACGGGAAATCACAGGTATGACTAGAGGGGCGTTGATCCTCCAGAACAAGAGCGATGACTCATTCCAGATCTTATCGGCCTCCGAGGAGTTCGGTCCGGGAGGCGTGCTAAATAACAAAAATATAATCGCCATACTTAACATTGCGAAACAGCTTGGATACCCGCTCGATACATCCCGCACGAATATCCCGGCAGGCAAAGTAAGCGATAGTTTCATAAAGGCATATCCAAGCATAATATGTATCCCGTTATGGATCAGGGATGGCGTTACCGGATTTATGTATCTGGATTCGCCAAGGGGAGATACTATCGCATCCAGCGAAAATCACAGTTTTCTCGTATCATTCGGTCAACAGGTATCGCTCGGTCTGGAAAAAATCTTGATCGGTCAAGAGGAGAGGAGAGCCGAAAGGCCCAAACCGAGCATTAAGCCGGCGATAGCCAAATCGAAGGAGCACCCGTCCTTCGACGATATTATCGGCAACTCCCCGGCGATCAGGCACATCTTCGAACTCATAGACAGTATAAAGGACATGGACACGACGGTGCTCCTCACCGGTCAGAGCGGCGTTGGCAAGGACCTGATCGCAAAAACCATACACTATGCAAGTCAACGAAGGGACAAGCCGTTTCACTCTCTGAACTGCCCTGCGATCCCGAGTGAGCTTCTGGAAAGCCAGCTTTTCGGTCACGAAAAGGGTGCGTTCACGGGAGCGCACCGCCAGATGATCGGTCATTTCGAGACGACAAGAGGCGGGACAATCTATCTCAATGAAATAGGCGATATGCCGCTTGGACTCCAGCCAAAAATCCTCAGGGTACTCGAAGAGCAAAAATTCTACAGGGTCGGCGACACTAAGGAAACCACAACCGACGTCAGGATCATAGCCGCCACAAACAAGGATCTGCTGGAGCTGGTCAAACAGGGCAGATTCAGGGTGGACCTCTACTACCGATTGAATATATTTCCGATCACAATCCCACCTCTAAAGGAGAGGAAAGAAGACATAGAGCCGCTCTGTAATCACTTCTTGACAACTCTATGCAACCTCTACAATATCCCGCCCAAGAAACTGTCCCATGAATCGCTCATGCACATGATCAACTATGAATGGCCGGGCAACGTGAGAGAGTTGGAAAACACAATAAACAGACTGATCATAATATCCAAGAAGGACACGATACTTCCCGAAGACCTGCCCGACGACATACTCAGATTCCAGAGTGATATGCATGCTGAATCCCTCACAACTCTCGAAGAGGACATAGAAGCTCTGTTGGAGAAGATGGAGTTCTCGGCGGGCGATCCGGTACTGCCGAGGATACAAGGTGCTCTGGCGAGGAAGATGGTCGACCGAATAGGGGATAAGACCAAGGCGGCGGCGCTTTTGGGCATATCCAAACCGACGCTTTATTCCAGGCTGAAGGACTATGAGAAGAACGGTTAGCAAAATCAACACGCTGTTCATAAGGGCGGGGTTCATACTGCTGTTAGTTCTGCTTGCAGTATATATCCCTCTCAAGATCTTCATCTCACAAAATCCCGGAGTAGCCGACGGCACATCCCTTAGCATTTTCGTCACAACGGAGCTGGCAGGTTACCGTGAGCCCTGCGGATGAGCCCGTAAAAAGCATTCAGGGATGACCCGGTGGGCCACCCTCGTCAAACAAAGGCGCTCCGAGAAACCCGTGCTGATGATCGATGCGGGTGATTTCTGCGACAGGATAGGCACCGCCTACAAAGATATAAAGGACCAATATTTCTTCAGAGGCATGCAGATGATGAAATATGACGCCGTTGCGGTAGGCGAGAACGAAATCATATTCGGATACAAGAAGCTTCTCGCGGCGGCGGAGCAATACAGGCTTCCGATCACGTCCTCGAACGTCACCTATAGAGATTCCGGGGAGCTGTTTGCGCCAAAATATATCATAAAAAAGATCGGTGGAAAACGATCCCTATTCGGCAGACGTGGTTCTGCGAAAGTAGGTATCTTCAGCGTCATGCAACCTGTTTTTCTATACGCCAACTCGAAAAGGGCATCTAAGATATTTAAAGTGCTCGAACCCGATGTTGCTGCACTGGAAACCGTATCGCGCATTCGAGAGCAGGACTGCGATATGATAATCGCCATCAGCCATATCGGCTGGAGAAGAAGCCTCGCATTGGCGGAAAAACTGCCGGGTGTGGATATTATAATCAACTCTCATGAATCGCGTAGAGAGGCGATGTACGAATGGGTCGGCGGAACACTTGTCGTCAATCCAGGGAGGAAACAAACCTCCTTCACGGAGATCACCGCGTTATTCGAAGCCGATTCCCTTCGCATTGAAGTCATCGAGAGGGGCAAGGAGATCTTCGAGCTCGAGTACGATACTGGAATGGCCGAACTGGAGAAGCAATACCTGAAGGAAACAAAAGAGCTGCGGGCGAAAAGACGCGCAAAGGCAGAACCGCGTGTCAAGTTAGAAGGAAGAAAGAGGAAACTGAAATGAAACGTCCCATAGGCGAATCATGATTGAGAAAACCGGATTACGTCTGGGCGCCGTTGTCGGGTTTCTCGATGAAACCCTTGATATAGGCGGGTATTCGGGCGATTCATCGATAAACGGCCTCCAGGTAGAGGGATCTTCGAGAATCAGAAAGGTCTCCCTAGCCGTCGATGCATGCGAAAGATCGATCAGGGGAGCGATCAGGAACGGCTCGGAGCTTCTTATAACACACCACGGATTGCTTTGGGGTCAAGCAGAGCCGATCACAGGAGTGATGGCCCATAGAATGAGGCTCCTGCTCGACAAGAGGGTCTCGCTGTACTCAGCCCACCTACCGTTGGATTGCCACGCCGACGTCGGTAACAACGCCAGTCTCTCAAAGCTTCTCGGAATCAAGAAGACCCATCCATTCGGGGATTACCATGGAATCAAGATAGGACTCGCAGGAAAGCTCCCACGGCCCATATCCGTCAGATCCCTGGTGAGCAAGCTCAGGAGGCTCCTGGGTGCTCCCATAAGGACATTTGCCTTCGGACCGGGTATATCGAGAAAGATCGGGATCGTTTCCGGCGGAGGCGCGCAATTCGCGCTCGGAGCCGCCGCAGAGGGCTGCGACACGTTGCTGACCGGTGAAACCTCCCATTCCGCCATTCACCCAGCTCGCGAGTCAGGTATAAACCTAGTTTGCGCCGGTCATTACGCCACTGAAACACTCGGTGTCAAAGCGCTGGGGAAACTGATCGCTGAATCACTCGGGCTGCAGACAAAGTTCATCGATATACCAACCGGTCTATAACGGGATAGGGGACTAATTCAACCGGCCGAGAAATCGAGTGCCGGCCCTCTTCCATTCGAGGCCCGGAACGTGGATATCGAATATCCTAGTGTGTCATCGTTGCTCCCGGAACTTCGAAACTTACCTTGACTTCAGAGCCGAAAGATTGTATCAGGATAATTAATCGATTATAGGATTGCCATTTCTGTATCATGGACGACAAGCTGAAGACTGATCGAGGTCCGATGTCTAAGGAGCCCGACAAGATTATAAACCTCACCATACCGATGGTTCCGGATATGGAGATAGCCGCCAGCAAGACCGCCGAAGCGGTGGCAGAGGTGATGAATCTTGAAGAGGACAAGACCGCGGAAGTCTCTATGGCCCTGATCGAGGCTTGCCTCAATTCATTCGAGCATTCACACAGCAAGGACAGAAAGGTTTACATTACATTCGAGGTGAGGAGCGATCTGCTCACAATCAAATTGCGAGACAGCGGGGCGGGATTCGATCCGAAGAAAGTCGAAGAACCGGACATACGGAAGAAGCTGATGCCCGGTATAAGAAAGCGCGGCTGGGGATTGAAGCTCATGGAAAATATGATGGATTCGATCGATATCGATACCGGACCGGGCGGAACAACTATCACGATGACCAAGAGGAAGTAACCGTCTTTAGGGGAGATAATACGATGTTGGATTCCTTCAAAGTTGACGCAAGGCAGCAGGGTGCCTTGTGGATACTGAATACCCACGGATATATAAACAACGCCGGCGGAGAGACAATCGCGAGCAGATTCGAAGAGGCATTCAAGACCGGAGCTCGAAAATTCATCTTCGACCTGGAGGATTCCAAGATAATCAATTCTATCGGTGTATCCTTCCTGATCGGAGTCCTTGAAAAGGTGCTTGAATCCGGAGGAGAGCTGGCATTCTGCAACTGTGCTCCCATAATCGAAAAGACGTTCAAGATCATGGGTATAACCCAGTATGCAAAGATCTTCGGCACACAGGAGGAAGCGGCGGCCTCGATGCAGGACTGACAACACTAGGATTGCCGAAACCTACAGAATCCAATTATCGTAATAATATTTATAACCAAAGTCATTTAGGGAGGGCCCTACCATGGGAAAGATGCCCGTCAAAGCCGAGAGATACGTTTTGCCGATTATGATGTTGCTAGTTCTCACCCTGCCATTCACGCGGGCGGATGGAAGCATTGACAGAGATTACAGACTTGCCATGGAGGCCTTCAGGGACGGGCGATGGAATCTCGCGGACAGCCTGTCCACAAAAGCGCTCGAGGACATAGAAAGCGGCGAGTGGAACGATTGGTACTACCGCAGTGATAATACTCCGTTCATGACTTATTTCACAGGTGAATACGTCTACTTGGCAACGAGTGACAAGGATCAGTCATGGAATCTGAATAAGGTCGAGATACACGATCCTGAAAGGGATGAGCTGGTGCGCGTGCTGGATTTCACCCCATGGCAGATTTTCGGCAGCACGCATTCGAAGAACTACACCCTGACCTATCTCAGCCGGAACGACTACATAGGACACAGAATATACTACTTCGAAACCGGAAGACCGGAAAACTCGAAAAACATACTACGTGAAGGCATGGAGAGCCTCGCCTGCGCCAGGATCGTCGACAGCGACTTCGTCGAATTGATAGAGAAGGGCAGAATGGGTTGGTCGATGTCTATTTTCGATATCGGTGCGGATCAAATAACAAAGATCCACGATTTCACAAAGATAGACATCAACAAGAGCGTCTTGAGGCAGATAAGATTGATCAAGAACGAGTCGGAATGGAACTTCATCGACGGCAACAAGCTCTACTCAATCCCCGTGGACACGTGGGAAAAGAAACTGGTCACCACACTGCCGTTCGAGGTAACCGAATTCGACAACTTCGACAACTCCGATGGGCTGAAGCTCTCCGCCATTAGAAACGACACACTCTACATCTTCAGGCGTGGAGGAGGTGCTTCCAACGAGGTCAGGATCGTCATGCTACCCTCACCTCTCCACATCAACCATAACACCAAGAGGTTCGGAATAAGCGACTCGGGTGAATGGCTGGCACAGAGCGACAGCGACAGCCTGAGAATATTCATGATGGACGGAACCCGGGCATACCGTGTCCACTGCGGTTCCTCATGCCTGGGCGGTTCATTCCCTCTTAAGACCGACACCGGATTCAAGGGTGATACACTCATACACTACGGTAACACGGGACTCAAGCTGTTCGAGAGGGACAGGCTGATATACTCGTTGGACGCCGATGATACGTTCATGGATTACTGCTGTGAGCTGGAAAAGCTGATTATATTCGTGGCGCCCGCTGAAATCCGCGTCCTCGATATCAATACCCTGAAGAATACACTGGAGAAGAGATATCACATGTCCCAGCTGGGTGTATTCGAAATAATGAAGGACAGGTACCTTCTCATAAACCACATAGACGGCACATCGCTGCTGGAGATAGAGACGGGAAAGGAGATGCTGAGGACAAACGAGATTGCCAGCCTTTCGCGGGAAATGAACCAGGATACAACAAAGATACTGCTAAGGGGTGACAATTCCCTGGGAGCTTTCAAGATCGACAGCCCCCAGATGCTGAGAAGCGATCTGATTGCCGTGTCCGCTTCAAGCAGATGGGCTATGAAGGATACAGCGGCGGCGATACAGAACGCCAGGAAAGCGCTGGCCGCAGGCACGAGCCTGTCGGAGGGGCTCCACGAGAACCTGCTGGAAATACTAACGAGCCTCGGACTCCAGAAGGAGTCCAGAGAGCTTATCGGCAGCATGGCTATAAAGACCGGAGAGCGCAGTTGGGAGAAGAGGCTGCTGGATGCCGGTGCGGAGATGTTCATCCAACCGCACCTGAGCGAGTTCTCCACGATCTTCGCCATGGATGAGGGTGTGTTCGCATTCCCCGTGGTCATCCACCCGGCGAACATAGCGAATGGCGACAAGAGTAAGTATTTCTGGTTCGCCAAACCCGGATATGAGGCCGAAAAACGGATGATGAGCCTCTCTGGTATCAGCATAGCCGAGGACTATCTGTTCTTCTTCGAGTACGAACTCGGACCGGAAGGCATGATGGTCTGGAAACCGCTATGGCTCACGGAGTCGGGTGAGTTCAAGGACCTCGGCCCCCTTCTGGAGACCACCGTGGAAAAATCGAATCCGTATAACCAGTATTACGCCGACTATGCTGTAGACTATTGGCCGCTGATGGCGGTCTCCGGCGACCGCGTCCTGACCAATTTCGCACTCAACAACAATAACATCGGCAATGTTACATTCACGATCGGTATAGACATGACGGGAGAGGGTAACAACTGGCTGGATTCGACCACGGTCGATCCGATCAGGGTAGGCAACCGTTTTTACGCCCACAAACGGTATGGGGATATCCTCGGCACGATCGCCGAGGGATCCCAGGCCGATTCCATAGGGATCAGAAAGGGTGATATCGTCATCAGGCTGGGGGACTACGACCAGTCCACCACCATGTGGATAAACAAGATTAAAGAATTCTATCCCGACAGGGCACCACTGGATTTTGTTGTACTGAGGGAAGGCGATACCCTTTCCTTCACCATATTGAACGGGAGGATCGGATACGACGGCTACAACTGTTATAACCTCGTGGAGATAGATCCAGAAACCGGAAAGCACATTTCCGAGATAGGGCTTCCCCCGGGGTACAGGACAAAATCGAGCAATAGCTCCGGAGAGCTCGTTTGTACCTTTAACGACACAATTCTGTTCTTCGATCCGGTCAGCGGCAGGGGCAAGAAGGTCACCGTGAAGGACCTTACGGACAGCGAGCGTCTTTATGAGATACCCCACAAGGACATACTGCTGATGTTGAAACCTATGCTCGCGGTTGCCATCGCAATAGATATCTCGAAGACCGCCGACGACCAGGACCGAGTACTGTGGAGGCAGACCTACGAAAATATATACAGGCTTCAGAACTCACCAAGATTCTGCATAAGCGACGACTACTACAATCTAGCCGTGATTCTGGAGGACGGAACACTTCTGATAATCGATGCCTCGAACGGGTCTGTGTTGTCACGTGAATATCTCCCCTTTCATAACTTTGGTTTCCTTCCCCAGATAAACAAGGGAGTGCTATACGGGACGGCCGGTAGCAGCATATTCGGATGGAAAGTGGCATTCTACCATCCCCCCTTTCCCTGGAAATACACCGGGTACGGCGCTCTTGCGCTCATCCCGCTATTCTTCGTATCGCTGCTCGTATACAGGATAAGGATCGAGAACCTCAAGAAGAAGCAGTCCGCCGAGCTGGAAAAAGCAGAGATCGATGCGGAGATCTCGGCGGCAAAGCGGCTCCAGGCTGGATTGATCCCGACAGGGCTGCACAGGCTCGGTGATTTCCAGCTCATGGGAAAATTCATACCGGCATCGATGGTCGGGGGAGACTACTTCGATTTCCGCCTGCTCGATGACGGCAGGCTTGTCGTCGTGATGGGGGACGTTTCGGGACACGGTTTGCCCGCGGGCATACTCGTCTCAATGGCGAAGGCATCGCTCATGACGGTTCACCGAAGCAGTGGAACGGATTTCAAGGATACACTTGCTTCGCTCAACACCGTGATCAGAACGGGCACACCCGGCGAGGAGATGTTCATGACCCTCTGCTACATGGTAATAGATCCCGGCGAGAACATGATCGGGTGCAGCGCCAACGGGCATCCTTTCCCGTTCATCGCGAAAAAGGATGGTACGGTGAAGGAAATCGGAACAGATGGAGGCTATCCCCTTGGAGTCCGCGACGACCAGGAGTTCCACATAACCAAGGCGGAATTCGTCCCGGGGGATACGGTTCTGCTTTATACGGACGGGCTGCCCGAGCAGATGAACATCGATGACGAACCGCTGGGGTACGACAGGTTCAATGCCGCTTTCAGAGAGCTCTCTAAGCTTGATGATATCGAATCTGTCGTGAACGGGATTCTAGAGAGAGTGCTTCACCATACGGGAATGGCCCAAAGAGCCGATGACATGGCCGTTGTGGCGATCAGGTACGATCAATAATGTGACAATTTGAAGAGGTTGCACGTCGATGGGCGCTTCGAAGTCTTTCGAGGATAGATACGACAGGTTGACTTATTGCCTGAAGTCACTGGCAGACATGAGCGAAACGATATCGGGTGTACGCTCGATCGGAAAATCGGCCCGATCGATCCTTCATATAGTAATGGGGACCACGGGTGCTTCGAAAGGCGCCATTCTCACCCTCGAAGGCAGACGTTTGGTCGTAACGGCCGCACGGGGGGCTAAAGCGGGGCATTCGTATACAGCTTCCTTCGACATGCTGTCGGAGCTCGAGAAAACCGAAAAAAACATGTTCCTCTGCGGCGAACCGGGTATTCCGAAATTACTGGAAAACTTCTGCGGATCATCTTTTACCGGCTATACGCCCGCCGTCGCCGTCGTGCTCCGCGCGCAGAATAGGACCGTTGGCCTATTGCTTCTGTCGAACCGCTTCATGAATCAACCCTACGGCGAAGATGATCTGGAGATCCTTGAAGCGATCTGCCATCACGTTTCTGTCGCGCTCTATAACTTCAGCCTTCGAAAGAAGGCCCAGGAGGCCAACTTTCTGCTCTCTCACAAGGTGCTCCAGCTCGAGTCGCTCCACGACGTAGGGCTTTCCGTGGCGGCTTTCAAACCGAAGCGCGAAATGCTCCAGGAGATACTCTTCGGCTCGATTTCTCTCCTTGATGCCAAGAAGGCCTTTTACATAGAAATCGCAGACGGTAAGTTGATTGTCGATTCGCGGGCGGGAGTGGACGAGGACCAATTATCCGAATTCTTGAACAATCCTGTGTACTCCAAAAAGGTGCTTTCGGGCAAATCCATGCTATTCCGTTCCAGCAGGGTGATGAAGGGCATATTCGGTTCGGAGACATTCCTGGCCGTTCCGGTCAAAACCCCTGCCAAGCTTTTCGGCATGCTCGCCCTCATAGGCAAGGAATCGAAGGAGCGCAATCCATCATTCAGCAAGGACGATGAAAAGCTGCTTATGGCTTTCGCAACGCAGGCGGCGGTCGCCCTGAAAAACTTCGAAATGCAGGAAAACATCTTGGAGCAGGAACGGATCAAGAAAGAGCTGGAAACGGCGGCATCGATACATCGACTGATAGTTCCAAACCCGCAGGATCTGCCCAGGATCGAGGGATTCGAAATTTACGGATACAACTACCCCTGCAAGGAGGTCGGCGGTGATTACTTCGACGTCATAGCTATATCTGAAAGCTGCTTCGGTTTCGCGATATGCGATGTGACCGGAAAAGGTCTCCCCGCCGCCCTTCTTGTATCAACGCTTCAGGCAACTTTGCACTCCCTGCTCCACAGCAATCTCTCCCTGACCGAGATTGCGGACCGTATGAACAGCATTCTCTACGCCAATACAACACTCGACAAATTCGCAACCGGTTTCATCGGCATCATCGACACATCGAACAGAAGCATGGAAACGGTGAATGCCGGCCATAACGAGCCCATACTTCTCCGCCCGGGCGGGGACTTCGAGAAACTGGGCACCGGCGGCTTCTGTTTCGGGATGTTCGACTTCACAAAATACAGCTCGCAAATAACAGAGCTGTCGCCCGGTGACACGATCTACCTTTACACGGACGGGCTGAGCGAGGCATTTTCGCCGGATGGAGAGGAATACGGGAGCAGGAAGCTCGAAAGGCTGATATGCGAGAAAGCGGGATCACACCCGAGGGAGATGCTGTTGGAAGTGGAAAAGGATATCAGGGATTGGACGGGACAGCATTCGCCCAGCGAGGGATTCGAGCACGATGACTTCACCCACCTTGCCATCCAGGTGACATAGGTGATATTGATCAGGTGATACCGGCCGGCGGCCGTCCAATATTCGCTCAAAGAATGAACAGGTGTTAAAAAGGGGGACACGGATGAATAACCCGAATCCCCCGGACGCTGCCGAGTCATAATGAGCCCCATCAGCTCAAAACGGCCGTCTCGTTCTACTTTTTGAGCACCACCTTCCCTGACCAGGTGCTGAGGAAGATCTCCGGAGTATCCCCTTTTTGGGAGAACGACTTCCGTACAAAGGTCCTTCCGTCCCTTTCGAACTCCTCCTCATCATCGAAATCGAAGGGACAATCGATGCTGCCCCGGCGCTTCCTGGCCTCGAGCTCGAAGTACCCCTTGACCTTGTTTCCCCCGTAGTCCAGGGTGACATCTCCGGATGCAGCGGAAAGACTGAGGTCGAACTCACAGGTCTCCGCGAGCACCACCGTTACCTCTCCGGAAGCTGCCGAGAACTCGCTAGCTCCCTCTATAATGATGTCTTCGGCCTCGATTTCACCGCTGGCGCAACTGATGTCGAAGATTCCCTTCGAATTCGACACCTCGATATCGCCCGACGCCGTGCTCAGCTCGATCTCACCTTCGAGATTCTCAGCCTCGATATCACCGCTCGCCGTGGAGAGTTCGATCTCATCGCCTGAATCCTCGATGTGGATGTCACCGCTCGCCGTGGAGATATCCTTCTCTCCATTGGCATTTATGATCGTTACATCCCCGCTCGCAGTCGATATCTCTATATCACCGTCCGAATCCTCGATTTCGATATCCCCGGAGGCCGTATTGCCCTCGACGCTCCCGACCGGTCCCGTCACGGAAAGATCGCCGGAGGCCGCCGAGAACTCTATCTCCGCTCCTTCGGGCACGGTCAGATGCCAGATGACTTCACCGCTGGTCGAGTGACCCCGCCAGCGTTCCTTGATTACCAGCTTCCCGCGTCTCTCGTTGATTTCATACTTGAATGAGCCATCCGGATCGACATCGTAGAACAGATCCACGATAACCCTGTCCGAGCGGTGTGTCTCGACAATGCAATCACCGCTGACGGTGTTGAGGCGTACCGCCTTTACTCCATCAAACTCCTTCAGGACCTTTTCCCCGCCGCCTGCCAGAGCGTAACCGCATACCAGGATCAGGATCAAGGCGGTGAAAACTGCCATTTTTCCCCATCTCATTCGCATCCTCCTTTCCTCTCGGTTGAAACACAGGTTAACCATAGTTCTCATGGATAATACGCACCTGATGCTCAGCCGGTCGTCCGGAATTGAAATGTAGAACCAAAAAGTGGTTCGAAATTGACATCTAACACCCAACGTCACGTACCGAACCAGCGGAACGCCGCGCGTGATTGCATGAAACCCTGAAAACCGAACCGGGATTGCCCTGCTATCCCTATGATATTATAGATGATACCGGTGATCTAGCGGTGTCTTCTACGGTACTGTGAAGGGCTGCAGCCCGTGAACCTCTTGAAGGCTGAATTGAAGGTTGATTTTGAATAGAAGCCCACGTCGTACATGATATCCAGGATGGATTTTCCTTCGAGGTCCGGATCCAGCAGTCTCTTCTGCGCCTCCTCGATCCTGAATCTGTTTATATAATGGTTGAAGCTCACTCCGAATTTCTCGTTTATGATACGGGAGAGGTGGTTGTAGTGTATATTCAGCCGCTGTGCCAGCTTCTTCAGCGTAATGTCTGGATCGAGATATATCTTCTCCTCCTCTATGAGGCACTTTAATCTGTCCAATGCCGCCTCCATCCGCTCCTCGTTTATAGTGGATGTGCTGTATTTCGCTTTTTGTCTCGTGATCCTTCTGTATTTTCGAAGTGCGGCGGCCGCGGCGGCGGCAACCATAGCAACGGCGACCAGCAGCACTATGAACCACAACCTACGGTAGAAAGGCGGAAGGATCACAAAGCTCAGCGTAGCAGGCTCCTCGCTCCAGTTCCCGCTGTTACCAATGGCGTTTACCGTAAATACGTATTCACCGGGATCAAGCCCCCTGTATTGGGCGGTTCTTCTCTGACCGGGGTGAACTGATTTAAATACACTATTGAACCCATCAAGAGCATAGAGGAACCTGCACTTGGCGGGGGCCGAGTAATCGATCGCGGTAAACCGGATTTCTATAAGTCCTGTCCCATATGTAAGTTCGATATCCTCATCGATATCCAGCTCGGTGCCATCCGCATTCACGGACTCTAGGAGTACTCCGGGCCGATGGGTAAGGCTACTCCTGCTTTCCCGATCAAGAACCGCCACCCCCCCTTTAGTGGGGTAAAACCAATCTCCCGTGATGGATATGAGAACAGCTGGGCTGCAGAAACCGTTGCATCTACCGGAGGGCATCCCCTCGAATTCGTTGTAGAGTGTCGGTGCGAGGATCCGGACCTTCCCATCAGGATATGCTGTAAGTGAATCACGGTCCATGCTGAACACTCCCGATTCACAGCTCATCCAAAGCCGGTTGGAGGAGTCCGGGATTATGCTGTAGATGAACATGCCCGGAAGACCGTCTGCCGTCGTGTAAGAAGTTACCCCTTTATCCGTCAAGCACCTGAGCCCCTCTCCGTTGGTTCCTATCCAAAGTCTTCCGTCCGACTCTTCGAATAGGGATATAGCGTCCAGCTCCAGCACCCGCTCTCCAACAATCATCCTCTCAGATGACGATCCCGATAATCTCCACAGCCCCTCCCGGGTGCCCGCGTAAAGTTTTCCTCCCTCACTTTCGTAAAGCGTGCGGATCGTCCGTCCCTCGAGGTCACCAAACTTGGAGGCTGCTTCCACCCTTCCGTCCATGCTCCTTCTCAATCCCCGCTCCGTACCGATCCACACGGCTCCTTCACTATCATGCAGGACCGCTGTTACATTATCGGAGCCAAGTCCCTCCGAGCTGGTGATATTGATGATCCGGTCAGGGGTCAGAATGCTCAGTCCACCGTCCATAGTCCCTACTATAATCCTTCCGAATCGGTCCCTGGACAGCGTCCGGACCATATCACCGGCCAGTCCTCCCTTCCTGTCCGCATACTTACGGATCCTCCCGCTTCGCAACACGTATAGGCCGCTGTTTTCCGTGCCGATCCAGAGCGAACCGTCGTCATCGCCCAGAACGGCGTAAACCGACTCCTCGGGAAGACCCTCCGCCGTAGTGATCGAGCCTATTTTTCTCCCTGCAACCTGAAAAAGCCCTTTCGAATCGGTCCCGATCCAAACGTATCCATTCTCGTCCGTTAGAATTGCTTTTACATGGCCGTCGCTGAAACCATGTCCGGGCAAGAGATCCCGCGGTCCCGATTCATCGAGTATCTTCAATCCCTCCACCATCGTGCCGACCAGCAGTCCTCCATCCGGCCCGACTGCCAATGCGGTGACGGGGTAGCGCCCTGTTCCCACGATCATCCCTATCGACTCTGCATAGGGCTTCAGGTGAAACAGGCCCTTCATAGTGCCGATCCATAGGTTAACCTCGGCATCCGCACATAGAGATAGAATCCTGGGATCTCCCAACCCGCCGCCCGGACCGTAAACCTTGATCAATCCTTCCTCGAACCTTGCCAAACCACCCCACATAGTCCCGGCCCAGAGCCTGTTGAAACCATCGAGCACCAGGGCCGTCAGGATATCATCGGTCAATCCTTCGTCCAGGCCGTAGACTTGAAATCTCCCCGCTTCCATCCTGTGCAGGCCGTAATCCGTACCGGCCCACAGGATCCCGTCACGATCTCCAACAATGGCCCTGATATGACCGTCCAGCAGCCCCTCGCCCTCCCCGAACGATCTCCATTCTCCATCGACAATCGAGCACAGTCCTCCACCGTCGGTACCCACCCATAGGACTCCCGTGATATCCTCGTAGATGGAAAGTATCCTGCTGTCTTTCAGGGATGGTGTATTCCGTTCATCGTACACGCGAAACCGCACACCATCGAACCTGACAAGGCCGGCAGGCGTGCCAAACCAGATATAGCCGTCGCGTGTACTTAACAAAACGCCCACCGAGTTATCCGGAAGTCCGGAGCCCGTGTCCCAGTTCCTTACGATGTAATCCTGCGATATGACACCGGTTTCCCCGCGGGCACCGGAGGGCGGGCACATCAAGAACATACAGATCGACTCGGCCAGGGCTCCAAATAAAAGAGACCTCATTCCCCGTTTGCAGAACATCATATCGAGTGCTTTGATTCCTGAGCTCGGGACTACCTACCTGATATTACTACATGGTCCTGGAGTGATTGAATGTAAACGTATTGCAATATTATACGCAACATAATTTAAATTGCTACCGTATAAGAAGTTGTTGAGGGAATTTTGGGGGGATATCGTATACCCTGATAAAGTATATGAAATGCGGTCGATGCGTATCAAATAAAGGAGTGCCGAGAGATGGCTTTATCGAGAAAGAAGTCGATTATCTGGCTTTCAATCATTGCAGTCGTTGTAGTCGTTGTGATTGTTATCGTAGCGGGCAAAAACGGCAACCACAAAATCACCGTAGAAGCAGAAGCGGCGTCCAAACGGAACATTGTCGAGACTGTAACCGCGACAGGCAAGATAGAACCCAGGACCCAGGTGAAAATCAGCGCGGACGTAGCAGCCAAGATTACCTACCTGGGTGTCAAGGAGGGTGACTGGGTGGAGAAGGGTGATCTGCTGGTTCGCTTGGATCAGGAAAGGTATATCGCGGCGCTCGAGCAGTCAGAGGCCAATTTGCGATCGGTAAAGGCCAATGCCAATCTGGCAAATGAAAATGTATTGAAGGCCGAAAAGGACTTCGAGCGGACGAAACAACTGGTCGACCAGAACCTTGAATCGCGTGCGATATACGATCAGGCCTATTCCACCTTACAGGTCGAAAAAGCTCGTTATCAGTCTATGCTGGAACAGGTTGACCAGGCACAAGCTTCGCTCAAACAAACAAAGGATAATCTGTCCAAAACAACGATATACGCACCGATGGCCGGCACAATCAGCACACTGAACAAAGAAGTCGGTGAAATCGCATTGGGATCGCAGTTCCAAGAGGACGTAATCATGATCGTCTCCGACCTTTCGATGATGGAGGCGCTGGTAAATGTGGATGAGAACGATATAGTGAATGTCAGCCTCAGTGACAGTGCGAAGATCGAAATCGATGCAATACCGGACAGAGCATTCAATGGTATCGTCAGGGAAATCGCCAGCAGCGCAAATATCAGCGGCTTGGGGACTACCGAGCAAAAAACCGAGTTCGAGGTGAAGCTGGCCATTATCGATGCGGTCCCCGCTCTTAGGCCCGGGATGACGGCCAGCTCCGATATAGTTATAGAAACACGGGACAGCGTACTGTGTGTACCTATCCAATGCGTCACCGTTCGCACTCCGGATCAACTCAAGGGGCCCGCTGCCTCATCCGGCGAGAATCCCGGACCGGACAGCACGTCCGGGCAGCAGTACACCGCAGACGAAGATGGATTTGTGCCTATCGTTTGGATCGTGGAAGAAGGCACGGTGAATGCAATGCAGGTTGAGACGGGCGTTCAGAGTGATACTCACATAGAAATCCTAGATGGAATCTCGGAAGGGGACAGGGTTGTAACCGGCAATTACCGCGCCATAAGCCAGACCCTCAGAAACAAAATGGCCGTGATCGCCGAAGATGCCGAAAAAAATGATTAACCCGGGGCTTCTCCATGAAAGCATTCCTGTATAGCCTAAAAGAGTCATTCGCCATAGCCGCCAGAGCTCTCAGGGCGAACAAGAGCCGGGCGATCCTTACGACACTGGGAATAGTAATAGGAATACTGGCCGTGGCGACTACTATGACCGTGTCAAACGGGCTCTCCAACAACTTCAAGGAGAGCATTTCCGCAGTCGGCTCCGATGTGCTGTATGTATCGAGGATGCCGTGGATCATAACCGGCGATTTCTTCAGATACCGCAACCGCCCCCATATAAGCTACAAGCAGAGCGAGGAGCTCGCCCGTAGGATGAAGGACATCAAGGCCATAAATCCTTCCACTGGAACCGCTAGAAACGTCAAATTCAGATCCAAGGTGCTGGAAGACGTCATCGTAATAGGTACGACCGAAAAGCAGATGATGATGTCCAGCGGAGTCCCGGAACACGGTCGTTTCTTGAGCGGCCTCGATGTCTATAACAAGAAGTTTGTCTGTGTCATAGGAAGTGAAATCAGGGAAAATCTGTTTGGAGGCGTGGATCCACTGCAGAAGGATATCAAAATCGGCCGACACTCCTTCCGTGTTATCGGTGTAATGGAGAAGCAGGGAGGAGGAGGTTTCTTTGGAGGCCCCAACTTCGACAGAAGGATCACGATTCCAATAACCAGTTTCCTCAAGGCTTACGGCAGCAGAAACCGCCAATTCACGATCGCGGCCAAGGCCCCTTCCCACGAGGAAATAGAAGATTTCAGATATGAGCTCGTGGGAGAAATGAGGAAGATACGCAAGCTGAGGCCGACCGACGAGGACGATTTCTCCATAAATAGCATGGACAGCCTGCTGAACGCCTACAATAGCGTCATGGGCGTCGTCATTCTCATAGGATTCATCATCACTAGCTTCTCATTGTTCGTGGGTGGAATCGGTGTGATGAATATCATGCTCGTTTCCGTAACGGAGAGAACGAGGGAGATTGGAATCCGAAAGGCCGTCGGGGCACGCAGAAACATTATTCTATCCGAATTTCTACTCGAATCATGCTATATATGCATAGTAGGCGGATCGATCGGCCTCGTGTTCTCATATGGAATTGCCGCGCTCATAAACAAGTTCGTAATGCCCGCCGCCGTGTCTCTCCCGGTCGTGCTTGTAGCGATATTTGTCGCCTTCATGGTAGGCATTGTATCAGGAATAATCCCGGCATTGAGAGCCGCCCGTCTCAATCCGGTGGATGCTTTACAGTATGAATAGATATTTGTTCAAGATCGTACAGTGCTCGAAACATGCTCACCGGCTCGACCGGTACCCTACGCGAGGTGGATATTGTTCATCCTGGAAGCGTTGAGAATGGCCATAACGGCCATTAAAGCCCATAAGCTCAGATCCTCACTGACCATGGTCGGTATCATAGCAGGCGTTGCGTCTATAATAGCGGTTATGACCGGTATCTCCGTCATTCAGACGGCGATAGAGAAGGAGATCAGTGTCCTGGGAACACAAACATTCCAGGTGCAGAAGTGGGCGGCGGGCGGAGCGATTAGCGAAGAGGAACGAAGAAATATACAGAGGCGCAGGCCGACAACCATAGAGCACGCTGATGCGATCCGTAAACACGTGAAAACCGTTGATCTGGTAGGCCCTGAACTATGGGGCTATAATCACATCGCATCGTATAAGGACATCAAGACAAACCCCGACCTCATGATCTGCGGGGGCACTCCCGAATACACGACGAACAATACACACTACGTTCAGATGGGACGCAACCTTTCGCATGAAGACGTGAAAGTAGGCCGGAATGTAGTGCTTCTGGGACACGATGTTGCCCAGACGCTCTTCCCATGGACCGATCCCATTCAGAAAACAATAAAGATCGACGGAAGGAAATTCAGGGTGGTGGGCGTTCTGGAAGATAAGAGCTCCGCCATAGGCGGCCGCTTCAATCATTACCTGATCATACCTATCACACGATACGTCAAGACGTACGGCCTTCGGGACGGATACGGGAATGAGCGATCAGTCAACATCACGGTCAGGGCAAGAAAACCGGAACTGCTGCAGAAGGCGATAGATGAGACAAGGATGATAATGAGAAAGGAGCGGGGATTAAAACCGTACGAGGAAGACGACTTCACTATATTCACGAACGATAGCAATATCAAGACCTATAATGACACAACAGCGGGAATAAAGGCCGGCTCGTTTGTCATCGGCATAGTCGCCCTCATCGTCGCCGGGATCGGGATCATGAATATCATGCTTGTCTCGGTAACGGAACGTACGAGGGAAATAGGCATCCGCAAGGCATTGGGAGCCAAGCGCCGGAATATCCTTCTTCAATTTCTCCTCGAAGCCGTCATCCTCTGCAACATAGGAGGTATTATCGGAGTGGCAGTGGGTTTCGGCCTCGGCAACATCTTGAGTTTGGTGACCGACTTCGCCGCCCATATACCGCTGGAATGGACATTCGTAGGAATACTATTCTGCACCGCCGTCGGTTTGACCTTCGGCTTCTACCCCGCCTTGCGGGCATCTAAACTCAATCCAATCGAAGCCCTGCACTATGAATAACCGTTGTTGAATCCCATGGTACGATCCCTAACGGCTAATCGCGGTCTCGTGTACTCGGTGTTCGATTATGGGATTATCTAAGCTCTAATCGGGAGCCATATGGAGAATTCAGATCCCACTCCCTCGGTGCTTTTGCAGTAAAGTTGACCGCAGTGCCCTTCGATGATCTTCTGGGAAACTGAAAGCCCGAGTCCCAGTCCCCTGACCTCGCTGATCCTCGAATTGGACGCCCTGTGGAAGGGCTCACTGATCAGTCTTATCTCATCGGAAGGAATTCCTATACCGTTATCTTTCACGGTAATTACAATAAATCCCTTGGTGGGTGTGATCCCCCCGGATTCGACGCAGCTCCCATCGTCTTCGAGATCCGTTTCCCTTTTAAGTATCTCGAACACATCACCGCTTTCATCAGTCGTTTTCCAACCGCTTAGTTGTACTCCTGCCGAATCGTCCGGCCCATCTTTGGAAAATGTAAGCCCCAGTTGAATCGTCCCACCCCTCTCGACAGAGCAGACGGCGTTATCGATTATGCTGCTTATCACAATCTGCATCTTTGACGGATCGACCATTAAGTAGTACCTGTCGATACTCCTATCGAGTTTTAAGGTAACACCTTTCTCGCCGAGCTCCGGAACGACCTTCCTGTAGCAAGCCTCAAGCAGTGCAAACAAATCGGTTTCCCTGAGATCAAGTAACGAATCTTTAAGGCCTATATCGCTCAACGAAAGTACACGTTCGACATTCTCTTGAAGCTGTTTTGTTGCCTCCTTCGCCATGTCGATTAGCATCGCATTGCTGCTTTCTGTGGTTTCGATAGACCAAATAGCACTCTTTAAGACCGTCAATGGAGTGCGGAGCTCGTGCGACGTGTGATGCATGAACTCGTTCTTGACCTGTGAGAAGTTTTCAATCTCTTTCTTCGATTGCAGTGCGGTTTGATAAAGAACAGAGTTCTTGATTGCCATTGTCGCCACCTTGACGACCATATGAAGCGTCTCTATATCGAAATCCGCTAAATCGCCGCCTCCAATCTTATCGCCGAAGATTATCGCGCCTATCAGATCTGTGCCATCTATGAGTGGATAGGAGTATTCCAATCCGTTCTCTATAAGAATCCGGGCATGACCGTCAACCACACCGTTCATCCCCGCCGGCCGCCCGACAAATTCCTTTATAGATGCCATGCTCTTACGCTCGACAATCCAGCGGCCGAGACCTGACCCGATATTTATCCTGCCGAGCTCATCTTTCTTTCCCCTCCCAAGTGTATGGTATAGTATGAGATTCATGGTACTATTAGAGAAGAGATATAGCGATACATGATCTAGTTTGAGCTGCCCCGCCAGTGTCATCATGAAGAACCGGATTATCTTATCCAACTCCAAGGTCGTACCCAGCCTCTCAATCAACCTATATAGAGAATCGAAGGTCAATCTTTTTCGTTCGAGCCGCAATTCGAGCTCTTTGATCCTCTCCCCGGCTTCTTCGATTAGATTATTTGCTTCTGTAGAGGTCATCGTAGACTCCAATTAGCAGAAAAATCATTCCGCCATCTCTACGGGATCAAGAAAAGTGAAATAATCGTTTAGATTGAGAAGGTCGAACACGGACATGACTTTATAAGACACGTTAGCCATATATACCTCGCCGCCTTCATGTCTTAATGATGATACGAGCCCCAGGAGCATTCCGACACCTGCGCTCGATACGAAGGACACTTGTTCGAAATCGAGTATTACTTTATACATCTGCTTGTCGAGCAGCGAATTCATGAGGTTTTCCAGGATCAAAGCCCCGTTTGAATCTAACTCGCCCTTCAGCGCAACAGAGAATAAACCTTCTTTTACGGCATTTGGACCGCTGATCTGTAGTGACGCCATATTCCCCTTCCTTCCTATAGGAATGCCCTGAGAAACAATCTTATCAATTACAATCTTGTTCAATCCCTCTTCTCTCATGTAACTCATCTTCCTATTCATCGACTTTATCAACATCAATCCCAGACCACGTCTGTTCTTGCTCTTGATGAAGTCTTCGAGGTCAAACTCTTCACGATCCATCGGATCGAATTCTATCCCTTCATCTGCTATAGAAACTGTAAGCTTTTTCTCAATTTTCTCCAGTTCCAGACGGATCCAGCTTTCCTTCTCGTTCTTTATACCGTACTCGACGATATTGTTCAGGAGCTCGTAAACAGTCAACCTCACCCCGAAGGAGAGGAAGCCGGGGAAACCCATCAGACTAGAAATGATACAAGCCACCCTGGATGTAAAATCGACGGCAAGCTCATCTGCAGCCGTTCTCATATAGTA
This sequence comes from uncultured bacterium, assembly GCA_964422745.1. Taxonomy (GTDB): domain Bacteria; phylum Krumholzibacteriota; class Krumholzibacteriia; order Krumholzibacteriales; family Krumholzibacteriaceae; genus CAYRCK01. Next base: position 36,972 of record CAYRCK010000007.1, read on the forward strand.
TTTCTTGTCGTTCGAGCAATCTCTTAGGCAAATAAAATCAGGATGCCTGCATAAAACGTGATTTCCCAGATTATCTTTCTTCTGTTCCAATCCCTCACAATCCGAAATCTGGATGATCGAATTCCTGCCGATGATTTCCTTAACGAGCAAATATGATGGATCCGTGATGAATGCCGGTGCGTTGAAAAGGATTGATTTCACTTTACAATCGCCGGATGCGGCAATCAGGCTCGCTATCCTGCCAATCAGCCCGAGGTCCGGTGGTTCACTGCAGCTAACTACCAATCCGAATAAACCCTTATCTATCTTTTCCAGCCTCATGATCCTAATTGAAACCCGCCTCTTCGATCCGTTGTAACAGTCCTCTGTTTTCCAGCAGCGCTCCCGCCTGATGATTCCTCCGCCACGGCGTTCAGGCTCATCGCCAGCATCGATAGATCATCACTTTGCTGGGCGCCGCCTCTGAATTCATCTGCTTTTCTCATTAATGCTTTCAGAAGCCATGCCGCTCCTCTATTAGCCTCTCTGGCGAATACTTCCCCGATCCTCTCGAATCCAAACTCCTCGTTACTTTCATTCCGCATCTCGCTCAATCCATCGGTATACTGAAAGATCAGATCTCCGGATTCCATGGTCAGGCTCTTCTCCTCTAATCCTTTAGAGAATATATCACCATTGAAGATCCCCAGCGGTTTTGCCCCCGACTTGAAGACATGAACGGTTCTCGTGGCATGCCTGTAGAAATAAAGCGGCATATGGGCCGCGCTGGCGAAACTTAATTTTCCGCTGGCGGTGTCGAATACGCTGCAGAACATCGTGATAAAGAAATTGTCCTTCATATCCTTCTTTAAAAGCCGGTTCAAGTGCATGAGAAGATCAGCAGGGCCCTCACCTCTCGCGGCAAGATCCCTGACCATAATCCTGGCCATGGCCATTATCAGTAGCCCCGGAACTCCCTTGCCTGCGACATCACCCATGACGAGCATCAAACGCCGTTCATTCAATTGGATCAGGTCGAAATAATCTCCGCCCACCGTCCGGGCCGGATTGTAATAAGCTTCTATTTCCATGTTCTTTAGCTTTGGTATATCGGATGGCAACAGCGTATCCTGGATGCTCTTCGCGATCTCGAGCTCCTTGTCCATCCTCTCCTTCTCCCTCAGCACCTCGCGGCCGGCCTCGAGGCTGGAAGCCATGTCGTTGAACGTATCCGCCAGCGTCTGTATCTCCCTGACCGATCTCACTTTAATTCTCGTATCCAGGTTTCCCCGGCCTATTAGTTCCGCTCCCCTGGAGAGTTCATTGACCGGCCGAGTGATATGGTAGGCGAGCAGTAACGACAGCACAGAGCCGACGGCAAGCGCGATAAGGCCTATCCTGATAATCCGGCCGTTCGTTTCATTCAAAGCCTGCTTCATCTTACCCTTCGAGTATTCGAGAAAGACGTAGCCGATAACGTCACTCTGGTCGGTAATGGGAATTCGCGCTTTCAGGATAGCATCATCCTCCCAGAGCGACTCTTTCTCCTCCAGAACTCCCGTATAGTCGGCGTCATCGAATCCTCGACATGATTCATACTCCGTATCGATCAATCTCAGATCCCTGTGGCCTTTTATGAGTCCTTTCCCGTCGACGACTGCTATGGAAACCACATCGGGATTATTATCAAGAACCTTCGAGATATGAGGGTGAAGTTCGAACTCCGGATCGTTATGAAGGAGGGGTTTTGCATAGCTGAGGGCGAGATTTCGCCCCTGAAGAACGACTTTCTGGGTTATCTCGTCGTAAAGGATACGCTGCTGCATCCTGGCGATTGTCCAGGAAAAAGCCGATACCAACCCTGCAACGAGCAAAATCACGAAGAATGTAATCTGCACTTTGAGGTTAAGTACTTTCATGGTCCCATGCCTTCCCTGTCAGCCGGCCACTCTCTCCAGCCTGCTCATCTCTTCTCTGGTTCTCTTGATGTACCTTATCGCCTTCTCGTTACCTGGATCGACTTCAATTATTCTGCTCCATACTTTCAGTGCTTCGTTGTAATCATGCCGCGTATACAGTTCCATTCCCCAGTACTGGTAAGCTTTTATAAGAAATTCTTCCACCTTTTCAAACGCTGGATGTTTTCTCCAAACCTCTTCCCAGTTACTTACCGCCAGCTCGAATTTGCCGTCCTTGAAATATTCCACGCCCTTCTCGTATTTGCTCCTGATGCTTTGAATCTCGGATGCAGACAGCGGTGGTTCTTTGGTTTCCGTTTCTACAGTCTCACCTGCAGCAACCTCTGTGGCTTCCCTGAGCCGTGTGGCACGCAAGAGCCTCTCCTCGAGGGCTATGTCACCGGGAAATCTTTCCAGGTATATACGTACAGCCTCTATCGCCTCACTGTATCGTTTCTTCCCGATAGTCAGGTCGATCTCCTGAAGGATCCTGTTGTACTCTTCCTTTAACCTGCTTTCCGATTTAACGAAATAGCTCCTCGCTATATCATGGTTGGGATCCAGGTCCAGCAGTTCTCTGAGCACCTTGGATGCTTCCTGCCACTGCCTGTTCGTATAGAGCTCCAAAGCACGAGAGACCATACTCTCGATCATCTCTTTACGGTCATCCGATTCTGATATCGTTCTCTCGCAGAACTCTACCCTCTCCTCTATCTCCGGAGAATTCAGATCCCTGTTACCCCTTCTGTAATCAAGGAGGGCCTCAGCAAATCTTCCCTTTTCGAACAGGGAATCGGCCCTCGATATCAACTGATACGCGTTAGCACTGATTTTACCCTTTCGTGCCTCCTCGTTTTCCGGCTCCCATAGCAGAACGGTCTCAAAATAAGCTGCGGCATCCGCGAACTGCATACGATCCATCGATGCCCGTCCCTTTTCCAGTGAGCTGGTGATCATGCTCGACTCGTACTTGCTTGTCTCTTTATCGATTTCCCTTCTTATCTCCTCTTCCCTGAGCCGTTCACGGCGCGAGATTCTCTCGGTCTTGGAAGGTCCGAAACCATAAGAGACCGAGAAAAGATGGTAACTCTCGAGATCCGTATCTCTGAATGCGTAATCTACCTGGATGGAATAGAGAAAGAATCCGAATCCGAATGTCGGGAATCCGGAATCGTATCCGCCCCTGACAGCAAGAACATCGTTCAAGAGATACTCGCAACCGAAGTGCATGCCGGTTTCGCAATATCTCGACTTTTCGGCATCGATTGCAAATAAAAGCCTGTCTTCAATCCCGTTGAAAACCGGTCTCCAAAAGGCCACTCCAGCTCTCACGCCGCGGGGGTCTCCGGATTCCCCTTCAACGAGCTTCAATGTAGGCTCGATTACATTGCTGAAAGAGAGCCCCATGGCTATACCCTCAACCAAGGGTGATTTTACGCCTGACTGAAAGCCTATGCCTATATCCATTCCAAAGCCGTTCGCGCTGTAAGGCTCCAGTTCGAACCTGTCGAGCTTCAGGGAGATACCCGAGGACAATCCGCCGTAAACAGGCCTGGCAAAACCGAGAACGTACCGTGTCTGCTTGTTCGAAAGCTCTCCGGGCAGAACCAGATTGCCGGCGTCCCTCCGTTCTATCCCGTCTATGCTGAGCTGCTGTATGCCGAACGAAATGGTTCCTATTTCGATAAACGGGTAGGAGCAGAGAATGGAGGAATAGGAACAGGATTCGTCGAAAAGCGGTGTGTGGAAGAGGTTGATTTCGCCTCTCTCGAGGTAATCCAACCCGGCTGGATTCCAGAGGAGTGCATACGATCCGCCCCAAACGGCTGCCTTGGCGCCTCCGAGGGCTATGTTACGCCCGCCGGCGCCGAAATCAAATAGGCTTACCGTTCCGCCATTATCATCAGCTGCCTGCGGGGATGCACCTATCGGTAATGTCAGAAGCAATACGAACAGTACCGCCAGGTAGACCTTATTCCCGGTAAATCCCAACATCAATATACCAACGCCACCTTCCGCCTGATCATCGTTTCCCTGCCGTTGACATTGATCCTCAAAACAAGATAATAGACACCGTTCAGCACACGCTGCCCTCTCCCGTTCGTGCCGTCCCACCATACGTCCTGATGCAATCCTCCGGTGCGGTATTCATCATCGGCCAATACCGTCACCAGCTTGCCGAGAACCGTGTATATCTTCAGAGAGGCCGTTCCGTCACCGGGCATGTAGAAGGTTATCCTCGTTTTTTCCCGGCTTGCCACAAAAGGATTCGGATAGTTCGAGAATGAATCCTCGACGTTGTTGCCGAGCAGGGCTGCTATTCCCGTATTGAATGGAAATGACATCCCCGGCACGGGATCTACGGTCACCGGATCGCCCGAAGCTTCGTCCGTGCAAGTAACGTCTTCCGGAGAGTGTATGCTCGCCCACAATGACTTGACCGCCGGTTCATTTGCGAGCGTGACAAGAAGATCGAATTCGAACGATTCGCCGGAACCGACTCCCAGTTGCGTATCTAGGATAATACGTACACCCGTCCCTTGATAGTCGAGTGTAACCGGGATGTCACCCGTTTCGGTTTCTATGCGTACCCCATCGATCACGCTCGAAGCGTCTACCGGATCGTCGTTCCCGTCGTGGAGATAGACGTCGAACGCATCGAGATAGACCAATGATCCCGTCGAGAGGGTTCCCCTCTCCAAACGAAGGCTCATGAGCGGTGTTTCCTCGCCGGCCATGATATTCGGAGACAGTATATCCGAAGCATAGAAATAGATACGATCGGCGGGCAGCACTACTTCCGCCAGTCCGCTTGATATTGGATACTCGCCGCCGATGTCTTCGAACTCGGACCCTGACGTCGCATCGGCCACGTCAAAACCGTCCCTGTTGAGATAGAACTGGAAGAAACCCGGAACAGCCGATTCTCCAATATCAACATGTATGTCCAGATCGGTTGAACTACCGGCTTCGATAACGATCTCATCTTCGATTGTAAGATGTATATAAGATGATGTGTCCACAGCGGTGGTGTACACGGCGGAGAGCAGACTATCCCCGTATAAGACCCTGATAGCATCTATCACCGAATTCTGTGCTATCCCCTCGCCTTTCTGATTCAGGATCCTGAGTGTGATCCCGGATATCGACGCCCCCGATTCGCCCGGACTACCGGTGTGGTGCATCGTCAACCGCAACGCCTCCGTCCCGTCGGTACCCGCCGTAACCCTGCCGGGCAGAACACCCTGCGCCGTTACCGAGAAGCCGCTCAGAGGATCGACAAGGACACCGTGCCCCGAATTCATCGGGAATGTGTAATCACCTTCCTCACCGGCCAAAACCTCGACTGTTTCGCCTGAATTTACATCCCTGGCGGTGACGGCCAGGCTGTCCAGCAGCACGACTGTGAAACTGTCGGGTCCGGGATTCGTCAGCAGATCGATAAATGCGTTCAATTCCAACGGCATGGATGGTGATACGATCATTTCAGGTTCGAAAACACACTCGATCCCTGTGCCGCTGAAGGTTTCGGTGACATAGTGATCATACTCATAAGCATCGCAGAGGCGGAACTTGCTCAGTATATCGCCCGGCTCCAGATCGCCGGCGACATGTTCCATCACCTCGAATTCGATCCTTGATACACTGATATCCGCACCGGACATTCCCGATGAATTTGTAAGTATGATCCTGAATGCTCCGATATCGTTCTGTCCGCGGTTGACTCGACCGGGCATCCCTTTTTCCATACCGGCCATCAGCTCGACCGCAGGATCCTTGAGTGTGACCGTGTTGGTCGACCACGGGTAATCCACCCCGCTCACCGTTACGGGATCCCCGCTGTTCTGATCCGATACTATGAGATAATCGCTGGAATCGATGAAGATCCTGAAATTACCTGCAGCCGCGGTCTCGGCGATATCCAGTGAGATTCTGTATGTCCTTATATCTCCAGGTTTCAAGTCTTCATGTTCGATCGGAAGAAGTGTGATTACGGAGTCCTCGATGCCCGATGTCGATTCGGTAAACAGCATCATCGACTCGTCTTCGAGTACGATCCTCGAGGCCACGTCGTTAACCTCGATAGATGAGCCGGAACCGTCTGTGAATCTCAGATCGAGCGATGAAAGACCGATCGCCGCGCATCCATTACACAGCGTGCCGTAGCTGATTGTCATTTCTATTATGGAAGCGTCACTGTGCCCCCTGTTCAGGTTCACGGGGGACAGATCATCGAATGTAATGTTGACATTATCGGGAACACCTTCAATGACCAGTGTATCGGACAGCTCTAGCCGGCTTTCCGCATCACCGCCCTGCTCCACGGTCTTGGCCTGGAAAACTATACTGCCCTCGCCGGCCGCCTGAAAGGTCCAGGAAAATGTGCTGTCGGTTTGACCTCCCAGGTCGATAGCCGAAGGTACGGGACCGGTCAGAAGAGTAAGGCCGCCGCCTCCCGTCCATAGAAAACTGTCCGGGTGGACCTGAGTCAGGATCGTATCGGATACATTGCTCACGTGCAGGTCCACATCGAATTGCTGGCCCAGCGTCACCGTCTGAAGGTCATCGAAAGATACGATCAGCGGATCGGTCGTGATTATGACCTTTGCGGGAGATACTATCTCCGTATCGACCGGCCCGTCGTTGCCCGACGCGACCTGGACGCCGTCCACGGGAAGCGTAAGCAGCACCGTCCTGTCGTCGTTCGCGGTCGCAGCTATGTCGACCGTGATGTGGAGGGTCAAGCCACCGCAGTCGATCTGTTCGGACAGGCCTGATACATTGCTCCAGGATTCGCCGTTCCAAACAAGAAAGTCAACGAACTCTTCCATCCCGGGATCGAAACCCTTTGCATCTCCACCGCTGTCTTTCCACAGCTTGAGATACACAAGATCTATTCCGGGCAGGCATGTTCCGGAGTTTTCGATGGAGAAGGATTCCAATGAATCAGCTTCGGTGCCGTTGCACGGAAGTGTCAATGAAAAGCATGGAACATCGGTGTCTTCGGGTGAAACCCGGACGCTTGGAACATGGTGCACATCGATCTGCCGGGCTATCATCCCGTCCGTGACATCCATCCCTGCCGATTCGAGCGGGAACTCTCCCTCTATGATTGTCAGGACGTCATCGAACCGTATAAAGGACTGATCTGATATGCTGAAATCAATCGATATGGAATCGCGAACCCCCTCGGCCGGAAGGTCGTATGCGAAGAAGATCAGGCTGCTCTTGAACGGGGCCAGCGCCATGTCGAGACTCTCGAAGCTAAAAAGGGCTCCAGTCGATTCGACCGTCTCGAGAAGCTCATCGAGATCGGGATCGAACAATCCGTCGTTATTGTCTGCATAGGCGCTTACGCTGACGATCTCCCCTGGTTTCGATGGACCGCTCTTTAGCAGGACAATAGACTGTATAACCTTTGCATCCGAGTAACTGTTGTAAGCACCTAGGACGATATTCAGGATGTTTTTCTCGCCTGGATGGACCTTCTTGTTATCGAGGCTGCTCGCGATGAACGTCACACGGTCGGGAACCGGGATCACGACTCCGTTTGCCGCATATAGAAGGCCGTCAATGGGGCCGTCGTTCCCGGAAGATACTTCAATACCCATGCCGGGGATACCTGCAAGGATCGTCGCTCCCGTTGAAAAGCTGCTTCTGAGATCGACCGTTATGAAGAACCTGCAATTCGTGGTCCCGTCGAGATGAATGCTCAGTCCAGATGCCTGATACCTGTTTATCCCATTTTCCTCCAGTACGGCCGCCGAATCGTCAACGGCCGGATCGAACCGGCCGTCACCATCATCCTCCCATATCAGGATCCTCTCTATATGATCCCGTGTCGCGCTCCCCATGTTAACAACCGATATGCCTGTCAACGTGTCATGCATGCATCCGTTGCCGGGCAGCTCGAAATCCATTACGAGAATGTTCTCCAGTATCCCCGTTACTATGCTATCGGCGACGGGAAAGACGGGGATCTGGAACGACATCATCCCGTCCACCACGGGCGGTGTGTCGTCTGTGAGGGGAAAATCCCCATCTATCTCGTATGGATTGACCGTAACGGCGGAGATAGTGAGATCGTCCGCAGATTCTATCCGGATGGATAGGGTATCACCATCGACGGAGGCGAAGCTGTCGAGATCCGTGGAAACGAAAAGAACCGCTTCACTATCGGTCGATATCTCAACGCCGGATATCCCGACTCCGCAGCTGTCTCCGGACCATTGCCCCGAGGATACCGGCGTGTCCAGCAGGGGATCGAACAAGCCGTCACCATCATCGAGGAAAAGATCCAATTTCTTCCCGGATTCACACTCGAACAGGCCCGGCGCTCCCCTGAGGATCAGTGAATCGGGAGTAATGGAGGATAGCGTGTTGTTGACTATCCCGAGAGCTAGCAGCTCGATCCCCTTCTCACTCGGATGGACCGAAGGAGTACCCCCTCCTGCCTGGAGAGCCTCGATGCTTATGTATTCGCGCCTTATCAGAACCTGCGCGGAGTCGGCTATCATCTCCACATCTATAGGGCCGTCGTTCCCTGAAACGTACCGTACCCCGTCAACCGGAATACCGAATTTTACGCTCAGTCCCTCTGAGAATTCCTGCCCGAAACGGGCCGCCAGAAAGAACCTCTGCGAACCAATAACATGGCGCGACAGACCCGTGATCTGGAACTGCTCCCCGGTGTACTGAAGCGGGCCGAGGTATGTATCCAAGTCCGATGAAAAAACGCCGTCTCCGCCATCGACCCATAATCCAAGCAACTCGATGACATCCGTAACCTCCGCATCTCCGTAATTCACTACTGATAGGCCGGAGATGATATCAGGAGCGTAACCGTTTGCCGGCAGATCGACTATGAGAACATGCTGGCAATCCGTTCCGGAGTAGACCGTGTCGGGCACTCCGTCCACAATCCGAGCCTGAAAGCTCATGAAGCCGTCGATCCTGTTGGCTCCCTCAGATCTGAGAGGAACGGCCTCCATATCTATAGAGACCGGACCACTTGTAAATATCGAATCACATGATGATATCTCCACGTCGATCCGATCGCCGTCGCTTGCCATGAACGAGTCTATGTCGGCCATGACGTAGAAGTACACAGGATCAAAAACAGGGATACTCCGCCCCTTGGTAAGGTTGAAGACTGCCTGGCCGCCTTCGAAAACAGCTGAGGCGGCGAGAGTATCACCCTCGCTGAAGGGCCTGCTCCTGAGCAAGCCTCTCTCATCTTCAGCCATCGGTATTATCTCCTGCACCGCACCGTCATCTCCCCCTCTGTAGAGAAAAAGCCGTTCGATATTGATATCGTTACCCGGAACTGCGACGTTCCCAACGGTTATGTTGTTGAGCACAATGCTATCAAGTGAAACTTCCCCGAGGCCCTCGTTTGTCATCTCCATCCTCATCAACTCCACCATCCTCTCCCCTGGATTTACTTCCGGGGACGGTAGAGGATGAGCTTCTACATAGAGCCTGGGCTCATTTATCACCAGCCTGTTGGATACCGAAAGCACCCAGGTCTGATCCCAAGGAATGGTCTCATTGTAGATCCCCTCGAGATGAACGGTCAGCGATATCGTGTCGGGGGATGAGAATTCTGCCGGTATATCGACGGCATCGAAAGCTATGGGAAATCCCCCTGATCCGGGTGCGAGATAGGTCTCGTTCAAGAGGTTAGCGACGATAGAATACGTTCCGTCATCGATCATCATGAACGAGACGCCTGGATCGAGGTAAATCGTCCCGGTATTGAGGTTGGAGAGATCTATATGGAAAATCACTTCCTCCTGCCCGGGGTATACCGAGGATGGAACAAGCGATGCGGGATCATCGTAAACGGCAATCGCTCCTATGACCTGTATCGTCTGTTCCCCGCTGACCGAACATGCCCTGTCGAAGATCCCCGTATCTGTATCATAGTCGCATGCATGAACGGCGTATATTATCTCTACGCCGTTAACCTGGGCGGGTATCGGTGAATCCAGGATGAAATCGTCCCCTCCGGCCGAGGACATCTGTATCTCGAAGAAACCATTCTCCAGGCTACCATCTGTGTCATACTTAACATAGACTCCCTGGCCATCCGATCCTGAATTGTCGTCGTATACGCCGCTCGGATCTTCGATTTGACATTCTATATAGATCTCCTCTCCTTCCGGAACTATCTCCGGCGAGAAGGCGGAGAAAACCGGTCCCACCGTATCGTCATCCACAACTTTGAATAGGGAGTGCAGTGCCTCGAGGTTATCAACTCCGTCGTGTCCCGTGATATGGAGGTAAACATCGGCTGTATCTCCGTGATTCCAATCGAGATCGGGCTGAAACCACATCTCGTGGAAATACGACCTGCCATCCTCCAACTTTCCTGTAACCTCCCAGTCTTTGCCACCATCGTCACAGCCGATAATCCATCGGGGAGGGCTCAATTCTTCGACGATGGATGCCCATTCACCTGTCTTGCCGTTATCCACCAACGGATCTATCCAGGGATCAGTCAGCATATCCCATTCATGAGGGGGATCGTGATTATTAGTCACACCAACTACGAAATCAGCCGGATCATCCTCCTCGTCAGGAACCATTGTCTCCGTCAATAGAAATTCCTTCAATCCCGGTTGTGGCAATGAGATACGGCCGAATCCATGCATGGAATCCGACAGCGCGAGATATCCCTTATCGAATCCATCCTTTGGCTCCCACTCCCAATCGGAGGTCGACTTGTACCGATATACGAGTCTGTATATGCCGCTCCCGGCGACCGGAATATCGGTCAAAACTTCGCCGTCATTGAAATAATGAACGCTGTTGAGGGTAAAGACCTCCCCGCTGTACTGATACATGAGGCTGTCGTCCGATCTATCGGGAGTGCCCTTTGTATCGAAAAGAGCAACGTCGGCGGTTAATCCGTTCTCGAGAACAATCCAACTGTGTGCCTCACTTTCCCTTATGTAACTGATCCGGATATCGTCTATATAGACATAGCCGGAACATGCACCGATGCCTTGGAACCGTATTGTAGTGGTCGGTGATACATAGTCTGAAATATCGAATAACATCTTCTTCAACACCAAATCGGAGCCGTCCCCGATCAATTCAAGATCGATCCAATCGCCGGCTCCGTCTTCGGAAACCTGTACCGTCAGGCGTCCCAAGAATCCGTCGACAGGATCACAAGCATATGTAAACGTGAGCACGGCTGATGAGGCATCCTCCAGAGCGGCCTCTCTCATGATCCCCACATCCGAGACCGGGATATCGCTGCCGACCCGAAGGCAGTTGATACCAAAGACGGGATCCAAACCGATCGATACGGCCCCCTCACCAGGCCCGTCCGACTCGCCCAATTCCACCCAATCGTCGGCCCAGGATGCAGATCCGTCGTTGTTGCCGAATGAGACGGACTCGAATTGATCTAAGACAGTATGTTCTTCGCCGCTAGAGACGGATACTTCCCTCAGGTCATCCTGACTTATACCGACAACAAAAGCCTGGACGCTTATCAGCTCTCCGGTAAGAGCGCCCGATAGCAAATCGACCTCGAAATCGAAACCTTCGCTTTCATTGGGCGAAAGCATCGGATCGGAGCCCGCCAAAGCGCTGACCTCGTAATCGGAATTACGGTCCCCCAAAGTGGTATATGTGAAAACAAGGGACACATTCCGGATCTCGATATCCACCTCGCTTCGATTTTGAATCCATACGCTGACCGGAACACCGGTCTGATCGATAGCTAGTGTATCGAGGAGACACTGGATATTTTGAATAAGCAATTCACCTGCGAGGGCGGCCCCGGGTAGTGAACGCAGAGCTTGCTCACCGGATGATGGCTCTAGATCCGCCTTCACGGAGGCATTAACAGTCATTGTGGGCGCAGCAGCCGTGGCGACTACAAGACCTAGAAAGAAGAGTATGGGTGCTGTCGGTTTCATATTACATCGACAGAATCAGCATCGGTTCCGGCAACTGTTTCAAGCAGTTACCTCTCGACATGCATCAAAATGCACTATCCGGGGTATCAAAACGGTGGATCGGTTTCTGACCGGTTCCTGTCCGGTCGTGGCAAATCCTGGTTAAAATGTTATATTTCAAACACATACACCTCCGCAGGCATCCCTGAATTTGGTGTTTTACACTAGAGGTGCAAGAACTATTCTCAACTACCGGAAATCTCAGGAAATTATCAGAAACCATGCTGTATGCCACGAATCCCCGTTCGAAGGCCCCCGAATCCTATTCTGTGCCGGATGTCAGGCCGCGGACCGAGCATCAGGCAATTAAGATTGAGAATGACTCTTGAATCATCGCCGAAGAGTGCTATGCAGCGGCGGATGCGGTAAATATTCTCTTTCGATTTTACACCGGCCGGGTTATAATCGACCCTCATCAACGTTCACAGAGCAATCTTCACGCGAGGAGGAAAGGCATGATCACCGAGATCAAGGTTCATGATCTGGACACCAAGCAGTTCGTAGAGCAGAAAATCGAAGAGATCAGATCAACCGTAAAGGAGGGCCTTGCGATCAACGCGCTCTCGGGTGGAGTCGATTCCTCGACGGTAACGATGCTCGGTCATCGCGCCCTTGGAGACAGGCTGAGAACGGTATTCATCGAGAACGGTCTCATGCGCGAGGGCGAGCCCGAATGGGTCGTCAATCTGTTTGGCTCTCTAGGAGTAAAAGTAGAGCTCGTGGATGCAAGGGAGGAATTCTTCTCGGCCCTCGAGGGCATAACCGATCCCGAGGAGAAGCGCGAGGCCATCACGCAGACATTCTACAAGGATGTCTTCGGCCGCATGGTGAAGGAGAGCGGCGCGAAGTATCTATTCCAGGGAACGATCCTGACCGATGTCGATGAGACCGTCGCCGGCATAAAGCGTCAGCACAACGTGTTCGAGCAGCTCGGCATCGATCCACAGGAAACATTCGGCTATCACATCATCGAACCGCTCATCCAGCTTCGAAAGGACGGTGTGCGGAAGGTCGGAGAGGAGCTCGGGCTTCCGGAGGAGATCTTCCAGCGTATCCCGTTCCCGGGACCGGCACTCTCGGCACGCGTGATCGGAGCGGTGACGCCGGAGAGGATCGATACGGTCCGCAGAGCGACTACTATCGTAGAGCGCCGTCTCGAGGGCTACGGTGCCTTCCAGTACATGGCCATCCTTCACGAGGACCGGGTCACGGGCATGCGAGACAGAAAGCGTGATTACGGACAGCAGATAGAAATAAGATGCTGGGACAGCGTCGATGCGCGCACCGCCACGCCTACCAGGCTGCCCTTCGACGTGCTCGAGGGGCTGGCCGGCGAAATCGTCAATGACGTGCCCGGTATCGTGAGCGTGACCTATAATATCGCCACGAAACCGCCATCCACCATAGAGGTCGTGTGACGGGAACGCAGGACCGGCGGCACATGCTACTTACCGGCCGTCATGGCCTCTATATCATCCTTTACAACGCCTATAGGTTTGATATCGAACCTGTCGACCAGCACCTTCGCCACGGCCGGAGATAGAAAAGCGGGCAAGGTCGGACCCAACCGGATCCCCTTCACCCCGAGATGGAGGAGGGCCAGCAGGACCGCGACTGCTTTCTGCTCGTACCATGCGATATCGAAGGAGATCGGAAGCTCATTTATATCATCCAGCCCAAGAACCTCCTTGAGCTTCAAGGCTATCACCGCCAGCGAATATGAATCGTTACATTGCCCCGCATCGAGCACCCTCGGTATGCCTCCTATCTCTCCGAGATCCAGCTTGTTGTAGCGATACTTGGCGCAGCCCGCCGTAAGGATGACCGTATCTACGGGGAGGGAATTCGCGACCTCGGTGTAGTACTTCCTAGAGGGATGCCTTCCGTCGCATCCGGCCATTACCACGAAACGCTTTATCTTACGGGCCTTGACAGCATCGATGATCTTATCGGCCAGTGAGAGAACCTGGTTATGAGCGAAACCCCCAACGACTTCACCCGTCTCTATTTCCACTGGTGCCGGACATCCCTTGGCGAGCTCGATCACCTCGGTAAAATCCTTCGGTTCGTCGCCATTCCTATCCTCAATATGCTTCACACCCGGGTACCCGGCCATGCCCGTCGTGAATATCCGGTTCCTGTATGAATCCTTTACCGGAACGATGCAGTTCGTAGTCATGATGATCGGTCCGTTGAATGATTCGAATTCCTTGTTCTGCTTCCACCACGAACCACCGTAGTTACCGACGAAATTGCCGTGCTTCTTGAATTCGGGATAGGAGTGCGCCGGCAGCATCTCCCCATGGGTGTAAACATCGACGCCGGTTCCCTCTGTCTGCTCCAGGAGATCTTTCAGGTCACGCAGATCGTGGCCCGATATCAATATGCCCGGATTGTCCCTCACACCTATGCTCACCCGTGTGATCTCGGGGTGCCCGTAGGCATCCGTATTCGCCTTATCGAGCAGCGCCATCGCCTTGACAGCTGTCTCCCCGCATTCGAAAACCAGATCCGTAAGTTCTTCCGCCGAAAGATCCTTGGTTATGGCCGCAAGGGCCTTTACCAGGAACCCGAATATATCGTCGTCGTATCGATCCAGGACTGCCGCATGATCCGTATATGCAGCGATGCCTTTTATGCCATAGAGGATGAGTGATTTGAGTGAGCGGATATCTTCATCCTCGCTGTAATTGAGAATGCCGATTTCACCCGCTTTTCGATCGTAGTCCTCACGCTTTTCCGCTTTCCACATCGCTGAATCGTGCAGAGGCTGGGCCGACAAACCACCTGCTTCCTTCATCAACTCGTCCCTCATTGACAATCCGATATCGATAAGCTCCGATATTCGATCGTTGTCGAAGTTCGCGTTTGTGATTGTCGAGAAAAGCGCCTGCACCATGAATTCCCCGTACTTCCTGTCGAGGGTGCCGTCAATCCTCTCCGCGCATGCCGCAATACCCTGTAGCACGTATATCAACAGATCCTGAAGGTTGGCTGTCGCCTCCTCCTTGCCGCACACACCCCTTATGGTGCACGCCTCGTTACGGGCCGTCTCCTGGCACTGGTAACAGAACATGCTCATTTTCCTGGCCTCCCCATGTTAATGTAATTTCAGCTCACCGGCGGCTTCACGAAACGTCATCGGTTCCGTTTCTTGCTGAATTAGTCCCTACAGTTTTCGCCGAAAGTTTCTTTATCGTCAGCTCCTCGAACTCCTTCTCGACGAGACTCTCTATACGTTTTATTTCGCTCCTCAGCACACACGTCTGCCGGTTGGGGCACTCGATTCCTCTGAAGATACAGGGCGAGAATTCGATCTCACCCTGAAATATCCTGATGATCTCGATGACCTTTACTTCGGCGGGATCCTTGCTGAGTTTCACCCCCCCCCCGAATCCCTCCTTGGACTCCACGATGCCGCTCCCGACAAGCCTCTGCAATACTCCGCGCAGGAATTGATGCGGGATCTTCTCCAGCTGTGAGATCCTTTTCGCCGAAATGAATCCATCACGGTTTGCCGCCAGCACAAGCAGGGCACGAATTGCGTAATCGGTACGTTTAGTAATAACTTTCATAAGGATCCCATCATTATTGATATTAATATAGTATCAGTTTATTCCGCTGTCAACACAAACCGGATAAAGGTTTGCCTAAGGTCGGAGTGCTTTCTTGTGCAGGTGCGTGTTTGTAAAGCCCGCTATTCTCTTTCCCTGAGCCTCGATGAAAGCCGCCCTGATCCATAAGCCCTTGTTCATGAATACGTTATACGGCCGCAATTTCACCGTTTCGTCATGGTTGTGTCGGCCTTTAGAGCAGCTTTTCGATCTCAGCCAGCAGTATATCGGGCTGGATCGGCTTTTCCAGAAATCCATCGACCGGATTCCAGGTCTCGTCACCGGCGGATGATTTGAAATCTATCCCGGTCTTCTCCTTAACACCGGTCAGCATCAATATTGGAATGCTCTTGTATTCCGGATCGTTTTTCAGCTCCCTGGCCATCTCGAAGCCGTCCTGCCACGTCGTCATCATGACGTCTAGTATCATCAGATCCGGCTTTTCGGCCTTTATCTTTTCCAGTCCCTCCGTTTTGTCCGCGGCTGTTACGACCGCGTAATCCCTGCTCTCAAGGATAGCCTGCAGAGAGTCCCTGATATCCTTATCATCATCCGTAACGAGGATCTTCGCCTTTGCCATACTCTACCTCACGCTTTTAAACCAATTTTCTAGATCAAACCGGCATTGACAGGACGGCCGGGTGTGAACCCGCACAGCCTACCAAATCCATCCTTGCATTACAACTTCTTATGCAGGACCGTCCGGCAAGCCGACAGAGCCTCTATGGCCATTCATACATGAATCCCGGCCTGAAGACAAGAGCATTCAACCGCCTACGGGAAGCATCACCGTGAATGTCGTTCCCTCGCCTTCACTGCTCTGCACGGTGATTTCGCCTCCGTGCCTCTCCACTATCTGCTTGACGATCGAGAGCCCCAGACCAGTTCCCTCGTTCTCGCTTTTCTTGGCGTTAGTCGCCCTGAAGAACTCGTCGAAAACATGCTCGACCTCGGCGGCCGGTATGCCGATCCCAGTATCCGTGAAATCGAGGCGTACGTGATCATCCACACGGCGAGCATTTAGGTGCACGGTCTTTCCCTCGGGGGTGTACTTGATCGCGTTGAAAAGCAGATTCGTGATCATTTCGTTGATGGAGAACTCGTCTCCGGTTACCTGCCCGACCTCAGGACCCACGTTCGATGTAAGGGTAATGGATTTATCCTCGGCCTTCCGGCCGACCGTTTCAACGGCTTTTGAAATGGAATCGGCCAGGGAAAAATCCACCATGTCCACGCGGCCGCTGAGCCTCATCTGCGTGAGGTTGAGAAGCTCCTTAACGAAGGTTGTAAGCTGCTCTGTCCTGTCGGTAGCGCGCCCGAGGAAGTCGGACTGCTTATCGTTCAGTGGACCGGAGGATTCGCTGCCCGCGACGAACAGGCAGCTCTGGATCGCGGCCAGGTGCCCCTTGATATCATGAGTTACCCGTGAAACGTATTCGTCCTTTATTCTGTCCTTCTCCTTGAGCTGGTCATTGGCCTCCCTCAGGGCTTTTTCCTTGGCTTTGAGATCCATATAAAACAAATTCTTCTGTACAAAATCTATCTGCCTGGCCGCCGCTTCTACGAAATAAAACATCTCCTTCGTCGATTTGAGCTCGAGTATATCCATGTAGAGGGCATCGATGCTATCGCCCATGTCATTCACGCGTGCCGCGAAAACGAGGTGGGGTTTTTGCATGTCGATTATCGTGAGATTTATGTTCTCCCCCGATGAGGGCAAGCTGCTCGCCATAACCGGCTTCTCATCCGCACGTATCGCCTCGAGCACACGCTTGGAGAGATGAATACTGGTTGCCTCGAGCAGGTCGGGTGATGACTCGCCTGCACCGAAATGGCACGCGAGTATCTCCGGCGACTCGGGCAGTGGAAAGGACCTTCCGGGCAGCCTGACTATGGCGACAAGGGTTTTCATCTTCTCAGCCAGGTGCAGGCAGGCTTTCGAATACAATTCCGAAGGACTTTTCAGCCCGAGCAGCGCGGCCGTGAATTCATTCAGATGCTGCATCAGGTCGGGAGATAGAATCGGCTCTTCTTCCCCCTTGAACGATACTATGTCTTCCCGCTCCCCCTCGTCTATGACCGTAATCGTCGACCGGACCGACCTGCCCGGGACTATCTGCTGCTCGGTCATCTCCAGGAGTGACAACGAAAACGAACCCATGAAGATCTTTTGGTTGGACGATACAGCCTGGGCCTTTATGCGCTTGTCGTCAACATATACGCCGTTCTGGCTTTCCATATCCTCTATTATCCAGCGCCCGAACGGATCCTGGTAGATCCTTGCGTGGAGCCTGGACACCATCCTGTGATCCAGCACTATATCGCAATTCTCTCCCCGTCCTATCGTCATGCCCTTTGGTTTGAGCAAAACCGTTCTCTTGTCTCCCTGTCCGGAAATCATAAGCTTCACATTCGACATATCCCTCACTTCCTGTCTGCTGTCGCGCCGGGTTGTCTAAGCTATGGGCCCGTCGCCCTGTATCTCACTCGGAATCCAGCCGCCTCTCCAGATTTTCTATCCTGGATCTCATAGCGGCCAGCTCGCGTTCGATCCGGGACTCGTTATCGGCGATCGATCTATCGCGCTCCGCCTCGTCAGGTGCTGCTGCCGTCATTACCGGATCGACTACGAACGTCGGCTCGACGGTCCCGTATGCTGTTGGAAAATAGCACAGGGTCAGCTGCACATCATGCGCTGTCATCGCGCCTCCAGCGAGAAATCCTATGTAGTTGAACGTCGCGGTGCCCGCATCAACTGCTTCGTACAGGCCGTGGCAAGTGATGATGCGCTCGTAGGTGGCAGTCGGAGCCGCGCCGGGCTCGCTCAGCTCGGCGCTCTGATTCGCGTTGAACGCGTCAGGAGCGTGCGAGATGCCGAATATGGCCGTGCTGAGCGTGCCGTTCGTGTGGTCGATCGAGATGTTCGAGGTGGCCACGACCAGCACATAACCCGCTGCGGGGACGGTGATGCTGCGGGATCCGATCACCACGAAATTGCCCATCGTGAGGGCGATTCCTGTCGCCTCGCTGTTTATCATGCTCGCAACGCCGGGCTCGTCCATTATCTCGGCGTTGCTCACCGCATCCACGGGGAGCTCCACCGACCAATCGCCAGTTTGGGACAAGTTGAACGCCACGTCCTGAGCGGAACCGAAGAGCGCCAGGAAAGGCTCCGTCGTGCCGGCGAAGTTTCCATCCAGACGGATGCCGTCCTCTGTATCGCTCCTGTATATCGACATGTATCCCCCTGCTCCGTTGGGATCGGGCTGAAGGTACGTATGCAGTCCACCCGTCTCATTGAAGAGCGAGATGCGTCCACCATCGGAATCCCCGTAGATAGAGGCAACCGCCCCGCCGTCCCGGTGCACCTCCAGCCGCCCCTCCTCGGTCATCCTGACGATCTCGTCGTTGTCTATGACGAAATGGATCGGCTCCGGAGGAATCACATCCAGCATGAACGGCCCCGCCTGCGACCCGATCTGGAGCAATGAAAGATTCGCATACGGTATGCCCGCCTTGGATCCGGCCACCGAGGCGCCGATTTTCTGGAGCATCGCGTAGTCCTGGCTTCCACCGTCAGTTTTGGCTTTTAACCCTGCGCTGCCGCTCGACAGGTCCGATTCTACGCTTATCGCTGGATTCCCCGAGGACATAACGTGCAGGTTCGTCTCGGGTGAAGTCGTGCCCACGCCGATAAAGCTGCCGTCGTTGTAGAGGTTACCTGTCGCGATCCAGTCCGTACCGCTGTGCCTGAGGGTCTGGCCCGAGTTTCCCGTGGGCAGGCCGCCCGAACCTGATCCAGTGAGCGAGAGCCACTGGCTTCCGTCGTACCCCTCGAAATCCGATCCCGACCACCGGATCGTACCGGTATTGCTTCCGGAAGTCGTTCCGATATTGATAGCCCCGTCCACATCGAACTGCTCCAATGGTGAGGTTACCCCTATCCCCACTCTTCCGGCCGCTGTCACGCTGATCCGCTCATCACCGCCCACCGACAACCGCCAGCTCCCGCCGGGATCGACGTAATGATGGGCCACTAGCGGCCCGCGCACGTAACCGTAACCCGGCCTGGAACCCGCGTTCCCTGCTTCGACGTATATGCTGGTCCAATCGGGATCATTCCCGTGAACGAAGAGTCCGACCTGATTCGCCGTCCCTCCCCATATCTCTAGGGGATAGTTCGGTGAATCCGTATGGATACCCACGTTACCAGAATCGGGGAATACGTTGTCCCCCAGTACAGCCTTCGAAGTGAAGCTGTACGGCGACGTTGCGAGCCTCATGCGTGGCGAGAGCTCAGCCTCTCCCTCGACGGAGATGCCTACCCAGTAATCACTCTCGAACGGTAGATCCAACGCGGTGACCGTGCCGAGATAAACGCTGAAGATCCCCTTAGTCACCTCCACCAGCTGCGTCTCCGACCAGATCTCCGAACCGCCCACCTCGCCATAGTAGATCTTGAAAGTAATGCTGTACGTGCCGTCCTCGACAACCGTACCGACGTCGTCGGTCAGAATACCCTGGAAGTTCATTACCTGTGGAACCTGCGCCTGTGAGCCCGCCGCAAAGATCGCAATACAAATGGCCGATATCAGCAATACACTCCTCACGATCATCCTCCTTTCCGAAAATCCGTTAAGCTTGTAAGTTGTATATTAACTTCATTCCCTGAGCAGGCCTAATTCTTCCAGCATACGAACTGCGTGTCAAGATCATATGGAATAATGCAGACGGCCATAGCGGCTGAACCGGCACCTCGAGGATCATAGGCCGGATCAATTATCGTGAAATGACGGCAACACCACGTACAGCGCTGGATAGAACCGGGTATTACATGGTTCTTTGAAAACAATGGATCCGGGTTAATCGCCCTTTTTCTTCTTGCCCGCAGCGATCGAGGCGGCGGAATTCACCAGACTCGTGAAGTAGATCGCAAGTGGTCTGTATGCGAGATGCGACCACTTGGAAAAAGGAACCTCAACAACGAGCATAGGGACCAGTATGGCCATATGAATGACATACATGTAATATGTGGGATAGATCAGCCCTCCGATTCTGAAAAAATGCACGAGTATTCCGGTCAGAGTCGTCAGAAAGAGCATGATCAGGAAAAGCCAATCCGTCTTGTGGCTGTATTTATGGATCTCGCCGGTCCTTTTGATCCTCCTTACGGACCAGATAACAATGGCCAGAATGATACCGAAAGTGGCGTAATACCCCATGAATCTCTGAGGATGAGTGATCGGATGGATCTTCTCGGTCTGGAACCATGGCAGGAACAGCACGATCATCGTGAACATGACCGTGTAGCCTGACATAAGAAGCCAGTGCAAAACCCAGTACGACCGGCTTTCACACTTCGAGAACTTGATCTGCGTGGCGAAATGATAGAAAAGGTTCCACGCCTCTTTCACATATAGGCCCAGGGAGACCTTTACCTTCTTGTTACTCAGCACTATCTTCCTGTACATATTGAATATATTTGTAATAAGGAAGAACGAGACGATCCCGGCCATAACCCAGTCACCCGTTTCAATGATCTTGACGAAGGTGGCCCCCTCCATCCCTCTCACGAAGCTGTTTATCCTGACTCCGCCGTCTGGATTTATCAGGCCTGAAGGATCAGCCGTCGGCCTGAGAAAGGCCGCGAAGAGAAGGATGACTATCAACGAAACCACCGCTATAGAACCGATCTCCCATGCCTTCGACGTGTAGAACCGCTTGGAGAGCCCGGTCCAGTCGTATTTCGATGTCAGATACCTTCTAAGCGACATCATCATCTCACCGGGATTGGACTGCCGGGGACAGGTCTCGCTGCAATCTCCGCAGTAGTAGCATAACCACGGCTCGGGAGCCCTCTGTATGTCGTCCTCCAGTCCCAGTACCGCGTATCTGAGAAGTCTGCGGGGGAATCCGTTGTTCATTTCCGCAAGGGGACAAACGGCCGTGCAGTTGCCGCAGTTGTAGCAGGAGTGAAAGTCTATCGCTCCGAATTTCTTGATGTCATTCGAAAATTCAGGATTTACTCTCGCCATCGGGTTTTTCCTTTACCCTGTAATAGTAGTATTCGTCCATGTCGTCCATCCTGTCCGTCTCGACCGTACCGAACTTCCTCATCGTCATCAGACTATAGGTCACGGTTTCCGGCTCCAGTCCGGTCTTACCGGCGATCTCCGGTATGGTCATAGGGCCTGGTTCCAGCACATTCAAGATCGTCTTCTTGATCCTGTTGAATTCCTTGACCTGTTTCCTCAAGGAATCGGGCACTTCCCTCTTAGCCTTCATGTGTGCTACTGTCTTCTTTTTCCCTTCCATGATCACCTATCCGCCACTCAATCCGCCAGAGCATCGATCATCGCAACGATTTCGGCATCGGTGAATCCGATCAGCTGAATGGCGTTCACGGGGCATACCGGCAGGCACATGCCGCAGCCCTTGCACGTTGATTCATTTACGGAGGCCACTTTCTTTCCCTCGTACTCCGTTTCGTAAACGGCCTCGTAAGGGCAGGCATCGAGGCATTTCCCGCACCATTCGCATTTGGTCCCGTCGATGCTGGCGAGAGTCGGTTCGAGCTCTATCTCGCCTTTGCCGATCAGTGAAGATGCCTTTATCACCGCTGAAAGCGATGACTGTATGGCTTCCGTTATGTTCTTCGGGCCCTGCGATGTACCGGCCAGAAACACACCGTCTATAACAGTCTCGACCGGTTTGAGCTTCGGATGCACCTCGTTGTAGAATTTATCCCTTCCTGTAGGGGCTTTGAATATCTCCCCGATCCTGTCGTTGGATCTCGGCACCATTGCGGTTACCAGCACAACGAGCTCGGCTTCGATCTCGAGCTCCTTCTCCTCCGTGAGGACATCCCTGACCTTCACGGTTGTTTTCCCGTTTTGACTCACGACTTCCGGTGGATCATCCTCGAAGGACTGAAGGTATATATCGCCGATCGCGGATGATTCTTCGTAAATAATTTCCTGCTTGCCGTAGGTCCTGACACCCCTCGTGAAATGATAATTCTGTATATTCTCGAATTTCTTCTTCGCCAGTAGTGCCGAGTGTATGGCCGATGTACAGCAATATCTCGAGCAGTACTTGTTTTCCCCGTCGAGAGCGCCCATCTGTCTGCTGCCGACGCAGTAGATGTAAGCTATATTCCTGACTTCCTTCCCTCCGTGGACCAACCTGGTGCCGGTTATCTCCATTAATCTTCTGAACTGCTGAAGGGTTATCACATTTTCGATCTCCCCGTAACCGAATTCCCCCTTCCCCGGTTCGTAGGGATCGAATCCGGTCGCTATCACTACACCACCGACCTTGATCTCTTTGATCTCCTCCTCCTGATCCAGTTCGATCTCAGGACATATCTTGACGCATTCTCCGCAACGGTTGCAGTTTTCCTGATCGATAACGGGGATCCACGGCAATCCACCTTCGTTTCTGTATATGGCCTTTCTCTCGGTCAGGCCGAAGTTGAAATCATCGTCTATCATGACGGGGCACGCATCCACCGATTTCTCGAACCTCTTCTCGAATTCACCCGTATACTCGATCCCTGGCTCGACTTTGAATCCCCTTGGGCTGATCCTCAGCTTGATGTCGAAGTCGCCAACGCTCCCCGTCTTTGACATCACCTCGCAGCCCGTATAGAGCTCGATACCGTCATGCGCCATCACCTCATCGAAGAGTCCCTCTACAACACTGCCTCCCCTTTCGTCGGTCGGGAACAATTCTCCCCATTGAGCCGTCCGCCCTCCGACGAATGGGCTTCTGTCTATGAGGTACACCCTGGACCCCGTATCGGCCAGCTCCACCGCCGCTCGCATTCCCGCAATTCCCGCCCCGACCACCAGGACTGAATTCTCCGATGATATCACAGGCGGTACCAGCGATTGCGAGAGCTTTGTCCGCGCTATCGCCGCCTTGACGCTCCTTATAGCCTTCTCGGTCGCTTCTCTGGGTTTATCGGAATGAGCCCAGGAGCCCTGCTCCCTGATATTGGCCTGCACGTAGTTGTACTTGTTGAGCCCCGCCCTCTCGGCAACGCTTCTGAAGGTATAAAGATGCAGCTTCGGCGAGCAAGATGCGATCACCAGGCCGTCGAGCTCCATCTCCTCGATGTCCCGGACTATCTCCTGCTGTGTCGAATCGGCGCATGCGAACATCGTGATCTTGGCAAGCGCGACTCCTTCCTCGTCCCTTACCGCCTCCATGACCTTTTCCACATCTACGTGGTCCGAAATATTGGACCCGCACTCGCATATATAAACGCCGATCCTCTTCTTCATGCCATCCTCTCCAGATAGCTCAAGGCCTGCGAGGCCGCCGCCCCCGCAGACGCGATCGAGTCCGGAATATCCATCGGGCCGGATGCCGTGCCTGCCACGAAGACACCCTCGATACTGGTGCTCGCGGGATTGCCCAAAATGTCCACCTGCTTCACGTATCCGAACTCGTCGAGCTCCGGACCACCACCCTTGAAAAGCATCCCCGCCTCCGGGTTCGCCAGTATGCCCACCGAGAGCACGACCAGATCGTGTTCCGCTTCCTTGACACTCCCCTCCCTGATATCCTCATATCTGACCAGCAGATCACCGTTCTCCTTCTCCTCTATCCTGCCGATCTTCCCCTTGATGAATTCGACGCCCATCCCCTTGCTCTGCTGATAGAACTCCTCGAACCCCTTCCCGAACGCTCTTATATTTATGTAGTATATCGTCACGTCGGCCATTGGGAGAGCTCCCATGAGAAGCTGCCCCTGTTTGATCGAATACATGCAGCAGACCTGCGAGCATATGGGATTGCCCAGCGCCTTATCCCTCGATCCGGTGCAGAGAACGTAGGCTATATTATCGGGCATCTTCCCGTCTTTCGGCCTCAGCACGTTATTGAAAGGCCTCGTGGGAACAAGCTGCCGCTCCATCTGCATGGAAGTTATGACATTCCTGTATCTGCCCAATCCGAATTTCTCGATGACGCTCGGATCGAACAGCCTGTATCCCGTGGCGATTATCACCGAGCCCGCCTTGACCTCTATTCTCTCCTCTTCTTGTGTAAAATCCACCGCATCGGCCGGACATACCCTCTCACATGCGCCGCATAGGATGCAGTTCTCTATATCGATCGCGGCCACTCTGGGATTGGCGATGCTGAACGGCACGTAAGCGGCCTTGCGGCCGACGAATTCATACTGATACTGGTCCTCGACAACGACCGGGCAGACCTCCTCGCACTCCTGACACCCCGTGCAGTCATGCTCGACCACGTATCGTGGGTGTTTCGTCATGATGCCGCGGAAGCGGCTTCCCTCAGTCCTTTCGAGATCGCTGATCTCGGAGTTGGTGAAAACCGTGATGTTTGGGTGGCGTGCCGTTTCGGATACCTTTGGTGTGGTTATGCAGGCTGCGCAATCGAGTGTAGGAAAGACCTTGCTCAGATGTATCATCTTCCCGCCTATCGAGAGATCCTTCTCGACGAGCAGCACCCTTCGCCCGGAATCCGCCAGGTTCAAAGCGGATTCCTGACCGGCGATCCCTCCTCCGATTACGATAACATCGTATTCATATTGTTCTTTGCTGTTCATCTAATAATTCACGGACGTTCTACTGCGGATTCATCCGGACAGATAGTCGGTAAAGCTCACCATCTGCTTGACGAATGCCTCTGAACACACGGAACAGATGGCGGCCATTCTCAGCCTGGCTTCGTCCATCCCCTTCTCCTTCATCATCTCCTGTGTCATCGATACTATTGCGGCCGTCTTATCGGTGCAGGTTTCGCTGAACGGACAGTCCGTCCCGTCGGCGGCTATGAACACACCGTCAAAGCCAGCCTCGAATGCATGAAGGATCCACATTGGCTTGATACCGCTCGAGCATGGAACACTGACCGTATGGACGGCCGGTGGGTAGTGCTGCTTCAGCAGCCCCGCCAGATCGATCGCCGGATCCGATATCTTCTCGGTGGAAAAAACCAGGATCCTGGGACTTTTCTTTTCCCCTGTCTTCTCCATTAATATCTATTTCTTCTTCATGTAGATCTTGAAATACCCGGATTCTTCAACGGTCCCGAGATATTCGTGCCCCTTCTTGTCGGCCCATTTCGGAACATCCCTCCTGGTCCCCTCATCGGAAGACAGGATTTCCATTATCTGACCCGAATCAACCTCTCCTATTGCTTTCTTGGCTGCGAGCAAAGGCCCCGGACAGGCGGTTCCCCTCGCGTCCACCGATTTACTGACCTCTAGGTTTTTCAATTCTTCCTGGTCCATTACCACTCCTCATTCTAGATAAACAGATGAATATCCGATTCCTCCATGGAAGTAACGCATTCGCCGATCCCGACTATATCGTCGGCGATATCCACGAAATCCTCGAGCTTCTCCCCGCCCCAGACCTTACCGGCGAGCCCGCAGATATGGATCTTCACGTTTGTAAGCTCCTTGGCTTCCCTGAAAAACTCCAGCCAGGGCTTCACGTTGAGCCTCTCGAGTGATTCCAGGAACTGTTCCTTCAGCTCCTTGTTCTCCGCGAGCTCCAGCTCATCCGTCTTGCCGGCCATCTCCTTCATGAACGCCCGGGCTCCCTGCAGCAGGACATATACGTCTACGTCCATATCATTTGCTGCGGCCCCGCTCAGAATAACACCCGCCGCCGTCAACTTATCGAGGCTGCCGGTGAAAAGGGCTATGGTCATCTTCTTGTTCTCTTCCACTGATGATCCTCCTTCATACTATTGGATTTGCTGAAATCTTTTACCAGAGAAAAAGGGGATTGTCAATTCATATCAACGGTTTAATGCATTGAAATTCAGTCTGTTAACGAATATTGCTGTAATTCCTGAATTATAGGGATTTAATTTTCCCTAAAACGCATTCGATCCATAAATAGAGAAAAGCTGGGGATGTAATGATCGAATGATCAGCCGTCTTGACCTGAGCACGAAATTCCCTTAGAATACGCATCCTGCATATAGCAAAGACACGACATCGGCCGGGAAAGTCCCGGTGGACATGCGAGGGAAACAAGGAGGTTGATTTGAGTTGCAGTAATTGGATGAAATATTCCCTTTTCCCGGTCGTCCTATCCGTAACCGTGCTCTTGATCCCTCAGGCATACGTCCAGGCTGAAGGTAGAGATGATCCGCCCGGTGACCGTCCTCCACCCGACGTATTCTCGAGGATCGAGGACGCAGGCGTCGCCGCCGACCACGAAGGAGCGGGTTTTGTCGTCGTGTACGATTACGCCATGAACCGGGTAGCGCCGTCGGGCGTCACCTACATCGACAACTACGTGATATACAAGATACTCACACCGGCCGGCTGCAGGGAGCAGTCGGTGCTCAGATGGAACTACGAGCCCCAGAGCAGCTATGTAGAGGTTAGGGAGGTCAATATAATACGGGGGAATGAAAAGATCCCCGTGGATGTTTCCGAAGTGCATGACCTGCCGGCGCCCCAATCATGGATCTACTGGAAGGATCGAATAAAGACACTCCAGCTGCCACGTCTAGTCGTCAACGACGGGATAGAGATCCGAGTCTTCCGTAAAGGCTTCTCCTACGCGCTGCTCGGCCTTAACGGCGGGGAATCGGGCATACCCGCCATCACCGGTACGGCGCCGGACGAGCCTGACGACGAGCGTTACATCCCGCCTATGCCGGGGGAGTATTTCGACATCGTCCTATTCACCGACACAGCGCCGGTCATTGAGAAGAGATACGTCCTGAGCCTGCCGTCGGAAAAGAGGCTGCATTCGGAGGTCTACAACGGTCCTCTTTACTCCTCGACATCTTATAACGAGGAGAGAACCGAGTACGCCTGGTGGGGTTTGAACCTACCCCCACGCCCCCAGGAGCCGCGTCAACCGGCCCAGAGCGACTATATCACGAAGGTCGTGATGGCCACGGCCGAGAGCTGGGAGGCTAAGAGCCGCTGGTTCTTCGATGTGAACAAGAACCAGTTCGAGGTCACCGAACCGATCCGGGCGAAGGTCGACGGGATATTCAAGGACGCGGGACTGACTAACGCGGCGGAGGATCGTAAAGCCGAAGCCCTTGTGCACTGGGTGGCCCAGAACATTCGATACAGCGGACAGACCATGGGTGAGGGTGAGGGATTCACACTGCATCCCGGCCCGATGATCTTCGACCAGCGCAGCGGCGTGTGCAAGGATATAGCCGGCATGCTGATCACAATGATGCGGGCGGCCGGGATGGACAGCTACGGAGCCATGACGATGGCGGGTAGCAGGATAGAGAGCGTTCCCGCCGATCAGTTCAATCACTGCGTCTGCGCGCTTCGCAAGGAGGACGGATCCTTCGTGATGTACGATCCCACCTGGGTGCCCTACAACAACAACATCTGGTCACTGCTCGAAGCCGAACAGCACTACCTGATAGGAACCCCCGCCGGAGAGCCGCTGGCGCGCATACCGTACAGCCCTCCGGCTGAATCACCGCTGCGCATAACCCACCAGGCGAAGCTGCATGACGACGGAACGCTGGAGGGAACATTCAGACTTTCGGGATCCGGCGCCTTGGACAGCCGGCTGCGCGGACTGATCACGTACAGCAGGCTTCAGAACATGACAAATATGTTTGCGAGGCTCCTCTCCCCCATCGGTGAAGGCGTGGAGAATATCAGATACGATTACCACAAGCCGGACGACTTCAGCGGGGATATGTGGATCACGATCAGCTACCGCATTCCACGCTTCGCCTATAGAATATCCGGTGGATTCGAGTTCAGAAGCCCCATGATGCAGGTAGTGCTCAACAACGGAAGGCTCTTCCGGGCGGCGGCAACCGATTGGCCCGAAAAGAGGGAGACGGATGTCTTCCTCTACTACACCCAGCTGATAGATGGGACGGAAACGATAAAGCTGCCCAAGGGATTCAGCGCCGTCGATACTCCAGCCTCCGATGAGATCGACGAACCCTATGCTTACTTCAACGGGACGAGCAGCATGGACGGCGGTAAACTCACTATAAGGCAACACGCCGAGATCAGGCGGCGTCAGATCCCACCCGACGCCTACAGCGGATTCAAGAAGGCGGTCGACGAGGCTAAGGAGTGGGGCGAGCGGTCCTTCAGGGTCGAGAAGGGAGGTGCGCGATGATGCGTGAACGGCACATAGCGGTTGGTTTAAGCATCATAGCAATGGTTCTAGCGATGGCGTGTTCGATAAGCGCCGAATCTATGGGAACTTCCGGCGGTCATGATCTCGACCGGCTATGGGCTTCCGCCCGGGAGCAAATCGACCTTTCGGATCACGACGCTGCTCTGCTGCTCGAGAGCAGGACAATCACCCTGACCGCCGACGGAGCTTGCAGGACCCGTGTTCACAGAGTCGTATGGATAGGCACTGAAATCGGCATCGATGCCCATGCGGACCTTCGGATACCCTACAACTCGGCCACATCGACGATGACTGTCATAGCCCTAAGAACCTGGCGTGATGGGAAATGGTGGCCCGACAGGACGGAGGTAAGCCCGACCGCCGTTGTTCAAACCCTTCCCTTCGCCCTGGCCGGGGCCGATGACTACTCCACCATGCGGGAAACCATGCTCCTGCACGACGGCGTGGAGCTACCCTGCATAATGGAGACCGTCTACGATATAGAGGAGCGCGGCGGTTCAGGGAGCAGTCGAGACGGTCAATGGATCTTTCCGCAAAACGATCCGGCGGTCCTCGTAGAGTACATACTCAAATCGCCTGAAGATATGAACCCGGCCCTACACTCCGGAAACGGGGCGCCCGAGCCGGCGGTGAAACGGGGTGACGATGGAACGGTAACCTATTCCTGGCGGATGGAGAACGTCGCCTCCCTCGGATATCCGCACATTTCCGATCCAGTCTGTTACGCGCCGTACATCGCCTGGTCCACATGGGCTGGCTGGCAGGCGCTGGGACGGGCGATCGTCTCCGGGTTCGATGAGGCATCCGTGCTGAACGGTTCGCTTGCCGATACCCTCGTCGAGCGATTGAGGTCCGAGCCGGGGGCGGCTGCCAAGGCACGCAAGATAGCGGATCTCGTAGATGAGTACACACGAGGCATACATTACGAAAGCAGGTTCTGGTTCCCATCCCCCCGCACCGCGACACGAACATGGGAAACCGCATACGGCCATGCATTAGACAGGGCCGTGCTCGCAGCGGCATTTTTCAGAAATGCCGGCCTTGATGCAGAGCCCGTATACCGCTCCTCGAGCTTCTCGGGCATCGACAGTAACGTACCGGGGCTATCGAGGTTCGATGAGGTCCTGCTCCGTATCGGCTCGGAACGGTTCGAGGCGTTTTACGATCCACAGGCAGGCACACTCACCACGGGGATTCGTCCGATCTACGGACGGGTGCTATGGAACCCGGCATCCGGGGAAGCACCAAAGGCCCGACCGGCTTTCGGCGGCCCGGACCAGTTCAGCCGGCTCGAGCTGATTCTTACAATCGAACCCTGCGGGGAAGGCGGATGGCAGGGCTCGGGATACATCGATGCAGGCAGCCTATTCTCGACACATGGTGAGATGAGCGGATTAGACGGCGAAACGCTCGATCGGATCAGCGCGATAGCTGGTTCGATGCTGAAGGGAATCGATGTCAAAGGTTATAATCCGGAAACATTCGAACCCCTGCATGTAACCGCCGGATTCGAATTCAGGGTGAAGGATCCGGATCAGGACGAGCTGAACCGCTACCGGTTTGTTATCGGAGAACCGGCCGGGGGTATCATGTCCATGCTTCCACCTGATGTGCGGTTGTGTCACGAGCACCGGGGCTCGCCGGTCCTGCTTCCCGGGACAATGGAACAGCGCGTCTTATTGCGTGTCAACGCAGGCGAACGCGAGATAATCTACATTCCGGAAAGCCGCACGCTCGAGAACAAGGCCGGTAGCTTCACACTCCGTGTCTCCGAGGAAGACGGCCGGATCACGATTGAAAGAGAAATAGTGTTGATGGATACTGCTGTCACACCCGATTCGTGGCCGGATCTGCGCGCTCTCCTGCTGGCTGAAACCGATCCGGCGGGAGCGACGGTTATCGTGAAATAAGAACCGTATGTAGCGTCAACGTGCGGCTCGTTGAAGCATCTTGAGCTTGACGTGCGTGAAATGCGGAAGATGTGCAGATGATGCACATATTCATCCAGCGCCTCGTTTGATCACGTTCACTCCAGAAGCTAGCGGAGGAGGATCATCTTTCTTGAAGCCAGTTTCTTCCCCGCTTCGAGGCGGTAGAAGTATATCCCCGAACTGACCGGCTCGTTTCCCGATCCCGTGCCGTCCCACGTGGCTGAATGGTGTCCTCCCCGCTCGACGCGGTCGACCAGTTTGGAAACAAGGCGGCCCGCCGAATCATAGACGTATAGTCTGACACGCATCCTTTCCGGTATACAGTAGTCGATTGTCGTCGACGGATTGAATGGATTGGGGTAGTTCTGATCCAGTGATATCCTTCCCGGAACCAGTGATATGTCCTCGATCTCGAAGAGAAGCGACGAGCCGTCCTCCCCGGCGATAACTGCCCTGTAACTGTAGCTCATTGACGGTCTGCAGCTCTTGTCCAGAACGCGATACCGGTGCCCGTCAGTCTCTATAACGGCGTCTATCATCACATAATCAACAACCCGGGCATCCTTTCTGAGGACGCATAGATCCGATACCGGAATCGTTTCGGTAAGCTCCCAGTCCAGCCTGATCCCACCGTCGGCCGCTGATGCGCTATAGCTTTGAACAAGCACCGCAACCAAGAATGAATTCAGTATGTAAATCCCATCAGCCCCGTCCGCAACGTAGATGATCTCTGCAGGGGACACACAGACACCCATGCTCAAGCTTCCAGTATCGTGGAAACCGACGTTGTCGAAACACCGACACCAAGCGGCAATTACTGCTCGGATACGTTGACATTGCCGGTGAGCTGGCATGGATGCTACGGCGTTCATATCTGGGCATTCGCCGACGAGAACTAGAACGGGAAAAGAGACGGAGGCGAATGCTTCACAGCCTTCTCACACGACATCGAGGTCCCTACACGTGATGCGACGTGGGGACGGGTCAAGTCCATATTCCAAGAATAGCCCCTGCTACGGCCAGTAATTCGAATCATACCGCTGGAATGTATCATGGCCATCGCCGTGAATATCAAAGCGGCAGAATGCAACCCGAACAGGCGGGCCGAACAGCCCTGAAATTTAAACCCGATTGTTGAAAACGGACTTGCTCGCTTCCTCCCGATCTCCGCACGCGATTCAAGTTTCATCGTGATCTCCCGATTTAACCGCCCCATAACAGCGTGCTGGACAATATCGCACCCAGCGGGTATGCTCCCAGAGGAGAAACAGCCGAAAGGAACGGGTATTAACGGAAACAGAGAAGATCTCGCCTCCTGTCGGGAAACAGGAATCACATCGGGAGTGGCGGGCTTAATTGCGTTCGCCGTCCTGGCATCAGCCGCTGTATACTTATTCAGTGAAATTCGTTCAGCGGGTCAGCTCGGTTTCCCGATAGACGATTCATGGATCCACCTTGTCTTCGCCCGGAACATCTCCGGGGGTAATGGTTTTTCCTACAATCCGGGAATGCCGGTCGCCGGCTCGACTGCGCCGCTCTGGACGCTCCTCCTGGCAGGCAGCGAATTCTTGCCGGGAGGCGCCTTCGTTTGGGCTAAGATCTGGGGCATCCTGTTTCTATGGGTGACAGGCGTCGCTGTCTACCGTCTCTCCGTATTCCTGCTGAATGACAAGATCCCTTCGATCCTTCTTGCGCTGACCGTAGTCTGCACACCACGAATGGTCTGGGCGGGCCTGTCCGGAATGGAAATCACGATATGCACGGGTCTCTGCATGACAGCGCTCTATCTGCACCTAAGAAGCTCCGAACGGGATTTATCGAGGAAATTGACGGCGGCGGCGCTATTCGCGCTCGCCACACTCGCCCGTCCTGAGATAATCGCAGTCTTTACCCTGGTCGTCATCACAGACATATTCGGCACGTCAGACCGTAGCCGAGAAAAAAGCGTATTACATAAGAAATTTCTCATGATCTCGGGAACAGTCGCAGTGTTTATAGCGATCCTGCTGCCGGTAGCGCTGCTGAACCTGCGAACGTCCGACTCCATCCTGCCGACTACATTCTCCGCCAAGGGAGGCCAGAACGGTATTGTATCAATGCTCTATTCACTCGACTTCGCCGGTATGATCCCCGCCGTGATAGACGGTCTGCTTCGGGCCGTTCCCGCACTCGTCGTCTACTGGGCCATTGATAACATATTGCTACTACCGTTTCTGGTGGTTGGTATCTGTAATTTTCTTTTTTCCAGGTCGGGCATGCTGACGAACAGGCCCGGGGGCGCCGGAAGGTTGAAGCTCTTGGTTATCCCGCTAATACTGATCGGGCTGCCTGTCCTGAGAATCCTCGTCATACCGCATCAAAACCTCAATCATCATATGGGGCGATACATCACCATAATCACTCCACTCTATATCATTGTATGCGGCGTCGGATTGTTTGCTTCAGCACGATTCATCAGGGATAGATCTGAGAGGATCGCCTCGGGTCCCCTATCGATCATCGCCATCATTCTTTCGGCGGCCCTGTTCGTGTTCATGATCGTCGGGGAAAGGGTGCTGGCTTCCGTGGCCTTCTTCCTTTACAACCGCCAGGCTCATGCCATACCTCTCGAAGACCGATGGCCCATGATTCAGGCTCTTTTCGGAACATGGACATGGGCTGTTTTACTCCTCACACTGAACCTGCTCATGATCAGAACGGCCAGGTGGCGTAGGATACTGACGAGCCACAGTACCTCCATTTGGTTCGCGACGGTATGCTCGGCAGCCGTTATCGGAACCCTGTATTACGTTCCAATATACGGAGGTCATGTAAAGAATATCCAGGATGTACAGGTCGAGATGGGGCTCTGGGCGCTGGCGGAAACTCCTGATGATGCCGTGATCGCGACCAATGACATAGGGGCGATCGCATACTTCTCGAAGCGAAGAATTATCGATATCTGCGGGCTGGTGAGCCCGGAATTGATGATCCCTCTCGAATCGGGTGAAAAGGGCCTTATCAGATACCTCGCCGGAGAGCGGCCCGGATACTTGATCATCTTTCCAAGCTGGTATCCACGTATCTCGAAGTTGAAGCCGCTGTTAACCGAGATCCACAGGGTATCCACACATCCGAACCTGATCTGCGGAGCCAGCACCATGACCGCCTACAGCCTCGACTGGGAACGCTGGTCCGAAGCAGAGGAAACCGTAGAGAAGTGGAAATAAACCTATAACGAGAATAGCACGCGAATTGCGGCGGCCGGTTCTACCCGGCCGGTCACTGCACCACTGTTATCTTGTAGATGCGCGCGTCTAGATACGTAGTGTTGAAGCTGTACCAGAAATGTTCGCCGTCGTAGACTATTCCCGATGGAAATATGATACCTGTCTCTCCCGGCAGATGATAGACCCGCACTACCTCTCCAGAAGGGTCGATCTTGTACAGCCTCTTCATGAACCATCCGATTCCCCAGAAGAAACCGTCTTCGTATTCGATATCGACCAGATCCGGCAGTCCTATCTCGATGCCTTCCAGAATAGTGCCCAGCGTATCGAACCTGAACAGCGAGTCGGATCCCGTGGACAGCGACCACAGATCGGCGCCGTCATATGCCAGCCCGCCCGTCCTGAAAGGGATCCCGAAACTGTCCGTGATCACGCCCTCCCTCGTGAATTTTTCAATCTCCGATTCGTTCCGGGTTTCCCCGCCGTCGCTGATCGTCACCGGCAGATGACCCCAGAGGTGCGTCCCGTTCCACGTCAACGCGTCGCTCGTCCAGTGGGCGCCCTGCCACATCAGGACCGTAACCGTGTCCTCGAAAGAGCAGTCCGTATTCATTAGTATGTGATCCGCCGAGACCGTGCTTATCCATATATTATCATCGTCGAAAGCAAGCCCCAGGACCGAGACGTTCATATCCACGAAGGTGTCAACCGCAGCGGCATCCTCATCCAGGACTGCGCACTCGAAATCCGCGCTCAGGCTGTCAATGGAATAGAAGAACGTCCCGGCCAGGTCGCCCGCCAGATCCCTTGTCGCCTGGATCGTCAACTCGTACTGATAGGGTATTCTCTCCGTATCCAGGCCGAGCTGGACGGCTTCTCCCTGCCTGGAGCCCTTCAGGTGGACAATTAAATAGGGGTACTCATTTAGGCGCGACCTGATAATCGCCCGGCCGGTCACCGAGGAGCCTGAATACTCGAGGTCGAGCATCACCACGCCGCCGTCGCTCTGATCGCCCTTCTCGTATGAGCCCAGCAGTATCTCCTTGCTGGATTCCGCCGGGTCCGGATTCGATGCATTGTCCTCGCAGCCGGACTGAATGAAAATCAGAAAAGCAACGAATATCAACGGGAGATGTACCGTATTATGCCGCACCATCGTCATGCGATCCTCCTTCTCTACTCCGGATCGGCAACTCTCTGCACAAGGCTGATGCGCCCAAAACAGATTCGATCATCATGGGCGCGGTCAGCATACTCACAAGCTCCCTCGCCTTCTTCATCCACGGTGAGCAAGCAATCTTATTTACCCTAAAGATAGCCATTTCACACTGTTATAATCAAATAGTCTTTAGCGATAAGAATGATCTATCTTGACATGCATGTTGACCTGAAGTACAATGACCCCCGGGGGATGAGAGATAGGGTTATTCCATCTTGCATTTCAGCCTCTCGCAAAGGTATTCCCAAAGAGCTCTTTACAGATACAAGGTAGGAGGTGTGCAATGAAACAGCGGCATCGTTTCCTCTGTTATCTAGCTGTGGTTTCTACGCTTCTAGGCGTTAGCAGCCTTGCGGCGGCTCAGACCATTACATTATCCGGAATAATCAGGGACTTCAATGATACGCACCCCGATTTCGAGAGCGTCATTGTCGTTGATCCCGGAATAGTGCTTCCCGACATCGGTCCCGACAAGAAACCCGTGTACGCGGGGCTGACGGGCAACCCGTCGACCCATGGACAGGTGCATTTCGACCAATGGTACAGGGACACGCCCGGCATCAACCTATCGATGTCCTACTCCATAATCCTGACCGAGACATCCACACCGGGTATCTACGAGTACAACAATTCCAGTTTCTTTCCGATAGACGACCAGCTTTTCGGAAACCAGGGACGCGTTCATAATTATCATTTCACCTACGAGATCCACACGGAGTTCACTTATTCCGGCGGCGAGAACTTTACTTTCACCGGAGATGATGACCTGTGGGTCTTCATTAACGGCAGACTCGCCATAGATCTAGGCGGTGTGCACGGGGCCATGAGCCAGAGCATAGACCTCGATTCCCATGCGGCGGCGCTCGGGATCGTACCGGGCAACGATTACGATTTCGATCTCTTCTTTGCAGAAAGACACACGGGGGCTTCTAATTTCAGAATCCAGACCTCCATCGATCTGTGCGAAGCGGAGCAGCCGGAGCTCTCCCTCGGCGGTTACCAGACCGTTTCGCACACTCCACCTTTCTGGACGGTTCAAGTGGAGATGAGGAACACGGGACCGGGCGGGGCTTACGAAGTGTCGGCGATGATGGACAGCGACATCCCATGGCTCGTGATACCCGATCCGAACTGCTTCTATGGCTACATCCCCACCGGCGGAGTGAGCTGGGGAGGGATGGACAGCTACACATTCGACCTGGTCAATCATCCGGGTGGCAGCTTCAATGTATGGTTCGACGTTACCTACCAGGATTCCTGCGGAGCCGTTCACACCCTGACTCTGGATCCTGAATTCGATCCCGCTTCAGAACACACGCAGGATGCCAAGCGATACCTGCTCGCCCAGAACAGTCCGAATCCGTTCAATCCCACGACGGAGATCAGCTACGAGCTGCCAGAAGACGGATTCGTGACTTTAAAGATATACGACGTATCCGGCAAGCTGGTGAGAACGCTGGTAGAGGGATTCCGGTCAGGGCAGCCCCATGTGGAAACATGGAACGGCAAGGATTCTCTTAGCCGCCCGGTCGCGTCGGGAGTGTACTTCTACAGGCTGACCGCCGGTAACTTCGTAGAAACCAGGCGTATGGTGCTTCTGCGGTGACAAGATCCGGCCGGTGAAGAGAGACAAACAATAGCACACTTTAGCACTGATGTGGCGGGATTGTGCTGAAAAGGTTTCTTTGACACAATCTAGGTTGCGCTAATACAGGCTGGATCGTCTAGCGAGGGAATCCGCACAGCTGCCGCTCCTCCGAAATATCTCCCAGGTGAGAACCTTCCCATTGATTTCTACTTTCTATGTAACTGGTAATATCATAAATTGAATGCACAATAGATTTGAAAGAAACAAAGGTATGATAGACAGGCATAAACTCGATCGAACGGGTCTGGCCTACCTGACGGTAGTATATATCGTATGGGGAAGCACGTACCTAGCGATACGCGTCGCCGTCAGGGAAGGATCCGGCTTCCCACCCTTCACCATGGCAATGATGCGGGTGTTCGTGGCTTCTGCGATACTGCTGGGATGGGCTCGGATACGCGGCGAAAGGATAAGGCTTTCGCGGGGTGAGCTTCTTCTACTCGCGGGCAGCGGCGCCATGTTGTGGGTCGGTGGTAACGGGCTGGTGAACTGGGCGGAGATGAGGGTCTCATCGGGATTGGCGGCGCTGCTCGTGGCGGCAATGCCCATATGGGGCGAGTGTATCGCGAGCGTTGTGGACAGGCGGCTTCCCGGCTGGCGCGTGATCGGTTCGGTTCTCGTGGGGTTCGTCGGCGTCGGTGTTCTATCCTGGCCGGTTCTGCGGCACGGGACTAAAGCCGATGTCCTGTCCGTCGCAGCACTACTTTTTTCACCACTATCCTGGGCGGCCGGCTCCATATGGCTGCAGAGGCGCAAGCTCGACCTCAGCAATCGTTCGCTATCCGGGTGGCAGCAGCTGATGGGCGGGATGGGCCTGTTCGTCTTCGCTGTTCTGCGGCGGGAGCCGATGCCCGCTCCTACGAATGAAGCGTGGATGGCCTGGGGATACCTCGTGATTTTCGGTTCCTTGATCTCATTCACCTCCTACATGACGACCCTGCGCCTGCTGCCCTACCGGGTAGTCATGACATACGCGTACGTCAATCCCGTTATAGCGGTGTTTCTGGGCTGTTTGATCCTCGGAGAGAAGGTGACCCTGTGGACAGTGACCGGCGCCGTATTGGTCGTGGCGGGCGTCATGGGGATATTCCACAACCGGCATAGATAGCTGGTTTATCTATTTGCATGACCTTTGACGAACGGTTCGGTATAGTAGTCACGCATCAACTGTTATTCTGTGCAAGGCTGTCTTCCAATACTTTCACAAACTCTTCGTACGTTATGTCCGCTTCCGTCAGAACGTCTTTGACGATATCAAGCGGCAACCGGTTCTCGGTCTCAATCCTCTCCAGAGCCTCGTCCCGAGTAAGGACTCCCTCCCTAACCATCTTTGCGTATAGATCGTCCCTTTCAGTGATTTTTATAGTATGCAAGTAGATAAGATCCTTGAGATGAGCCACCTGGCAGTCCCAACGCCAGGTGGAGTTCGTGATCCTCGGGTAATCCCAGTCAAGCTCTCTCTGAATTGTCGACATGATCTCCTCTTCATCCCACCTGTAGTAGTAGAAGAAATCGAGCTTATCGATGTTCCTATCAAGAATCTTCGCACCAATCGCGTAGGAATCGCCGAAGAAGTAGGCCTTGAATATGGTAGGCAGGAATGCTGGTTTCAAATAACCGATATTCTTGATGACCTCTTTTAAAACCCCGGCAAGGCTCTTGGCAAATGTCGTCTCCCATTTCTCCTCCATCGACACGCCGAGCAGAGCCTTTTTATACGCTGTGTCCTCGAATCTGTTGTTGCCGCTCACTATAAGCCTTATCCTGTTCTTTCTGGCTATCTTCAACATTTCCCACCACATCAACTTGCAGGCTATGCACATCATCGGGACGACGGCGAGTGAAGGCCTTCTGCACCATGTTTTCAGATTGCTCCTGAATGTCCTTCTATGGATATCGTTCTTGGATGGGACCGAAACCAGGTCCACTCCAAGCTTCCCCGTGGCATTTTTGATATTTCGAGCCGCTGTCGGATCGGCGAACGGATTCTGGTAGTTAACCGCCAGAACCCTCATGTTGTATTTGGTTACTAGCTTGTAAAGGACGAACGTGCTGTCCCGTCCGCCGCTCAAAGCCACCATGCAGTCGTATTTTTTCCCCTTGTTCCTGTGTTTCTCCAATACTTTCTCGAATTCCTCTATGGGGAGGTACTCGACTTTCTGATGCGTGTGACAGTAATTGCACACACCGTTCTCATCAAAGGTGATATTCGGCGTATTCTCGGTCAAAATGCATTTGGCGCATATTCTCATTGTCATCCTCCAAGAATACCGATGCTGGCAGTGACTCGTGATCAAATAATATCATGAACGCACGAGCCTTTGTAATGGAAAATCGTTTAAGGAAATTACCGCTTATATCAAAAGGCGGATATCAGCCGCCCTGCATCTGAAGCGCCCTCTTGAGTAGCGCGTTCGCATTTTTTGTGTAATCGGGGAATCCGGCGGCCTTCTTCAGGTGCGAGACGGCGGAGTCGGCCCTACCCAGCTCGAGGGCGCAGAATCCCATCATCAACAGGGACCTGCCGCTGTCCGAGTCCATTTCGTAGCAGTTGCCGAAAGCCTCGTACGATTTATCGTAGTCCTCTTCCATGTAGTAAAGATCGCCGAGGATGGACCAGAGCTTGGCTGTAGGTTGCTTCGCAAGGGCTCTTTCGAGCGTTTCCAGAGCCTTTTGTGGCTCGTGCGCGGCCATGTAAACCGATGCGAGCCTCTCGAAATCCTCGGGTCCGGCCTCCAGGGCCACAGCCTCTTCGTAATAAGTGCTGGCCGTCCAAGGCACCTCGATCACCGCATAGAGGCTTCCCAATTGCATCATCTCGTTCCGCTCGAGCGGCTCCAGGTATCCCTTGACCGTCATCGCTATAGCGGCGCTCCTGTAATCCTGGTTCGAGGCGGCGAACTGAAATGCCAGCTTCCAGGATTCGGGACTATCGGGAAATATCTCGAGCATCCTGTCCACGGCACGCTTGCCTGCCTGAACATCTTCGAGATCTATGCACGCCATCAACAGAGCCCTGTACCAGTCCATCTTCGGTTCAGGCTGGTCGGAGAACACGAGCTCCTCCAGATTACGCTTAGCCTCCCCGGTCTTGCCGCTCATCATGTATGCCACCGCGGCAAAGTAGAGCAGTCGTGGATTCTTCTCGGGGCTTTGCCTGTAGCCGGACATTATCGCCTCCGCCGCCAGTTGATACCGCTCGAGGTTGTAAGCTGTCTCCCCGAGATTCAGCCACCCCTGCCAGAACCTCGCTTCGATGCCGACCGCCTTCTGGTACTGCCCGAGCGCCTCCTCCGGCCGTTCCAGCCTGAGAAGCGCGTTGCCGTAGTTATAGTAGATGAGAAAGTGAGCGTCCCCGGGGTTCTTCTCGATGAACTCACCGAGAATACCGGCAGCCCCCTCATAGTCCCCCTTGTTCTTCTTTTCCTGAGCCTTGAACAGCGCCAGCCTTCCCCTGCGGGGGACCTCGTTTATAGTATCGACGGGCTTTCCTGCCTCCCGTGCGTGCGACGAGGCGGATGCCGGAATTGCCGCAGCTATCATCACAAGTACAAGAATAATCCTCTTCATTAGATCACCTATAGATCAAATTTGATTGTGGTTACAACCCAGGCTGTTACAGCTTCCCCCTCGATCGTCCCGGGATTGAACTTCCACTGGGGGACACACTTGGCCACCGCCTCCTCGAAGAGCCCCTTGGGCCTGGCATCCAAGATGTGGAACTCGCCGACCGTGCCGTCGGCGTTCACGAGTAGCTTGACCTGGACAGTTCCCTCTATACCCTGCTCCCTTGCCTTGTACGGGTATACCGGAGGAACCCGAACGATAGGCTGGGGTGCCTGGTCAAGCTCGTACGCCTCGAAGACGAATTCTTCACCTCCCATACTCGAAGCGTTTCCCATATCTCCTAGGTTGATGACGACTCCGAGATCCATACCGGGAGCTCCCCTGCTCAAGCTCGGCTGTATCAGGTCGGGTGTGAAATCGTTCTTCTGCTGAGGCTTGGGCTTTTCGGGCTCCTTTACCTCCCTCTGTCTCTGTGGCTCGGGAGGGGCGAGGCTGATGAGGTTTACACTTATCGGATCGGTTATATTCTGAGGCTTCGATTGCTTGCTCGCCAGGAGAGAGGCAAGCCCAAGCAGTGCGAGATTAACGACCAGGGAGGCTACGATCGCCGCCCCGATCCAGAAGGTCCCGCTCTTCTTCATCAGGAGTCTTCCTCACGCTTCGCCGCGAGACTCACGCTCTTGGCACCCGCGAGCCTGCACTGGTCCATTACCTTCACTACCGAACCGGTGTCACTGCGCTTGTCCGCCACCACGACCACACCGCTCTCGGGATCCTCGGCGAGTGCACGCTCGAGCAACGGCCGGACGCTCCTCAGATCGACACGCTTGCCCTCCATGTATATGTCACCGTCCTGGGTGACGCCGATCATGATATTTCCCATCTCCTTGATCTCCGCCGTCGATGCCGTTGATCGCTGCACGTCGATCCCGGCCTCCTTGACGAAGCTTGTTGTGACCACAAAGAAGATGAGAAGGAGGAATAC
This sequence comes from uncultured bacterium, assembly GCA_964422745.1. Classification (GTDB taxonomy): domain Bacteria; phylum Krumholzibacteriota; class Krumholzibacteriia; order Krumholzibacteriales; family Krumholzibacteriaceae; genus CAYRCK01. The sequence goes on from CAYRCK010000007.1 coordinate 78,198, forward strand.
CATGTCGATCAGGGGGCCGATCTTGATCTCTACCCCCGATTCCCCGCCGCGAAGGCTGTTGCGAACATTTATCATGCTTCTGACCTCATCTCATCAAGCAGTCTGGAGATCGCCGGTCAACACAGCTACGCTGCGCTGATCCTCTTCCATCCTGGGTGATGTAATACCGGTATCCATCACGGCAACGGTGCTGAGAACGATCCTGCCCAGTATCATCGTCACCTCATCAAGGCGCATACCTAGGTGCCTGGCGCGACGGTTGAGCACTCCGCTGAGGAATAGGCCCGGGATGGCCACGAGAAGCCCCGTCTGTGTCGTGATCAGGGCCACGGAGATTCCACCGGCCATCGCCTTTGCGTTTCCGGTACCGAATAGCGATATGACATCGAATGTCTCTATCATCCCGAGCACCGTTCCGAGAAGACCGAGCAGGGGTGCTATCGTGGCCATGACCGCTATTACCATCAGGTGCCTGGTCAAACCGAGGCGCTGACGCATCGCGCAGTGGGTCAGTATTTCCCTGTCGAGGCCCGGTTCCCCCGATCTCTCATTCACGAAACTGTCCACCAGGCACGCCCGCAGTCCTTCACCTTTGCATAGCGTGTTATCTCCGCTGCGTATGCGGTTTATCGCCTCCTGTATCGGAATGTCGCTGCTCGTCATCCTCGAGAGCGCCCGGAAACGGTCCACGATCAGCGCCCACATCGCTATCGACACGGCGGCGATCGGAAACATGATCCATCCGCCCTGGCTGAAGTAACTGCCGGCCTTTTCAAAAAGTTCACTCATCCTACTGCTCCCCCTTATCCGACTTCATCGAGAATACGGTCAACCGTTGCGTCTCTTCCAGGATCAGGGCCTTTTCTCCTGCCCTTTTTAATGATGTTCGTCAGGTAAACCGCCTTTTCCTCCATCTCACCAATGATCACGTTCACCCTGCGCGAGAGGAACGTGTGCATCAGCATTATTGGTATTGCGACAGCCAGGCCCAGCTCGGTCGTCACCAGGGCCTCGCTTATCCCGCCCGACATGAGCTTGGGATCGCCGGTCCCGAAAAGCGTTATCACACGAAACGTATCGATCATGCCCGTTACGGTACCAAGAAGCCCCAACAGCGGGGCTATAGCTCCGAAGACCGCTAGAAGGGAAAGCCCTCTCTCGACGCGCGGGAGCTCCCTAAGGATCGCTTCCTGAAGAACGCTCTCGAGCGTCTCACGGTCCTCTTTACGGGACTCGAGACCCGCCTGAACGACCTTGATGACGGGCATCTTCTTGCCCTCGTACTGCCGGACGATATGCTCGCAGCCGCTCCAGTCACTCCTAGCCGCCATGGCATTCACCTTGTCCATGATCTTCCCGGTGCTTCCATGGACGCTGCGCAGGAAGACGATCTTGTATATAATTATTGCAACGGCTGCTACCGCGATGAGGGCTATGGGGTAGACTATCGGTCCGCCCGCCTTGAACTGATCCATAAGGCTCATCTTGTGGGTGACCTGCCTGAGTGCCGCCCCCGAAGATATATCTATCGGAACCGACTCGGCCTTCCCATCCAGATAGCTTTGCAGCTTTTTCCTTATCCCTCTGGGTGGAAGAGCCGAGAGTGCGAATAGGGTACTGCTCTCGGGCGAATACGTCAGGAAACCGACCTCTCCCGAATCCTCGTAGATCTGTGTGAAAGGTCCCAGTGAGAGCACGGTTCCCACCCTCTTTTCGCCGTCACGCGCAACGAACTCAGAGTTCGAAAGGCTTACATGCCCGGACCTCTTTATCTCATCGAAGAACAGACCACACATCCCCGAGATATCGTCAATGTCCGGGAAGTAACCCTTCTTCAATACGGGGGCCAGCAACGCCAGGCGGCTCCTATCCGTAGCGGTGAGGGGGGATTGTTTCATCATCGTCTCGAGATCCCTTGCGACGACCCTCACATTACCTGAAATTTCCTTGAACTCGAGCTCTCGGCCGGCCCACCTTTCCTCGAGCCTTTCCATCTTGTTCTCACCGGCCGAAATGCGTCTCTGGAGAGCCATGAGCTCTCGATCGAGCTCTCCCTCGCGTGCTTCGAGTCGTGATACCTCCTCCACGAGTGCCGCCCGATCATTGAGGATCTTCTGCTCGATCTCCCTGGCCCTTTTCTCCGCCACCTCACGCTCAGCCCGGGCTTTCCTGGCTGCCTCCCTGACATCCTGCGCCTGCGCCGATACCGCCGCCACCAAGAGTAAACCGGCTAGTACAAATGCTATCCGTCTCATCTGTTGATCCTCCCCAGTGGAAGCCCGGTTATCTCTACAGGCCTTATCCTCGCAGCCATATCCATCGCCTCCCGGACGTCCCTATGGTACCTGTCCGGGAGCTCCATCCAGCCCGCAGTGCCCAGATCGTAGGATCCGGCCCGTTCGCCGTCGGGCGTTCTCCAGAAGAGGGCCAGCCTGCCCAACCTCAGCATGTCAACGAATATCGTGTCCTTCCCGACCGCGATGCGTTCCTGAACAACCTCCACAGTGCTGCCGTAAGCCGTTTCTATCTGAAGCACTTCGAGGAGCCTTCGCAGCTTGTCGGCACTGGATACGTCTGGCCTGGAAAGTTCTCTGTCGAGAGCCGAGAGCCTGGCTCTCCTTTCATCTATAAGGAAAGGAAGATCGTTCTCGATCCATTCTTCAAGCCGGCCTTGAACAGCATCGAGCGTATCCTGAATGCTGTTTCTAAGACGTGTGGACTCGTCGAGCCTGCGTTCCAGCTCGGCCACTCTCTCATCGAGGGCTTCCGCCTTCTCGGTCTCCACGGCGACACGCTGTTCCAGGTACCTGATGTTCGCCGTCGCGTTCCTGTAACGGATCATAAGATCCGATTTCTCGTCGGCCCATTCATCCTGCTTCTTCTGAGTCTTCTGGCTGACCGAAATCGTCTTATCCACGATTTTCCCCGTGTCCTCTTTCTGAGATTGCGCCACGAGCGGCACAGCCAGAGCTAAGAAGAGAAGAATCGATACAAGTCTTTCTTTCATCCGATATCCCTTCCTTCAACATAAAATGGAATTCCTTTGAAAAACTAAATCGGGGCGATTAGCGATCTATTAGGGAATTGTTAGGATATTGCAAATAATCTCCGCGGCAATTAATCATTTAATAATTTGCGCCTAAACAAGTCTTAACATCGCATTCCTATAATGCCCTCGCAATGTGAGTACGGACACAAGATGCCCTATGCAACGGGGATATAAACCGCGCTGAGAGGCGCAATAAATCGGAGGAAGGACCACTAAATGAAGAAAGTGGGATTGATCTTGATACTGGTAGCAGCCACATGCATCTCCAGCGGAGCCCTGGCTCAGACCGGCTCCATTAACGGCCGTGTCTATGACCAGGCCTCTGGCGAAGAGCTGACCGGTGCCAGCGTTCTGATCGTGGGAACCACGGAAGGCGCGTCCACCGACCTCGACGGCAAGTACACGATCGATGGGATCGAACCGGGTACCTACGATATCAGGGTCTCGTTTATGGGATACCAGACAAGAGTGGTAACCGGAGTGGAAATCAAGGATGACGAACCGACCGACCTGGATCTGAGCCTTAGCAAGATAGGAACGGACGATGCCTTCAAGATAGAGGATATGATCGTTTCCGCGGAAAAGGTTATGTCCACCGGTGCGGCCGTTCTTGCCGAACGGAAAAAGGCGGCGGTGATCGGGGACGCCATAAGCAAAGAGATGATCGCCATGTCACCGGATGCCACCTCCGGCGATGCTCTGAAGAGGGTCACGGGTCTTTCGGTTGTAGACAACAAGTACGTCTTCGTGAGGGGGGTCACCGACAGATACAATGAAACGGCACTAAACGGTGTAACAATCACCAGCACCGACACGGACGCCGATAAGAAAAGCTTCTCTTTCGACCTCATCCCGGCCTCGCTCATTTCGAATACGGTCGTTATCAAATCTGCAACTCCCGACCTCCCCGGTGATTTCAGCGGGGGGCTGGTCCAGGTGAACACGTTGGAGTTTCCCGAAAGAAGGATCTTCAACCTGAACTTGAAGTTCGGTAACAACGACATGACCACCGGAAAGGAGATGCTGCAATCGGTGGGCAGTGATACGGACTGGCGTGGTTCAGACGACGGAAGCAGGGAGTATCCGGATGACCGGCAGGGCAACGAGCTGGCGAGGGTTCTTCCCAACAACTGGGCTCCCGTCTGGGACAAGGCGAGGTACAACGGCTCGTATCAGTTCTCCTGCGGTGACAGGTTGATGATAGGGGAGAACGAGTTCGGTCTGATCGCGGCCGGCACATACAAGCGCAGCAGCCAGATCACCGAGTTCACAGAGAGCCCTACCTACAAGGGCACGAAGCTTTTCTTCTTCGACGGCCACCACTACGATCGCGATGTGATGTGGGGCGGCCTGCTGAACCTGAACTTCAAGCTCGGCGGGCTCCACAAATTCAGCGCAAAAACCAACATCATACAGACGGGCACCGAGAGGGTCTCGTATGCGGAGGGTCAGCCGGTTTCGAGCGAATGGACCAAGGCAACAACCATCGCCTGGAAAGAACGCAATCTCAAGCTCGGCCAGGTCAGCGGAGAGCACCTCTTCCCGAAATGGGGAGACCTGGAGCTGAAATGGCGGGGGCATTTCTCCAGATCCGAAGCTTCCGAGCCCGACAGAAAACATGTGGAGTTCGAAAAGGGTTCCACCGGCGATTGGTACGCATTCAGGGATAATTACAGGACCTGGTCATCACTGGACGAGGAGAAGAGGGGCTTTGACACCGATATGACAATGCCTTACAAGGATGCTAAGTTCAAGGCCGGCGTGCTCTACAGTGTCAGGGAGAGGGACTTCAACATCGACGCCTGGACGACAGATCCGTCATCCGTCAGGTATCCTAATTATGGGCTCCTGATACTGCCGATAGACACGGTCTTCTACGCCGAACATTACGGAACGAACATGTTCACGCTTATCCCAGTCTCCGTCTTTACCGGAGTATACGACGGCAAGCACACGATCAAGTCCGGTTTCGCAATGGTCGACTGGCTCTACGACATGGGCGGGTTCGACTTCCGTTTCACGGGAGGCGTCAGATACGAGGACTCCGAGCAGATCGTAAACACGATCGAGGCCATCGACGATCCCAAGCCGCTTGTAACCCGGGTGGAGAACAAAGACTGGCTGCCATCGTTCAACATGACCTGGAAGGCTACAGAGGCCACGAATCTCAGGCTTGCCTACTACGAATCGGTCAACCGCCCGGAATTCAGGGAGTTGGCCAACGTTCTTTACTACGATTTCGGTAATTTCCAGAACGTAATCGGAAATCCAAACCTCCGCAGGGTCTATATCAAGAACTTCGACGTGCGCATCGAGACTTTTCCCGATATAGGCGAGGTTCTCGCAGCCAGCTTCTTCTACAAGGACTTTACCAACGCGATCGAGGAGACCCTCCTCCCCGCACCGGAAAGATACACAAAGACCTGGTTTAATTCACCGAAGGGCAAGAACTACGGATTCGAGCTCGAGGCGAGAAAAACGCTCGGATTCATCGTCGATTACATGAGCAATTTCACCGTTACGGGCAATTACACATGGGTCGATTCAGAGATCGAGTATACGGACAAGAGGACCGATTCGGAGGGCAGGGTGATCACAAGAGTGCTGACACGCCAGATGCAGGGTCAGTCGCCCTGGTCGATCAATCTATCATTGCTCTTCGCCGAACCGAACCTCGGCACGGGATTGAGCATCCTCTACAACAGGATAGGCCGGAGGTTGGATGCGGTGGGTGACGAGAGGGACCAGGACATCTACGAGGAGAGCCGCGATGTGATGGATCTGGCCATCACCCAGAAGTTGCTAGATAAATTCAAGTTGAAGTTTGCTGTCAGAAACCTGCTCGGGAAGGAAATGGAGTTCACGAGTGGTCCCGACAAGGAGTTGCACAGGCGTCTGGCGCCGGGGACCTCGTACCAGTTGTCTATGTCCTACAATTTCTAAAATGGGGGGAAACGTTGGCATTCTTGCAGAAGAAGTCATCAGAAATCAACGAGTTTGCAGCTGTCAGCAGTACGATGCATTTCTTCTCCCTGGAGAGAGGGGGTGGTAACAGATCAAAGAAACTTTGCATGATTCCTTTTGTTAATTCGTGCCAGGGGCCACGTAATCGATTGACTTACTCGACATTCGTTAATCGTTATTACTTACCCGTTAGGGGAGGCCGTCTAGGTTGACCGCAAGAAGCGAAAAAAGAAGCGTAAAAGGAGGCTTATCTAATGAAGAAATGCATCTTCGCTGTAGTTGCAATAATTATGCTTCTGGGCGCACATGCATACGCCCAGAAACCGGTAGTGGTAATCGGTCCAGGGATGAACTCAGGTCGTACTCCCTACCACCAGGATTACGACAAGGTCCTGTCCTCGGACACGGTTTACACACTCACCGGATTGTACTACGTAGACTCAACATACTCAATGACTATTCCACCTGGAACGGTTATCAGGGGCGACACAGCCGCCACCCTGATCATCTCGCGTGGAGCGAAGATCTACGCAGAGGGTAACGAGCACCAGCCGATAGTTTTCACCAGCCTCAAGGATCCCAATTTCAGGCAGCCGGGCGACTGGGGCGGCGTGATCCTTCTAGGCCAGGCTCCCGTCAACAAGGTAGAGCCCCAGATCGAAGGCGGCATCATCGGCGGCAGTTTCGGCGGAAGCGATCCGGACGATACAACAGGTGTTTTCTGCTACGTGCGGATCGAGTTCCCCGGCTACCGTTTCCAGCTCAACAACGAGGTGAACGGCCTCACCATGGGAGGAATAGGACGCGGCACGGAGCTTCACCACGTTCAGGTAAGCTATTCCTTCGATGACTCCTTCGAGTGGTTCGGCGGCACGGTCAATGCCCATCACCTGGTTACCATGGGCGGAACGGATGATGAGTTCGACACCGATTTCGGTTATCAGGGAAAGATCCAGTTCTGCTTCGGCCTCAGGGACCGTCTGTACTGGGATCCGACCGGCCAGAGCAACGGATTCGAATCGGACAACGACGGATCCAGCACATCGACCGCAGAGCCCTACACGAATCCACTGTTCTGCAATGTGACCCTTGTGGGCCCGCAGTTTGATGCCCTTACACCACCCCCACCGGGCCACACCTACCAGTACAGCGCCGTCATACGCCGCTCGACCAAGTGCAGCGTGTACAACTCGGTCATCGTCGGATACCCTTGGGGTGTCTCGAACCGGGACACATACACCCATATGTTCTCGATGAACGGCGAGCTCCAGTGGCAGAACGTCAGTGTCGGAGCCTCTTATCTCAAGACAGCGACCTCCATCCATGGAGACGACCGCTGGGCGCCGGATTCTTGCACATTGTGGTTTGATACATCTGCGTATGCAAACTACGCCAGTGATTCGGTCCGTTATTGCGCAGACGTCGGCCTCGTTAACATGACAAACCTCAACAATCCCAATCCGGTTCCTGCCATTGGTTCCGAGTTGGACGGCACGGCCGATTTCAGCAATCCAAAGCTTGCCGATTTCGAGGAAGTCACCTACCGCGGTGCCTTCGATCCCAATGTGCCCATTTATCACCAGTGGATAAGGGAATGGACCAACTTCAATCCGAAAACAACCGAGTACAACCCAATCCAGACGGGTGAGGATGTTCCACAGCTGGCGGTCGGGATGCTGTCCCAGAACTTCCCTAATCCATTCAACCCGATCACGACGATCAGGTACTCCGTGCCCAGAACCGGTCACGTCAGCCTGGTTGTCTACAGCGTGAGGGGAGAAAGGATTTCCACGCTGGTCAACGGCGAGAAGGAAGCTGGTTCCTACGAGGTATCCTTCAATGCGAACGGCCTAGCCTCCGGAACCTACTTCTACACGTTCAAGGGTGAAGGCTTCCAGGAGACACGCAAGATGGTTATTCTCCGGTAAGCCAACTCTGACAACAGCATAGCAAACCCACGCTTTGGGGCGGCGTAAAAATCGCCGCCCCATTTTGACAATAACGAAACAAAACCCCAATAAGAGGCTAATAGAGGATATCTATAATGCCATTGTCCTTTCGACCGAAACCCGTTGCAAAGGGAAAGGGAAAATAGCCGGCGCAGTCACGGCCGCAAGCTGAAGCTGATGCCGGCTATTTGATTTTCTTGGAGGAATACATAAAACGCACTTCCCGTGGACCGCTCCGTCAATACCAGCTCAGGTCTAATGGACCCTGCACGACGACCGTTTCGGGAACCGGTTTTATGAACTCCTGACGAAGACTGAAAGTATAGGCCCCCTGTAAGGGAAGCAGAAGAAGATCACCTGGCGCCGCACTCCTGCCGAAATAGGAGTATCCCCATACGTCGTGCGGGGTGCAGAGTGAACCCAGCACATAGCATTGACGCTCGGTTAGATCCGGTTCGGAAAGGTTGATGACCGGAAAGTAGTCGTATTCGAAACGCTCCCAGCCCACCGCATTCGTCCCGGCATCGGTTATCACCACGTCCCCCCCCTTCACATCGACGATCTCCATGAGGATATGCATGTTTTGATGGCACAGCCAGCGCCCCGGCTCTATGTAGAACCGGCACTCCACGTTATCGGGCAGCGCTTTACGCAGCGAGTCGCCTATCTCCGAGGCGAATGTCTCGATACCGACGCTGTCGAGCATGTACTTCGAGACGTTATCCGGCTCTTCCGGGCTAAGGAGGTTGCGGAGAGCACCGGGGCCGGTCCCGCCGGCACGAAGCCATTCTCCCTGTTCCGGCCAGAAACCGCCCCCCAAATCCATGAAACGGATATCCTCGAGTATACGGCCTGGGAATCCGGCAAGCGCTCCGCCAAGCCTGTCGATGAACGAAACATGAGCCTCTGGCGTCAGGTTCCAGCTCGTGTGGAATTGAATCCCCTCTAAATCGACGAAGGGACAGTGTCCGGCCTCACTCCAGAAACGAGGCAGATCCTCAAGGGGGATACCGAACTTACGCCACAGGCCTGTGGGCTGTGTGCTCAACCTCACCCCCGCGCGGATACGGATTCCACTGCTCTTTGTGAGGCGGTCCAACCGTTCGAGCTCACCGAAACTGTCCATCAGCACTGTAATCCGGTCGGAGTTGGCGATGGCCGCCGACAGCTCGTCGTCCCTTTTACCGGGTCCGCTGAATACGATAGAGCCGGCCCCCGCCTCCACCGCCCGCGCGAGCTCGAGGCCGCTCGACACGTCGAGCCCGATTCCTTCATCAATGAGAATTCTCGAAACCTCAGGCATGCTGTTGCTCTTTACTGCAAAGTATATTTCGACCTCTCCGGGAAGACACGCGAATGCATCCCTGAGTCTCGCGGCATCATTCGCCAGTCCCCGCCGATCGACAACATATAGCGGTGTACCATGCTTGCTGCGGATCTCCAGGAAGAGTTCCCTGTATGATAAGCACGATTCTACGAATCGCGTCATACGCGACTGGTCCATCTGCGGAGGCTCGGTGCTCAGCAGCCTACGCACACTCTCACTAAGATATTCCTCCTCCATCATGTCCTCTATCCTACTCGATCTCCACTTCGATCGACATGCTCAACCGTTCCATCTGCGCTGTGAGGTCCTCCCCGGGCAGCGGCCTGAAGATCACATGGCCCAAGGTCCATGTGCTGTAATCGATGGGAGGCATTTCTATCCAATCACCCGGCTTCCTGTACCACTCTATCTCCAGTATATCGTTATCCACCGGTCCGTTACGCAGGCGGATCGAAACGAGCCTACCGCTCCGGCCGGCATGCACTCTCAATCCAACGGTACGCTTCCATTCATCTTCCGGTGGAACAGCCGGCATCAGACCGGTGGAGAAATCTAGATGTGCCGAGAGCATGTCGAGACCACAGCTGTGCTTTATGACTTGAGGCAGGCAATCACCCCCCGGCCTGGGTGTTACCTCCAGGAAATACGTTTTCCCGTCACGAATGATAAAATCCGCCATTCCCATGCAGCGCTTGAGGCCGAGCGCCCCTGCGGCGTCGGCTATGATTGCGGACAGATCCAGCCTATCCACCTCTCCCCGCCGCATACCGGGCACCTCGTATGCCCAGACGGTTCCTGCAGGTCCCATCACTCTAAGATGTTTCCTGGCCGTCCTTGCGATCTTGACCCTTCCACCGTCGCTTATGAAATCGCAGCTGTACTCCTCACCTGCGATATACTCCTCGCACAGCATTGCGCGGCCGTCCACCATCCCGTCCCGGTTGATCGTCCTGTCCCCCGCTCTTTGCAGCAGGGAGTCTCTTACCAAATGCATATTCCTCACCGCTTCATCGGGATTTTCGCAGATGAATGTAAGCTCGCTGCCGCTCAAGGCCGTCGGCTTAACCACAACAGGGTACTGCATGAATCCGGATGACGCCCTTATATCCTCTTCGCCGAAGACCGGCACCGCTTTCGGGCACAGGACTTCCCTCTCCCGCCATAGTCTTCTCGAGACCAGCTTGTCACGACAGTTCATAACTGCCCGCCTGGAAGGAAAAGGCAGATTTAGCCTATGCGCGACGTCTGAGGCGAGGATCAGCGACTCGCAGTCGAAGCATGCCACACCTGCTGGATTTATCCCCCATCTGCCGATGCTGCTTTGGAGCCTGTGGAAAGACCTGTCGGCATCATGAAGCGGCGCCGTGATATTAAGCCCCACTTTTCCCCCCGGGGGGGATTCCTTTCCAAAATATACTGTCCTGTCGGTGAGAAATACGGCCCGCTCGGGCTCGCCTTCACTGATATGCTTGATATAATCGGCCGTAGTTCCTATGACGAGCACCGGATCAGGAGCAGAGGACACTTCCGGCCTTCCTTTCGCTGGATGCGTTGATCGATTCACGGAGTTCGTCCCTTATCGATATGTACAGTGGCCGCGGCTTGAGATGAAACCTCTCCTTCCATCCGAAATCACCGCATAGGAAGTCGATCTGCTCGAAGCGCATCTCGCATCCCCTTCTTATATGAAAAAGGTTCATAGCCTTCGCTATTCCGGGAAACTCGTTGTCGGTGGCTCCGGCCAGAATCGTACAGCGCTTCCCGAAGACTACACCGACATCAACGGCAGCTCGCCTCCCACGCGCCTGCACGGTGGTCACAGTCAGCATCCCCCTTTCCGCCAGAAGGGAAAGCATGCTTTCGAAACCCTCCAGGAAACGTGGATCCTCGAAGTAGGATTTATCCCCGAAATTCGCCCTGTTCGTTTCGAACATCCACTCTATGTCTCCTGGCTCACCTCCGTTTTGCGAATAATCAAGTTCCCCTAGTGAATCGATCTCCCGTCCGAGCCTCTTCCTCGATTTGCCGGAGAACGTTTTCCAGTACATTCCGAAGTCGTATCCGAATTGCGGTGGATGGAAAAGATATCCAGTCTCATCGACCGAGCTTCCCGCAAGATAATCGGCGGAATCTGCAACCAGGTACCTAAGCCTCGTTCCCTCTGGAGCGGCATCCCACAGCATTCTCCCGATCGAACTGGAATCGGCCGGGATCCTGTTCTGCTCGAACCATGTGCTGCCCTGCCAAGTCTCTCCGGGGAACTGCCCATAATAGTCGTGTTCGTCTATCCGGCTGAGCCCCATGAAGCCCACAACTCTTCCGGCGGACTCGGCTACAATGAAATGAAGGGGGCGCTCGTAGCTCCTCTGGAAGCATTCCCGGACATCCCAGCAGTCGAAAATGTCATCGGGCGGCCATAGGCTGTTCCATATCCTGCCGGCCTCCTCGAGGTCGCTGCACGTTCGTATGACCATGGCCTATCGCCTGTAGTTGACGTTCATTATCGTGTGCTGCCCTCCGAAATACTTTCTCGCGAAATTGCGGACCGTCTCAGGATCGTATGGTTTGCAGCTGAATACATCGAGGTAGACAGCATTTGATTGGTTCGCGAAATGCGCCGATATCAGCGAGGTCTCGATGAGCTGCACCATCGAGTATCCGGCTACACGCTCCTCCTCCCCGAAATGCACGACCTGTGTCTCCCCGAAGCGCTTCATCTCTATCAGATCGCACAGCTCGGCGGTAAACCGCTTGATCAGATCCCCGTCCCTTATCGCATCCGGATCACAGCCGTAGATATCTATGCTAGCCGCTATTCCCCAGAAATCCGCCATAGACTCTTCATCGGACTCAAAATGGCTCTTTTCATCTTTCATCGAATCAGCACAAACCTTTCTCGATGTCGGGTACTTTCCATCGAATGAATCCTCATCCCTCGATATGAACCTTCGATATGAATCTTGCACTACGTCAATCTTCCCGCTCGTCGCGATTTTTATCATGTCTATCTCTACTCCTTTTCTTTTCCCTTCTCTTCTTGTGTACATTCTCCAGATAGTCTTCCCTCTCCTTCTTCCTCTTTTTCCGGAATGGTATCACCCCTCTATCCACAGTCTCGTCCTCTATCCATTCACTTCCCTCCTCTAACCCCGGGCTTTTCGAGTTTCTAGGTGAGCCATCCATGACCTGTTCTACTCTTTCCTTTCCTACTTTAAGATCCCCATTGCTCTTTTTTCAGGATTAATCAACCAGCTTTCCTTGTCATTTGCTCCTATTGGCATAATGTAGGCCATTATCAAACTTTTTTTGATATCTCATATGTTATATAATAACAACAAGTTATAAAAATGATGGTAGATGGTATCGGTAAATAATCGGTATATTACTACTTAATTCTGTATATTTTATGTAATTTATTACAATTTTACTTGATTCCGCAGTCATACAGTACGATAATGATCAGAAAGATATTCATATATCAGTCATATAGTTACAATTTGATATCGGGACTGGGCATTTGCCGGATAAGGGAAACGGTATATTAATACCTATTTTTGATTATCAAAATCAAATAGGAGAGTGCAATGTTACTGAGAGTGGTTATCGCAGTTAAAAGCGAGGAGCTGGACAAGAAGATCAGGAAGTACCTGTCGCAGCAGGATGTGATAGCTGATAGCTTCTGGCACCTCAAGAACCCGTTTCAGAAAACCGTTCGTTCAAACGGTGATATAATAATAATCAGCACGTCGTTGATGCCGAATCCGGTCGAATCATCGATAGCCCTATTGAACGACCTCCCCGAGAATCCCACAACCATCATTCTACACGACAGCAGGTCACAGGAGGAGACCGCCAGCCTGGTCGCGCAGGGTGCAGATGTAGTGCTGTACTCGGGGCTCCCGACCAAGGCTCTTCTCGAGGCGATAGATACAACCATAGAATCGAGGAGGCAGCTGGCCGAAAGACCCATACCCGGCAAATGGCCGACCATCTACCCCAAGATCGAGGACTTTGTTTCCAAATCCCCCCAGATGATTCTGTTCATGGACCTCGTAAAGAAGATCATTCCCAGCAATGCACCGGTTCTGATCCTCGGCGAGACGGGAGTGGGCAAGGAGCATCTTGCAAAGCTTATTCACTCCGAGGGAGCTCGCTCGGCTGGTTCATTCATCCCAGTCAACTGCACCGCCCTCCCGGAGCAGCTTCTGGAGAGCGAGCTTTTCGGACACGAGGAAGGCGCATTCACGGGAGCGGTCCGCTCGAGGAGGGGAGCCTTCGAACTGGCCCATGGCGGGACAATATTTCTTGATGAGATCGGTGACCTGCCTCAGCATCTGCAGGCTAAGATGCTGAGGGTCCTGCAGGATTTCGAGGTACGACCGGTCGGCAGCGAGAAATCGATGTGGATCGACACCAGGGTCATCGCCGCCACGAACCGGGACATCGAAAGCGAGATCGATGCCGGACAATTCCGAAAGGATCTCTACTATCGTCTAAGCGTGATCACCCTAACGGTGCCGCCTCTGCGCAACCGCAGAGAGGATATCCCCACACTGGCAAAGCATTACGTGGACCTGCTGAGCGCCAGGATGAACAAGGATATAGAAGGTATTTCCGGCGAAGCTCTCGGGGCGCTGATAGAATACAGCTGGCCAGGAAATGTCAGGGAGCTCATCAACGTCCTAGAGAGGGCCGTGATCCTCTGTCACGGTAACAGGGTCATCCCCGAAGACCTGCCGCAGATCATAGCGGCAAAGCAAAATTCAACACTACCGGTCGAACGGTTCATCGAGACCGTCGGGGCAGAATGGCTGGACCGGCCCCTCCCGGAGCTTAAGCGCTACGTCATCGATACCGTGGAGCATGCTTATCTCTCCAAGGTTCTGGCGGCTACAGGAGGCCGGGTTGGCGAAGCGGCGAAAAAGGCAGGGATCCATCCACGGGGAATGTTCGAAAAGATGAGGCGGTACGGATTGCGCAAGGAGGATTTCAGAGGGAGCATTGACTGAGAATCAGGTCGACCGCTCGAATCCCTACCCGGACGCTGCTCTAAGCATCTGTTTTAATGGCATAAACCACCCAAAGTACGATCACTTATGATTATCCACGCTCGCAATATCACCTCAGAAGCACCATCTTGCGTGTCTTGACGAAATCCCCCGCGACGAGCCTGTAGAGGTAGATCCCGCTGGAAAGCGGCCTACCGCCGCTGTCCTCAGCCAGCCAGGTTACCTCTTTGCGCCCCTCCGACATACGACGGTCTACCGGGGTCGAGACCAGCTCACCCTTTACATTGAACACGCTGAGCTTCACGTGCGCCGCCCTAGGCAGGTCAAAAATGATCATGGTCGCCGGATTGAACGGATTGGGGGTGTTCTGATAAAGCGCGAATCTCTGCGGGACAGCCGGTGTATCATCCCCGGTGACAGACTCAGGCGATGCGGCATCGCTCTCGTTGCCGTTGTGATCGACGGCGGTGATCTTGTAGCTGTAAAGGTAACCATCTTCTATATCATCCAGCCAGTCCGTACCGGTTGTCGTTTGCACGAGGTTCTCCTCGGAGGGGATGAAATCGTCACTCTCACCGCGGTAGATCCTGAAGTAGTCGAAATCCTCGGCCGGGGATTCATCCCACTCGAGTTCGTTTCCGCTTCCCGTGTTGTATGCGACCGAGAACCCCTCGGGGGCTCCGGGTGGAATGTTGTCGATCGAATAGCCGCTGTCGGGTTCGCTCACGAACCATACGGCGGGATTTACCGTATGAGCCGAGACGACATAGACACAGTAAGGAATTCCAGCATCCGACGAATCGGCAACGGTCGTAGCCCGGTATGTATATTCACCGCTCTGCGTTGCATCGAAGCTGCCGATGAATTCCCATGTGCCCCTTGGCTGAACTGCCGAAGGGGCCATTAACATGTACCGTCCGGTTTCCGATTCTACTATCTGCGCGAGGTGGAAGGCGGACATATTACTTAAGACCGTGCGATCCGACGGGATCGCTAAAGCGGATTTAAACGGCAAAGACGCGGCTGTTTCGTCGATCCTCTGCCATAAATCGTAATGGTCGACCTGCTCGAGCTCCTGACCGTTATCGTCGCGATCGGACGGATCAATCGTTATTCGCAGATAGCCGCCCTGATCGCCGGGCACATCCTCTACCGCTAAGATCCCGGGCTCGGGGGAAGCCACGTCACCGAAGCAGTTGATCGACTGGGCGTAGATATCAAGTGCGGCCATCTCCCGGTCGTCGACCGTCGCAGCAAGGATGCCCCCCGCTCCGTCCGCATCAAAATCCCAGTCGCCCGAATCCATAATTCCCTCGAGTACCTCCACACCGTCTGTCGCCCAAACGCATCCTCCGCCTATATCCACCTTCTGCCCGTAGATGTACTCATAGTGCCGTCTGTCCTCCCATACGGCGATGAATCCCGCTTCACAGGGAAGCAGTCTGGGATGTGATTGGTCACCATTATCGACGCAGACAGGGACACCGTCTGTAGTCCAGAGGATGTTGCCCATGATATCGATCCTCTGGGCATAGATATCATCCCTCGAATCTCTGTGATCCGCCCAAACGATATAGGCCCCACCGCTTCCGTCGGCGAGTATGTCGGGAGCCTCCTGGACATCGTCCTCGGAGCAGATGATCGCAGCCGAATACCACTGGAGTGTTCCTGATGCATCGATCCTGCGGGCCAGGATCCATGGATCTCCGGGTCCTTCTCTCCAAGCGATTATCGAGTTTCCCATCCCGTCACACGCGATCACTTGCTCACCGCGGCTGACGTCACCCGTAGCAACCGCCACGCCGTTCGCCGTCCATACCGAACCGGATGAAAAAACCCTCTGGGCGTAGATTTCGGGTTCGCTAAAAAGTTCCCTGCCGCTCAGAAACGCAATCACCACACCGCCCGAACCGTCGGCCGCGATCATCGGATCGTATTCCTCGGATGATGCCGTGGAAACAGCCACATGGCCCGGCGGGTCATCCCACATCAGCGCCCCCGAGCTGTTAAGTTTCTGGGCGTATATATGATTACCGGATGATGCATACACGTAGACCATGATTACACCACCGGCCCCGTCTTCCACAGCCACAAGTTGGCCCAATCCCCCCCCTACAACATGTACTCCGCCGGAAGTCCACTGGATCGCTCCTGATCCGCTTATCCTCTGAGCATAAACATCAATTCCCGAATCGAGCCACATGAGGATCGCCCCGTTCTCTCCGTCCGTCACCATCTCGAGCAGCCTGTGGTCGCCGCTGCCGCTGACCTGGATCCCGCCGTCCGTCCAGTAGGGAACACCTGAACCGTCGACTCTCTGGGCATAGATCTTTCGATTGGGATTCCGTAAATCCTGCCAGGCGACGACCGCCCCGCCGGCACCGTCCGTGACTATCCTCACGGCCTCCTGGGCACCCGTTTCACCGCAGACCAAAAGACCCGCGGGCGGCCATGCTGCCTGAAGGCTACAGGGATTTATAAATATCGAAAGCAATAGAACCAAAATGCAAAAACCAGAAGCGGATCGCATGACGATCACCCCTTGTGGAATGTGGATAGAGAATGCCCTGGGAATCTTGATTTCAACCATTGTATCACAGCATAACTTTATTTGCAACAGGGGATTATGGGAATATTACACATGGAGGGATTATCTCGAGGAATTTGACTCAGATCCACAACTAGAAATGGTGATCACGAGATATATCTGTCTATGCCTTCCGAAGCAGACTTGGCATCCGCTATAGCAGTGACGGCATCCAGATTCATATTGACAATATCACCGCCGGCGAAGACACCGGGGATCGATGTCATGCCGCGTTCATCGACCTGGACTTTCCTCGTCTCGGTGAATTTCAATTTGTCGAAAAGGCTTTTCGGTATGAATGAAAAGTCGGGCGCCTGGCCGATAGCCTCTATGATCATGTCCCCTTCCAGCAACTTCTCCTCATCCTCGTAGAATGTCGGAGCGAACCGTCCCTGCTCATCGAACACGGATCTGACCTTCATACAGAGCAGGCCCTTGACATGTCCATTCTCATCAAGAACGACTTCCTTGGGCCCCCAGGCTGGATTGAAAAGGACGCCTTCGGCTTTCGCCTCTTCCACTTCCTCCTCCGAGGCGGGCAGCTCATCCCAGTCCTCCAACGATACGGTCTTTGTGACCGCCCTACCGTCCGGGTCCTGCATGAGCTGGAGTCTCAAGGCCTCCCTTGCCACGTCCATCGCCACATTCCCCCCGCCTATCACAATCACTTCCCTGCCGACCTCGCACCGTTCCCCGATCTTGTTTTCCTTCAGGAAATCGAGGGCCAACAAGCACTTTTCCGCATTCTTCACCCTAGTCGAGCGGCTGACCGTTGTCCCGGTCCCGAGGTAAACCGCATCGAACTCCTCCAGAAGATCCTCGAACGAGATGTCCCTGCCGACCCTTGTGCCGAACCTGAATTCCGCCCCCAGAGAAGCGATATAGTTCACGTCCTTGTCGATGCTCTCCACGGGAAGCCGGTAAAGTGGCGGACCGATCCTCATCATGCCGCCCCCGCCCGGCAGCTCGTCGAACACAACGACCCCGTGGCCCTTCAGTGTCAGGAAGTAAGCCGCCGCCAGCCCCCCAGGCCCGGCTCCTATCACGGCCACCTTCTTGCCCGAAACCCCGGCGGGCTTACGCTCCAGAGCCGATTTGTAATCCTTGATCGTATCCGCCACATACCGCTTGAGCCATCTTATTGCCAGTGGCTCACCCCGCAATCTCAGCGAGCAGGCATCCTCGCAGTGCTTCATGCAGACACGCCCGCAAATGGCAGGGATGGGATTGTCCTCGAATATCCTCCGCAGGGACTCTTCGGGCTCGTCATCATAGATCGCCTTTATGTAATCGGATATCTTCAGATGAGCGGGACAGGCCTCCTCGCACAGCTTACACTCCAGACACCGTGCGGCCTCGCTCCTCG
>CAYRCK010000008.1:0-92423 GCA_964422745.1 uncultured bacterium
GGATGCCGGGTCGGCCCGTGCTTTGTATCTGTTCTCGAACCACGGCCGACCGGTCGCGTCGATCGCCCAGACATGGAGATTCACATCCCTGCCCGACGACTCGAGAATTCTGGCCGAAACCATGACGTCGCTCTCCGACGCATCGTGGGGGACCACCCGGACGGCGCCCCAGTGCCCGGTTTCCTGCATCGTCTCCTCGAGCCGATAGGCCATGAATTTTCCTCATGTGATCACCGGTAGATTAGTGTAGTTGGATAATGGGCGAAGGTCAAGATAATCCGGATTCCCAAAGAGCGGCCCCACGAAGGCGGAGACTGCGGTCATGCAGGAGAATCACAATAACATTTGACGGTTGATGAATTCTCTCTTGATCCCCCGGTGTGACCCTGAGGCCTTCTAACAGGCTCCCTTACCCGAAAAGACTACATAGAAGGTTTTGAACAGGATCATGACTTCCTGTAGAAGGGAGAGCTCCGAGATATACTTCAGGTCGAAAACCAGTTTGTCCTTCATTCTATCTATCGATTGCGTATATCCATCCTCTACCTGGGCCAGGCCTGTAATTCCGGGTTTGACCTTCAACCGCATAGTGAATTCAGGAATATCCTGCTTGACCTTATTGATGAAGAATGGCCTTTCGGGGCGAGGACCAACGATACTCATATCTCCCTTGATGACATTGAGAAACTGGGGAATCTCGTCGATCCTGGTTTTTCTCATCAGATAACCGACCCTCGTGATTCTTGGATCGTTCTCCGATGCAAGTGTCGGCCCGTATCTTTCTGCATCCTCACGCATCGTACGGAGTTTGTATATCATGAAAGGTTTACCCGAACTGATATTCTTCCTTCTGTCGGTTCCTATCCTTCGCTCGTTTCCGTGCCCGCCGTTCCTCCCCCTTCTATCCCCGTTTCTACGATTCAGTCCTATCCTCTCCTGCAGGAAGAATACGGGCCCCCTGGACTCCAGTTTTATTGCAATGGCGGCAACAATCAGAACAGGCGAGAGAAATATCAATGCGACGATCGATACAGCAACATCTATAATCCGCTTCATGCTTATAATCCTAGCAATGTAAGCAGGATTCAAAAAGTTAACGACCCTGCCCAGATCGGATATATTGTCCATCTTGTATTCATCGTCACACCGTTTGTATGAGATCTCCCGGTTTCTAGCAGTTGCTGTGTTTGAACCATAACGGTAATACAATCAAAACCTCCGGTGGATCAGCAGATTACACTTCTACCCTTTTTCCCATAGTAAACCACCTTCTGAAGAGCACATACCGCAAGAAGCGTACCTTTATAATCGAGGCATTCGTACACATGACTCAATACATTAAAGAAACGGCATAACTAATAGTATATTAATTAGTTACAGTATATTTTAATAATGTTAATAGTTATAAGAAAGGCACGTAAGCCGCTATAAATCAATGATATTGGGTAATATTGCCCATAGCTTATGATCCGGTTGGGTGTTTTTCCCATGTCCTAGCCTGCGATCAGGAGCCGCTGGAAACCTCATTGCTCCTCGCTATCTTTCCTGATTTGTCGATGACAAAAACCCTGTAGTAGTACGTATTGCTTCCAAGATCGAGACCCGAATCATCGTAGAACGTTATCTCGCGGTTATCCACCGTATCTACCAGATATGAGCCTTCGGTAACTCCCGGTTCAGTCGATCTGTAGATCCTGTATTCCTCGAAGTCCGTGTTCTGGTTCTCGCTCCAGGTCAGGGTGACCCTGTCGTTTCCAACGGCGGAGAGTTCATCCAGCACTACAGGTTCCGGTATTGCATCGTACGTACTCGCAATCAGCATGTTGCTCCCGGCACATTCGTCCAGGTCGTTAACAACATAGATGCGGTAATAATATGTCGATCCCTCCGTCAAGGAGCCGTCCGGATATGTCGTTTGGCCGATACTGCTCAACGACTGTACAAGGTATCTGGAATGAGGCAGGCTGTCTGATGGAATGTCTTCCATACCATCCGGCGAGTCGTTTCTGTACAGGCTGTAATATGCGAAATGATCGTTTTCAGATGCCACCCACTGTACCGTTATGCTGCTCACGGTCGAATCTATGACACCGAGCAGATGCACGGCTTCAGGTGGATCGGTGAACGATATCTCATCCAGTGCTTCGAAGTATGGTGCTTCGTTTCCGACCCTGTCAACGAACATCCCCTCTACCTTGAGATTCAAGCCTCTTGCCAGTTCGGGCAGCTTGAAGTCTGTTTCGTATATTCCGTCATCCTCGACCGGATCACCACCACGGCCGTCATCATAGAGAATGATATCCTCGTACAGGCCCTCCAGCTCTATCCATGCCTGACCGGACCGCTCGTCCCCGTCCACTCTCATTGTGAAATGTACGGTTGCTCCGGGTGAATAAGGCGGAACGGGAGCGAATGAAATGCTCTCGATCATCGCGTACGTATCAAGATTGATACGGCCTCTCACCGTATCAGAATACGCGCCGCCTATATCATGGAACACCGCGTATACGAACTTCTCACCGTCTCCATCATCGATACTCCAGTCCCTCGTGCTGGAGAATACCTCCCACTGCCCTCCCGTGAGCAGGCTGTCATTCGATATCATCATCAGATCCGTGGTCTCCGGTGCCGTAAGCGTCAGAATCACTGTTCGCGATCCGGTGTACTCCAACCCGCCGTTTATGATCACGGAGTATGCGGTCGGCAATGCCGCTATGGTTTCGGAGCGCGATCCCTCGAGGTTCGAAGCACCGACAGCTGATACCGAGTAGTAGTAGAAACGACCGTTTATCACATCGGTATCGGTGTACGATGTATCATCAGTCTCCGATATCCGCCTCGGATCAGCAGATACATCCCCGGTCCGGTATACCCTGTACTTGCTGGCATCCTGTACGGGATTCCAGGACAACGTCACTTTCCCGTTCCCAATCATCAATTCGAATCCCGAAGGAGCCGCCAGCTCGTCAACATCTATCCCCAGCGGAACTTCCTCGACATTGTCGAGACACCCACCTGCGAGAACGAGCGTGATAAAAAGCGTAACTAATCCTGCGAGCCTCCTCATAGGGAGCACCTCCAAATATCAGAACTTCAGCACAAGGGCAACGCCCCTTGAGTCCATTTCCATCGAATAACCTTTTCCGCTCGGAATCCCTCCATCATCAATGATTGTATCTAGCAAGCTGTAGCCCCAGAGAGCCGCCGTCACAATGTACGCTGCATTCTTCTTCACTCTCCCGTCCTCCACCTCGTCCCAGGTTCTCGAAGCCTCGGCCGCCCATTCTTCCTTCTCCACGATTGTGGAAGCCGACCCGAATTTCTCCAACGTGTAATCGTACTTGGTGACATCTTCATCGAAGCGGTTCTGGCACTCCAGCGCCACGAGTCCGGCTGCTGTTGTCAGCGAGGAAAGCAGGAAGCCTCGTATATTCTTGCCCTGATAGAATTGCCCCCTGCCCGGATGAATCATCGAATATACGAATGCCTTGGCTTTCGATATACCACCCGTGCTTATCTCCACATCCCTACCACTCTGATCAGGTTTCATGCGCGGCGGTGATCCTGATAACCATGGATCTACGATTTGCAGCCCGTAAAGAACGGCCGAGAAGAGTGCAAGCCTTTTTCTGTGGTCATTCTGAGTGTTAGTTTCCATGGATGCGATATGAACCGCTTCCTGGATTCTTCTTCTCTCATCGAAGGTTCTCGCTTTTTCGAGGGAATACATCATTGCATCATAATCATCCCTCATATCTCGAAATTTGTTGTCTTCCACACCAAGGACGATCAGGGACGCCAATATGGAAAGGCCATCCGAGATGCCGGCCGATGCGCTCGCGTATGCCATCGTACCCCAGCCCGGTAGGACGGCGTTGCGCATAGCCGCTCCCATTCTTATTCCGCCCATCCTTGGTTTTCCTTTACCGTCGATGGAGAACATTCCTATCCTTCTCTCCAGACCTTCGCCATCGGCTATCATTCTATACCCTGCACCGGGTTGAATCCTGCATGTGGTAAAAGGAAGCTTGCCGCTCATGGATAAATCTCTATCCATCCTCAAGAAGATCCCGGGGGGTGATCCGCTGAAATGAACACACAACGAGTCCGATCGACCGGCTTCGGCCGAACTCTGAAAGAAGAGAGCTATCGTTACGGCACAAACAGCGTGCGCTGGCTTCATCGCCCTCTTGAGCCCTCGTATTCCCCTGCTTTTGAATAATCTCATGTTCTACTACTTTTCAGGTTAGTGTTGTCAAACCCTACTCATTACCGCCTTCGCTGCTGTATCCGTAGTATCTGTAATCGTAGTAGTACGGCAATACCTCCGACAGGTTGTTGACGACGACACCGAGGATCTCGGCGTCCGCATCCAGCAGGATGTTCTTTGCCCGCAATGCGACGTTCCTTGGTGTCATCCCGGCCAGAAGCACCATGATCACTCCATCCAGCTCACTCGATATCAACATAGGATCGCTTACCGGAATGATCGGCGCACTGTCGACGATAACAATATCGTGATAGAATTTAATCTTATCGAATATCTCGGAAAGCATCTCTCCCTCGAAAAGATGCGCGGGAGAGGATACCTTTCTTCCGCTTGGTATAACCTTCAAGTTGTCTATAGGTGTATCCTTGATCACTTCCAGCGGATCAGCCTTTCCTTCCAGGCATTCGAGAAGCCCCGGATTCTTCGGAACATTGAATATCTGGTGCAGTCTGGGTCGACGGAGATCGGCATCTACTATCAGGGATTTTTTATTCCTGAACCTCGCCACCGTTAAGGCCAGATGCGAGGCGACGGTGCTCTTGCCCTCCCCCCTGTTTGCGCTAGTAACCAGAAAACTTCTCTTCTCCCCTTTTCCCTGGGTGTGGCGGATATTAGAATACAGCCTCCTCATCTCGGTCGCTATCGGGCTCTCCTGGTCAAAGGTATCGTAAATATTCGCTTCGGTCTTTCCGTGCACCTCTCACTCCCCGATCTTGTCTTCCAGTTCTATTCCTATACTGGTCATCTTCAGGCTACGTGCGTAGAAATACAGGGATCCGCTCAGGATCGCCGTTAGTACGAACAGCCCTACGATCCACAGCAATACCATCTTTCCCCTTTTTTTCCTCTCCCATGCGAAACTCGAGACTGTTTTCGGCACTGTTCCCAGAACGGGCAGCTTCATTATCTTTTGAACCTCATCAACCGATCTGAACGAATCGTCTACGTACTCGGTTATCAATATCGTTCCGAGGCCACAAGCCGCACCGAAAAGCACCGTCGCAACTATAATCAGAAGCTTGTCCGGTTTTACAGGCCTGAACGGCTTCTCGGCAGTCTCCACTATGCTGACCCTGAGTCCCAGATTCGTGTTCTGAACCGCTTCTGTGATCTGTGCGGATGTCTTTGATTGAAGGAATGTCTGATATATGGTCCTGTTACTCTCCACCTCCAGTCTGAGCCTCGACAACTCCCTCTCAAGCATGGGCCTTCTCTCAATATTCTGCCTGAACTGATCTATGTAACCCTGGAGCCTTCGTTCCCTCGATCTGTAGTAGTCTATCATATAACGCTGGTAGAAGTACTCCGTGATCAACGGATATAGAGCAGGAGAAAATTCTCTGTATTCTTCCTCTACAACCGCTGCTATCCTGTCTTGAAGCTCCTGCTGTAAAGCGACGAACGTCCCGTTCTCGGCGGATAACTCGTCAGATGTTCCCAATTCGACAATAAGTCTCTCCTCACCGTAAGCTACAAGCTGCTCCTCCAGACTCTTGATCCTCTCGTCCTCGGAAATCTTGTCCGACGAAGGAACCTGATCGAATATTTCCGCCAGGTTCGTTCTTACGTCGTTCAGAGTAATATCGCTTCGCCCTATCGCGGCCCTCATCGATCTCTTTCTTGCATCGGCTATATGCATGTTATCCGCGTTGACCGGATTGCTGACGGTCTCCGCCTGCATCATCTCCCGCCTTACACGTGCAAGCTCCTTCTCTGATGACTCTAATTTTTCCTTGTAGATTGCCAGCTGCTCATCACTGAAAGCGCCCGCCTGCCTGATACCCTGCAGTTGGTCGAGGTTTATGACCTCCTGTAATTTCGCACTGACCTTTCTTGCCAGAACATAGGCGGTCGTAGGATCCGTATCGTAAACCCCTACCCTGAAGAAACCGAAGTTCGGATTCTGGATCGTGATCTTCGAACCAAGTAAAGCGGCAAGGTACCTTACGACCATCTCTTCCTCGGAGACGTCATCTGCATCCACCTCCGAAGAGGCACTTTCCTGACGGATGTTGTACGCCCTATGAAGCCCGAGATCCGTAACAATCGATTCAAGAAACGTGCGACTTCTCAGCCTGGTCTCGAGCATCGCATGAAACCTCTGGTTTCTCATTCGGCTTTGATCTTCTATAGATGTCACGTATTGACCCATCGTGCGCGAAAGGATATTTCTGTCCTCAACGGATACCAATGTATACGATTCGTATATCGGAGTCAGGCGCTTTACGCCTATTATCGATATGCCCAGGGAAAGGATCAGGGGCACGATAAGATAGTACTTTTTTCTCCAGAAGATCTTCAAGTAGGCCTGAATATTTACCGCTTGATCATCTTCATCCGGGACGAATTTCTTGACGTTTTCCACTCCCATTCCCCTCTACCTCAGTACTATCGCAAGGACAGCCGTGCTTGTGGCGGTGATTATTCCCAAAAGAAAGTACGGATCGGTCAGAAGCCTTATGAATCCGCCCCGTTTGTCTATGTTAATAGTGTCTCCTGGGTAAACTTCCGGATTGTTGCGTAAATCTCCGTTTTCTAGGTACAGCTTGAAGTTGATCTGCGTCGTGGAAACAGTTCCGTCGGGGTGTCGCCTGATGATAAAAACCTTCTCAAGGTTTGCATTGTCATCCGGTCCCCCAGCCGCCAGTATCGCGTCCACGAGTGTCCTGCCCTCCGAGAGCATATAAGGGGCAGGATTGACTACGGCGCCTATCACATTGATCGCACCAGATCCCTGATATCTAGCCGAAGCCGCCGGAACGATCACAGTGTCACCCGGTTTGAGCTCCGGGAGCGAACTCAGATCTCCAGTATCCAGGGCGTCCTGTAGATTCACGATTGTTGTCTTTCTTTCGTCTTCTCCTGAATGAATCACCCTTACCGCTCCCAAATAGGCTTCGCCCGTGGCCCCTCCGGCTTCCCTTATCGCCTCCCATACGTTCGGATTCCCCTCGAACTCGTATTTATCAGGATTAACCACTTCGCCATGAACGTATATGTAACGCCTATCCTCTTCACCTATCAGGGTGAGGGTCAAACTCCTGATGCTGGGATATATCTCCCGAAGCCTGCGAAGCAGAACCGCCTCCGCCTCGACGACGGTCAATCCTTCCACATCTACAGCACCGATAATCGGTATATGGATATTGCCGTTTTCGTCGATATCAAGCTTCAGGCGCAAATCCTGTCTTTGCGGAACCGAAAGATCCAATCTTTCACCACTTCTCAGGACGACCTCCTGTCCCGAGAGCTCGGATACCGGTAACAATACAGTCGTGAGAGAAACCAGGAACAGGAACAGAACGTGAGCGTGGATTTTACTTTTCATGTCACTTCCTTCGATCTTTTAAATTTATCATCTATTTGATATTGCATGTAAAGCAAAAATTGCCCGCCGATTCAAGCCCCCACACGGCGATACCAATCGACCGTAAATTCCAGCCCCTCGTCGAATGAAACTTCCGATTCGTACCCGATCAACTCCTTTGCAAGAGAGATATCGGCCAATGAGTGTTTGACATCTCCCGGTCTTGGATCCGCATATATAGGTTCGATATCGGATACGCAGAGCTTCTTGAGCCTCTCGTATAGCTCGTTCAATGTACAGCTC
Organism: uncultured bacterium; assembly: GCA_964422745.1. Classification (GTDB taxonomy): domain Bacteria; phylum Krumholzibacteriota; class Krumholzibacteriia; order Krumholzibacteriales; family Krumholzibacteriaceae; genus CAYRCK01. Next base: position 7,881 of record CAYRCK010000008.1, read on the forward strand.
ATTCCACATGCCGTATTCATCACCCTACCATCCGCCCCATCGCAGTCAGCAGCCAGGATGTTGGCCTTGACCACGTTCTTGACATAAGTGAAATCCCTGCTCTGCTCTCCGTCACCGAAAATGGACGGTCTTTCGTTCCTCAGCAAATGCGATATAAATATTGGAATAACGGCCGCGTATTGTGACTCGGGATCCTGCCTCGGGCCGAATACATTGAAATACCGCAGGCTGATTGTCGGCAAACCGTAAACTTTCGTGTAGACCGACGCATAGTACTCACCGACCAGCTTGCTCACTGCATACGGCGAGAGGGGACGCGGGATATGCGTTTCCTTCTTGGTCAATTCCTCTGAATCACCATATGCGGACGAAGAGGCGGCATAGACAAACCGCTTTACCCCCGCCCTTCTGGATTCTTCCAGAAGCACGAGCGTGCCGTTGACATTTATATCGTTGACAAGGTCCGGCTCCTCAATGCTGCGAGGCACTGAAGGAAGAGCCGCCTGGTGAATGACGTAATCCGCTCCATTCAATGCCCTCTCCACTGCAGCTGCATCCCTGATATCACCTTTTATGAATTCTATCTCTGATAGATTGTGCTCTATATTATCCATCCGACCGGTCAGGAGGTTGTCCAGGACAACCACCTCGTCGCCGCGGTCCACGAGCTCGTCCACGATATTAGAACCGATGAATCCCGCTCCACCTGTAACAACGTATCTCGACATCAAATCCCCCTCGGTGGCATAATCTCAAAGTCGAATGATATTCTTCCCTTCAAATCCCCGAAGAACGTTCCTGGAGTCGAAGATCAAAGGGCAGTTCTTCACTAGAGTATCGTAGTCGACATCCTTGTGACCCGTTACTACGATAGCACAGTCTATCTTACTTATGTTTTCCGGCGAGAACTCGAAACCGGGAATGTCCTCTATATCCTCGAGCTTGCTGATGTGTGTATCGTAATAGGCTACCTCTGCACCCCTCTGCAATAACAACTTTATTATGTCGTAAGCCGGTGATTCCCGTGTATCCGATATACCCTCCTTATAGGATACACCCATTATGAGGATATTCGAGCCGTTTATGCACTTTTTTTTCTCGTTCAGCGCCTCGCTCACCCTGTTCACGACATGAAAGGGCATTTCGCTGTTTATCATGCCGGAAAGCTCTATAAATCTCGCTTCGAAGCCGCTCATCCTCGCTTTCCATGACAGGTAAAACGGGTCTATCGGTATGCAATGTCCACCAAGTCCCGGACCCGGATAAAACGGCATGAATCCGAATGGCTTGGACGCGGCTGCGTCTATAACCTCCCATACATTGATGCCCATCTTGTGGCACATCAAGGAGATCTCGTTGACTAGGCCGATATTCACGCTTCTGAACGTGTTCTCCAGAAGCTTTACGCTTTCCGCCACATTTGTAGAGCTCACGGGTACGGTCTTGATCTTCGTCGCTTCATAAAGCATCGAAGCGAGCTTTGTGCACTCCGGCGTGATCCCTCCGACCACCTTCGGTATATTCTTGGTCGTGTACTCCTTGTTTCCCGGATCCACGCGCTCGGGAGAGAAGGCGAGATAGAAATCACTGCCTATCTTCAAACCTGTTCTCTCGAGCAGCGGTAGGATCACCTCTTCCGTCGTCCCGGGGTAAGTGGTGCTTTCCAGGATGATCAGCTGTCCGGGGTGCAGTGTTTTTTGAATATCCTTGACCGCGGCCACTATATAAGAGATATCCGGATCCTTGGTCTTGCGCAGCGGTGTCGGAACGCAGATATTGATTGTGTCCACATCGCTCATTGCGCCGAAATCATCAGTAGCCCGGAGAATCGATTTCTTTACCAGCTTTCCCAGATCGTGGCTGCTGACATCACCGATATAGCTTTTTCCGGAATTGACCAGATCCACTTTTTCCTTTGATATGTCTATGCCTACCGTCTTGATGCCCGCCTTCGCAAGCTCTACAGCCAGCGGTAAGCCCACATATCCGAGCCCGATCACGGACGCAACAAGTTCCTTGCTCCTGATTCTCTCTTCCAGTCCCAAAGCAACTCCTCTCTTGCCATCCGTTTCCCTATTATTCGATAATAAATCGATTTCGATCAGGGCTTATGATACGGAAGACATCTCCGAGTATCTCATTATGCTGTTCTTCCCTTTGGATTTAGCTGTATACAGAGCGTGGTCGGCTTTGTCAATCAATTCTTCCACGGACAGAGCATCTTCCCTGTAGACTGAAATGCCAATGCTACAGGTCAAGAGCCCGGGATTCACACCGTCGAACTCATACTCCTGCACGGCCTTACGGATGCGATCACCGACTTTCACTGCACCGTCTGCTTCGGTACGCGGCAGTATCAGAGCGAACTCGTCCCCGCCGTACTTGGAAACGAGGTCGATGCTCCTGCAGCTGCTCTTGAGGATGGCCGCCATGTCCTTCAAGGCCCTGCTCCCTGATAGATGCCCATGATGATCGTTGTACTCCTTCAGATTATCCACATCGATCATCAAGAACGAGAACTGATAGCCGAACCTCGAGGCTCTCATCATCTCGAGTTTCAGGGACCTTATGAGGAATCGGTAGTTGTAGACACCCGTCAATTCGTCCGTAATCGACTCCTTTTCGAGTTTCCGGTAGAGCAGGTAGTTTTCGAAAGCTATAGCGGCCTGGTTCGCCATTATCGTCAGTAGGTGTATATCCTCATCCGTGAACCACTTCCTCCCCGGGTCATTTATCGCAACGATTATCCCGAAAAGCGAGTTTTTCGCCATCAACGGTGCGGAAATAACCGTGCCACATTTGTCTTCCTCCTCCATGCATTCGGCAGCCAGCAGGGAAAGGTCGAGCGCGAACACCTTTTCAGGATTACGCTTGGTCTCATATTCCCTGTGAAGCCAATTGACTATTCCCGCCGATTCAGGCATATCCTCCGCAGTAACCTTCCTCCCTTTGTCCTGTATCTCTGCCGTATACTTCATTATCCTATGGTTTTCCAACAGTATAAGAAACACCTTCCTCGAGGGAAGCAGGTCGAGCGCATTCTCGAGTATCTTGTAGAATATGACCCGGTTGTCCTTACCCGCGCTGATCAGGCTCGTTATCTCAGCGAAGGTGCTGAACAGGATATCCTTCTCGTCGTTGTTTATCCGCATAACAATCCAGTTTAGTTATAGTTATTCAATGAATATTCCGCAAGAGGCATGCCACGGAGCGCCGCTCCATGGGTCTTTTTTCAAGCAATCCTCAGACTTTCTCAACGGCGGGTGAGATCGGCTCAGTACTTTTCACTACTGTTCCTGCCGGAATCCATTAACTCCTTTATATTCTTATAAATAAAATAGATGAGGATTACAGCGAATATGGCCACAATGACCGGTATCGCATACCTCATGGTTGCCGGGAGGCCTTTGAACTGATGCCTGAACAGCCTGATCGATACCGAGAACAGGATGGATAGAGATATCAGTAGCACAATTTTCACCACAAGGAGCAGCATGGATGCATAGTAATACTCCCTCTTTCTCCTCCTGGACTCCCTCAAATGTGATGAGAATCTACCCCGCCTGGGCTGTCGCAGGCGTAAGACCATCATTTATCCTCCGTTTCTATTTCCTCGAAATCGGCATCTTCGATTGCCTGATCGGTAAGATTGCTATATCCATCCTTTTTCTCCCTGCGCTTCTCGCCTCCGGCTTTCTCTTCCTTGAAGATCCATCTTCCAAGCATCCTTGCAAGGATGTAGATCATGATTATACCGATTACCACTCTTAAAAAGCCCATTATGTCAGTCTCCCACGATCTTCGTATTATCAATCCGCTCAAGTTTCAGGCGCAGGACTTCCAAACAGACGCAATTCCGTCCGCTTCGCATCCCGGAATGAAGTCCGGGATGCGAAGCTCTAATGGCACGCCCGAGAGGATTCGAACCTCCGACACCCGGCTCCGGAGGCCGGTGCTCTATCCAACTGAGCTACGGGCGCTTTTTCCCTTCTCCAGAAGCTCGACTGCAAGCTCCTCTCGCAGCTTACCCTCTCCTCCGAGCATCCTCATCATTTCAGCGATTCTCTTATCGCCTGTAAGAACGGACGCCGACGTGATCGTCCTTCCTTCACTTATCCTCTTCTCTACCTTTATGTGCTGTGAAGCCATTGCAACTACCTGGGGAAGATGTGTTATGCATATTATCTGGTATCTTGCAGAAAGCGCCTCCATCTTTTCCGCGACGACGTTTCCAAGATCCGCACCCAGTCCGGAGTCTATCTCGTCAAATATCAAGGTGCCGATTCCGGTCTCCTCGGCAAGCATTTTCTTCAGCACAAGTGTTATCCTTGAAAGCTCTCCTCCCGACGCCACATCGGTCAGCGGATGTATCTTCTCACCGACATTCGTCCTTATCCTAAACTCCACCCTGTCCCACCCATCCTCGTTCAGCTCCAGCCCCCCGCCCTTACCACGAATCCCGCCTTTCTCTATACAGGTCTTGAAAAGCGCGCCCTCCATCCCCAACGCATGCAGTTCACTCGTTATCCTGCGATCTATAACCGCGGCATTCGATATTCTCTTGTTGCTGAGCTTCTCCAGCTCCGGTATCAACTCTCTCTCGATCCGTGAGAATTCCCGTTCCGCCTCGATCAATGCATCGGATCCTTCGTCCAATGACCTCAGCGTCTCCCTCAATTCACTCTCCCTCTCTATCAGACCGTCGCAGTCCAATCCATATTTTCTGCAGGCTCTTTGAACTGCGGCCAACCTGTTCTGTAGGGATTCCAGGTCATCACTGCTCTCGTCGATCTTTCCCATAGCCCCTTCGATGCTCCTGATTACTTCCTGTAACGTGATTCGGGCTTCCGAGATAGATTCCGCCATCTCCTCGCACGAGCTGTCCAGATAAGCTATCGAGTTTAGTAATGTCTCTGTCCTGTTCAAACGTTCGAGGACCGATCCATCCTCCTCACTGAGATCCTCTATGGCTCCATGAAGACCGGAAACGTACCTGTGGATATTCTCCCGCCGTTTTATACTCTGTTCAAGATGCTTATCCAGGCCTTTCTCGAGGTCGAGCAGCTGCAGCTCCTTCAGCTGGAAGCGTAAAAAATCCTCTTTTTTCCTGTTTTCCTCCTCCTCGATTCGAAGGGTTTCCAACCGACTGATCGCCTCCGAGTACAAGCCTATCCTCGCCCGGCATTCTTCCAGCAGATTCAAGTATTTGCCCATGTCGTCCAGATAGTGTATGTGTGTCGATGGATCCAGAAGCTCCTGCTGGCGGTGCTGGCCGTGAAGCTCTATGAGTGATCCGGTGGTCTCACGAGCCGTCGAATTCGTAGAGACGACACCGTTGATCCATATCCGGCTCTTCCCATCCTCCGCAACTTCCCTTTTTATACTTAGATCGGAATCGTCCTCGTTCATACCGAGTGCCGTTCTCACATCGCATTCCACCGGCAGGGAGAATAGACCCTCGATAACGAGGCTTCCCGCCCCGCTTCTTATCAGAGATTTTTTGGCTCTTCCTCCCGATATCAGTTCCACGGCCGTTAGTATTATCGACTTACCCGCGCCCGTGGAACCCGTCAGCACGTTCAGACCCGAAGAAAACTCTATCACCGCATCCTCAACCACCGCCAGGTTCCTGATTCTCAACTCTCTTAGCATACAAACCCCCGGTCATCCATCAACCCTTCTTCAACACACCACCCCAGTTCAATTTCCTTCTGACTAGGTCATAGAAACTGTAGTTTTCCGAGACTATGAGCTTGGTTACCTTGCTGCTGCGTCTGAAGGTCAGGGGAACTCCTCCCTTTATCTCGCAGGCCTGTTGCCCGTCGATAGTAAGCATCGTAGCGTTACCATCAACCGTTTCAATGGTGAAAGTCTCTTCGCTGCTCACAACCACCGGTCTCACCGACAGGGAATGAGGACATAGGGGATTGATGATAAACGCCTCCACACTGGTTGGATCGACTATCGGACCTCCTGCAGCAAGTGAGTACGCGGTTGATCCAGTAGGAGTTGAAACGATCACACCATCGGACAGATACTCGCCCACCATTATTCCGTTCACCATGGTTTTGAGATGTATGACCCTCGATACACCGATTCCGTGTATAACAGCATCGTTCAAAGCGCTATAGCCCGAAATATCCGAACTATCACATTCCGGGGACACCTCGAGCCTCATCCTCTCCTGGATCATATAGCGGCCTTCGAAAAGATCCTCCACCGCCCTCACCGGATCGTCCTCTGTAAGAAAGCCCAGGCTCCTGAATTTTATACCCAGCAGTGGAATCTCGTCTTTTTCCACTATCCTTGCAGCCGCCAGAAGCGTTCCGTCCCCTCCCAGCGCGAGAACCGCATCACAATCGGTCAGCGTATCACTCTCGACCACCCTCGAACCGCTTATCAGGGCGGCCGTCTCGGTATATCCCACAACCGCCACGGATACCGGTATCGTTTCTATGATATTCGCAAGTACTTCCTTTATCTCTTTCTTTCTAACGTTCGCTACAATACCGATCTTTTCGATCTTCATCTAAAGCCTCCGTGATCCGGTGCCGATTCCGATTGAATCAGCTTCATGGCCTTCTTAGCTATATAGTCCGGCGAAAGTCCTATCTCTTCGAGGAGCTCTTCCCTTCCACCATGTGGTATGAACATATCAGGAATACCGATACGGAGAAGCCCGTTATTTATGCCATTCTCCGATATAAATTCTCCTACAGCGTCTCCGAATCCTCCCTGAACGGAGTTTTCCTCAACCGTAATGAGCGGAGACCCGTTCGCTGCACATGAAATTATCGCATCGTCGTCCAGCGGTTTCACGAACCTCGCATTCACAACCGAGGCCTTCACGCCGGAGGCCTCGAGCATCTCGGCTGCTGCATCCGTACTCCTCACCATCGAACCGATGGCCAGAAGATTTACGTCCTTGCCCTTTCTCAGGATCTCGGCCCTGCCGATCTCGATGGGATCCTTCGATTTTATCGGACCCACTCCTGCGACCGTTCCTCGCTGAAACCTCATCGATATCGGACCTCCATCATACATGTATGCTGTCATCAGCATCCTCACCAGTTCATTCTCGTCCGCAGGAGCCATTATCACCATATTCGGTATAATTCGCATGTAACTGATATCGAATGAGCCGTGGTGCGTCGGTCCGTCCTCGCCCACTACACCAGCCCTGTCCAGAATGAACCTAACGGGAAGCTTCTGCAGAGCGACATCATGAATGAGCTGATCGAATCCCCTCTGCATAAACGTCGAATAAACTGCTACAAAGGGCTTCATCCCTGATCTTGCAAGGCCCGCAGCGAAGGTGACCGCATGCTCCTCGCTGATCCCGACATCGAAGAACCTGTCCGGGTATTTCTCTGCGAAAGCCGCCAGCCCGGTTCCCTCCTTCATCGCCGCTGTTATTGCTATCACCTTCGAATCGCGTCGTGCGATGTCGACGAGGGCGTCACCGAAAACCTCGCTGTACTTCTTTTTCTTTGAATTCTTCCTCGAATTCCCGGTGGTCTTGTAGAAGCTTCCTATCCCATGGAACTTCTCGGCGTCATTCTCCGCGAATGAATATCCTTTCCCTTTCTTGGTTACAACATGCACCAGAACCGGTCCCGGAACCTGATGCAGCTGCGAGAATGACTCGACAAGCTGCTCGATATTATGGCCTTCGAGAGGACCCAGGTACCTGAATCCCAACTCCTCGAACAGCACATGGGGTACTACGAGGTTCTTTATACTCTCCTTTATTCTTCTAGCCAGCGTCCTGGCTTTTCCTCCCAAATTGGGTATCTTTCCGAGAAGCTCCCACACGTCCGCCTCGAGCTGCAGGTACAGCTTCTGAGTGGTTATCTTAGTGAGGTACCGTGATAGGGCTCCGACGTTCTTGGAAATGGACATCTCATTGTCATTCAGTATTATCACGAAACGGTTCCTCTTCAGATGGCCCACCTGATTTATGCCCTCAAGTGAGATGCCGCTTGCCAGCGCTCCATCACCAACAACGCTGATCACGAAATTATCGTCCTTTCTAAGATCCCTAGCCACCGCCATGCCCAGGGCGGCTGATATCGCCGTTCCGGCATGCCCGACACCGAACATATCATGTTCACTTTCGAATATATTCGGAAATCCGCTCACGCCACCCCTCGTTCGCAGGTCGCGAAATTCCTCCCTTCTACCCGTTATTATCTTGTGGGTATAACTCTGATGGCCTACGTCCCATAATATCTTGTCGCTCGGGGAATCGAATACGTAGTGAAGCGCGAGTGTGATCTCGACGCTGCCGAGGCTCGATGCGAGGTGGCCGCCGCGGTAGGACACGACCTCGATGATGTACTTCCTGACCTCCGCACAAAGGGCCTTCAGTTCCTCGATCGTAAGCTTCTTTAGATCGGCCGGGGAATCTATCCTGTCAAGCATCTTGCCCATACCTAAACCTTTTCGCTACATTATAGCAGCAATATCGGTATCAGGATACCTAGAATAACACCGCTCATGACATCGAACGGCCTGAAGCTTAAAACCCTGAAAGTCGAATTCATTCCGATCTCCTCGTATTCGCTTATACTCGCAATTATCCTGTTGAGAACGTCCGTCTGTTTTCCCTTCTCTCTCTTGAGCCTCATCGTATCGTGCACTATGATGATGCTGTACGTGGCTATCAGCGAGAATAGAATCGATGATGTTCCGTACTTCACCGCGATACCGGTGGATAGGGAGCTGAAAACCGCGGCGTGGAGGTTAGGCATTCCGTCAGCTTGAACAAATCGTCCAATTTCTATTCTTCTTTTAGCTATGAAATAGACAAGCACTTTGATCGACTGAGTCAGTATCCCGCAGATTATCGGAATCAGAAATATGCGATTGTATAGAAGTTGTTTGAGCATATCAGGATGCCCGCTCCAGTATGCTGGTGAAGAGCCAGGTGATGTATTCACCGCCTCCGAATTTGCCCATCCTGTCGACGGCGCTATCGATCAGGGCGGCAGCCTTCACACGAGAACCGCCGATTCCGGCAAATCCCGGATAGGTGATCTTTCCCCTAGTCTCGTCCTTCCTCAACCCCTTTCCCACGACAATCTCGCTTCCTTCGACGTCCAGGAGGTCATCAACAATCTGAAACGCGAATCCGACGTCTCTCCCGATACCCAGTATCGCCGTCCTTTCCTCATTGCTTGCCCCGCCGAGGGTCGCCCCTATCGCCATTGATGCCGCAATTAGTTCGGCCGTCTTGCGCCTGTGTATGAATGTCACTCTATCTTCGGTCTGTTCTTTACCCTCGTACTCCAGATCCGCGGCCTGGCCTCCAACGAGAAAAAGAGATCCGGCGGCTCTGGACAGGATCTTGATGGATTCCAAAACACGGTCCTCCTGGCATCCGCAGTTCGATATGACCTCGAAAGCCATGGCCTGAAGAGCGTCTCCGGCCAGTATGGCGGTCGCCTCCCCGAACCTTACATGGCAGGACGGTTTTCCTCTTCTCTTGTCGTCGTCGTCCAATGCGGGCAGATCATCGTGTATGAGCGTATAGGAGTGCAGCAGCTCTATCGAGCACGCCGCATCCATCGCACAATCCGGATACGGACAACCGAATATGTTGTGAAGCGTCAGGCAGAGTATCCCCCTGATCCTCTTGCCTCCCCCTATAACAGCATAACGCATGGCCTCGTGCAATGAGACCGGTGGCTCATCGGTACGAGGCATCAGCTCATCGAGGCGCTTCTCGATCAACCCCCTGTCCTTACTCATCATGGATTCGAAATCATCGGTCCCCGGCTCCCTACTCTCCATCCTTCCCTTCCTCGTTCTCCGCCGACAGGCGCCGTATCTTCTGATCGGTTTCATCCAGTATCTTTCTGCACATCTTGCCTATCTTCATTCCCTCCTCATATAGCTTGATGCTTTCCTCTAGAGGCACCTCTCCCTCCTCAAGCCGCCTCACGATCTCCTCGAGCCTCCCCATCGCATCCTCAAAGCTCATTTTTCCTGCCATACTTTCCCCTTCCTTTCCCTCTCTACCCTGCACAGCAGCCCTCCGTCGTAAAAGTTAACCACCATCCCGCCGCCGCTTTCAACCGATTTCGCGCTCTTTAAAACGATCTCGTCATCAACCGTCGTGCAGTATGTATATCCCCTTCTCAGCACACGCAGTGGATGCAGACCGTCGAGCGCTCTCAACTTCGCCGAGAGATCGCGCCGTCGCATGGATATAGATGTCTCCGTCCTTATCCCGGTGATACGTAGTAACCGGCCTAGAGCCTCCTTGGCCGCCGATACGCGTTTGCCGGGATTCTCGTACAGGAATCTCCCGATTTTTCTGGAGAGCTGCGACTCGCAAGAGCGTGCCCTTTTCTCCAGCGCTCGTTCGAGAGAAACCATGACCCCCGATATTTCGTTCTTTCCACCCTCCCTCTTTCTCTCCCACCACTCATCCAATCTCACCCTTCTGTCGTCTAGCATCAGCTCAGCTTGTTCGAGCCTGTGCCCAAGTGCTGGGAAGGCGCTGCTGCGAAGCATGTACTCCAGCATGATCAACCTGTTTTCCGACGAATCGGCATATAGCTTCTTTATCCTCGACAGGTGCTCGGACAGCACCCTCCTGACTTCCGTGATCGACGGCGCTGCCAGCTCGGCGGCCGCCGTCGGTGTTGCGGCGCATAGATCGGAAACAAAATCCACGACAGTCTTATCGACCTCGTGCCCTACACCTGTTATGACGGGATATGCCGACGAGGCAACAGCCCTCGCCACCTCCTCGCTGTTGAATGTCCAAAGGTCCTCAACGCTTCCTCCCCCCCTCGCTAGTATAACGACATCGGCTGATTCGATCCGGTTCGCCGCATTGAATGCTTCGACGATAGAGATCTCGGCACCATCTCCTTGGACCTTTGTTGGAATATGAACGATCTCAGCCACGGGCCATCTTCTTCCTAAAGTCTCGGTGATGTCCCTTATCACGGCCCCTGTAGGCGAGGTGATCACGACTATCCTATGCGGGTATGCAGGGATGCTTCTCTTTCTCTGAGGGGAGGTCAATCCTTCATCCATCAGCTTCCCGACGAGCCGCCTGAAATCCAGTTCCATCTTTCCTCTGCCGGCCTGTACCATGTTACGGACTATCAGCTGAGTCTGGCCGCTTCCCCCATAATGGGATATCCGGCCCTTGGCTATGACGGAATCTCCGTTTTCGGGACCGAATGAAAGCTCCGTAACCCTCCTTCTGAACACAACAGCCCTGATGAGGTTATTTTCGTCGCGAAGGCTGAAGTAGATGTGCCCTGATGAGTGCGCCTTGAAATTCGCGATCTCACCCAGAACAGAAATATCATGAAATTCCGATTCCAGATTCTGCCTTATGGCATCTGTGATCTCTGAAACCGAATATATGTCATCTTGATCCTGAGAGAAAAATTCCGGTGTCTCACGGCACTTCATCTTCTGATCTCCCCGCCCAACCGGCTGCCGCCAGCGTATTCCTCATAAGCATGGCAATCGTCATTGGGCCTACACCCCCGGGTACCGGTGTGATAAGTGATGCCTTTGGTAACACAGATTCGAAATCCACATCTCCCACGAGGCGGTATCCTTTCTTGGAGTTCGGGTCATCCACCCTGTTGATCCCTACATCGATCACCACGGCTCCTTCCTTCACCATATCTCCCGTTACTGTCCCTGCTCTTCCCACAGCTGCTATGATTATATCCGCCTCGGCCGTAACCGATGCGATATCCTCCGACCTGGAATGGCATATCGTCACGGTTGCGTCTCCCCCCTCGTGCTTCCTTGCCAGAAGGAGCGCCATCGGTTTTCCAACAATGATGCTTCGGCCGATCACAACGGCCCTCTTTCCTGCGGTCTTCACATTGTATCTGGAGAGCAGCTCCATTATTCCGAGAGGAGTGCACGATACAAGGACAGGTTTGTCGGCTACCAGTCTGCCCATGTTGTAGGGATGGAAACCATCTACATCTTTTGAGGGAGAAATCCTCTCGATAACATCCTGCTGATCTATGTGTCCGGGAAGCGGCAGTTGAACAAGGATTCCATCGATAGAAGAGTCACCGTTGAATTCATCTATCCTAGAGAGCAGCTCATCGCTCGATACATCCGGCGGCAGCTCGAGAAGGGTGGAATCAATGCCGCATTTCTTCGCCGCCTTGACCTTTCCCCTGACATACGATCGCGAGGCCGGGTTATCACCCACTATGACTACGACTAGATGCGGAGGGCGATGACTGCGGCAAAAAACAGCGACATCCTCCGAAACCTCCTCTAGTATGGTTTTCGACACCTCCCGGCCGTCTATCAGCTTTCCGTTATCGTTCATCTGCGACAAAATCTCCTGTCTCCTCTCTGATCCTCTCGACCTTCGAAGCGCGCCCGGTTTCATCATCGATTTCCACAAATAATCCCTCGATGCGGGGATTACCGTATGCTACCTCGAATCTGACGGGAAGCGCGTAGAGAAACCTCTTTATTACCTGCTCCTTCTTGACGCCGATTATAGAATCGGACGCTCCCACCATTCCCACATCGGTTATGAATGCGGTTCCCCCGGACAGGATCCTCTCGTCTGCCGTTGCTACATGCGTATGGGTTCCCGCCACAACGCTCACCCGACCGTCGAGATAGTACCCCATCGCCACCTTCTCACTAGTGGCTTCCGCATGAAAATCAACGATTCTGACCCTGACGTCCTTCGGGATCTCGGAAAGGATCGTATCCGCACTTCGAAAAGGGCAATCGATAGTGGGCATGAATGTTCTTCCCTGAAGGTTTATAACGGCGATCCTTACGCCCCTGGACTCGGTTATCAGGTAACCATGGCCCGGATTACCTGGAGGATAGTTTGCAGGCCGCAGTATGTCCTCCCTGAGATCGAGAAGCTCTATACCGGCCCGTTTGTCCCAGACGTGGTTCCCACTGGTCATCACATCCACGCCGCTCTTGCTGATCTCGTCTATCACCTTCTCCGATATGCCGAACATGCCTGCCGAATTTTCAACGTTTGCGGTGCAAATATCGACATTGAGCCGCTTCTTGAGGCCGGAAAGCTTTGACTTCAAGCTGTTCCTGCCCACCCTTGATATGATGTCACCAAGAACGAGCACGTTTAACATAGTTATCCCCGAATTGATAAGACCGGCCTTGGATTACACCGACTGCGGAACACCGGCAGCCACTACCCGCATTCCAGCTGATCCATGCCCGGCTAGCATGGAACTGGCTTTGAATCCGGGAATCAGCGTGCATAGTCCACTGCACGCGTCTCCCTGATCACAACCACCTTTATCTGTCCCGGGTACTCCATATCATCCTCGATCTTCCGGGATATCTCGGAGGCGAGAGCATGTGATTGCGAATCGTCCACCCTTTTAGCGTTTATCAGAATTCTGATCTCTCGTCCCGCCTGGATCGCATAGGACTTCTCGACTCCGTCGAATGCATCGGCGATCTTCTCCAGCTTCTCGAGTCGCCTGATGTAATTCTCCAGCGTCTCCCTACGTGCCCCAGGCCTCGCTCCTGAGATCGCATCCGCAGCCGACACTATGTGAGTTATCAGTGATGTGGCCTCGACGTCCTCATGATGCGCCGCAACGGCATTCATCACGATCTCGTTCTCCCCGAACCGCTTCACGAGGTCCGCGCCGATCTCGGCGTGCGGCCCTTCTATCTCGTGGTCCGCCGCCTTGCCGATATCGTGAAGAAGTCCGGCCCTTTTGGCAAGTGTGGCGTCTATACCGAGCTCGCTGGCCAGAAGGCTCGAGATGTACGCCACTTCCTTGGAATGCTGAAGGACGTTCTGTCCGTAGGAGGTCCTGTATTTGAGCCTCCCGAGAAGTTTCACGAGTTCCGGATGAAGGCCGTGTATGTTCAGATCGAGGATCGTCTGCTCCCCAACCTCCCTGATCTCTTCCATCAGCTCCTGACGTGATTTATCCACAAGCTCTTCGATCCTACCCGGATGGATCCTCCCGTCCTTGACGAGCTTCACCAGCGACATGCGAGCTATCTCGCGCCTTATTGGATCAAATCCCGAAAGTATGACCGCCTCGGGCGTATCATCTATGATCACGTCTATCCCTGTAGCGTTCTCGAACGCCCTGATATTTCTACCCTCTCTTCCTATGATCCTACCCTTCATCTCGTCATTGGGAAGGTCCACAACCGACACTGTGGATTCGACGACGTGATCGGCAGCGCACCGCTCTATAGCCAGTGTGATAATCTCCCTGCTCTGCTTAACGGCATTGCGCTCTGCTTCATCCTTTATCTCTTTCAGGCGTTTTGCTGCCTCGTGCCGAGCCTCGTTCTCCAGGTTGGTTATCAAAAGCGCTTTCGCTTCCTCGGTGCTCATCTCTGCGATCCTCTCGAGCTTCACATTCTGCTTCTCCAGCAGCCTGCTCAGCTCGTTGTTCTTGTCCGAAACCGCCTTCGTCTTCGCGTCCAGAAGCTTCCTCTTGTCATTTATCTCACGCTCGTGCTTTTCCAGGTAATCTACCTTCCTGTTTATATTGCGTTCCTTCTCCTCCAGCCGTCTCTCGCTCTTTTTCAATTCCTGTCTCGCATCCTGTGTCTCTTTCTCGAATTTGAGCTTGGCCTGGTACCACTCGTCCTTTGCCTCCAGAATAGAAGCCTTCTTCTGCGTCTCAGCTTCCTTCTGGGCTTCGGCTATTATATTTTCGGCCAGTCTCTGTGTATGCTTCAAATGGCTCTCGGATATCTTCTTGCTTATCAGCCATCCGAGTACGAATCCGAGGAAAAGAACAAGGATCCCCGCCGAGATATAGAAAAATAGATCTTCCATCTTATAATGCCTGAAACTCTTTCAGGGCGGCTCACCTCCATTATTTTCATATCCAGTGACAAATCGGCACAATTAGTATCGATTGGTATTCAACTATCTTTTTGGAGGATTTTGCTGTCCTGATGTGTATCTAAAGGAAATTCCCCACCGATTGCCGTGTTTGAAGAATCATTTAAGCCCGAACATCAAAGTGGATGTCCGCAAAACCGCTTCTGCCTTCCCGTCATTACCGGGCGTGGCATCGACGGCAAGATATTGGACTTCCGGGCTCAAGGTGTTGGCAAAAAATCATCTTCCTTATCACGTACACAGCAGGGAATTTTTACTCGTTCTTTCCTACTATCTCTCGATTCCCCGCTTCAACAGATCATCCTTACAAAGCGGGGAGGGTAGTCATCGTTCCGCGCCGATCTTACCTTCTATGATCTCGTCCAGTCTCTGAACCTCCCGGTCGAGCTCCTTCTCCACCATCTCTTTGTCCCCTCTTGCCTGAAAGAACTCGTCGGTGATATTCAGAGCTGCCAAAATCGCGATACGCGACTGAGACATTATACCGCTTGAATGTGCGATTTCCCTCATCTTCCTATCGACGTATCCAGCAACCTTATGTATATACTGAGGGTCGCCATCTCCCTTGATTTTATACTCTTGGCCAAAAATTTCCACTCTTTCTGTACTCTCTTCAGCCATTATAGAACACCTTCCAAGATCGACATAGAACGTGCTTCCCAACCCCTCTTCGATCGATACACCTCGCCAAGCCGGTGGGATCAGATATCCAGATCTTCCAGCTTCGACAGCATCTCCTCTATCTTATTCTTAATCTCCTCTCTAGTTTCTTTGAAATCTTTTTCTTTTGTATTTCTATTTTTAAAGATTTCATGCTCCTTAGTCAACTCCTTATTTTCAATATACAATGATTCTATTTTCTCTTTCAACTCTTTATTGGCCGCCTCGATCTCATTCTTCTCCCTTCGGAGCTTTAGGATCAGCTCCGCCGCTTTGTTGATCTTCTCCTCCAGCACTTCGAGATTCGCTATCCCTATATTAGCCATACCTTTACCCCCATTATTCTGCCCTTAATTTTACTCTCAGCTCTCTGTTCAGGGCCGTAAGGACCTTCTCGATCTCTTTATCGACCGCCTTGTCGTCAAGTGTCTTGGCAGGGGAACGGAAGCTCAGCCGGAATGTATAGCTCCTCATCTTCTCCCCCAGATGGCCGCCCCTATAGTAGTCGAAAAGCCGTATTGATTCAAGGTGTTTAGCCTGCCTGACCGTAACATCCCTGATCTGCGAGAATGTGACCCTATCTGTTGAAATCACACAGAGATCCCTTTTTACAGCCGGATATGGCGTTATCCTTGTGAATTTACATCCGCCCGCCTCAACCGCCGGCACGGAATCCATATACAGATCGAAGTAGAATAACTGGTTATCAATATTGTATTTCTCAAGTATGCGCCTCGAGATCAGCCCCCCCTCTGCCAGGACGTTGTCCCTGAGATACCAATCGAAGATATATCCCGTCTGCTTCCCCGGCTTCGGCGCCATCCTGATACCGTCCGAAATACCGAATCTCTCCAGGAGCGCTTCGAATTCACCCTTCATATCGAAGAAATCGAACTGCCTCTCCTTCGTTATCCACTGCAGAGGCTCCGCCCTTCTGGTGAACAGCGCTACGAGATGCAGCTCTTCATCGGGCAGACCCGATATTCCCTCACTCTGAGGTATGAACACCCTGCCCAGCTCGAATATGCGAATGCCTTCTTGATCGGCCGGATTGTTTCTATCCACAACCCTCAGAAGCCCAGGCAGGAGCGAGGTCCTCATCAGCGCCTGAGCTGCGGTAAGCGGATTTTCGATCTCCACGGCAGTCTGTCTCCGGTCTCGTTCGCCCCACTCAAGATTTGTTATATCCTCCCTCGCCATGAAGGACGTCGTTATCACCTCTGTGAATCCCCTCGACGACATATACTTGCACAGGTCCTCGTTCCTCCTGTTTTCGGGCGATATGCCGGCGAATATATTGCACCTTGGGGCTTCTTCGCGGCCGATATTATCGTACCCGTAAACCCTGGCCACCTCCTCCACGAGGTCTATCTCCTCCTTTATATCCCGGCGAAACGTAGGAACCGAAACTTCTATCATGCCGTCGGAACCGCTCGATCGAAGATCCAGCCTCTCGAGGAGTGATATCATCTCTTCCGTCGAGAGCCTCGTTCCCATGACCCTGTTTGCCTGATCTACACGCAGGGCCACCCTGTCATTATCCAGGAGCGATACATCCTCTATGCGCTCGATGTAGCGCGGCCGGGGCTCTCCAGCTCCGATCTCCTTTATCAAGTAGCAGGCCCTCTCGAGAGCTTTCGCCATCAAACCTAAATCTCCCTCTCTCTCATAGCGGTACGATGCCTCAGTCTCCAGCTTCAACCTCTGGGATGTCTTCCGAATGAGCTTGGGATCGAACATAGCGCTTTCGAGTACGATGCGCTTCGTATTCTGCCTAACCTCTGTATCCATACCTCCCATCACACCGCCTATCGCTATCGCACGTCCCGGATCCGTTATCACTATTGTATCACCGTCCATTGTCCTCTCGACGCCATCGAGGGTGACTATCCTCTCACCCGGTTTCGCCCTCCGAACGATGATCGTATCATCTACGATCGTGTCACGGTCGAATGCATGGAGCGGCTGCCCCATTTCCATCATCACGAAATTTGTAACATCGACTATATTGTTTATGGCCTTCACACCGACGGAGGCGAGCATTTCCTGCATCCATTGGGGGGAAGGACCGATCTTCACGTTGTCTATCAGGGCGGCCGTGTACCTGGGGCACCCGCTCCCCTCCTCCACTATCAGCTCGAATTCACCGCCCGGCTCGAGCGCCATAACCGGACCATCATTGAGGGCGCGTCTATACATGGCGGCTACCTCGCGTGCTATACCGACGTGCGAGAGCTCGTCCGGCCTGTTCGGAGTAACCTCCAGATCGAATACGACATCGTCGGAGCCGAGGATCCCGCTAAGATCCCTTCCCGGCTTATCTTCGAAATCTAGTTCGATTATCCCGGCGGTATCCTCACCGATCCCCAGTTCCTTCTCGGAGCAGATCATCCCCTCGGAGACCTCACCTCTCAGCTTGGTCCTCTTGATCTTCAGCCCTCCCGGCAGAACAGCTCCGTTAACAGCAACGGCAACGCTCAGGCCCGCACGAACATTTGGTGCCCCGCAAACAATGGAAAGGGGCTCGGCACTACCCGTGTCTACACGGCAGACACTCAACCGATCGGCTCTCGGATGACCCTTGACTTCGAGAACCTTCCCGAAAACTACTCCTTCGAACTCGGGAGACAGCCTCGTGAACTCTTCCACCTTTACTCCGAACATCGTCAGGTCGTGGGCGAGGATCTCCGGGGCCTCGTTTATCTCTATGAACTTCTTCAACCAGTTCAAGCTGATATTCATTCCTTCACCCCCACACCGGTATCTGCCCAGAACTGACGCAGAAATCTTATATCATTGGCCTGGAATCTTCTAATATCGTCTATACCGTACTTTAGCATCGCTAAACGGTCTATTCCCATGCCGAAAGCGAATCCCGTATACTGGTCAACGGCATACCCGGCATACCTGAACACGTTCGGGTGCACCATTCCCGCACCCATGATCTCGAGCCACCCGGTTTTCCCGCAGATCGAACACCCGCTCCCCTTGCATCCGAAGCATGACATATCGACTTCCACGCTCGGCTCTGTGAAGGGGAAATAATGCGGCCGGAACCTCACCCCTGCATCCGGACCGAAATAGGTCCGTATGAAGAAGGTGACATCGCTCTTGAGCTCCGCCATCGATACGTCTGTATCCACGTACAGCCCCTCCATCTGGAAGAACTCCGCGGCATGCGACGGATCAGGCGACTCGTTACGATAAACCCTCCCAGGAACCATAATACGGAGGGGGGGTTCGTTCTTTTCCATATACCTGACCTGCACCGGCGACGTCTGCGTTCTCAGCACGATATCCTTATTTATATAGAATGTATCCTGAAGATCCCGCGATGGGTGGTCGGGTTCGAAGTTAAGGGCCTCGAAGTTGTAGTAATCAAGCTCCACCTCGGGTCCATCAGCGAACGAATATCCCATCCCGAAGAAGATCTCCTTGATATCCGACATCACCTTGTGAAGCACATGGATCCCACCGGTCCACGAACTCCTGCCCGGCAGTGTGGGATCCCCTGGATAGGGCTCCTTCTCCTCGATCCCCTCGATGATGGAGAGCTTTTTCGCTTGATATAATCCTTGAAGTTCTGCCTTTAACTCATTGATTAGATTGCCGATAACCGGTCTATCTTTTGGGGGAAGATTGCCCACCGATCTGAGGATCTCCGTTATGGCCCCCTTTCTCCCCAGAAACCTCACCCTGGCCTCTTCCAGAGAATCCAAACCGGCGGCACTAGACAGGGCTCCCCGCGCTCTGTTCCCCAGTTCCGATATTATCGACCGGTCCACTTCTCCGCAGGTCACTTCAGTGATTCCTTTACAAGCTCAGCGAGTTTAGAGAAACCCTCCGAGTCGTTCACTGCTATCTCGGAGAGGACCTTTCGGTTGATCTCTACATTCGATTTCTTCAAACCATCGATGAATCGGCTGTATGTCAGTCCGTGCATCCTCGCTGATGCGTTGATCCTCGCAATCCAGAGCTTGCGGAAATCTCGCTTCTTCGCGCGCCTGTCCCTGTATGCATATGTCAGGGCCTTGTTGACCGCATCCTTCGCCGTTCGAATGAGCTTGCTTCTCCCCCCCGAGAAGCCCTTAGCCTGCTTCAGAATCTTTTTCTTTCTCTGTCGAGAAGCTATACTATGTTTGGTTCGCGGCATCCCAGAAGCCTCCTGTTAATCTTTATGGTATATCACGGAGTATCCGACGGTCCCGGAATCAAATACCCAGCAGTCTCTTCACCCGCCTTGTCTCCGCCTTGGGAAGGGTGGTTGATTTTCGCAGCCGCCTTTTTCTCTTACTGGATTTCTTCGTAAGAATGTGACTCGCAAATGCCCTGGCCCTCTTGATCTTTCCCGACTTAGTGAGGCGGAATCTTTTACTTGCGCCTCTATTGGATTTCATCTTGGGCATCCTCTTCACCTCCCCCCTCTTTTATCTGAACGAGGTCCTATAATCATCGACATTATCCTGCCGACAAGTGTAACTTCCTTCTCTACCACGGCTATGTCCGAGAACTGCTCCTTGATCCGGCCGAATATGTGATTCGCTAAATCGATGTGCTCCATCTCGCGGCCCCTGAATCTCATCGTGAATTTCACCTTGTCCTTGTGTTCGAGGAACTTCTCCGCGTTTCTCAGTTTGAACTGAAGATCATGCTCCTCGATCGTCGGCCGCAGCTTGATCTCCTTTAAATGTATCAGATGCTGCTTTTTCTTCGATTGACGGGCCTTCTTGCTCTGTTTGTACTTGAACTTGCCGTAGTCCATGATCTTGACGACGGGCGGATGCACGTTCGGCGCAATCTCGACCAGGTCCAGGCTGCGTTCCTCTGCCAGCTTTTTTGCGTCCTCGGTCGCCATTACTCCGAGCTGCCCCCCTTCCTCGTCCACAACCCTAACCTCCGCTATCTTTATCATTTCGTTGACCCTGACCCTCTTTTCCCTCTGAGGTCTGAAATTCTTGGTGTTAATTGGCCTACCTCCCGGTAAAGACTAAAAAGCCGAGTAGATGTCTCACCCGCTCGGCTCCCATGAGGATTAGATGAAACCCTACCAGTACAATTAAGACCGTAAGGTGAGAGAATTCTTCTCTACTTCTTTTATTCATTACATGCTTGACTATATATTAAGCTTTCCTCTCTACTTCGTCAACCATTTCGGATATCAGCTCGTCGATTTTCTTCGCTCCCAGGCGGCCCCTGGATTTGGACCTGATGTCGAGAGATCCGCTCTCGAGCTCCCTGTCCCCAGCTACCGCCATGTATGGGATCTTGTTGAGCTCGCTCTCCCTTATCCTGTATCCGAGCTTCTCCTCCCTTAGATCGGCCTCCGCCCTGATACCGGCATCCTTCAGTCTCTGAACGCAGTCTGTGGCATAATCCTCGTGGTCCTTACCTACTGGTAGAACCACAATCTGGACGGGGGCGAGCCACAGCGGGAACTCTCCCGCGTAATGCTCTGTCAGTGTACCGATGAACCTCTCCAGGGAGCCCAGAAGCGCCCTGTGGATCATATATACGTACTCCCTCTTCCCCTCGCTCGTCACGTATTCGAGGTTGAAGCACCTCGGGAGGTTGAAATCGAACTGTATTGTGGTAGCCTGCCATCCCCGGCCGATGGCGTCGATGAGCTTGATGTCGATCTTGGGGCCGTAGAATACGGCCTCTCCTGCTATCTTCTCATAGGGAATGTCACGTTTTTCGATCGCCGAGAGCAGCGACTGCTCGGCCACCTCCCATTCCTGCTCGGAGCCGGCGTACTTGTCCATATGCTCGGGGTCATGCATGCTCAGCTCGACCTTGTAGTTCTCGAAGCCGAATGATGTCAGTATGAAGTGCGCCAGCTCGAAGCAGCCGTCCACCTCGTCCATCAGCTGGTCCGGTGTGCAGAATATGTGCGCATCGTCCTGTGTGAATCCCCGCACTCGCAACAGGCCGTGCAGTGTGCCGGTGCGCTCGTTCCTGTACACGGTCCCGAGCTCCGCGTACCTCACGGGCAGGTCGCGGTAGCTGTGCAGCTTCTTCTTGTACATCAGGATATGGCCGGGGCAGTTCATCGGCTTCAGGACGTACTCCTGCCCCCCGTCATCGATCATGTACATGTTGTCCTTGTAGTAGTCGTAATGACCGGATGTCTTCCATAGCCCGCTCTTGGCTATGTGCGGGGTCATTATCATCTCGTAGCCGTTCTTACGGTGCTCGTCCTTCCAGAAGTTCTCGATGATCTCGCGAAGGATGTATCCCTTCGGGTACCATGAGACCAGCCCGCCGCCCGACTCCTCGAAGATCTCGAATAGGCCGAGCTGCGGTCCGAGTATCCGGTGGTCACGGCGTTTCGCCTCTTCCCTGCGCTCGATATCCTCTTCGAGCTCGTTCTCGCTGAAGAAGGCGGTGCCGTATATCCTCTGAAGCATCTGGTTCTTCTCGTCTCCGCGCCAGTACGCCCCGGCGATCGACAGCATCTTGAAGGCCTTCACCATAGCAATGTCGGGAAGATGCGGCCCGGTGCAAAGATCCACGAAGGAGCCGAGCCTGTATATCGATACGCTGTCCGCCTCGAGATCGTTTATAAGTTCCACCTTGAAGGTCTGCCCGAGGTCGCTGAAGAGCTTGAGCGCTTCCTCTTTCGAAAGCTCCTCCCTAGTAAACTCGGGGCCCGAGTCCCTGAGCTCGACCATCTTCTTCTCGATCTTCTCTAGATCCTCGGGGTTGAATGCGTGCTCGAGAAGGAAATCGTAGTAGAAGCCGTCCTTTATGGAGGGCCCTATGGCGAACTTCACATCACCGTAGAGCTCGAGCACGGCGAGCGCCATAAGATGCGATGCGCTGTGCCTTAGAATATCCATCCCCTCGTCCGATGCGCCCTTTATGATCCGCATATTTCCGTCTCCGGTCAGTTCCTGCCTCACATCGAGCACCCGGCCGCCGATCTCGACCGCTACGGCTCCCCCGGCTTCGTCACCGCCTAATTCTACCAGGGCATCCGCTACGGATATGCCGTCTTCGAATTTCTTCTTTGTTCCATCTTCGAGCGCTATCTCGATCATTCGCATTATCCCCGTCATCGAAGTACCAAATGATTATTCAGCTCTCCAGCAGTATCGCCAGATTACAGGCGGAAATGCCAAACAGCCTATTTAGTATATAGGATAAGATAACAGCGGCAAGGAAAAAATATTGATAGGCCTAACTACACTATCCTCTACTTATATACTGCTCTAGCGAGTATACTAAAATTCACAGCGATACAAGTCCCAGAGCTACTACATGGTTATTGGCGTTGGGCTTTGATGTGATGTGAATTAATTCCTCCTTTCGATTTAATTAAAGCTTATTGTTTATCTAATGAACTAGGAAAATTACTTTGCAACATAATAATATACACTTGGAATGATTTAAAAAAAGAATTATAATAATGCACAAATTTACTAGTGGCTGGAAAGTCGTAGGTACGAGAAGTATGTTCAGAAGAATAAAAAATGAAAATTCATAAACAGAAAATTTAGCCTCCTAGACTCTCTAGAATAATTGATCTGACCAATGAATATAATAAGAATATGCAAAATATTTTTAAGATTTTTCACTGAACGGGACCGAAAAGGGCTCATTTGCAGGCTAAAATTCAAGTATGGCATACCTCTGCCTCATGATCATAAATACAGGTGGGAGTCGAATGTTGGTTCAGAGATACAATTCTGGGATAATTTCTTCAAGACAGAAGGATTGAAATGGCCTCATAGATACTTAAACATGATTGATCCGGATTTGCCTTTGCAGGAAAGGGTAGTCGAATTACTTCCACCAAAGGAGAAATATCGTATTCTTGATGTGGGAGCAGGTCCACTAACGTGTTTGGGCAAACAATATAAAGGGAGATCCGTTGAAATAGTAGCTATTGATCCTTTGGCTGATGAATATAATAAGTTACTCGTAAAATATAACATTCACACTCTTGTGAAAACCATTAACTGCGCTGGCGAAAAGTTGACTAGTATGTTTCCTCCAAATAGTTTTGATCTAGTTTATGCTCATAATAGCATAGATCACGCGATTGATCCCGAACTTGTTCTTAAGCAAATGATTAGTGTCGTAAAAAGAGGACACTACATCTTGCTCGAGCATTTTCCTAATGAAGGAAGTAATGAAGAGTATTTTGGTCTTCACCAATGGAATCTATCAACATCATCCAATGGTGATTTTCTTCTTAGTTCAAAATTCTCTCAAAAAACAAATTTGACGAGAAAATTAAAAGATTTATGTACAATCAATTGTGAAATTGTAAAAGAAAATACAGATATTGACTGGTTGATTACAAGGATCAAAAAGGAATAATTTCGTTTAGAAGTATTCGAATTATTTCCGGATTAACCAAAACAATGGTGGGCGATACTGGAATTGAACCAGTGACCTCCTGCATGTCAAGCAGGCACTCTAACCATCTGAGCTAATCGCCCACCTAAATCCGGCTGGATGAATTGTAAGTAATATACACGGGGCGCACAACGTAAATCTATGCGCCGGTCTTATTATTTCTTCTCCTCCTCGTCGAGCACCTCGAACTCCGCATCGACAACTTCCTCGCCCTTCTTTTCCTTCTTCTCTTTCTCGGCGCCTGCCTTTTCACCGGCCCCCTGAGCGCCTTCGGACGAAGCGGCCTCCGGCCCCGGCGCCTGCTGGTACATCACCTGCGCAGCCTTCTGCCAGACGGCGCTGTGCTTGTCTATCGCGGCCTTGATTCGGTTCTTGTCATCGGACTTCGCGGCCTCCTTAAGCTCCTCGAGCGCCTTTCTGATCTCATCCAGGTCTCCGGACGGGATCTTGTCCTTGTACTCCTCGAGCTGTTTTTCCGTCTGGTAGCTCATCTGCTCGGCCTGGTTCTTCAGGTCGATAATCTCGCGTTTGGCCTTGTCCTCCTCAGCGTGCGATTCGGCCTCGTCGACCATCTTCTTGATCTCCTCCTCGCTGATGCCGCTCGAGGGCTGGATGATGATCTTCTGCTCCTTGCCCGTGGCCTTGTCCTTCGCGGACACGTTGAGAATGCCGTTGGCATCGAGGTCGAATGTCACCTCGATCTGCGGTATCCCGCGGGACGCCGGCGGTATTCCGGCGAGCTGGAATCGACCTATCGACTTGTTGTCGAGCGCCATCTCCCTCTCACCCTGTAGCACATGTATATCGACCGTCGTCTGATTGTCGGCCGCCGTCGAGAATATCTCGCTCTTTCTTGTCGGTATCGTCGTGTTGCGGTTTATGAGCCTCGTCATCACGCCGCCTAGGGTCTCGATGCCTAGCGAGAGTGGTGTGACATCGAGCAGCAGCACATCGTGCACATCACCGGCCAGCACGCCGCCCTGTATGGCGGCGCCCAGCGCGACCACCTCGTCAGGATTGACGCTCTGGTTCGGCTCCTTCTCGAAGATCTCCTTGACCTTGGCCTGAACGGCCGGCATCCTAGTCGTACCGCCGACAAGGATCACCTCGTCTATATCCAAGGCCTTCATCCCTGCATCCTTCAGGGCGTTCCTGCATGGATCGACCGTCCTATCGACGAGATCCCGTGTCAGATCCTCGAACTTCGCACGAGTGAGCTTCATATTCAGGTGCTTGGGACCGCTGGAATCTGCGGTGACGAATGGAAGGTTTATGTCGGTCTGAGGAACCGTCGAGAGCTCGCACTTGGCCTTCTCGGCCGCTTCCTTCAGTCGCTGAAGAGCCATCGGATCGCCGGAGAGATCGATGCCCTGGTCCTTCTTGAACTCGGTGACCATCCAGTCTATCACCCGCTGATCGAAATCGTCGCCTCCAAGATGCGTGTCGCCGTTAGTGGCCTTCACCTCGAAGACGCTCTCCCCGAGCTCGAGTATCGATATATCGAATGTCCCACCTCCCAGGTCGAACACGGCGATCGTCTTCTCCCCCTCCTTGTCGAGACCGTATGCTAGAGCAGCGGCTGTAGGCTCGTTGATGATCCTCTCCACCTCGAGGCCCGCTATCCTCCCGGCATCCTTGGTCGCCTGTCTCTGGCTGTCGTTGAAGTAGGCGGGAACCGTTATCACGGCCTTCACTATCTTCTCACCCAGATGCTTTTCAGCGGCTTCCTTGAGGTACTGAAGGACCATTGCCGAAATCTCGGGCGGTGTATACTGCTTGCCCTCTATCTCTACCCTCGCATCCCCCTTATCTCCTTTCACGACGCTGTAGGGGACCTCTGACATCTCCGTTGCTACTTCATCGTATTTTCTTCCCATAAAACGCTTTATCGAGAATACCGTGCTCTTCGGATTTGTTACCGCCTGGCGTTTGGCAAGCAATCCAACCAGCTTATCACCGTCCTTGAACGATACTATGGAAGGCGATGTCCTTCCCCCCTCCGGATTTGAAATGATCGTCGGAGCACCTCCCTCGATCACCGCAACGCATGAGTTTGTCGTTCCCAGGTCTATTCCGATAATTTTAGCCATAGCTAATCCACCTTTCTATCTTATTAATACTAAACGCACTAAGACAATCATCAAATAGCATGCCAATCTACCAAATAAACCAATGGTGTAACTTGAAGTAATCACATGAATTAGAGCTTCGTTTTTTGGTGTGATAAAATACGCCTGACTTGTAACAAATTAAACTGCCAATACTGCCATAATGTCATTTATTGGCAGCGGTCATGTCAATCCTCGATCTCCCCGATGTCTTCCCCATCCATGGAGCACTTCATGTCCCCATTCTCCAGCCTCAGTATCACCTCGTAGCAGATCTCGTAATTCCTTCTGGATAGATCGCTGTAGCTGTAGTAAACGCATCTTCCCCTCTTATCGCATCTGTTTTTCTTACGGCAGTTCCTGAGTTGTTCGAGCAACCAAAGCGCCGTGAATTCCCCCTTGCCCACCTCCCACCTCTCACAGCTCCTCTCCGCATCGTGCTCATCGTGGAAGGGGAAGAGCTGCTTCCTTAGATCCGATATGAGACGTTCAAGCCTTTTCATCTCTAGCCAGCCTTTAATGAATGATATACGAATCGATCCAGAATTTGAACATGATTCAACTCCTCGATTCCGTAAATAACAAACGACCGATCAATACCGTCAATCAAAAATATTGACAATATGAGTATTAGTAACTATATTTACTTGGAAGGTTCCTGTAACTAACTCTTTGCCCCGAATAGTCTTACTCGACTATGAACGAAAGCTAGAGTCTAGATACTACTCGCTTTCAAAACCCCTGACACCAGTTTACAGGAACCTTCTTCTTTCATATCTATCTCATTCCCTCTACGATCTCGACCAGTCTTTCCCTGCAATTGAGCTCCGGATCATCCAGTACCTTCTCAAGCAGGATGTCCAGTATCTCTCCTACCCGAGGCCCCGGACCGATATCAAGAATACCCATTATATCGGTTCCGTCTATCTCTAGATCATCGCGCTTGAGGCTGGCGTCGATAGCCAGAACGGCGTCCGTACGCTTCTTAGTAGAAATGAGGTTGTCCATCAATTCACGATCACCCCTCGAGAGCACATCGGCCTTCCTCAAGGCGTAGAGATCATCGAGGCTATCGGCGCCGACCCTCGAGATGAACCTCCTAACCGCACCGTCGGACCATTCCTCTGTTATATGAAACATGTGGTTCCTGATCAGGTGCGTTACTCTGGCAATGAAACCATTCGGGAATCTCAGCCTCGACAGGATCGATTCAGCTATGGCCGCGCTCTCCTCCTCGTGTCTGTAGAAAACCACCCTCCCATCAATAACCTGCCGCATATCCACCTTGCCCAGATCGTGAAGGAGTGCGCTCCAACGTATCGCAGGCTCCTTTTCTGCGCTGTCACAGCTCTTTATGCTGTGCTCGAAGATGTCGTCCGGATGGAACTCATTCTGCTCGACACCGAATGTTCTGTCCAGTTCCGGCATAAGGATCTCCAACAATCCTATTTTCTGCATGAATCTAAAACCTGCGCTCGGTTTCTCGGAGAGAATAATCATCTTACCCAGCTCTTCGCGGATCCTCTCCGGCGATACCGAAGCGAGGAGGTCCCCGTTATCGGTCATCAGCCGCAACGTCATATCATCCGGCTTTAAACCGAACCTTGCCATGAACTGCACACCCCTCAGTATCCGGAGAGGATCCTCCTCGAATGAACTCTCCCGGTTGACCCTGAGGATCCTGCTTTCAAGATCCGCTCTACCGCCGAGCGGATCGATGAGCTTGTTGTCGTTTAGACGAAGCGCCATGGAGTTAACCGTAAAATCCCGGCGGCCTAGATCATCCTCTATCGAGAGCGATGCATCGAAGCTCACGCTGAAATCCCTGTGCCCCGGACCGGTTGAAACCTCGCTTCTGGGAAGTGATATGTCTACCGTCCCGCCTTCCGGTTGTTTGAATTTTATAACACCGAATGACTTGCCGACCATGTTCGTCTTTCCGTATCCCTCGAGTACACCGACAAGCCTGTCCAGCTCGATGCCCGTTACGAGGTAATCCTCGTCCTGCACGGGATCGCATATACCAAGAAGCAGATCCCGGACCGTCCCACCGACGATTGAAAGCCCACATAGTTGCAGCAGCGATTTCTCCCAATCGCGGTATTCCCTGCCCAAGCTGATTTTTGATTTTCCGCTCATATACCGGAATTTAGCGAACGGGGAGCTGGATGGTCAACAGATTAACAGCACAGATCTACAAGAAGCCCCTTTTCGGGTTCTTCGTTTAAAAACCAGGTATGATTTCCGTGGCCACGGCGGGATCTGGTCCTTACGGATTCAGCACCTCTAGGCGGCTCCGATCCTCGATCGGAACGCCTACGATAACGTTTGCCGTCTCTTCCGGCCCTGCCGTTTCTAGACCTCAGCCTCATGGGCATTTGCCTAGAACCCTCCCTCAACGGCGTGATCCTCTTTGCATAGGGATGTTTTCTGTCATCTGCAATCTGCTGAAGCTGTAAACTGACTCTGGCATCCTCAACATCGACTTGGGGACCGGCGACTTGATTCATGAGCATGATCCCGATACCTCCGAGATGCACGAAACTCCGGTTGTTTGCCCCCTATTCTATCTTATCGCTCGTGAGAGTCCGAACTTTAGGCTTTTTTCTGCAATACTCCGCGCTGCAAATCCGGCCTGTCTAGTTGACAACAGGGTAGGTGCATACATAGATGTTAAATTCGTTAAATAAATCTATGGCAATGCCGATCATAATAGGAGAGAAAGTATACTGTTATTCGATTATTTCGTGAGATCATGGATACACTTCAGGGATTTAGGAGCAATTTATGACACCTATAAAAATATGCAAACCCAAGCTCGCTGAGGGGGGCATCAAGAAAATCAGGCTGAGAGGGGAAATCGATTCACAGGGGGCGCTATCCCTGGAAAAATTGATGAATGAGTTGCTGGATAAGAAGTGCCACGATGTCGAATTGAATTTCAGCGAAGTCAACTTCGTATCGAGCGCGGGTGTTGGAATGCTTCTTGGATTTGTCTCATCTCTGAGAAGGAATGGCGGGGAAGTCTATTTCACCGAGGTTAACGAGAAGGTCAAAGACATATTCGCTCTTCTCAACCTCGATGATTACTTCAATTTTAATAAACCATCACAAAATGATCCTATGACCTCATCACAGCAGGGGATCTGATCGGAGCTGAAATAGTCACGACGCCTATTGTTCCTGTTCTAGTATGCGGATTCCCAACCGCTTCGCCAGATCCCCGATACCGCCGGCTGCGGCTACAGCTATAAGCATATCCAGCGGCAATCTGAATCTGACCTTTGAGATGTATAGGGCATGAACTATTGTATATGCCAGGAAAATAAGCAAGATAAGCCGGGCCACTGATCTCTTTCTCGCGTTCATGACAAGCCAATATAAAGCGAACAGCATGAGAATACCGTAGGACATGACACATGCCATGATCTCCCAGCGTTTGATATCCCGTGTCAGTGGATCCGGGTAGAGCCGCCATAGATTAAAAGCTTTGCACAACGATAAACGGATAAATCTCCATGGCTCTTTCTTTATATATTCGAATCCGCGTTGATAGAAAACCCGATCCAGTTCTACCTCACCGTGGTGCAAGCTCCGGATCTTCCCTTCCTCCTCCTCTCTTCCCGGCACTTCCCTGTTTCCCGTGGTCGCCTTCGTACCGGGGAAGTTTCCGATCCAGAAATTGTATCCCCCGTTTGTCGAAACCAGCACCGGCGTTCCAAGAGCCCTGTAATTGCGCACGCTCCACGCACCCGCCAACAGCACGATAGGCACAATGAACAAAACGGACAGTCGCATACCGGTCCGAATGTGTTTCGATCTTTGATTCTCCCACAGGAGCCATAAGATGACAAAGCCGAGGGCGAGCAGGCTGGACGCCTTTGTAACGGTCATCAAGCCCCCGAGTACTCCCGCCAGCAGCGACTTTTTCCCGGATCCTTCATCGAGTGCACGAAGCAGCAGGAATACTATCCCGCCCATCAGCAGCGTTAGGATAACGACCGGGTAAAATACGCCGGCCGCATGGATATAAAGGGGATAGATGGCAACGGATCCGGCTGCAAGCAGCGCTTTACTATATCCCATGAACCTGCCTGCGATCGCGTATGCCAAAAGCACGCTTACGGCACCGATGATCGCCTGAATGATCCTTGTTATCGTCGTGCTTCCGCCCGAGAGGGCAAGGAACACGGGATAACCCGGAGGCCATAGCGCGGTCGGCGACCCATCGTTGTTCGAGTAGGTACGGTTTTCGGATATGGACCGGGCGAGCCTGTAATACTCCCTGCCGTCATTCCATTGGATTTCTTGATCCAGGGTTAGAACATAACCAGCGCGAAGGGCCAGCGCCGCTAGGAATATCACAAGCAACCAGTGGAAGCTCCTCCTGTCGCTCACCGCTTCGCTCATCTTGCACTTCCGGGGATCGTGTACAACCTGAGATCGACTCCGGGGAATCGAAACTCCTCCACGAGATCGAAACGCTCACCGAATATTACTGGGATCTTACCTTCGGGATCTAGGTACACACCGCGGTAATCAAACAACCACACCCTCTCGAAACGCCTGCCCAGATCCTCGATCATCTTTTCAAGGCGGATGTCCTCTGGAGGGTAATATATACTCAGTATCTCACACCGGCCTTTATAATAATAGAGAAACGGTTCCATCTGGGAGTAGACGACCACTGCGTCCTTCTCATACGCTCCCCTTTCGAGTTCCGCCACCGCGTTCCGGACATCGGGCTTCCAGTAGCGTGGTTCACAATAGATATTTCGTATCGAGATGAAAGACAAAATCAGCACCAGCGCTGCTAGAGCTATGCGTAATCCTGTTTTGCTCCGCTCCAACCCAGCGGCCAGTACGATCAGGAAGGCGGGGAATCCCACGGAAACGTACCGCACGATGTATGCCTTGAGGTTCAGCAGAGCGAGGATCGAGACGAAGACCATCGGCAGGAAAATCCAACCCACGAAGAACCACAGGCCATACCGCTGCCTCCATCTCTCCCTAAGCCCCTGGATGAATATCAAACCGAAGACAATGCCGGAGGCAGCAAGCTGAGCCATATATGGCCTGAAAGTGTCGAACGAAAGAGACATGTCCATCTCGTGAAGGCTTGGCCCCAGCGTGCGGCCCACGCTATAGACCTTGAGCGTGAACAATGCCGCTAGCGGGTGAAAATTCACGTTACGTAGGGGAGCAGCAGTGGTTATTTGATCAATGGTCCATCCCAGCTCCAATCCCCTGATCCACGGAAAAAGAACAAGGAAGATCAAGACAGCGACAACCGCCAATCTCAACGAGAGCCTCGGCCGCCTGATCAGGATGTAGATTCCCTGAAAGGCCAGCAGGAACAACGCCGCAAGGTTGCATAGGAGGGCCGCTATAGAAGCGAGAATGAACCCGATCCATGGCCAAACCCTTTCCCGTTTCGGGAACCATCCCAATTCATCGTCTTTTTTATCGACTATCTCGAGCAGGAATATCATCGAGAGAACCGAGAAGAGATGCAGGAAGACATAGTTTCTCACCTCCTGGGAAAACCAGATATGGAACGGTGAGATCGCAAGGAGCAGGGTGCTCCAGATCGCTATATTACGTCCGGCGATTCTTCGTGCGAGAACGTACAGAAGCCAGAATGTCACAAGGGCTGCGATTACCGAGAGACTTCTAGTCCATGCCTCCCCCCAACCCCCGATCTTGCTCCATAACCACAGCAGGGTGAAATGAAGGGTGCCGTGGTGGTTTTGAGTGATATTTTCCAGAATCGTACCTGCATATCCACTCACCGTCCATATAGACTGCACCTCATCAGACCAGTAGCTCTGCTGCCCTATGCGGAAGAAGCGGAGGAATGCCCCAAGCGCCAGAATGACCGCTAGCTTGTAACTGTCGGCCCTTGGCGGAATGTAAAAGAGACCATTGCTTCCGGGGGGGCGGCTCATGTCATTGTCTCTCCGGACTACAAGCCGTACATCTTCAATGCCGGGGGCGGGAATCGAACCCGCACGGCACTATGTGCCAGCGGATTTTAAGTCCGCTGCGTCTGCCAATTCCGCCACCCCGGCACACGTTTGTTTTCAATATGACACATCAGCTTATGTATTTGTCAATCTCTTTAGTCACCGCTCCCGCCGACTCATCCCCCAATGCTCTAAAACATCCGTGCGTTTCGGACACCTTGAAACGAGTTCTCACGATTGTACTTATTCCTGCCTGCTCACCTCTCATGGACCGCGGCCGGCGCTGATTGACGCCCCATGCTCATACGCTCGATACGATCGAAATAGTGATCCATTCCGGAAATGATTGTTACTCCCGTCCTCTTATCATGTTTGGTTAAAACCGCAACGGCCTTTCCGTCCTCCCGCCAGGTCGGAGCCCCCTCGTCTAAATCCGAACCTACCAGCTGAAGCACATGTTCCCCATCCGAGCTCATCAGACACACATTGAGCGTCCCCCAGCTGCTCCTTGTCATCATCAGATACCTGCCGTCCGGACTCCAAGCGGGAGGAAAATACACATTCCTCCCAATTTTAGCCATCTTACGTATTTCATTGGAACGGTTATATATTATCAGGCCCTCCCCGCTCCTCACCCACGCGATGTGTGATCCGTCGGGTGAGATGATCGGAAAATCATTGATTCCACTCTTTGTGATTCTTGATAACTCTCCGCTTTCTAAATTCTTCACCCAGATATCGGCCCCGCCAGATCTACTAGATACAAAGACTATCTCCTTGCCGTCTCTTGACCAGTAGGGATTCACATCGTTGCCCTCATGTGAAGTGATACACTCAGCTCGCCCTGTCGGATGATAGATATATACGTCTAGATTATCATCCTTCCACATCGAACAGGCAATGGCCCTGGAATCAGGCGACCAGGAAAAGGATCCTTGCAGGGATTTCGATTTGATCACGAGATCGTTCCGTCCGTTTTCCGGTGATACGGTGTAGATGCTCCAGTCCCCCGAAGGATCGAGTACACCATATGCGATCTTGCTCCCGTCAGGCGACCAGGCCAATCCGAACCGGTTACCCCGCTCCGGCTTTAGAAGCTCCTGCCTTACAAGGGGCTTGTACTCCGGATTCCTTTTATATACTTCGAACACTCCCCTACCGGAGAAATGCGGAGAGTATCTGAATTCACCGGCTTTTAGCACCTCATCGGAGAGGAGCCCGAGTAGCGCAGGCCTCATCTTCTGAATCAGCTTATTATTGCATATCAGATATTCGACATCCTCCTCCAAGAGGTAATCCATAACCTTGTTATAGGGGGCCAGTGGGATCTCTACATATATTCCTCCACTGTAGAAGGCAAAATATGGCTTTCTATCAGCTATCCTGTCTCTGGGTCTTACATCCTTGGCGAGCATGAGGCCGCCTTCCCTAACCCACTGGGGAACAGTCGATCTGCTCAGCTGGCCCCTGTTGATCACCAGACCGGAAATCACTGACAGGGACAGAAGGACATAGAATATAGATCTTGTCCTCTGTTTGCTGATAGATGAAAGGCCTATCACCGCATAGAGGGCAAGGGCCGGGATGTACGGGAAGATCATCCGGGCCTCCCTTCTCAGCGTAAAAAACGGATAGATCAGGAACGGGACAAACGATGTCAGAAGGAAGAACCTTTTACGATATATCCCGTAGAGTGCAAGGAGAAATAGAATGCCCGTGAAGTGTCTCACCACAAGCATCAATTCACCCGGAACCGTCTTGACGTAATCTGCAACGAGATTCTTAATCCTATCTATTGAAACCGGGCCTCTATCCGAATCCTCATTTTTCAGCTGATCAACGATCTGCTCACGCTCCACCCAATCTTCAGCATGATAGCCGAAAGACTTGATCTTCGTTATCAGAACGAGCTCCCCCGCCTTCCAAGACTGGGCGGCGATACTGATGGAGTAGACGACGGTGAAACCGGCAAGTATCAGCAGCAGTCGTCTCGACCGGCGAAGCCTCAACAACGCTAGCACCCCGAAGACGCCGATAGCCTCCGGCCGGGTTGCAGCCGCAAGGCCCATGAAAAGTCCCGAGAACAGCTCCCTTCCCCTCGAAAACAGCAGAAGCCCCATGAACAGCCAGAAGACATAGATGCTTTCGGACATCGTTATCATCGACATCTTGACGCATAGGGGAACCAGCATGATGATTAAGGCGGCTATCAGGGCCTCTCTCTTCTTCACATAATCTCTGGCAAGCTCGAAGATAATCAAAGGAAGAACGATTCCCGCGATCATCGAGACCATCCTTGCGGCGAGGACACCATCCCTGAATATCGGGATCAACAGGGCGATCAGGGCCGGATAGCCGAACGGAAAGGCGCTGAGAGGATACGGTTCTCCGAGAATGGATCTTGCATCATTGATATAGTATGTTCCATCGTAGGTCACCATGTCAAAGATGCCGAAGAGGGGAATCCTGAGCAGGATGCCTGCGACAACCAGGATCAGATATACATTGCGGGTTTTAAGAAGCGTATGTTCGGATGGTTTCTTCCTGACCGATGATTTTTTCTTGGCCGATGATCTCTTCCTATCCTTGGCCACTACCATCCACCTGGTTTAAAAAAAGGCGTGCTCTCCACATAGTACCACACAAACAGAACGCGGGAAAATCGAATTTTCCCTAGGAACCGCCTGCGTTCAAAGCACATATGCCGGAGACGGTGAAAAAACTGCCGCACGGGTCCGAGCGGCATCGCTGTAAAAAATGGAGGCGGCAACCGGATTCGAACCGGTGATAACGGTTTTGCAGACCGTCGCCTTAGCCACTTGGCTATGCCGCCATAAATAGTGGAGCGGGAAACGGGATTCGAACCCGCGACATCAACCTTGGCAAGGTTGCGCTCTGCCATCTGAGCTATTCCCGCCCCGATAACCTGTTATTTGTTATAGTATAATTTGGATTTTATAGCCTTGTCAACTCCATTCCGGCCTTCCCGACCGCTAGGCCGTATAGTTTTCTGTACTTCTTCGCGGACTTCAGCCAGGAATGGTCCTGCTTCATTATTCTCCTTCTCACCCTGTCCACGGTATCGGGATCTTTGAAGAAATCCACCGCCCTCTCAATGGCTGCTATAAGGGCACCAGGAGAATACTCTCTGAACGTGAAGCCGTTCCCCCTTCCAGCCTTTTTAGTAAGGTTATCTATCGTATCCTTCAGCCCCCCAGTTTCCCGTACTATCGGAATCGTCCCGTAGCGAAGGCTGTACATCTGGTTCAGACCGCAGGGCTCGTAACGCGACGGCATCAGGAAGAAGTCGCTGCCGGCTTCGACAAGATGCGCAAGGCCGTTGTTGAATTCGAGCTTGAGGCCCAGACGGCCGGGGTAGCGAGCGGCCAGATCGCCGTATAGCTCGTGGTAGCTCTGCTGCCCTGTACCGAGGATCACGAGAGTCAGATCGAGCTCCATCAGATCGTCGAAGGCTTCAGCGAGGATATCGAATCCCTTCTGGTCCACCAGCCTCGATACTATGCCTATGACCGGAGTCCGCTTCCCGGCCTTGATGCCGAACTTCTTGAGCAGCCTGTTCCTGTTATTAGCCTTTCCACTAAGGTCTGTGGCAGAATAGCTGAAGGGCAAAAGTACGTCTGTTGACGGATCCCAGGTGTCGTTATCTATACCGTTTAGAATCCCTACGATGTCCCGTTTCCTGGAGCTGAGCAAGCCCTCCATCCCGTAGCCGTACTCATCCGAGCTGGCGATCTCCTCGGCGTAAGTTTCACTGACCGTGCTTATGATCCCCGCATAGGAAATAGCTATCTTGAGCACATTGATCTTGCCCCAGTACTCGAAGGGGCTCATCGGGTAGAACATCGATGGATCGAATCCTGCCTTTGCCAGGAAATCCTTCTCGAAGCTTCCCTGGTAGGCGATATTGTGTATGCTGAAGACCGTCCCGGTGCCTTCGAGCAGCCCGCCTCCCTCGATCCCGAGAGAGATGTAGGCGGGTATCAATCCCGTATGGAAATCATTGCAATGAACAACATCGGGCTTCAATCCGGCAGCGTTGATTGCGGCAATAACCGCCTTGTTGAAGAATATCGTCCTTGCATCCTCATCCTTGAAAGCCTTTCCCGTTTCGGGTTCAGTGTATATACCTTCCCTGCCGTAATAATGTTCGTTCTCTATAAAGTAGATCTTTATATTCGTATCCGGTTTCACTGTGGAGAACAATCTGAATGATTTCAGCGACCTGCCCACCGTCACTCCCTGCGGATTCAACCCTTTCTCCCTCTTGATGCCGTACCGCTTGCGGTCTATAGAAGAGTAGAGAGGCGTAAAAATAGTAACACGGCATCCAATCTTATCCAGCTCATCGGACAGCGCTCCCATCACGTCGGCAAGCCCACCGACCTTCGAATAGGGGACGATCTCTGATGTTGCGATAGCGATATCCAGTTTTTTCCGCATTGAATCCCTTCTCCGTTCTTCAGGAAGAATGACAGGTATACCTAACCAGATTCATCGGATTGACGTAAAGCCGCCGCGGCATCCTCTGGAGGTGTGGGGTTGATATAGAAACCGCTGCCCCATTCGAATCCCGCCACTCGGGTCAGTTTCGGTATAACCTCGATGTGCCAGTGATAGTAATCCAGCTCGAGGTTGTTGCAGGGGGCGGTGTGGATGATGAAATTGAAGGGGGGCTCGTCGAGCACCGTATCGATCCGGTTGAGAACGGTTTTGAGTACATCGGCCAGGTCCGGCAGCCATTCTGACGTCGTCTTAGTGAACGAGGAAACGTGCTTCAGGGGCAGTATCCAGCTTTCGAATGGGAACCTTGACGCATAAGGGGCGATTGCCACGAAATTCCTGTTGGAATATATGACCCTTTTCTGCACCTCGGTTTCCTGCTTGATCATGTCACAAAAGATGCATCTCTCCTTGAACTTGTAGTGGAATTCCGCTCCCTCGAGCTCCTCCATGGCTCTCTTCGGGATGATAGGCGTCGCTATCAGCTGGATATGGGAGTGCTCCAGGGAAGCCCCGGCATCCTCCCCCCTGTTCTTGAATATCAATATGTACCTGAATCTCGAGTCCTTTTGCAGGTCGATGCAGCGGTCTCTCAGGGCCCAGAATACGCTCTCGACATGGTCTTTCGGAAGGTTGGCGAGCTGCATGTTATGATCGGGAGATTCGATCAGCACCTCATGAGCGCCGACACCGCGCATCATGTCGTAGATCCCATCGCCTCTTCTCTCGAGCTCGCCTTCGATCTGCAGCGCCGGGAATTTATTGGGCACTACACGCACCTTCCATCCGGGCGTGTTCTTGGCCGATAGCGGATCACGATATGCAAGCACCTCGGGAGGGGTCTTGTCCTCGTTACCTTCGCAGAAAGGGCAAAAGCCTCCCTTGGCGGAGCGTTTCTCCAGGTTGAAATCGTCCGGTCTTTTCCCACGCTCCGTCGAGATAATCACCCATCTACCGATAATCGGATCTCTTCGTAATTCCGGCATATGATGCACTGCTCCTGTTCGATAATCCGCCTATCACCTTTTGATAGTCGTTTCTACAATCCAGCAATCCGTATAGTACTCGACCAGCTCCGCCCTGGCCTTCCCGGCCTCTTCCCTGCTGCCGAAGTCCCCCACTCTGACCTTGTAAAGACCGTTCTCGAATTCGATATACGAATCGTATCCTGTCACGGCTTCGGCCTGCCTCTTGATTTCTTCAGCTTTGTAAAGTTCGGCTGTTGCGAAAACCTGTATTCTGTATCCCAGGGTGTAATCCGTTTCCCTTTCTGCGATAGTGGAGATGTCCTCGACCTTGAAGGTATCGGGAGACGTGACCTCAATCCGGTTCTCGAGCTTGTCTGCCTCGTCCAGCAGATCATCCTCGGGCTCTTCATCTTCCAGGTCGTATGTCAGAACCTCTTTCTGCTGTTCTTCATCGATTATATCTCTCTGCTGCCCTTCCTGCTCAGCCCCCCACCCCTCATCGATTTCCGTAGCGGGCTTACTACTTACTTCGGACCTGGTACAGCTTACTTGAACGATCATTAACACAGCCACGCATATGACAGCCGTGAGCTTGAGCGCATCTTCGATCTCGTATCTCATTGAAACCGCCCCCCATGCAAAACCACCGAATCAAACTTCGCTCCTAACTATCAGAAAGACGCACTTATTGTCAACAGAAATTGACTGCCGCCATGGCTCCGTCGT
This sequence comes from uncultured bacterium, assembly GCA_964422745.1. Taxonomy (GTDB): domain Bacteria; phylum Krumholzibacteriota; class Krumholzibacteriia; order Krumholzibacteriales; family Krumholzibacteriaceae; genus CAYRCK01. The sequence goes on from CAYRCK010000008.1 coordinate 46,075, forward strand.
AAATCCGGCCTGAGCAGGATCCATGCATATCATGCAACGAGTTCATGGTATAACTCGTCCAGTTGCTCTGCCACGATGTCCCAAGTATAGAAACAGGTTACCCTCTTTCTGGCATCCGAGCCCCTCTGCCGCCTCTCCTCCGTGCTCATTTCGAGCATTCGGATCATGGCATCCCTGAGCGATCCCTTATCATCGCGCTTGAAACTAACGGCTATCCCCTCTGCGACCTCCAGGTTCTCGGGTATATCGCTCACCAATAGCGGTCTCGAAAAACTCATCGCCTCGATCAGCGAAATAGGAAGCCCCTCGACTAGAGAAGGCAACACGTAAAAGGAACAGTGAGCGTACAGCTCGTTTAACTCCGGTCCTGATATGTAACCTGGGAACAAAACCCTCTCATCGGCCAGATCGCGCAGTCTAGCCGCATATTCCTCCTCGAAGCGTGCATCCCCTACTATCACCATTCTCAGATCCGTCTTCACATCTCTGAATGCCTCGAGCAGCGTATGAAATCCCCGCTCGTAGATGAATCTGCCTACGGCCAGTATGTATCGTTCCTTCTCCAATCCTAGCCGGCCTGCATGTGCGAATTCAGTGGCACCGAACAAAGTCGCACCATTCGGAATGTAACGTACCTCCTTCCGCGACTCCTCCCCAAGGCGCTCTGCCATCAGCTTCGATACGGAGACCGGTGCCGTAGAACGCCGAACCGCGATCCTCTCACCCATACGCAGGAAGTACTTTGCCACCGGCCCCCATTTGACCTGGCGATAATCGGGAGCGTGTATCGTCGATACCGTGATCTTCCCCATCAGGGTTGGTATCCAGCAGAACAGCGAAGGACCGATTCCATGGTAGTGCACTATATCGAATGGATCGAACAGAGCTTTAACAGTTGATATCAAAGAGCTTGTCGCTGCATCCAGGTTTTTTGTCGGTATGGATGGAAGGACCTTGACCCTCATACCCATGTACTCCCCGCTCTCGCTGAAAGGTCTTCTTCCAAATACGGTGACTCTGTGGCCTTTCTCCACGAGGCGTCTACCGACCTCCTCGACGTGACGCTCAATCCCTCCGAAGACAGCAGGAAGCCCCTTCGATCCTATCATCGCAATATTGAAAGTCCTTTGGCTTTTCATCCGCTATCTTCGTACCCGCTGTTCTAGGTATTCCTTATTCCCTTCCCGACGAGCATCCTGCCCCAGTTGCCGATAATCCAGCGAGCAGGTTTGAGGGGGTTGCGGGCCATAGATGTCCTGGCGGTGCAGATCATCCAGCATGGCTTACCGCATCTGTCCACCGCTCCGCGCACATCATCCGCTATTTCCGATTTCCATATCTCATCGAAGGACTTCTCGACCAGGTTGCCCATCTTCCTGTCAAGTGTAAGGCATGGATAGATATTCCCCTGGGGATCCATATAGAACGAGTCTCTTCCCGCTCTGCACTCGAGTGCCCTCTCTCCCTTCAAGTTATACTTTAACACACCAGTATAAAAATATGCCCTTAACCATCTTTTAGGATTGGCACTTATCAATTCCTTTCGCATTACATGCTCCAGCTCACCCTCGAGCTCCAGGGGTTCCACCCTCTGATTTGCGGTCGTGGAGAAGTAGAAATCGGAATTCTGGGCTACTGACGTCGTGAATTGGAATCCGAACTGGCGGGAGAGATCGTACACTGCCCCCAGGTGCTTCACGTTATCCCTCTGAGCCGTAAATGCGATCCTAACATTCCTGTACCTTAGCTTACTCAGCATCTTCAGGGTTTCCAACACGCGGTCAAACCCGTGTTCGACCCCCCTGATCCCGTCATGCATATCCCCGATCCCGTCGACGGACACCGCAATACCGACGTTTCGCCCTATCTTCATCAGCTTCGGTGCCGCGTGCGAAATCCTCCTTTTCTGAAAGCCGTTGGTCGAGATCACTATCCTCGGCCCTTTGCACGTATCGTATACCGCCTCTATGATATCTACGATATCGTCTCTAAGGAAAGGCTCTCCACCCGTGATATTCACATCACGAAGCGTTGATGGGAGCCTTCCGAATACATCCACCCCCATCTCCCCTACAGAGGGAAGCTGCCATATGTTGCACATGTTGCAGCGCGAATCGCACCTGTAGGTTACGGCGATCACCGCGTCAACAGGAAGATTCATCGGTCACCGCCCCTCTTCTCCTTTAAAATCCCCATGATGACCTCCGCGTACCTATCGATCATGAGCTCCTCCGAGTATCTTTTCTCGACCCGTTCTCTCGCCCTTCTCCCCATCTCTCTCCTCACCGTTGTATCCTCTTCGAGCATCATCAATCTTGAGGTCAGCGCTTCCCGATCGCCTGGTGGAATAACAAATCCCTCCACCCCATCATCGATGATCTCGGTTATCGAGCCAACAGACGTGGCCACAACCGGTATTCCGGAGGCCATCGCCTCGAGAACGCTCAATGGAAAGGTCTCCACGACGTCGCTGGAGCAGAGCACGGATACATCCGAGACAGAATATATATCCTGCACGTCGTCCCTATTCCCAAGAAATATAACAGATTCTCCCAACGACAGTTCCGTTGCCAGCTCATGCAATTTTCCTGCCTCTTTACCGTCCCCGACGACTAAAAACTTAAAGTCCCTTCCTTCAGCGATTATATCCGCCGCAGATCTGAGGAACATCTCGTGGTTTTTCTCGGGACGAAGAGCTGCGACAATGGTAACCACGAAAGTCTCGGGATCTAACGAGAATCTCTTCCTTGACTCATTCTTGCCGCGGCCACTCGCTGCGGGACGGAACCTTTCTATATCGATCCCATTATTTATGATCTCGATCTTTCGCTCCTCGACCCCCTCGTGGGTTGCGAGATAACCTGCATGATTGTCGGCCAGTGCGATAACCCTATCGAAAAGCGGCAGCATCCGCCTGTCCATCGTGGTCAGCGTGCCCGACCTGCCCCAGAGCCCTGTCGAGTGAACGGAGAGTATCCTGCCCGTCACGCCGGCGAATCTCGATGAGATCCCACCCCAGAACACGGCATCATGATGATCCAGGCAAACGAGCACATCATCCCTTTTGCTGCGAAACGCGCGTACGAGTTTCGAGAAAACGGAAATATCATACCTTCTCCTTGCCAGACTCGAGTCCATATCGACTCCGCGTAAGGACAGTTCCATTCCCAAGGGACCAGGGTCCCGAATACAGACCAGCCTGGTGGAGATATCACGATCGGGAAGGCCCAGAGCCAGCGACCGGACAACCATCTCGGCACCGCCAGTAACAAGAGTGGATGCCAGAAAAACCACTCTGCATTTATTTGAGGGAATAGTCATTTCGGAAGCAATCAAAGATAAGGGGCCTCTCTACGCCCCGTCTTACAACGCAGGTCCTCGATCTTGCCTCGTACGCGTGCCGGATTCCCGTATGCTACAACACCCGGTGGGATATCCTTGGATACAACCGCACCGCTCCCGATCAAGGAACGCTCACCTATGGTCACATACGGAAGGATCGTTACGTTTACACCGATCCTGGCACTTCGCTTGATGATCGGTCCCTTCATGCATTCTCCTGATTCAGGGCACCCTGGATGTATATCATTCGCTATCGTCACTCCCGGAGCGAGGAAAACATCATCCTCGATGATCGTAAACTGCGCCACATATATATTGCAGTGGACCTTGACCCTACTGCCGATTTTACATCCGTAGTCAATGACCGAATTATTCCATATCGAGAAATCGTCCCCGATGACATTCTGTTCCCTGATGATCGAGTTGTGACCTGTCTCCAACTGCGCACCTATGGTGGAACCGGCATAGATCACGCTTCCGCTTCTTATCCTGGCTCCATGACCTATCTCTAGAACACTCGAGACACCGCTGCGGGGGGAAAGATACCCGAGCAGCACTCCCGGATCGACCAGTGATCCTTCGCCCAGATGCACCTCTCCCAATTTATATTCGCCTTTTTCAGGGATCATGGATTACTCGCTCAATAGACCCGAATAATCGATCGTAACCTTCCCGCCCTCTATTTTCATGGATTGATCGGATGCTTCAAGCGCAAGAAGCACTTCGAGTCCATGCCCACCGCTGCTTCTGCAAGGTATGCCTTTTTCGATACAGTCGATGAAGTGCTGGCACTCGATCTTCAAGGGCTCTGCATCGTCCAATTTTGGAATGGAAATATCACCGTATCTGTATGCCAGCTGGAATTCGCCGAACGTATCGTAATGAGGTTGAACGGTCACACCCTTGTCGTATATCCGTATCTTCTCCAGGCTCGATATGTCATCGTATACCAGCATCTTCTTGCTGCCCACGACCGTCGTCTTCCTGATCTTATTCGGGTTCAACCACGACACCTGTATATTGGTGAGAATCGAATCGGGGTATTGAAGGGTAATGAATGCCACATCGTTGATATCCGGACGAATATACGAATGACCCACCGCCGAAGCTGATAGCGGCCTCGAGTCCAGGATATAGTTCATGATCGATATGTCGTGTGGAGCAAGATCCCAAACGACGTTTATATCCTCCTGGAAAACGCCCAGGTTCACCCTCGATGATGAAACGTAATAAATATCACCCAACTCTCCCGAGCTCACCACGTCCTTTATCTTGTTGACCGCCGCCGTATAGACAAAAGTGTGTCCGACCAGCAGAACCCTCTTCCTTTCAGCGGCGATGCGCATGAGTTCCTCTCCCTCATTCGCGGATTGCGCTAAGGGCTTCTCGACGAAAACATGCTTGCCAGCTTCAAGGGCTTCCTTCGCGATAGGGTAATGCGCGGAAACAGGGGTTGCCACCACTATAGCATCTATATCGCTGTCCTCTGTCACATCCTGGAATTTTGTTGTCGTTTTGATCGATGGATACAGCTTCTTCATATGCTCCAGCCTGTCCGAAGAAAGATCGGAACACGTTTTAACACAAGAATCCTCGATGCCCATGAAATTTCTGATAAGGTTGGGACCCCAATATCCGCAGCCGATTACTCCGATTGTCAGCAAAACTCCTCCATCCTCTAGTAGCCGCCTGTTCCGGCGAGCATGACGGGTACTGTCTTGAAAATTATTTTGATATCGAGGAGCACGGACCACTGCTCTATGTAGTAGAGATCCAGCATAACCATTTCGTGAAATGGTACGCTACTCCTCCCGCTAACCTGCCAAAGGCCCGTCAGGCCCGGTTTCACCGTCAGCCTCTGCTTATGCCACTCGTCGTAGCATTCATACTCGTACAGAAGGGGAGGCCTGGGCCCTACCACAGTCATCTCGCCCCTGAGGACGTTTATCAACTGGGGCAGTTCGTCCAGGCTGGTCTTCCGCAGGAAGCTGCCGACGGCCGTTACCCGCGGGTCGTTCTTTATCTTATAAGCAGATAAAGCGCTCCCGTCAAGAGTTGATTGGGATGTCTTGCCCAATATGAAGTTCTTGGTGAATTCACGATGGAGGGTATCATCGCTGTCGGATTTCATCGTACGGAATTTATAAAGAACAAAGGTCCTCCCGTTTTCCCCGACACGTTCCTGAGTGAAAAAGATCGAACCTCTGGATGTGATCTTGATGAACGCGGCAATCGCAATATAGAAGGGAAATCCGATAATCAAAATTACCGACGATATAGAGACATCCATGAAACGCTTTAAGAAACGCTCCCACACACTCCTACACCTGATCTTAGGGTCACCCGCTTCTAAAGCCGTTCCCTTCGAATACTGCGATTTTGCTTCGTTTCCCAGGGCTAAAGAGTTCTTTCTCATCGTTGCTTTTTCCTGCCTCTAGGATCTAATCTTATGCTCCTTTAACTGTTCCCTATAGCCCCCTCCTTGTTTCCGGTTAATTCATGAAGAATCGACTCTGCGCAGCACCTCGCAAACGCGGTCGACGTCCTCCTTATTCAATTCGGGAAACATGGGAAGCGAGATGGCATCCCGCATCATTTTTTCCGCTACGGGATAGCTCCCGTCACCCGCTCCAAGGCTCGAAAAGGCAGGCTGTAGATGTACGGGGATCGGATAATGCTCTCCCCAGCCGATCCCTTCATCTGAGAGCGCCTTTCCCACAGCCTCCTTGTCGGGGCAACCCAGGGGAAAGAGATGATAAACGTGCCGCCGCTCGGGTTTCTCGACCGGCAGACGGTATCCCGTTCCCTCGAGGTTTCTCAAGTACCTATCAGCAAGCTTTCTGCGCTTATCGTTCCAATCGTCCAGATGTCTCAGCTTCACCCGCAGGATCGCAGCCTGCAGTGAATCGAGGCGGTAATTGTATCCTATCTCAGCGTGCTCGTTCTTGTTGTACTGAGCATGGTGCCTGAGCGCCTTGGCTCTTTTCAGAAGTTCACCATCGCTCGTAACAACCGCTCCGCCCTCTCCGAACGCTCCTAGATTCTTACTCGGGTAAAAGGAGAATGCCGCCGCATGCCCCAACGAACCGGACCTTTTACCCTTGTAACCGGCGCCGTGCGCCTGGCATGCGTCCTCTATCACCAGTAAATCGTTCTTCTCGGCTATCTCAAGTATGGGGTCCATGTCACAGCATTGGCCGAACAGATGAACCGCAATAATCGCCTTTGTATTAGCCGTCACCGCCTCTTTGATCCTCTCTGGATCTATAAGAGCGGTGTCTTCCATGACATCGACGAGCACCGGCTTCGCCCCTGTCATGGCTATTGCTTCCACCGTGGCTATGAATGTGTTGGGGACGGTTATAACTTCGTCCCCGGGCCCTATCCCGAATCCGAGCAGCGTAGAGTGCAGTGCCGAGGTTCCGGAGCTTACACCCACACAGTGCTCCGCTCCGCAGTATCGCGCGAAATCCTCCTCGAATCTCTCGAGCTCCGCTCCGAGAACAAACGCCGAATTGTCTATTACACGGGCTACGGCCTCGTCTATTTCCGATCTTATGCTTCTAGTGCTCTCTTCAAGGTTAAAGAAGGGAATTTTGCTCATATTTCTTTACCCCTTAAGGTTACCCCTAACCCAAGTCTTTTTATTATAGCACTTCTAATAAATTAATTCTACCCAATATTTTCAAATATAGTTATCATTACCTGTCTATCCGGCAAACCGCTGCTTCCATGGCGGTTTCCTATAAGTCGTTCTTTTTAAAGTAATAGGGACGGATTCACGAACACTTTTGATGGATCGTCTGGAATGAAGGTTCTCTTGGCGACGGAAAATTTCACGGAGCGACCCAACGAGGGGCTGCTCGTATTTGCCCTGCATCTATCGCGGTTTCTCGATCGCGAATGCGAACTCACCGTTGTTTATAACACCGGCGAGGTCGAATCCACCGTGAAGGCGCTGAAGCTTCTTTCTAAGAGAATGATCCTTACACACGGCCTCTTGAAGCTGTTGAAAAATGATGATTTCGATGCCGTTATCTATCTGCCGGCCTCCGGGCTAACGGCATTCGGACTGGCGCGATGCAGCATACTGAAGACGCTGTCGGGATGCCCTATGATACTCATCACCCTTCAAGAGAGAATCGTAGGATCATTTCACCGTTTCATCTCCCTCTCGTCGAAACCGGATCTCGTTCTTACACCGGTGGCGAATCTTCGAAGCGACCTGAAAGATATAGGACTAAGGACAGGTTTCCTGATGCCCGGTTACGACGGCGGCCTGTTCAGGTCTGTGGACCGGGAGGAAAAGAGCAAGCTCAGGGAGAAATATGATCTTCCACGCGATAAATTCATAATCCTTCACGTAGGACATATAAAGGAGAGCCGTAATCTACAGGTATTTCTGCGTTACAGGGATTGGGGCGCCGATATACAGCCCGTCGTAAAGGGGGGCGATGTCGATCCCGCCTGGCGGGACCGTCTCAGGATGGCGGGTGTCATAGTCATCGACGAGTATATCGAGAACGTTCAGGAGCTTTATCAGGCATCCGATTGTTATCTATTTCCTGTATTCCTGCCTACCGGCGCGCTGGATTTTCCACTATCGGTCATCGAGGCCGCTGCGTGCAACTTGCCCGTACTGACCACTCCATTCGGTGTCCTTCCGCAAATAATCACTGAAGGGGATGGAATCTGTTACTTTGAAAATCCCGCCGAGGTTCCTGTCAAGCTATCACGGATCAGGGAAATCACCTCCTCGACATCCAAAAAGGTGGAGGGTTTTCAATGGAATTCGGTTTTTTCGAAGTACCTCATGCCGCACCTGCTTAAAACCGGATCTATACCGAATCGGGGGCGATCGTAATGCACAGGGTGTTTCGACCACATATCGGTACTAAACCGGGGCTTCTCGTCATCAGCGGCCTTGATGGAGCCGGGAAATCCACCCAAGCGGAGCTTCTTTCCGCACGTCTCGCCGAGGAGGGACGCCGTGTCAGGGTCATCTGGAACAGATGGGAGCCCTATATCAGCGCGCCGCTGATAAGAGTAGCCAGGCGGAGGATCAGCCGCGTCAGGAACGCCCAAACCGAGGACTACACAAATTTCACCGAGGCCAAGCGGCGCCGGATGAGAAACCCGATCCTTAGAATCCTCTGGCAGTTGATGGTATGGGGCGAGTATTCCCTCCAGGTGAACTTCAGGATGGCAAAAAACAGGGATTCTTCGGCAGGCACGGTCTGCGACAGGTACATATACGATACGTTGGTCGATGTCGCCGTGAACTTCGATATCCCCAGAGGCGGGATTTCACGGCTGCTCGGACACCCGATTCTGTCATTCTTCCCCAGACCGGCAGCCGTTATCTTCATAGACATAGATCCCCGACTGGGAGCCTTGAGAAAGAACGACGGGACACCCGCTGAGTACCTCGCGGATAGAAGGGAACACTATCAAGACATAGCAAGTATGATGGGTGCTCCCATCATAGACGGCGGCGGTACGATTGATGAGATCTCGAAGAAGATATGGGAGTTGACCGGTCAGTGGAGAGATTCGATCCCGGTCACCGGGATCAGGCCCCCGAAGACGGGAGGAGATCCTTGAGCCGAATAGTGATCATAGGAATAGACGGATTCGACTGGCCACTTACGCAATCCCTAATGCCCGAAATGCCGACCGTGTCGGGATTATCCCGCGATGGATACGCGGGTGAGATGACTTCCATATTCCCTCCCGACAGCATCCCCTCCTGGATCAGCATCTTCACCGGCATGGATCCGAGCGAGCACGGGGTGCTCGAGACGATCGATTACTTCAAGAGTGATGTCAAAGATTTCGCTCTTGAAACAGGCGCGTTCGAGGGAAAGACCTTCTGGGATGCGGCGGGAAGGATGGGTAAGAAAGTAATCGTGGTGAATCCGCTTTTGGCTTACCCTCCATGGGAGGTCAACGGCATCATGGCTTCCGGGCCGGTTTTCATCTCCGGCAGATCGATGATGAACACAGGGGGCATACCCACGGATCGGGATGTACCTCCGTTGGGTGGTATCGTGGACTTTCCGGACAAGGGGGAGCTTCCCTCCTTCGCCGAAAAAACGAAATTCGAGACGTCCAGGATAGTCGGCTTCACGGCTGATCTGATGAGATCCAATCCCTGGGATCTGGTATTCGTTTCTCTACTGACGATGGATCGAATCTTCCATTTTTTCTGGCGCTACTTTGACGAACGTGACCCTACATATCCCGGCGAGAACGAACTCATGAACGTTATACCGTCTTTCCACACGTTCCTCGACGGTTGCATAGCCGAACTTGCGGGAGCCGCGGGCGACGACTCGATCATCATGGTTGTGAGCGACCATGGACATGCGATGCGTCCAACGAATCTATTCAACCTCAATCAGCTGCTCCTCGACAACGGCCTCCTCGAAAGCCGCGTCGGCGGCTCAAAGCTCCTGAGCCCCCGATATCATTTAGAGCGCGCCAAGAACCTTGCCCTGGAAACCCTCCACCGTCTTGACATGGAGGACCTTGCCTACAGGGTGGCGCATCTGCTTCCCTGGACCAGGAAGCTGAAGAAGGGGGACTTTCTTACGGAACCATCGAAAAACATCGCCACTGCTTCCCAGTTCGGAGGGACCAATCCGTTCGGCGGGATAGATATAAACAGGGAACGTTGCAGGGTCTCTGAAATGGACTACGAAGGATTGAGGGACAGGTTGATCAACCTGCTTCTAGAAACAAAGAGCGATGACGGTGAGCCATACTTCCTATGGGCCAGAAGAAGGGAAGAGATCTACAACGGGCCCTTCATAGACAAATTCCCAGACGTCCTTTACGAAATGAACTACAAATACGGGACTAACTGGTCACTTCACCTGCCGCTGGTTACGGTCAATCCCCGCCACAAGAAGATTTCCGGGGGGCACAGAAAGAACAGCGTTCTTATCACTGGCCCCTTGAACGGCTGGGAGTTGAGAAAAGAAGCCGTATCCCCGCTCAACATCAAGAGAACCGTTCTGGAAGTGCTGAGCGACGGCAGATACGATGCTCCGGACATAGACCGGTGTGGGGATTCGGCGGGGCTTCCGTTCCTCGTAAAAACTTGAATGAGTACTCGCGACGGCTGACGAACAGCGGTAGAGCCCGAGAAGGATTGACTTTTTACAGCTAGGCCCTTAAAGTGGACCGGAAAATATATCCGCGGTGAATCATCCAATCTTACGGAGGACCGGAGTATGATAGACGGCGTTAAAATCAAGAAGCTCAGGATAATACCGGATGAACGGGGACGTCTCATGGAAATGGTCAGGTCCGATGACGAGGACTTTACAAGGTTCGGACAGGTCTACATGACTACCGCATACCCGGGTGTAGTGAAAGGATGGCACTATCATAAGAAACAGTACGATCAGATGGTAGTTATCGCGGGGATGATGAAGATAGTTCTTTTCGACAACAGGGGGAAATCAAAAACAGCCGGAGAGCTTTTAGAGGTATTCGCCGGCCTGCATAATCCTGTCAGGCTAACAATACCTCCGGGTGTATGTCACGGCTTTAAAAACATAGGCACACAAGAATCGATCGTAATCAACACCGTTTCCGAACCTTACAACTACGACAATCCGGACGAGCACAGGATAGATCCGCACGATAACGATATACCCTACGACTGGAACAGGAAGGATGGCTAGACGCCGAGGAGTGCTGCGTTGGACCGAGTCTACGTAACAGGAACCAAGGGGATGCTGGGTAGAGCGCTCGTGCCTTTGTTGCGCGAGCGTTACAAGGTATTTCCGGAAGATCTGGAAGAACGGGACATCAGGGACCCGTCGCTCATGGACAGCGAGATATGCGGTTGCGAACCACGGTTCGTTATCCATCTAGCCGCCATGACCGACGTCGACGGCTGCGAGCTGGATCCGGACGAGGCATACCGCACAAACGCGTTAGGCACGAGAAACGTGGCGCTCGCGTGCAGGCGATGTGACGCCGTGATGGTTTATATAAACACTGGAAGCGTGTATAACGGCACAAAGCAATCACCATACACTGAATACGATGAGCCGGACCCGATAAGCGTGTACGGCCGATCGAAACTCTTCGGAGAAATCGAAGTCCGTTCCCTGCTATCGAAGTTCTACATCTTCTACACATGCTGGATGTTCGGTGGTGGGAGCGTTGACAGTAAATTCGTCTCGAAGATCATCAAGCTCGCAGGTGAGAAGGACAGTCTCCGGATCGTGAACGATAAATTCGGCTCCCCCACGTACACGGCGGACCTTGCCGGCAGAATCGATAGCTTTATCGAAAGCGGGCTATTCGGCAAGTACCACTGCGTCAATTCGGGTTGTGCCAGCCGCTTCGATGTGGCACGTGAGATCCTCGAGATCGCCGGAATCGATAACTGTGAACTCGTTCCGGTACCATCGTCCGAGTTCTCCTACCCGGCTCCCAGGCCTGTAATGGAAGCGATGAAAAACTACAACTTCGAGCTGATCGGGCATGAACCGATGAGAAGCTGGCAGGAAGCCCTCGAGGAATATATCAAATCCACCTGGCTCTGATACCCACAGGGCCGGAATCCGTCACCCTATATTTCGATGCAATCCGTACATTCGATGCCGGCACCGCAGGAACCGAACGTTGGACGCCATTTTATGTCAACTTGTTAGCGCCCGTCTCGGCGACCAGGTTAGTCGCCTTTAGCAGGGAATCGAAGGTCCCCGCATCCGTCCACCAACCGTCCAGTATATCCCACGTCATCTCCTTCTTTTCTATGTAAACGTTGTTCACATCGGTGATCTCAAGCTCCCCCCTTCCGGACGGTTTAAGCTTCTTGCATATATCAAAAACCTTGTTATCGAATAAATAGATGCCTGTGACCGCGTATGATGATTTCGGCTCATCCGGCTTCTCCTCTATCCGCACGACCCTGTCTCCATCGAGAACAGGTACGCCGAACCGCTGCGGATCGGGCACTTCCTTGAGGATGATCTTTGCGCCTCCGCCCTGCTTCTCGTACGACTTCACAGCGCCGATGATGTTATTCTCAATGATGTTGTCACCCAAGATTACACATATGGACTTCCCCGAGGCGAAGTACTCGGCCAGTTTCAATGCATCGGCGATACCTCCCTCACCCTCCTGATATGTATAGTCGATATGGTCCAATCCGAAATCCCTTCCGTTTCCCAGCAGCCTAAGAAAATCCCCCGCATTGTTGCCTCCGGTTACGATCAGGATATCGCGTATCCCGGCATTTATCAAAGTCTCTATGGGATAGAATATCATTGGTTTCTTATAGACCGGTAACAGGTGTTTATTTGTAATCTTTGTCAGAGGAAGTAAACGGCTTCCCAGTCCTCCTGCAAGTATGACGCCCTTCATTGCTTCTTGCTCCTTTTGTTGGTCCGTTTTTATTGCCGATAGAGGGATTACTATACTACATATGACGGAAGATACAAAGAATTCTTGACTTGACTGCTGCGATAAAATAACCTCGAATGCCATTGAAAAAATGATCTTGTTAGATCAAATGGTCAAGCCGGCATGAATACTGGGAATCCGGGAGATTCCAATGGCACAGTCGAATAGCAAAGCAAAGAACCGAACTAAGACGAAACGTATTCCATTCGAGATCAAGGACTGTGCCCTGGTCGGCATCGCCACGGGCAAAAAGGCCCAGACCCTCAGGGAGCTGAGGGACATCCTGCAGACGATCCACCCCGACAGCATATATTACCACTTCTGGGGCGGACTTCTCAGGCCGAGGTTCGAGAATCCTGAATTCAACAACGATTTCGCATCTTGGGCCCGTCATGCCCTCCACGACAAGGACCTCGCAGAGAAACTCGGAATAATAGATCCGACCGACTTGACAGACCTCGAGGAAATAAGGATCGAGCTTCTTGACATTATAGAGGAACGTCTGGATGCAAGCGAATACGTACCATGGAGCAGCTCCGATGAAAGGTTCTATTTCATCACATCCCAGATCGTCGTTTTCGACACTCGGAAGGTGATAAAGGAACCGAAGGAGCTCGAGATGGTCATCCCCGCTATGTCCCCCGGCAGCATCTTCTATCATTTCATAGATGCCAGGAGAAGAACCTTCGGTAACCTGGACGACTTTCGCGCCTGGCTCTACGGATTCAATGAGATGCACGATCTATGCGGGCGTCTGGCCACTGTGGATCCTTTCTTCTCAACGCTGACAGAGCTTCGAAGTCAGTTGACCGATGTTGTTTCAACCTACTTCAGGGAGAGTGGTCAATGACCGTCAAACTGGAACGCTACGCAGAGATAGTCGGCGAGGACGTCATAGATCAGCTGCGTCAGCTTGTAACACCCCTGAAGGGAATCAGGGTCGTACACGTGAATTCTACACGCAAGGGCGGGGGTGTGGCGGAGATATTGAACAAGCTCGTTCCACTTAAGAAGGAGTTGGGGATCGATGTCACATGGGAGGTCATCGAGGGCAGCGAGGAATTCTTCAAGTGTACGAAGGGGTTTCATAACGCACTGCAAGGCAACAAGATAGACGCGGACAGCGATCTATTGAAGATATTCGAAGAGACGAACATGGAGAACGCCGCCAAGCTGCGCCCGGTATTGAACGATGCCGATATCGTATTCATACACGACCCTCAACCGGCACCGCTCGTTAAGCATTTTCCGGACAGAAAGGGGAAATGGGTGTGGCGCTGCCATATCGACGTGAGCCGTCCCCATCGTAGGGTATGGAAATATCTGAGAAATTTCATCATGAACTACGATGCGAGCATCTTCTCGCTGGCGGCCTTCGCACAGCCGCTTCCACACAGAGAATACCTCATACCCCCCAGCATCGACCCGCTGAGCGAGAAAAATATCGATCTGTCGCAAACCGAGATACAAACAGTCTTATCGAATTTCGATATCGATACAGAACGTCCTATGATGCTTCAGGTTTCCCGTTTCGACAGATTCAAGGATCCTGTTGGAGTGATCAAGTCATACAGGCTGACAAAGAAGTTCATACCCACACTTCAACTTGTGCTGGCAGGCGGCGAAGCTACGGACGATCCGGAAGCGAAAACGGTGATAGACGAGGTCATAAAGGCCGCGGACAACGATCGTGATATCCATGTCCTGCTCCTTCCCGCCGACGCACATAGGGTAATCAATGCCCTTCAGAGGGCCTCTGATATTGTGCTGCAGAAATCAATACGTGAAGGCTTCGGCCTTACTGTCACCGAAGCGATGTGGAAGGGTAAGCCCGTCATTGGAGGCGACACGGGAGGAATAAGGATACAGGTAGTCAACCACCATACCGGATTCCTGGTAAAGGCCCCCGAAGGCGCAGCACTGAGAGCCAGGTACCTCCTGCTGCACCGGGACAGGCTTTTAGAAATGGGGAAGAAGGCGAAGACTTTCGTGCGTGAAAATTTCCTTCTTACACGCCACCTTAGAGAATACCTGACAATGATGGTCTCCCTTATCCACGAGAGCGAAGGAAGGATAGAGCTCGGTTAGAGCATGATCTGTCATGCGCTGATTGAATCGTTATGAAGATCCTCAAACAAGGGCTCGATTATAACGGTATTTTCGACAATGTCAGAAAATCCGTCGACCGCATACTCATAACCGATTACGACGGAACCCTTGCCCCATTCAATATTGACAGAAATAAGGCATTCCCATTCCCGGGTATTTATGATATCCTACGGTCGATCATGCAAAGCGATCACTCCAGGGTCGTCGTTGTAAGCGGTCGCAGCATAGACGATCTGAAACCGTTTCTCGACTTCGAAAATCAGCCGGAAATCTGGGGATGCCACGGTTGGGAACGAATGATGCCGGACGGCTCATACACCGTATCGCAGCTGTCAGCTGACGTATCCGAAGGCCTGGAAATGGCGTTCAGGATTGCCCTGGACGGTGGATTAAAGGATAGATGTGAAAGAAAGCCGGCCTCCCTGGCCCTGCACTGGAGAGGTGCTGACCGGGGGACCGTATCGGGGATCAGAAACGGTGTCGGAAGACATTGGGCGAGGGTCGCGGAGGAGAAAGGACTGTCCCTGCACGGATTCGACGGCGGGATGGAGCTACGCCCTCCGGGGAGAGACAAGGGAAATGCGGTCGGGGCGATTCTCGAGGAGTCGGGTGAAAGCACATCCGCCGTGTACCTGGGTGACGATGCTACCGATGAGGACGCTTTCAGGGCAGTACATCTCAAGGGGATCGGAATACTGGTCAACAGCGCTTATAGACCGACATCGGCTGACATATGGCTAAAGCCGCCGGATGAGCTGTTCGATTTCCTGCGGAAGTGGTCGGATGCCTGTGGAGGACAATGATGGACAAGTTCATTAAGCGCCTTGTAATAACATCCAACAGGCTTCCCTTCGTTCTTTCGAGAACCGGGGAAAACTGGCAGATCAAGCCGGGCTCCGGGGGACTGGTTACCGCTCTGGCACCGGTGCTCGGGAACAGGGGCGGCCTATGGATAGGTTGGCCCGGCACGATCGAGCTGACCGATATTTCCAAGCCAATGGAAATCGCCTCCTCCAGGGCAGGTTACTCGATGATCCCGGTCCTTCTTACATCCGAGGAGATACAACGCTATTATGTCGGACTCTCCAACGAGGGGATCTGGCCACTCTTCCACGACCTCCAGTCGTACTGTAACTTCGATCCAGCCTACTGGAAGACCTATGAGGCGATCAACAACAGGTTCGCCTCCGTGATATTGGATAATACCATGCCGGAGGACTTCATCTGGGTCCACGACTACCATCTCATGCTTGTGGCGCAGGAACTCCGGAAGATGGGGACACATTCGGATTTGGGCTTCTACCTCCACATTCCCTTTCCCACTCTGGACATCTTCTCAAAGCTTCCTTGGAGATCGGAGATACTCAGCGCCCTACTCGATTACGATCTGATCGGCTTTCAGACCCTGCACGATAAGCGCAATTTCATCCAGTGTCTCCGCACGATGATAAAGGATATAACGATCAAGGGTAAGGGGCATGTAGTATCTGCGCAAATCGGCAAGAGGGAAGTAAGGATCGGCAGCTTTCCCATCAGCATCGATTACAACGAATTCGTTGAACTTGCCGAATCGAAGGAGGTGGCGGATCAAGCCTGGTTCATACACAAGGATCTTCCCCACTGCCAGATCATTCTGGGTATAGACAGGCTGGACTACTCGAAGGGGATCACGTACAGGCTGAAAGCCTACAGGGAATTTCTCGATCGATACCCGGATCTGCATCGGAGGGTGACGCTTATTCAGGTCGTCGTCCCGAGCAGGAGAAACATCCCTATGTACCAGGATCTGAAGGTCGAGATCGAACGACTTGTCAGCGAAATAAACGGTCAATACACGAGATCGGGCTGGGTGCCGATACACTATATCTACAGATCACTTGACAAAACGGAGCTCTTGGGGTATTACCGCACCGCCGAGATCGCACTGATAACCCCGCTCAAGGATGGGATGAACCTCGTCGCAAAGGAGTTCTGCGCGGCCAGCATAGAGGAGAACTGTGTTTTGATCCTGAGTGAATTCGCCGGGGCGGCGGCGGAGCTTCAGGGAAACGCTATACTCGTCAACCCATACAATATAGAGGAAGTGGCAAGTGCTTTGCATACGGCGTATACGATGGATGAAGGCGAGAGGAAGAACAGGATGAAGAAACTACGCCGTTCGATCCGGAGGCATGACATCTACTGGTGGGTCAACTCCTATCTGGAAGCAGCCATTGCGAAGAACCTTGACAATTTCCCGGTGATCGCCGACTATCAACCGAGAATAGATCTGCTATCATTGGACAATCTAGTCTGATAAATACACCTGCTGCATACGGGGCTGTGATCGATATTCTCCACGATGTTTTTTGAACCGCGTAAAAATCGGGATGGAGCATTTCAATGAAAGTTTGTTTTTTCTCCCCTGCCGCGTACAGCTACTTCATCTCCGGCGGTTTGTCACTGGCCGGGGGAGCCGAATTGCAGCAGGTTCTGATAGCCGAGCAGATGGTGAAGCACGGTATAGACGTGTCCTTCATAGTAGGTGACTTCGGACAGCCCGATGCCGAGATAATCGACGGAATAACCCTCATCAAATCCTTCGAGCCCGACAAGGGTAACAGGAAACTGAGATTCGTGCCTGACATGATAAAGATACGACGGGCGATGCAGGTTGCCGATGCCGATATCTACAACCAGCGATCTACGTCATTCTTCACGGGCCAGCTTCTTCACTTCGCAAGGAGACTTGGAAAGCGTTTCACATTCTCCCTGGGAATCGATTACAACTGTTATCCCGATTGCAGCGGCCTCCTCCCTCCGATCATGGCTCCCCTATACAGGTACGGGATCAACCATTCGGATGCTGTAATCGCTCAAACGAGGAAGCAGATGGAACTTCTCAAAGAGAACTTCGGCCGCGATTCGGTTCTTATTCGAAACGGTATCAACATCCCTCCCGCCGGAGACATCCGCTCTCTGGACGATCCCGGAGACGAAATGCCCGAATTCCTATGGGTAGGCAGTATCAGGCGGAGGAAGAGGCCGGAGCTATTCATTGAATTGGCTCGGCGCGTAAAGGATGCCTCGTTTACGATGGTAGGAGGAAAGGGAATCGACAACGCATTCCATGATGAGATAAGGGGACTCGCCGGAAGCGTGCCGAACCTGACCTTCCTCGGATTTATTCCTCCATCCGAAATATCACAGTACTACAGAAGGGCATATGCCCTGATCAACACATCGAACCTCGAGGGTTTTCCCAACACCTATCTCCACTCCTGGTCGTACGGCGTTCCGACGATCACGATGGAAATCGATCCGGACTCTATAATTGAGGATAACCGGATCGGATACGTTTCCGGGAGTTTCGAAGGCCTTGTCGAGTCAACTATCCATCTCTGCGGCGCTCCGGATGAGAGGGCCGGCATGTCTGGACGGGCGAGAAGATATGTGGTGGAGAATCACGACATCGCCGATCGAGGAAGTGAATACATCGATCTCTTCAGGAAGATTCATTCGAGGGAGGAGAGCATCACGTCCAGCCGGTCGGGGTAATCCCCCATCGATACATTTCTCTCGGCCCAAATACGCGCGTTCCTGCCAATTTCCCCGGCCAGGGAGCGATCGCTCATAAGTCTTAGAACGTTATCGGCCATATCCACAGGGGTCGACGCCTCGATGTAATCCCTGCCATCCACGAGGTTCATGCCCGCGATTCCCGTCGGCGTGCTCACGACCGGTGTGCCCATCGCGGCAGCCTCGAGCATCCTGATCCTGACACCGCCTCCATAACGTAAGGGAAGCACCATGAGCGCACATCTACCGAGATGGCTGTTAATATCCTCCACGTAACCGGTGAATGTGACGTTCGGTCCCGCCATGTCCTTCAATCTCTTGTCTATTCCCGCTCCTATCACATCCAGCCGAGCATGAGGCCTTCTTTCGACAACCAGCGGAAGGACATCCACGATGAAATGTATAAGCGCATCCCTGTTGAAGTCGGCATCGAACGATCCCATCAATACTATTCTATCGTTCTCCCGATCAGTTTCCGAACGATCGAAAACATCGAGATCCATGGCCAGGGGCAGTGTCAGTATCCTTTTACCACTCATGCCGGATTCGTTCCTCAAGGTCTCCTCGTCCTTGCGGGTCAGCGTTATTATAGTCTCATACCTCCTGTAAGCCTCTCTCTCTATCCTCGCCCGTCTACGAGCATCAATCCCCTTTAAGAATCTCGGTATGCTGCCGCTAACCAGCGACAGTCTCTGTGAATGAATCAGGTAATCGATATCGTGCGTTATCAATGCCAGCTTGGTTCCGGTCAAAAGTCTGGGCAGTTCGTAGAGGTGCCAGTATGATGCGAGAACGAGATCGGCTTCTCTCTTCTTCGCCGTGTTGATTATCAGCTCTAGAAATGCGTCCGGCGCCGCGTACATAACCTGCACCGGGACCCCTCCAAGGACCGACAGCAGCAGGTTGCTCATCTTGTAGTAGGCCCTGTGCGCAGCGCTACGCCTGTTGGGAGCGAGGATAGAATGGACTGATACGTTTCCACCCTCTATCTCTTTTAACACCTCACCCCCTCCCCTCTCTAGCACCATAGTCACAAGGTCCACCTCATGACGTTCGGAAAGGCCCTTTATCAGATTCATTATCAGCCTGTCCGTGCCCCTGCTCACAGGGTATGGCGAATAGGATAGGGCCAGCAGTATCCTCATCGGACATCCGCCTTTTCAGCAATGGAATCTGCAATCAGTTCACTGTAGACATCGACTGTTTCAGATACGGATCTTTCGATCCTGAATCTACTTTCGTATCTCCTCCTACCCTCCGCCCCCATATCCTTCCTCCGGTCTGAGTCTCGTGCCAGGTGCTTTACCGCCAGCGCTAAGGCTTCAGTGTCACCCGGCGGGACCAGGATTCCCGTCTTCCCGTCCTTGACGAGCTCCGGGATACCGTATATACCGCTTGCCACTACTGGAAGCCCCGCAGCCATCGCCTCCACGATCACATAAGGTGTCGCCTCCATCACAGAGGGAAGAATCAGTAAGTCCACTTCACGCATTATAGATTCGATATCATCACGGAATCCTATAAAATGAATCCTCTCCTCCAATCCCAGTTCTCCGGTCCTCCGCCTGTACTCGCTCTCTTTTTCACCCTTCCCTGCGATGACCAGATGTACATCCTCCGGAAGGCCAGCCATGGCATCCAGCGCCGTGGGATACCCCTTCCTATCCTCGAGAGAGCCTACAGCCGCTATCACGAAAGATTCCTGCTTGATTCGAAGGCTCTTCCTGAGGTTTAAAGGCTCCTGCTCTCCCGGGTCCGGGATCCCGATGTAGACGACTCTGATCTTACCAATAGCAGTACCGTGCTCCGAGACAAGGTGACCGCTGTTGTCTTCACTTACGGTCAGAACCCTGTCTATCCATCGATCGGAAAAGCGTTTCAAGCATCTCCCCTTCAAGAAAGATGGCACCATCGGAAGATGCTCCGTTGTCACTATGTGATTCACGCCTGAATACTTTGCAAGAGGCGCCACGAGGCCGTACTCTGAATCGTACGGACCTGGCAGATTTATGTGAAGAAGCGACGGATTGATATCGTGTAGAAGACCGATGAACTCTCTCACACCAGACGGAATTCCAATTAGCCTGAGACTCGTGTTGAAAACCGGTATCCCATCTCTCTTCATCCAATACCCGAAGACTTCCGGCGTCCTGTCGCTGTTCACGATCATCACCGCTTTGAACCTGTTCCTGTCGAGGTTTGATGCCAGCAGATGGAGATACCTCTCCGCACCACCGGTATAAGTAGCATCAGAATAAAAGGCTATAGTGACAGGTTTCATGCCACTCATATCATCACCATATGGTTCATTGCGATCGGTAAGGATCAGCCTCCATCCCCGTATTTGCGTCCGGTGTCCACCGGTGGAGTTATCATGATACGGGCGACTAGATCTCCTTGCATCGAATCTTCGTTTTTGAAGTAGTCGGCCAATCTCCTGTTGGGTATATAAGCAGGCCTCCGGCTCTTGACTCTCAACTCGTATTTGCCTGGTGCCATATACCGTGGAAGGACAATCGAGAAATCCTGTCTAGCCGTCAGGTCCCCTGCCCACTGATCCGGATAAACATATCCGCTTTTTATGAAGTCCATTGCGGTGAACCTGTACGATTCCCCGTTCAACCTCGTAATCCTTCTCCTGTACTGCTTGTTATACCAGGGGCGGTAGAAAATACCCTTCGGGAAATCAGTATCGAGACGCGCCACCCATTCGAGTGGAAGCGACATCCCGGTTTCCGTGAATCCCTGCCAGCAATAAAAACCCCTCAGCGTGTCCCCGGCCCTTATCTCAGAGCTTTCCAGCCCTATGCTCAGCAGCTTCATCCCGTCCCCCGTTTCAAGGGGAGGATCGAAAATGTCAACCATCCAGGCTGTGTCATCCCGTTGGTTGATTCCATTATCCATGTCGAGTGATCTTTCAAAACCATGCGATTCCTCGAGGTATCCGACACATGGCAGTACGCAGGCGTATGCACTATCGCACCCCTTATCCATAACGGCTAACGCTGTATCACGGCTGACCTCAAAGAGCATGAATCCACATCCGAGGTCGGTTTCAACGGCTGTCTCCCTGCAGCCCCTGAATTTTTCGATCGATAAGCTTGCCGCATCGCCAGCTATCGTCCCGAAGAAATCAGGGCTCCTGTCAGTCGCTGTATTCACGAGTATGTACTCTATACCGAGCTCTCGAAGTGAAGGCATACATTCGGAAACAGGAACGACCGGTCCGAGTACGTCACGGACGGTTTTTATCCTCCACATCGCAAGCGTGTCAACGGGTGAACAATGCTGGCCCGGAGTGACCACGACAAAGCAGTCGGTATGGGATGATATGAGATAACTCGATTGTGGATCGGATAGTATGACGGCATGCCGCGGTACGGCGCTCTCCAGGCTTTCCACGAGCTCTCTCATCCTTCCGTCGATTCCGCGCTTGCCCTCAAGTATCCCGGCTGCGGAAGCCCGAACGGATTCCAAGCCCCTTCTTGCCGGAAATATCACGAACAGCGCTATGGCGATGATCGCGGATAGTTTCGCAGCCATCACCCTGCTCGATGTCAGCTTTCCCTTTGCTGATACGATCCTGATCATACCGATTACGGCTGCAGAAAGCATGCACATCATGGGCGCCGCGTAAAGCAGCCTGTAATGCAGATACCCCGTCAACCTCTCGAGAACCGGAGCCAATATGGGGTTTATGACCAGCACGACGGGCAAGAGGAACAACGTCGCCGCCAACCTGCACCTATCCTTTTTTTCCTTGAAGAAAAGCAGGAAGGGAGCGACCGGAATCGCATAGAATAGAACCATACCAACCCTGGAGACCAGCTCGAGGGGATCGACGACGGCGAAATGTTCCGAAAGGATGAGCATCCCCTGGCGGTGCGAGTGTATGATGTTACTTTCGGCGAACGTATACGAGATCCTCAAGATAAGAGGCACCGCCGTACCGGCGGCGATCAAAGGTATGCTGTACCAGAATCTCCTCCCCCAACTCCTTCCGGATTCCGTTAAGGCCGCATGGACAATTAGGCCGGCGAACATCACCCCGACAATCATCACATGTACAACGTGGAACGCCGTGCCGATAAGTGCAAGTATTGCTGCTATAGTCATATCGGTCTTTCTTCCCACACGGTAGTATCTGAAGAGATATGCAACCTCGGTCCATAGGACCGCCTGGGCGATGTTTCTGCTGAATCCTATCTTTGTCAGCCATAACAACCCCTCACCCCTGTAAAACAGCAGGACAAAGAATGAGGCCAGGGCGGCCGCGCCCGCAGAGCCGAGCAGCTCTAAAGCGAAGAATGTGAAAGCCGCCATTGCGAAAAACGAAAGGAAGGCCGGTACCATGCTCCAGAAGAATACCGGAGAGACGTCCGATTGAAACATCCACAGCGCCATGACCGGATGCCATAGACCTTTTCTCGGATCTAGTACAATTCCATCCCCGTCCTTGTAAAAGGAATCGTCTGGAAACAGCTCGTTACTGTCTATGCATCTTCGTACGAAACTCAGATGATCATGAGCATCGGAGTCCAATCCGATCTCGGCGTTTCCGCTAAAGAATACAAAGAACAGTGCAACGAACAGAACTAGAAGAACTATCTTGCCGGTTTCAAGCTTCCTGTTTATCGGAACCCCGGAGAGGTTAAACCCGGATAGTGCTTCCGCTGTTCGTTTACCGGCGGCTTCAGCCTTGATATGATCCAGGAACAACAGCAGGAAATTCAATCCCGCACCTGTAACCGAGATCCATAGAAACGACATCCCTGGAATGAAACCCAGGCATACGAGTAAAGACGCATACGCGAGGCCTAGGAAAAAAACTCGGCACACAGACTCCACCGATACGCGCAGTGCACCCATCCACAACCTGCAAATAAGTATGCCGGGGAGCACGAAAATCGAGTAGAACGACAGGATCACGCCGACGGTATCCGGTCCCGGAACCACCCTGAGGCCCGTCAGGACGGACATCGCTACAAGAATTAAATTAATAATAATAAATGCTCTCTGGCCTTTCAATCCGCCTATCTCCCAATATGAACGTTACAGGTAGGATCCGGGAGAATACCTAATTTAGTATGTCTTGCTTACGATGAACACACCCAGGCAGATAACCAGTGTCCCTATTAGCCTTTGAACTGAGAAACTCTCGTTGAGGATCAAGGGAGCGATCAATGCGGTTATTACGTATGAAAGGCTTAGAATTGGAAAAGCCCAGCTCAAATCCGCTCTCGAGAGGATTGTAATCCATATGACCGCACTGAGAAAGTACAGCCCGAATCCGCCGATAATGACCCAAGAGGTTAGAGCCTTTATTATCGTGCCGACGAAGTTGTCAGTGATGCTGATCCTTCCGATCTTATTGACACCGGACTTTATAACGAATTGCCCGGTAGTATTTATCATAACAGTCAAGATGATCAGGAACAGGTTTTTCAGCATTTCAGTCTCTCCTTTTCAACACTCGGGGAAGGTGCTCGACTGCCTCTCTACCCAACCCAAATCACCATCGTATTAACGGGGCGTGAACCTGAGCTTCAACAGGTAAAGCAGGTTTCTCATGCCGTCCCGCCATTTCTGAAGCTTGACCTCCCCTATACGGGGATGGTAGTTGACCTTGTATTCATCAAATTTAACTTCGGGATGGCGGATGGCCGCGATCTTGATCTCCTCACTGAAAGGCATTCCATCGCTCTTCGGATCCAGCTCCTTGTATATCGAACTCTTGAATATCCACATTCCTGATTGAGAATCCCTTATCCCCCTCATGAACAGCACTAGTGTGGTTATCGTCAGAACGGTGTTGCCGATCTTGTTCCATGTATTCATCGCCCCCGGAGTCTTCAGCGGGAAGCGTGACGCCGAGACGAAATCGAGCCCTTTATCGATAAGGTAATCAATGCATTCCTCTATCTGTTCGACGGGGTATGTGCCGTCACCGTCCATCGTCACCACGATCTGTCCCTTGACGGCGCTCAATCCCGCCTTGTATGCGGCCCCGTATCCCTTGATCTTCTCGAAGACAACCCTCGCTCCCAGTTCCCTCGCAACCTCCGCCGTACGATCGCTGGAATCGTTATCCACCACTATAATCTCATCCACCGATTCCGGCAGCGAGGAAATCACCCTTGCTATACCCTCTTCCTCGTTGTAGCACGGAATTACTACAGAAATATTCTTTTCGCGGTACATATACCATCCTTACTCAAAAATAATTGACTATTCTTTCCCTCATTGGGATTGGGAGTTTCTTAATGATCGCCTTTTCCTCTTCTCCAATTATCCTCGCAAACCGGAATCCCAGAAAGAGCAATACCGCACCGATTGGGATCTGGATAGCGAGGGCCGCCGGTGAGCTCCATCTGGCGGCCGTAATCGCGAGAAGTGCGGTTGGAAGGGCGGCCGCATAACATCTCAAAATGAAACCGGCCGGTTTAACTATATCAGGTCTGATTCTCCTCAGGACCAGCGAGAAAACCGCGATTGCCAGTATCATCACGAATGCGACCGGGATAAACGCTCCCCATAGCCCGTAGCTGGGTATCAATGCAAGATCCAGACCTATATTGACCATAGCCAGGAGTGTAAAAACGAGCATGTTAACCCAGCTTTTCTCCATCACGTAGAGCGCCATGCTCAGCGGAGTATATAGAAAGGAGTACGAAAAGACAACGAAAAACAACCTCATTAATGGCGCAGCGGGAATCATTTCCTCACCGAAAAGAATCGGAACGAGAGGTGCTGAAAAGGCGAATCCCATCGCTGCTATCGGGATCACTAAGATATAGAGAAGCCTGTAATACATACCGACCGCCCTTGGGAGCGCGCCGGAATCTCTCGCGTAAACCTCCGAGATCCCCGCCATCACCAGAGGCCAAACCGACAGAGGCACGAACTCCAGCATCTGCTGCGGCACCCTGTATGCCAGGCTGAAGAAGCCAGCCATATCAACACCGCTGTAATGCCCCAGGAAAATAACCTCAGAGTGCCTCCATACTATTTCATTCAACACTCCCGTGACGACGAAGGGCAGCGAGAACAGAAGGATCTGTTTCAAATGCGGCGAACCATTACCCCCATCCTTCGATTCCCTCACTATACTCAACGCATTCGAGGCGAGCACCGCGCTCATACCCAGGCTGACTACGGCCCCGGCGGAGAGAACACCTATTATGCCCCACTCCTGCTTCATAAACAAGATTAACAATAGCAGGTAAGCGATATTACCAATAACAATTACAAAACCAAGCTTTCGCGTTTCGTACCACGACTGAAGGGTGCTCATGATCACCGCGAATATGACCTCGAAAGCGGTGAATCCGACGGCAACCATCAGATAGAGGCTGAATCGCGGGGAGTCGACATCGAAGAAAGGCCCCAGCTTGGGTCCCAGGATATAGGAGAGCAAGAGAAGCCCTCCCCAAACAGCTGCCTGAAGCACGAAAAGCCTCTTGATCACTTTCGTGAACTCTCTCAATCCCCCCCTCACTCTCATCTCCGGCATGTACTTAAGAAGAGATTTTCCGATTCCTAGAGATACAACCACGATAACAAGTCCTGATACCGTTCTCAGAACGCTCAGTATTCCCCACTGATGCTTGCCCAGGGATCTCACGATAAGGATGTAAGCCGCGGGGGCCGCTGCGAACCTTGCTGCTTTAGCCAACAGATTCCAGGACATGGCACGGCCGACCTTCTCTACAGTCACGCTTTTCTCCTTCCCGATGCCTTGAAACCAGGAAGAACGATGTCCGCCACATCGCAAATGGAACGGTCCTTGTTATCGATAGATGCGTTTGTGAACATAACGCTGTACATATCATCTGAATCCGGATGATAGCCGTGCATCCCCGCCACCGGTTCATTACTCATGAAGCTGGGAACAATGATCTTCCCCGGATCTAAAAGGAATATAATGTCGCCGTATCTGTTGTCCCCGAACGACAAGCCCAGGTCCTCCAGCTCTTCTTCCTCGAGTATGCGTCCTTTATGACAATCCTGTAGAAGCCCCTTGAGAGCCTCTCCGGCTCGTCCGCTCATGATCTTGAAGCGTGCCATCGTTGAATCGTAGAACGGTATATAATCGCCCGGCACACGGAGGCTTAGTGATTCCACCTGAGAAATGAGATCGATCTGATCGGTAACGTCACTGAAGCCGTGGTCGCCGAACACGAACATGCGGGCCCTTGTGTCTGCAACCAGAAGCCTATCTATCCTTTCACCGTACCAGTTGAGCTTTGATAAAATCCTACCGTCACCTGTCCCACATTCGTGCAGCTGGGAATCGAGCCCAGCCGTGTATAGTATATAGAAATCATTTCTACCCCCCTTCACTGCCTCCTCTAGCTCGTCGAACGCCCTCTCCTCCGAAGTCCTGTAATCACGAACAAAGACGGATGCTCCCTGCTCCTCGAGCACATCCAAGATGGTTTTGCAGCCCTCCACCCCGCCGCGGTCGAACAGATTCGCTCTTGCCGGAAGATCGAGATGCATAAGTATCTCGCGCGGGATGCTGTAAAGGCTGTAATATGAACTCACACCGTGCACACGTTCGAGCTTCCATCGTATGAGCCTGCGCAGACAGAGCCTTCGTGATGAAATACCCCCCGGCAGATATCTCAGCCACCTGAATGGTGACCGTTCGGATTCAAAGCTGTACATTGCCCAGAGTCCGTGTTGATCCGGCCTCAGCCCTGTAAATATCGAGGTCAGGGCCGCCTGGCTGAAACCCAGGACGGTTTCCAGCCTCACCTTACGCTCCAGACCGTGCGGATGGAATCCGTGCTTCGAGACCAGGTCGAAACCTAGGGCGTCTATTATCACTATGATCGTAGGTTCATCCATTTCTAACCTGCCCTCTGCGTCCGAAGACGAGCTCCGACCACAAGCTGGAAAGCTCAGAAACTGCTTCCTTCCAATCTCGGCTTCCATACGGGAATCCACCCGGCGCTTTGGGCACCTCGTGCATTTCCTCGTTCTCTACGCGGTGATCGAGCAATACGACTCCGTACTCTCTCACGATGTCCAAGGGATCGCAGGAGAGAATACGCAAACCATGAGACAGGAGCGACCCGAATCTTCCAGATATGGAGGAGCTCGAAAACATGCTCCTCCACGCCCGAATGTTGTCGAGATCATAGGTGCCCCTTCCACGGGAATTCAACAGGGTTCGTGCTGAAATCACACGCTCATCTTCTACCTGCCGCCCCTGAAGCATCGCCTCGCTCCTGATCCAGAACCGGATCAGATCTCTGGCGCAGTCAAACCAGAGAGCGAGAAGGGATGAATCGTCCGTCCCTGTATTCATCAACCGCAGCGTAGGATTCTCCTTGAAACTCGTCCATAGCTCTATCTTATCCACTAGATCACTTAGAAGATAGCGCAGCACCGGGAAGCCGTTCGATCTGGAAACGATGAACCGGCATCGCTCTTCGTATCCCGGCATGTACATGCCCGAAAGGCATAGTGCCGAATTCGCCATATCCGTATATGCTCTCCCAACACCGTACATGAACCTGAAAACGGACTGCTCTGTATTCCTTGGTTCTCCGATATATGTCCTTAGGAGCGATATTATCCTGTTCTCTACAAGTGTGACCGCCTCTTTCCCGCCTATTTGGTTCCTGGAGTACCCGGGGATAGAATCGAGCGGCGTACCATCGCCGTATAGAGTATTTGAATTGTACTTAAACTCGAATACACCGGGCGATGGAGGCAGCTTTGGTAAGTTCTCAGGTATGTACATTCCGATATCGACTCTGCCGGCGAATACCACACCGGGCATCAACTGCTCACATGCATCCCCCAATTCATCTCTGAGTCCGAAGTAAATTCTATGAGATTCTATAGATCCGAGCACAGTGGCGATATCGACATCGGACAGGATGATGGGCTTATCAGGCTCCAGGGCGACGCTGCCCTCACCATTTGCAAAGCTTCCGCACAGGTATACGGCCTTTACGTTATCGGCCCCTATCCTATTCACAATCAAAGAGGCGCAGTCGTTGAAGAATGTACGGAACTTCTCGTCCAATGTTCGTTTATTGGAACCGGTATCATTTGAAGTTGGATTATTAGACATTTAACAGTATTTCGCGCCTATACGGATCGGCCCTTTCGGAGACCATATCTCGGGCCCAACCGGCAGGACACCGACGTCAAAAGAAAGACCCGCACCATTCACGCGGGTCGCTGCAATTTTCTATATCGCACATCTCTCATACGCGTTTGTATATGAATTCCGGGATATAGTACTTTTTCCTATTCAGCACCGTTCCTATGAATTTCCCCCCGAGCTTTTCCACCATCAACATCGACCTCTTTATCACTTCCCTTTTCGTCTTGCCCGCCTGAATAATCATCACGCTTCCGTCGGCGAACGAGGAGATGATCGATGTCTCGGCGGCTTCGAGGATCGCCGACGTGTCAATCAGTACATAATCGTACTTCTCCGAGGCTTCTTTTATGAATCTGTTCATACGTTCCGAATTAAACAGGGGCTGCGTGATGTCTCCCCCCTTCACCTCTCCTATGGTCACGATGTCAAGAAATCCGCTCTCAGGTGATTTGACGACCTTTTCGAATTCGGTTTCCCCGCTCAGATAATCGATGATCCCTACTTCCTGCGTAACGCCGAACAACTCGTGGATCGATGGATTGTTGATCGAACAATCAACTATCAGCACCCTCTCTCTCTCGTTCAGAGCGAGTATCCTCGCGAGCAATGTACATATGGCGGTCTTGCCTTCGCCCTTTATAGCGCTCGTGAACATTACAACCCGGGATTCCTTCTGCCTCATCTCGGAATCTATAGAGTTTCTCAAGTTCAACAGTGACTGCCGGAATATCGAATCCATATCCCGTACAAATGTCGTCTCTCTGCCTGTCGCGACTTTTGCCGAGGGTGGTCTTCTTCTCGCACTCCTTCTCGGACGCTTCATCTCCATTTCGGCTTTTCGGAGAGCATCGAATATTTTGCTCACTGGCTCGTTCCCCTCTTCAGCCTCGTTTCGAAAAGTATGTTCATGCTTCTGCCGGCTATTCTAAGACTTACGCACGTTATTCGGAGACTCTTGGTTCTCGAGATCCCGTATGCTCTGGCGCACTACCCGGCCGTCGATCGTTTTCTTGTTTGACACATAACCGATGAGAAGAACCCTATCGCACAGGATGTTGATCAGCCTAGGGATCCCTCCTGTGTAGTGATATATCTCATCGAACGAATCATCGGTAAAAAACAAATCCCCGTTTCCATTACTGACGAAATCCAATCTGAATTTAATATAGCTGACCACTTCGTCGTGATCGAGAACTGATATCCTGCATACTCCGGGAATACGCTGCCGGAGCTGTCTCATTTCCTTTACGTTGAGCACCGTCTCAAGCTCAGGCTGCCCTACGAGCATTATCTGCAGCAGCTTCCTGTCTCTCGTCTCTAGGTTCGAGAGCATGCGTAACTCCTCCAGGACGTCAGGAGACAGGTTCTGGGCTTCGTCTATGATCAAAACGGTATTCCTGTTAGTCTTGTACTGCTGGATCAAATATTCATTCAGCTTAATAAGCATCTGGGCCTTGTTCAATCCCTCCACTTCCAAGCCATAGTCGACACATATGAGATAGAGCAGCTGGTCGAACGGGAACTTGGTCGAAAATATGAATGCTACGTCGAGGGAGGGGCTGAACAGGTCTATGAATGCGTTCACGACCGTGGTCTTCCCTACACCCACCTCACCCGTCACGGCAATGAATCCTTTCTTCTGAAATACTCCGTATGTTATATATGCGAGGGCATCACGGTGGCTCGTGCTTCTGTACAGAAAGCGTGGATCGGGAGTGACGTTGAAAGGCATCTCTTTGAATCCATAAAAGTCTTCGTACATCTCAACACTTCCCACTAAAGATCGGGAAAGCTCGCAAGCACGTTTTGCCCCAGCACATCCTCGGCTTCTGACACATTCTTTATAGAATGATCGAGATTATCCACGAAGAACGCCAGTCCGAGGGCTACAATCAAGCTGAAGAAAGGCCCCAGGGCTATCCTGACGTAATCTCGTGTCTTCTTCTGATACGCTTTCTCGGCCGGACCTAGTATCGTTATCGTCCATTCTGGATTGCTGGCCTGCGTCACCTTTGAGTTCATGTATTGATCAAC
The DNA here is from genome assembly GCA_964422745.1 of uncultured bacterium. Classification (GTDB taxonomy): domain Bacteria; phylum Krumholzibacteriota; class Krumholzibacteriia; order Krumholzibacteriales; family Krumholzibacteriaceae; genus CAYRCK01. The sequence goes on from CAYRCK010000008.1 coordinate 76,673, forward strand.
GAGCTGCTCGTAATCATTCTCCAAACGGATGATAGCCGAATTGATCCTGTCGATCTCACTCTCTTTCATCGGGTAGGCTTCCGCCTCGGTGGATATATCGGCCAACAGTCCTTTGATCGTCTCTTCCTTGCTCTTGATAATGCCAAGTCGACTGCGGGCGAGAATCTTCAGCGACCTTATCTCGTCGTTGATCATGGTTTCCAGGTTCTCTATCTGGCTTCTGATCTTCACCCGTTCCCTGTTGGATTCCGTATAGTTGACCGAAAGACTGACCTCTTCCATCCTGAGCCGGAGCAGATCCTCGTGAAGCTGATCAAGTACGGTTTCTCTTCTACCTTCCGTGTACAATGCGCTGGAGATAGAAGACTGCTCATTAAGATCCAGCTCACTGAACTTCTCGAGCCGGTCGATCACTTCCTCCAGCTCCCTCCGATCCTGGACGATCTCGCCCAGAAGCACTTCGTATCTATCAAGGCGGTTTAGTGTATTGAGCCGCTGCGTCTTTATATCTACAATCCTCCATTCGTCCTGGACTTCCCGCTTCCGGTCCCTCCAGTATTCGAGCTCATCCTTCATGCTCTGCATCTCGCTCAGGAAAAAATCCTCCATCTCGGGAGGTGTTCGTACCTCCTGGTAATACTCCTTGTAGGCGTTTGTGACAGAATTGACGGCCGCCTCACAAAGCAGTGGATCACCTGATGAGTAGGTGACCCAAAGAACATTCGAGGTCGATATCACTCCCGAGTTTATCCCCCCTGGATTGATATCGATTTCGTATTCCGGTTTGCCGGGATAATAACGGGGTAGCAATTCCCGCGCTCTATCGATCACCATCTGTGATTTGACCATCTCTATCTGCGAGGCGATCTCCTCTTCCCAGGACAGCGTTCGAACGTTCGAGCTGAACACGCTCGTGGCCTCTCCACGCTTCACGAGCATCTTGGCGGAAGATTCGTATGCGGCCGGCTCCTTTATATTCAGGAAGATTACAAAAGATGTCGAGACAACCACTATCCCGATTATGATCCACTTGCGGCGGAAGATGACCTCGAGAAAGTCTTTCAAGGTTGATTCTTTACGGCTTTCCAGCTTTTCCATTTCCCTCTAGATTCCCTCTTCTATCCTGTAGTGATAATAATCGTAGAGCACTTCCTGATTGACGATCTGCCATCCCCTGAGATACATGGTTGTAGGGCTTGTCAAGATATTGGAAAATGATGCGACAAATTCCTCAGCCTTCGAAATCACCGATTTCGGAACCATAACAATATCGTTATCTTTAATGGGGATGTCCATATCATACCTGTGATCTTCGATGATGCTCTTCAGATCTACCTGGATTCCGACTATATGGGCGGGAGCGATTCGTCTGATGATCAGCACGCTGTTCAGCTTGGCCTTCGGTGTCACACCCCGCCCCATCGATATTGCCTGCATCAGGGATATTTCACTCTCGATCGGATAACCGCCGGGTTGCGTGACCTCGCCCATCAAATAAACCATTTTCGGCTGGAACCTCTTTACTACTATAGCGATATCAGGATCCTTCACTATATCCGAAAAACTCATTGTCAATAGGCTGTCCAGCGCCGTCACCGTCATTCCGGCTACATTTACTTCGCCCACATACGGATAGGAGATCTTGCCGTCAGGTCTCACCGTAATATCCCTGCCCGAATATTCATCGTTGTACAGAAATAAAACGTCGAATACATCTCCGTAGCCGAGCACATACGTATCCCCTTCAGGCTGTCCGGGGATTTCCTCGAGAATCAGCTTGCCGCTCACCACTTCCCCATCACGGCGGGTGAACATCTTGTTCCCGCCTCCACATCCTGAAGTTAATACAAGACATGCTATTAGAACTGCTACTGTCAGTCTCGGCATATTGGACATCATCTCCTGGGTACCGGCTAGACTAATATCTGATAATCCTCTCCCTGCATCTTACGAAATCGGTAAAAATCTGCAATTTTAAATATATTATGTCAATGGATTTTATGGCAAGATATATGCCAGGCTCAATATGCTCCTTTCCTGGCAATTATGGCCGGAACCGTCTTCAGCATGATCTTGAGATCCGTTGAAAGGCTCCGCTGACGAATGTATTCCAGATCAAGCCTCATCCACTCCTCAAACCCTATATGGCTTCTGCCAGTGATCTGCCAGAAGCATGTTATACCTGGAGTTACATCTAGTCGTTTCCGCTGCCAGGGCAAATAGTGGCAAACCTCGGACGGAAGGTTGGGACGAGGGCCGACGATACTCATATCGCCTTTGAGAACGTTGATAAGCTGGGGAAGCTCGTCAAGACTGGATCTGCGAAGGAAAGACCCGACCTTTGTAATCCTGGGATCCTCCTTTAGTTTGAAGACCGGTCCGTCAACGCCGCTGAGCGGTTTGAGCGATCCGATTATCCTTTCCGCACCGTGTACCATGGAGCGGAACTTGAAGAAATCGAATTCCTTGCCGTTCTTCCCCACTCTCTTCTGCTTGAAGAGGACGGGGCCTTTGGAATCCAGCTTGATAAGTAGAACAACCACTGGAATAATGGGCAGGAATAGGATCAGGAGTAGAATGGCAACGAGTACATCGGTAATCCTCTTAGTAGCCATGTACAGAATCCCTCTCCCACTAGAACGGCCGTGAACTATACCGAACACGTTGTCCGGCTCCTGCTTCAGCTCCTTGAGTTCGGGATATCCAGTCATTTTAACGCTCCGGTTCAAAATCCCTTGGCATATCGCCTTCATTTCCGGGCATTAAAAAACATCTGCCACAGAAATTCGCTTCAAAAGCTAAAACAATATGCCTATTGCAGTTCAGTCTTCAGAGCAAATTTCTTTAGCAGATGTTCTTTTTACTTACCTCCTCGATCAATATTGTATCACAAAGATGCATGTTTGTCAATATATTAGATCATTCCAGGCGGGAATAGGAATGGACAAGGTGACCCCTTTGTTTTTTTGAAGAAGATTCTTTGTATTGGGGAGCGGGTGTGGGATCGACTTCGATCACATAGCCCGATATCGAATTTTTCTCATCCTGCAGAATCAACGGTAAAGCGTTATATGGTCTATGTGACTTTCATTAAAGCTCAGAATCCGTACAACACCGATACCACTGCATAATGAAGCCAAGCGAAGTTGTACACCTCCTCGACGTCTGCACCCCCCTCGAGCGTTCGGTACCCTCCGGTGACTCTCAACCTCTCGTTCATTGAATAGCATAGCTTTAATGAAAGATCTTCCGCGCGCCCTGGTCCACCCGCCAGTGCGTCGATATCTAAAATTATCCCCCATCGCCGGGATAATTGATAATCGAGGCACAGATGAACTAGTGGTACAAATCCAAGATCCGTTTTCTCGGAGGATTCTCCTTCCTGCTCGAGCCGGATCTTGGCATCACGGATCTTAGCCGTGAATCCTATCCATCCATTCATCCTTGGCTTATCAAAAAGCAGATAACGGTATGTCAAACGCCAGGAATTGAACTTGTACGTCGCATCTGTTCCAACTTCCGGATCAAAGCTTCCACCCTCGAATTCGACAGGGTACGAGAAAACACCCTGCTCTGTGTACTTCAACGGGGCCAAAAGAGCCCGCAATTCATGCTTTCCGCTTATGTTCCAGGTGACGTATATTCTGCCCGCCGGATACGGTCCTCTGCCTACGAGATCAACAAGCGAGAAGCGTGTGCCGCTTTCGCTGTTTGGTATCTGCACGTTGTTGCGGCTCTGCACGACCGGACCTAATTCGAGCTCTACGCTGAATCGAGATCCACCTACCTCCCGTGCAGATGCGAATGAGAACGGTATGGCGAATGATACCAGTAATACTGCTGTCAAAATACGCATTTCCCCTTACTCCTTATATAATGATCGGTTTAATAACTGTTGCCCGGTATTCTTAGAGCTTGAAACACTGCTGAACGTCGTGAAAGAAAAGCGCTGTTTTTGCTGTTCATAATTTAATACACCTAATGACTATGAAAGCTCCCACTCCGTAACCATCGAGAACCGTTTCCCCGGTCTCTCCCGGGATAAGAGTCTGGCCGATCTTATCATCCGTAAAGCCTGCTTCGACGAGGTGTCCCAGCACCTCACCCGTGGAGAAGAAAGAGGCATCTTCGTAGAATTTACTGCTTTTTCCCTTGTCGGCATACAGCTTTCCCAGATCGCTCTCCCTATCAATGAATGCTACTAAGATGCAACCTCCTGGCTTGAGCACCCTCCACGCTTCCCTGAACGCCTCGCCCACGTCATCGGCAAAGCATATGACCGTCACCATCAGGACGAGATCGAATCGAGCATCGGGAAAAGGCAGCTTTTCAGCTACCCCGGAGAGCACACGAACACCACGTTCCCTAGCTTTTAGCGCCATATTGCTAGAGGGCTCGACACCGAACTGCACTCCCAGGCGAGCGGCGAACCTTCCCGATCCTACACCCACCTCGAGGCCATCCGATCCGGCGGAAGGCATAAGCCTTCTTATAGCTTCCAATTCTGCTTCGTATATATCAACATTGCGTTCGAACCATTCGTCGTATTCATCACTGAACCTCTCGAAAGACTCCATTTTCGGCATTTGGAACTCCGGACTCAGATTCAAGTTTCTCTATTTACAAAGCTCAATTTAATGAATAGATGGCAATCCATGCGACGCTTAACTAAACAATGGGTTGTCTCCCCTTACTCCTTAAAACATAGATCACCCAGGGAGCGATACGAGTCTCATTGATCCATTGATACGGTTCTGTTCCGTCCGCGAGTGGCCTGTGTTCGGCCACCGTTTTCAGTCCGGAAATATCGTATACCTCCCGGTAGTCCTCGTCAGACCACACAACATCGACAACGGGTCGCTTGTCGGTCGTCTCTGTTATTATTATCCTTACCTCATCTCCACTCCTTGCGGTTTCATTCTCCGGGAAATCTTTTGTAGAGAACGAGGCCCATTCATGGAGGTAGATCTCGGGGGAGGAGACGAGATTTATCATTGAACCTTCAGGGCTCAAGAGCCTATTTATTTCACCCAATAACTTCACCTTCTCATCCCTTGTTCTTACGTTGTCAAATGTGAATGCCGATAAGACTAGATTCATGCTCCCGCTTTCAAACTGGGTGAAGTCATCCGCTCCCACTCTGAGATACATACCCTCTGGATCGCTCTCCCTTGCTTTCTCCAGCATATCTACAGCCACATCGATTCCGATCACGTCAAATCCCAGTCCCTTGAGGAACCGTGTTGAGCGGCCCGTGCCGCATCCGAAATCCATGGCCTTCGTCCCTTTTACATAGTTGCTAATCAACACTGGCAAATCTCTATAGGCCAAATAATAAGTGCCCGGGAAATCGAGCTCCGCATAGGCCTTCGCTCGTTCTTTATCGTTATACACATTGAAATCCGACATATGTTGCCCCTGTCAACTCTGTCCTATTTTTATTGAGTCGCCATAATTGTCGTATGCATAACCACATACTATAGCGCCTACAGCACCGCCGACGAACTGGCTCGCCATGTATCAAAGAGCGTCGTGGTATTTCAATCTTCCGGCTGCAAAAAATCCGAGTGAAACAGCCTGGTCCAGATGCGCTCCCGAGATGTTGCCAACGGAATATATCATGACCATTCTATCATCGGGTATCCACAGGTTGTTCCTTCCGCTTCGACACTCCTTTTATCCGAGCAATCGATCACCAACTGAATATACTTCTTCGAAAACCTAAGCATCATCACTCTGAGGTTTGATCCGCCATGCAACCACAAGGCCAGCAAGGGTCCAGACCACAATGTCATACACAGCATAAGCTATGGCGCCTTTCATAGGTTAATTCGGGATTGAAGACATATCTTCCAGGTTCTTCGATCTTCTCTTTCAATAGCTCGTACACTTCGCGCTCAGCGGGTATCGTTTTCATGTCAACGTTGGCTCTAAATCTAAAAATGCCGTCTATTACTCATACAAACAGTTATATGAAATCACGAGCCCGTAATTCAACTACATCTTTTTTCCAACCAACCGTACTTTTATTAATCGCCTTATGATATTTTTGCTTGCCATAGCATTTCTCAGTCTTTTCGGCATTATACCAAGCATCATTTCAATAATTATCGGTAGTAGTACGGGCGTCCTAATATACCTCCCCATAATGCTGTTAAGAATTAATACCTTCGAAAAGCCGGCATTCTTAAACATCCTATTGAGTTCAAAACAAGTATATTCCTTCAAGTGCAGCCCCGTAGCCACATCATCAAAGTACTTTGATATGTCATGAGGCCCGTTCATTCTATTCGGAGTTATGCAAATGTATATACCGCCGGGTTTGAGTGCAGCTATGATATTTGTTAACTGATCCAGAGCATCATCCGGATGCAAATGTTCCATCAGCTGATTCGAGTATACAATATCGATACTTTTATCAGGCACGGGAATACTTGTACCATCAGATATCAATAATGAGAAATTGTCCGGCACGCTCAGAGCAGCCGTGATCTTTCTACTTACATCCAGGGCATATACTTTCTTTACGTATTTTGCTACATGAAATGAAAGTGCACAGTCACCCGCACCCACTTCCATAAACACTTTTTTATCATCGAGATATATTTTTAGAAAATTCATTTGCTTAAGCACCTCTTGTTTTCTTATATCTGGTGAAGCTTTTCGAGCGAGCAGTGTGTGGTGAGGAACGCGTCTAAACAGTTCATCGTAAATGGACGTATACAGTTCAGCCCTCTCGCTTTTACTGGCTTTTCTCAATTTATTTGCGAGCTCTTTTTCAACTTCGTAGTGTTCCCTTAGTTCAGATGCGCTTCGCGCTCCTTTATTTCTTGAAGGCATTATCACAAGGTCTCCCATCCAGAATCATTCATGTACAACAACTATTGCTGACTCATAAATACCTGTTCTTCCGGAGATTTGTCTTCGACTCCTAGCCAAATTCGAGCCGTCTGCATGTTTCCGAATACGATGACACTTTTTGGATAATGAAGCTCCGCCATGCCCTCATAATACCTTGCTAGATCCCATGAGTGTGAATCAACATATGGAACTACTATAGCGCACTTATGTAGCGTGGGCAGACCTTTAATCGTTTTTCTTTTGTCAATAATCTCTGAAATATCTTTCTTTGATAATTCCATAGTTGCTCCCGGTTGGATTTCGATGAGCTCATTAAGAGGTTCTTTGACACGCTTATCCATTGGATGTGCAATTTCGTAATCTACAAAGTCCTTGGCGGTTATCACCCCGGTTCCAACAGCGTGAATGAAGTGTCCATCACGGAAGACATCATATTTGATAGGCATAGGGCATCCCTTCCTTGTTTCAGTTTCCATACAAGCGGTGAATCAGCCAGTGATGCTTTTCGCTAGACTACCGTCACGTTATACTTCATTCAAATATGTATATGTTATCATATGTCAGAGTCGTATCCAAGTGAACCAACCTGAAACCAGCCCGAGAACATTGGTCGATTACTACTTGTCGGGAGACCGCATGGCCGCCATGATCACGCAACCTCTTTGGATCAAATGCAATAACCGCCAGACGACCTTCCGGCTTCAGGCTCTCCCTCGTATTCCTGAGGAGTGTCACGGGATCTGTGAACTCCTCGTACGTATTTATTATATAGACTAGATCGAGCTCTCCATCGGGAAATCCCGTCTCGACTGGTCTGCTGCATATCACGATCATATTCTCGATCTGTTCCCTCTTGCAACGTCGCTTCATGAACCGAACTGCCTTGGTATCGATATCGTTGGCGAAGACCTTGCCGGACGGTCCCACCCGAACCGCGACCCTAACGGCAAACCTGCCATTGCCGGCCCCAATCTCTCCGACCATCATTCCCGGACCTACGCCAATTATATCCATGATCTTTTCCGACGGCTGGAATGACTCGAATCTCTCCTCCCACTCCTTGGACCAACGGTCACCTCGTCCGCAGGATGTTACAATCAGCAGGATAAGTAAATGAGCTGTAATACGTGTAAATTTACCGAGTGCCACGTACAAGTTTTCTCGCTCCCTTCGGCATGGCATCCCGCACTATCTACCATAGACTTTTGAATGAACCTTTTCGATAACACGAGCAAGTTCCGATAGGTTGTGATCACCTTCCGCCCGATCGGCCGCATGTGATGGTTAGGATGATCCTAACGGTGTTACTTGTGACATGTACAACTGCCACTTCCCATCACGATTAACGTACAGGTCAATGAACCTTAATCTGTGTTCAAACTCACATCCGGCAAAAGTGCCATGAATGTAGCCCTTGCCTGCAATAATGCCGACCTCACCGATAATTCTCACTTCCACATCCTCCACATCGTAAGTGTCTAGTTTCGCACATCCGGGTTGATATGCATTAATCGACAAATCTCTATCCTGCGGATTCCCAAGTGGATCGTATCCGATATATTCCTCCGCCATCAGCTCTTTCATCGTTTGGACATCGTTTGAGAATAGCGCCTCTCGAAACTTGTCAAATACATCTAGAAGTTGGTCTTTCTCGCCCATTTCGCCTCCTCAAAACAGTCTTACATTATTCGCTTAAGTCGTTGTCATGGCAATACTTCTCTTGCACCGCAAGAACCGTTACCCCAAACCGCCAGCCGAAGCCGGTATTAGGTTTAAAACGAGCAATGAATCCAACCTATTTTAATACAGCACCTATGATAGCACAAACCAAAGCTAAGTTCATCGCTGATATATAGGAATAGAACCATGCTCCCGGTTTGCCATCCTCCTGCATCGTGATCTCGTAGTATTGATGAATGTATTTCAATATCAATAATCTGAAGAACAAAATGCTGATTTTATGGCCTCGCCTGGAAACATACGATGCCATCACCACTGCTGATATGATCCCCCAAACAACACTAGCGATCGCTATTCCAAAAAATACAGTACTCATAACACTCCTTAGCATTTTGTAGTGTTCATGACAATAAACACCTGCGTCGAGACGCTCTGTCGATCGTCTCATGCAACACGTCGTTCGACCTTCACATTGCTTGGTCAAACTCGCCTCTGTATCTGGCCGTGCCGGATACGTCCGCCATTGCCGCTTCATCAAGAATCAGCACCATGAATGCTTCGTCCGGAATCCCATCCCACTGGCACGAGAGACCGTGGTTAGAGGCCGGCACGAATCCAAACCGCGGATAGTATTCCGGGTGGCCTAGAACGATGATAAACGGACAGTTCCGTTCGCGCATCTCTTTAATTCCGGTCTGGACCAGCATCGAACCGATCCCCTGGCGCTGCCGCTCCGGCAGTACGGCCATGGGCGCTAGCCCCATCCCTCTTGTGACTTCTTGCCCGCCGGATACTAAGACCGGGCTGAATAAGATGTGACCAAGGATCCTTTCATCTTCCACCGCGACAAGTGATACAGCATCCGGGCATGCGTTACGGAGAGAGTCGACTATTTTCGCTTCCTCTGTTCCGTCAAAGGCCATCTCGTTGATTGCTCGTACTCCAGCGATGTCCTTTGATTGCTCCGGTCGAATTGTTATCATGTTTCCCCCTTAAACCTAACGGTCTATCGGATTGTGATTCGAGGCATCGTCGCCGCGGATAAAGCGTCACACTTCCCCGACGTGAGTCTGATGAACGTGTTGTCGTCATAGAAACTCAGGTTATATTTTCCCCGAATTCAGAATCTCTCCCAAGATTCAATTTCACCATCGACGATTTCAAATAGTGGATGTGCTGCAACTTCATCGTTCAATAATAGCTTCTTGTACTTATCATTATCCCGATCCTTCAACTTCTTCAGAAGGAGCCGGTATTCGTAGGCAATCTGACCACTTGTTACCTTGACTTTGCTATTTAGGTTTTTGCCGCCTATCTTCCTCTTGTTGAAAGAGTATCCCCTTTCATCTGCTTCTCGTGCCACTGCCCGCAAATAACTGGCTATCGCTCCCAAGGGATCCGAAGATGATCTGAAACGTATAAGTTGTGGATGATTTATGTATCCGGCAGTCTTTCCGGTTAATACCTTCTGGGCCAACAGCCCTTCACGCCATAGAGCAACCAGCCCTTTAGAGTCCAGATACTCTGGACTTAATGACCAAAGCCTCATTATTTCCCCTAAACCAATCTTACGTTCCCGCCATCAGGTACTGCTAGCACCGGCCAGGTAGTCATTATTTCTGTGGTTACTCATTAACTTCTCCGTGGCCCTCCCAGTGCTTGAGCAATGCGACTTGCCTCTGCTTCACCGAAGTCCCCCATAATTATGGCGCGTCCAACACGGATTGGAGCTATGATACGAGGTGCAGACATAATCTTGCCACTCCTCCAATCCAGGAGCCATCTCGTCTTCAACAATTCGAAACTCCAACGTCACGTCTTCCTTTTCTGAGCAACTAAACAATAGAACCATTATAAATGTTGCAACCAAGCATCCGCGTACCATTTCTCATCACTTCCGTGTTGCTTGCTGCTGAGCTTTATCGTCGACTCCCGGCTCGCCAGACTCTACCTTCCGCTTCCGTGCTATTCCTACGATAAAAAAGATGACACCTAGCCCTATTATCCCTGTTCCAACGCCAGATGCATCCGTTGCATGCTGGGCTATGCTGAGTGCAACGCCGGCCCCCATGAAGCATACTCCTACAGCAATAAAGGCCACTGGATTCTTTCTTCTCTTCTTGCCTGTCATCTAATCTCCCATGTCCTGATCCAAGTCAGTTTCAATATACATATCCCAATAGGCATAACGCTTCAAATCATCGATAGCTTTATGAATAGTGAACTTGTGCTATTTGCCATCTGAATGTATTCGCCTTGTTAGCAGCTTGCAGATTGTAGGTCTACATTCAAATTGAAATTTACCGTTCAAAGGGTATTGGTATGAAGTCAAGCGCAACGCATGGCTTATCGCCGACGACCCATGCATCATGACCAGGACCAACTTCAAAGGCTTCTCCGGGCCCAACTTCTATTTCATTCCCTGATGAGTCCTTAATGACAATACTTCCAGAAATAACGTAGCCGATGTGATTTTCTGATGGTTTACCTGTTTGCACACCTGCATGTTCGCTCCACTTCCATCCAGGCTTGTAAGTGCCCAATCCAATCGAACAAGAACTCAGTAAAACACTGGAACGCGTACTTCCATCGATAAATTTTCTAACATCATCTGGTTCAGCATGATGTCCTTTAACAAAACCTGAATCTGACTTTTTCATTTCTTCCCATATTGCAGTTATCTACGGCTGCTATTCCCAACCTTCAGAGAGTCCGCGCGACGAAGGCAGCTAGTTGCATCACAGCAACGGTGTCAACTGCTCCTACATGTTCAATTTATTCATCGGATTCTATTCTTTTTCCGAGACTCACTACATCATCTTCTTTAAATCCGATTCTTTTATAGAAATCAATAACTATTTTATTTGAACTCCGCACTTGAAGATTAATCTTTGGACACCCAAGGGAGCGAAGATGCTTTTCTGCTTCATCCATCATGGATCTGCCAATGCCAGTCCTCTGGTGATCAGGATGAACGGCAAGATAATTGATACAACCACGGTGGCCGTCATACCCGGCCATGACGGTAGCAATAAGGCGGCCGTCTGAACAGGCGACTAGAAACATATCCCCCTGGACTTTGAGTTTACGTGCAATGTCATGGCGAGGATTATTCCAGGGGACCACAAGACCGCAGACGGTCCACAATCGAACTACAGCCTCTTCATCACCAGATTGGAATGGTCTTATTTCCATTCGAACAGCTTTCGTCAAAACGTTATTCCTCAGCTACGTACAATTAGTCGCTGACATTCTCTCTTAATGGTCGCGATATAGTTGCCTGGATGCTGCTTGTGATGGTTAGACATGATTTTCACCATCTTCAAATTCAGCCGACCTCCTCATGATTACGGTATCCATACCTCTTTGTATATAATCACGACTGCGATTTAAAAGAAACACAGGGGCATCTGCTTCTCTACATAGAGAAAAACCTGCAGTCGAGTAGAAATCGGCTAGATGTCTAAAGGGCACGCACCAGCATTCTCTTTTTCCAACATCTTTAATCACCGCTTCGAGCAGTTTCGTTCCAATCCCTTTGCCCTGCAAACTCTTAATAACGTACAGACCACGCAATACCAAAATACCTCTTTCTTTGCAGAGTCTTGCTAAACCAACAATCCCATTCTTTTTGCGGGCTACAAATACTATCTCCGTATCTTTAACATGCCCGGAATACCCGACATTTTCGTAGAAGCTATTGGCTTCTGTAAGTACCTCTTCTCCCATCCTTCGACTTATAGTCAAAACCAATTTTTCAAACATCCTCCACATCATCCTCGTGTGGAGCGGCTAGGCGCATACGCTCCTGTCTGCGAGTTCAACCCCTCAATCATCGTACTCGAAGATTAAATATGCTTCGCTGTATTTCATGCGTGACCGAAACTATCCAAGAGAACCCCCCCACCTTGCTCCAGGAATGGTGTTGGACCCTCCAAGAACTCTGCCTGAGCACCTCCCCCACCTCCACCCCAGAGCGCGGAGCAGCGACCGACATTCAGAACTGAACCTGGTAACAACCTGAAAAATGTCATACGCGTCCCAGCGGATGGTAGCGAATGTAGGCTTCGAAATTGATTAAACCGTGGTCACCCCACTGTTCCGAGAACTACCCATAAAGCGGCCCTGACACCGAGGAACCATCAGCTGGATACGTTTTAGATGTTCGCTTGTTACACCGCTCCATCTTCTCAACTCGACAACGGCTCTGTATCTTTACTGCCGTAGAATGTGATCAATGGCTTGATTGCAAATACGATGGCAAAAATCACAAACCACCATACATTCAACTCCATGATCTTTGGAATCAGCTTCACAATAATAAGGGCAACACAGATCGCCGCTGCCTGAGCCAACTTGGTATCGAGTATTCCGAGTCTTCTTGCTCTCCTATCGAAATATCCCCATATCGTCATCGCTAACCCCCATAAAATGTACTTATCTAAACCATATCGCCTTAGGACCTTGTACCTTCACATCTTTAAATACAACAACAGTAATGCCATCTGATGTAGGTTTTATGAGTTGTTAATAGCTTTATTCACTATTTTTGATTATCACTCCTGCTTTCAATAACGGGTCCAGCAGATTGGCCGCACCACCATGCTCGATTATTTTTCCATCCTTCAAACGGTCCATATTTACGCCAGTAAAGGTGATCGGCCTTCCGGTTGGCTTCATACCAAACCATTCATCCTTGAATGTGCCGGTAACCGTGTATGCCGTCGCTACCCATTCACCCTCTGATATTTGATCGTCGACGGTTAATTTTAGATCAGGAAAAACCCGTCTCACCCCAAGAATATGGTCAATTGCTCCTTCTATACCGATCCGATGACGTTCACCTTCATGCACTTCTATATAGTCCTCGGAAATAAATTCACGGATGTTTGATACATCTCCAGTGCTCTCTATCTCCTCGATAAATCGGCGAATAATATTTTTGTTGTCACGTGATTCCATATCCATTACTGCCTTCTTTCTAGCGTCCGCAACATTCGGTGTCAACGGTGGTGCGAGGCGCCGTCCGCTGCATTCTGAGGTTAGACGGAGTGGACTCATCGGACTTTCCTTAGATTCATCGTCTGACAGGCCTTGAGCGGTTTCCCTTTGCTTCCTAGCTCGATGATCATTTCAAAGCCACCCGACTGATCGAAACGAAGCGTCATGCGAGCTAAAAGGTTGCCATTTCCCTCTGCCGACTAGTGCCTCGTCCGCTTCATGAACTTGACCTCGTCGAAACTCGAGGGCACTTCGTCTAATAGGTTCAATCCATCCAGCAGGACTTTTCATTCGAGCAATACTGATTTCATCAGTATTTGAATTAACTATTCCGATATATTCCTTTATTTCTTTTGGTTTATTTCCTGCAGCCTTTATAACCGTTGGTTTGTCTATTTTTATTTCCACTTATCATTCCTTTCATCTTTGATATAACTTGTACATAACATGCAGGCAGACCTGGCGCTGGCCCTGTCGAAGGTAAAAGGCATGAGCCGGATCGGCACTCTAGCTGCAAGCGCTGTGACAGGGATAGACTGTCACGTTTATGCGTCGTTATACCTAGGCTTGTGCATTTGCCCCACGGCTACTCCTCCGCCTCCAGTTTCTCTATCCACTGAATAGCTGGACGCATATTAGGCATCAGCTCAACACATTTGCGGTAGTGTTCGAGGGCCAGCTCGCGGTTACCCATCTCACGGTGCAGGTTAGCCAGCCCCCAGTGGCCTCCTAAAGAAGTAGGGTAGAGTTCAATCAAGTATTCGAGGATTTCTCTTGCCGGATTGTCCCTGCCAATCTTGCTGAGCTCATCCGCCTTCACGTATAATGTCCTCTCGGGGATATCGACCTCGAATCCGAACATTTCGGATAGCGCCGAATAGTGTGATGTGATATCCGACAAAACCCGTACCTCACGGTTCTCAGGGAACCTATACTCGCAAAACAGCTCCCGGAGTCCTTCTCTCAGCTTCAGGAGTGGCAGGAAGTCTTTGCTGTCCTCTATGTAATGCGTGATGAGTTTCAAATTATGCGGGTCTTTTTCTTCGATCAACTCATCGAAGGCACGCATATATCCTACCTGTTCAGTTGCGTCGAGGGGACCGGCCCTGTCGGAGGCCGTTATCTGTATGAATGTGAATGACGGGAGTCCTTCGTCAAAAAGGTTGCTCATCATCTCCACAAGTACGTCGCGAACCTGACCGGAACGGAAGGGATTCTCCAGGATGAACGCGTCGAAGAGTCCCGGCCGTTTCGCCAGCGTGTAGATTCCGAACTCAGCACCTGCCTGCGGGCCGATTAACACCCGGTAGTCCTTGGTTCGGTACTCTCTTTCGATAAATGGTAGAAGCTCTTCGGTTATAAATCTGGAGAACGGTTCGATGCCACTCGGCATTCCAGGCCGCTCCACAGGGGACAGGTCACGGTACCTGTCCACGTTCGCCACGCCCACGACAATCATCTTCGGCATACTGCCCTCTTCAGAGAGGCGGTCCACGATATGTACAGCTTCGGCGAAGTAGCCCCTGATCTGGCCGCCGTAGAGCACATAAAGGACGGGGTAGGACATTCCGGTTTCCTCGTAGCCATTAGGCAGGCACACCAGTAATGTACGGTCCTCGTCCAACACGTCTGAGTACAGTAGTCTGAATGTGCCGATCGAGACCGGGGCACCGTCCTGGAACTCCTGGGAGTAGGCGGGTGAAGCAACTAGGTAACCGGCTGCGATCGCAACGGCCAGCACCATTTTGATACACGTGACGGCGAAGCATACACGTCTCATTTTATCCTCCAACATTGTTGACTCTAGCTCCGATCGTTGCTAATGCGATTGTTAGACTGTACCCTAAATAATCATCATTTATCAATATATTCAACGCTTCCTACCTCAACCGAATGCCATCGAATCTTTCTACATTTTGAACACCAGTCTATCGTATATGATATTCCAGATAGTTTTCCTACTCTAATTATTCCAGCTTCATCAGCTTTACGAACCTTTCCACACTTCTTGCACTTTACAATCCAGCCTGGAGCAAAACCTCCTATTAATCGGAGCCCCAAAAACAATAAAATAAAAAATCCAACCAAGATCAGCAGAGATTTGATAATTGATGTCATTTAACATCCCCCTAAATCAGCCGTCGCGGTAGGGACGCCAGTTACCCGGCGCCCCCCCGCACAGATCCCGGCGTGCGGGTTTCCCGCACCG
>CAYRCK010000009.1:0-17167 GCA_964422745.1 uncultured bacterium
CGAAGTATCCATTAGCTCAGAAGTAAATCTGTCCCATCGAGTCTGACACGGAACACTGCTTTGAAGCTGATCTTGAATCTCCAAGATATTTCCTTAGACTATTTAGTCAAGAAGGATTACTAGCTGCAGGGGAGATATTGAGGAACTATACATTGCTTGGAGATGACTTGCTATATACTCCCTTTTCGAAAGTGTGGGGAATACTAGAGGAGCTTATACCTGACGGCAACTAATATACTTCTATTGTAGACAAAGCAATTCTCTCCTTCTTTTACTTGTATTACCCCGTATTCTGTGTTGATTGTTTATCTTCGTCTCCAAAATGTCTCCAAGACTGGGGAGGATTGCTGGGGACCATTGGGGAATCCTGGGGACTTAATAATGCATATAATTAGTTGTAAGATCAGATGTTATAGCCGAAAGACGCACGCTGTCAATAAGTTAAAGGTTTAATGAATTAGGGTTCGATTCCCGCCGCCTCCACCATCGCAAAGAATTCGAACCGGGCTATGGTTCCTCTGCACATTCCGGCTCCGATTTAGTGGAGCCGTTCTTATTTAAACTGACAACACGGCTATAGGGTAGCGGTCATTTCCGAGACACAAGAGAAAGAACTTGACACGGATACCATATTGTGCAATTTGAATATTAGATATTCAATTGTCCGTGTACCGTCGGAGGAGACCGACATGATCAAACGAATTCTGGCTCTCAGGTTGAAACGGGCAGCGAGGCAGTTGCCGATTGTGACCCTGACCGGGCCCAGGCAATCAGGCAAGACAACCCTTGTCAGGGCGGTATTCGGGGATTACCGATACATTTCCATGGAACTGCCCGATCAACGGGAGTTTGCACTGAATGATCCCAGAGGTTTTCTCGACCAGTTCGACGGGCCGGTCATCCTCGATGAAGTTCAACGTACACCGGAACTTTTCTCGTATATCCAGGTCCTTGCGGATGAGCACAGGGAATGGACCGGTCGGTTTATACTGACCGGATCACAGAATTTTCTGCTCCTTCAAAGCATCTCGCAATCGCTCGCTGGAAGATGCGCCGTCCTGCATCTGATGCCGTTCTCCCTGGCCGAGCTCGAGGATCGGAAATCCATGGCACCGGAGTCAATCGCCAACGCCCGTGTCCGAAGCCCCAAGAAGCGCAGGAGAACATTGCTCGAGACCATATTCACGGGTTTTTATCCCCGCATACATGATAGACGCCTTAAGCCGGGAGATTGGCTTGCAGGCTACTACCAAACGTATCTCGAGCGAGACGTGCGCAATGTTTTGAATGTAGGAGATATTGAGTCATTCGGCAGATTTGTTCGGCTTTGTGCCGGCAGGTGCGGTCAATTGCTCAATCTTTCGGGATTGGCGTCCGACTGCGGAATCTCGCACACCACGGCCAAACGATGGATATCAGTGCTTGAGGCGAGCTTCATTGTAATCCAACTCAGGCCTCATCACAAAAATTTCGGCAAGCGTCTGATTAAAAGTCCAAAGCTCTATTTTCTGGATACCGGACTTCTCTGCTATCTGCTTCAGATCCATTCGCCGCAAGAGCTTCTTCACCGGGCGGAGCGGGGTGCGGTTTTCGAGAGTTTTATAATCTCCGAGCTCTATAAAAACTATATGCACAGGGGGGAGCAACCGCGGCTGTATTTCTGGCGCGATGCCGCGGGACACGAGGTGGATATCATCATCGACAGGGGGGACGTTTTGATTCCCGTAGAGATCAAGTCTGCGCAGACGTTCTCATCCGGCTTTCTGGACAATCTCATGTACTGGAAAAATCTATCAGGCGACATGGAGGCTTCCGCGGCCCTCATCTACGGCGGCGAGGAATCGTTCAGGCGCGCTGGGGTGGTTGTGCGTCCATGGTTCGCGATGTGAATTGGACGTATCGGCTGTTGATCCTTACCGCAATCTCAGATGAATAATTCACGTTGCTCTTGTATTCGCATGTGGATCATATCAGCCGAGCCCCAGTGGAAGATTAAAAAGTGCTTACTCAGCCATTTGCTCGATGCTCAATGCGCCGGAACCATGCAACAGCCTTGGCCACCGTTTTGTCGGTGACGCCGAGGCTTCTGGCAATCGCCGAGACACTCATGCCTAACTGTTTAAGCTGAAATGCCTTAGGTGCGATTTGCTGATAGATCGGCGCAGCGCCTGTATCGAGTATCTCAGCCTCAAAATGGACCTGGGCGAGGGTTCGAATTCTTTGCGACAGTGTCCACCATCGCAAAGAATTCGTACTATTATCTGAAACGACACCCCTAAAGCGGATAAAAGAGCAGGGACATTCGGGCTTCCGCCGATCAGAACAATTCGCCTTTTGATAAGGATTTGACAAACGTCGATATGGGGAGGATCTCAATCCCGTCGTCCGTTCGCCGTGCTTTCTGTTCGAGGCAAACTACGAGGCGTCGTTTTACTTCGCCGTGGTCCTGAGCGACATTACGCAGCCCTTTCAAATGGTCATTGGTGATTCGGGCGGATGACTTTACTTCGATGGCAAGCTGCATGTCGTTGATAATGAAGTCGACTTCAATCCCACTCGGGAGTCTCCAGTAGGAGATTATCGCGTCTGCATCGGCATAGGCATTGTAGGTGACGAGTTCGTGAAAAATCCAGTTTTCGAGCGCCTTGCCATAGAGTTCGGAACCAGGTTGCAGCGTGCCACGCCGCGCCAAACGGTTAACCAAACCTACATCAGCAAAGTAGAATTTGGGAGCACCGATCACTCTCCGCTTTGGACGCTTGCGATAGGCCGGCAGCCAGCGCCCGAGGAGTGTATCTTCAAGAATGCCGAAGTAGGCTTTCACCGTGTGAGAAGAAACGCCACATTCACGGGCAATAGTCGAAAAGTTGACGAGTTCGGTGTCGCTCAACGCTGCAATGTTTAGGAATCCTGAAAAAACAGGAAGGTTTCGAACCAGACCTTCCGCCGCCACCTCTTCCTTGAGATAGTCCGCAACGTATGCATCGAGTAGCTTGCGGGGCCGGGATGATGCATAGATCCGTGGCAAGTATCCGTGGTTTAGAATTCGATCCAATTCGAACTCGCGCTTGAGCTCCGATGCGACAAGGCCATGTAGCTCATAGCGGACAGCACGACCACCGAGCAGGTTGGCGGCACCGCGCTTAACTTTACGTGCGCTCGATCCACAGAGTGCGAATTGGAAACCTCGGTTTTCGAAGAGCCAATGAGCTTCATCGAGCAGTGCGGGTACCTTTTGGATTTCGTCGATAACGATTTGGCGATCACGATCTTCGTCGGTGAGTTCCTGACGCAGTAGCTCTGGCTGCTGTAAATAACGCCGGTATTCCTCCGCCTTCAGAAGGTCGATCCAAATGGCCTGCCCGTAGGTATGGCGTAGGAGTGTGCTCTTGCCTGTTTGGCGGGAGCCCCATAGGAAGAACGTCTCCGTTCCGGCAGGCGGGAGTTTCTGGGCTCGTTGAATGTACATATGGTTCAAAATATCATGATAATTTGAAGTGTCAACAAAAAAGTGGCCAACGGCCGACGGACTTCATCTGTGGATCTCTGACTCCAAAATGCCTCCAAGACCTGGGAGAACTCTAAGGTACTGAAGCAGGTGTGCTATTCTTGACCTTTGATTTTCCTTTTTTTTAATAATTCCCATCTATTGTTATGGAACCAGACCTGTACTTGGGCATGACGATGATCTCCTATGTATACTCCAAACCCATAAGCCTCTGTGAGGTTTGCGGTATTAAGATAGCTGACGATATTATCGCCTTCCTCGAATTCAGCATAACATATTTTTCGTAACGATGCTCAAGATGTATTTTTCTAGCTGTCGGGCCGTTGAGCGGTGCGCTGGAACCAGTCAACAGCTTTAGCCACTGTTTTGTCTGTGACACCGAGCTTTCTGGCGATCGATGAGTTGCTCATACCTAATTGCTTAAAATGAAATGCTTTATGCGCGATTTGCTGGTAGACCGGGGCGGCGCCTGAATCGAGTATCTCCACCTCAAATGGGATCTGGGCAAAGGTTCGAATTCTTTGCGACAGCCTCCACCATTTAAATGTTGCTCCTGCAATCAGTTGGTATTTCTTTTCAATTGCTTCCTGTTTGTGTACGTCAGTTCTTCTGGTATTAAGGTGGTGAAATAGCATTCCAGGTGAATTGGCTGTTAATCTAATTTACCTTCAACGTCTTAAGCATTTCCAGGGCATGAGTATCCTGAGAATTGAATTCAAGTGATTTTTTGAAGCTTTGGATGGCCGACAGGCTGTCGCCTTTTATGATGTATGCATCTCCGAGGGCACCGTAGGCCTCCCAGTATCCAGGGAATTCAGTTGTAGCAAACTGTAAAATTTCGAGAGCCCAATCCAAATGGCCTATTTCGATAACGTAGTTGCTTATATTGATAAAATACTCTTTCTGCGGGACGATGAAATGGTTCGTATCATTTTTCAAGCGGCGATATTCATCGATGAACGCGGATATCCCGGCGTGCATGCCCACATCTTCTTCGATATACTGCGTCAGTTTGTGTTTGATGAGGATATGATCATTCGGTTTGTTGTTGAGCAATTGATGGATCTTCAGAACCATCTCGTTGCCCTCACAGAGGAAACTGCAATTACTGCAGATAATAATGATCTGGTTTTTTGCCGTGTAATGAAAATGATTTGATTTGAAAAGCTTGCAGGTTCCATCATGCCAGTAGAGCGTCTCTTTCTCATGGGTAACCGGGTCTTCCAGAATGGAAATTTCGCCTACAAATCCATTGCCGAACGTGCCAAAGTAATTCCTCACAAGTTCTTGAGAGATTTGGGGGATTGGCACACGTGTTTTCGCGTTTCTCATCTTCAAATACATGTCCATGTATTTTTTCGATAGCAGCCGATTCGTGGACAGCGCCTTGCTGAACTTGAAGAGATCCCCCACGGTTGAGTACAAATTTCCGTAGGCGAAGCCGCAGATGGCGGGATCATAAGAATACATCTCTTCATTCCATGTAGTATATCTATCCCCCCATTTCGCGTAAGAAGTAGCCCTATTTTCAAGAATTAATCCATTCCGGTTGCAACCGGTCTGCGTCATTCCAAGCGGGTTCAATATCTGTTCACTGAGCACTTCTTCATAGCTTTTCCCGGTCACCTTTTCAATGATCAGGCCGAGGATGAAATATCCGGCATTTGAATACCCGTAGCCTTTGCCCGGTTCAAAACGGAGTCCCTCTTCGGAGAGTTGCTTGAGATATTCCTGAAGCCACTCTTCTTTCCTGGTTGCGTAGTAGTACTTCTCAATTCCCTCGGGAAAAATCAGGCCGGATGTATGGCAGAGCAACATTTCAATGGTGATTTGGTCGCCAATATCCTTGGGAAAGTCCGGTAAAAAATCGGATATCGTATTGTCAAGTTTAAGCTTGCCTTTCTCGACCAATTGTGTGACAAGCATCGCAGTAAGTTGCTTAGTTATCGATCCGATCATGAATTTGGTTTCGGGAGTGTTGGGGATATTCCGTTCCACGTTCGCCAGCCCATATCCCTTAGCGAATACCACCTTGCCTCCATCGGCAACCAGAACGGATCCCATGAATTGTTGGTCAACGACATATTCATTGATCAACTCATCTAGCTGGTGCGTTAGAGATTGCGAATGACCCTGGGATGCAAAACCCAAAAGAAAAATAAAAAAGAATAGCTTTACCCAAACTAAATGTTCCTTTTCCATTATACCCTCCAATTTCAGCGCTTACCCTCAGCATCCTTCGTTGTGAGCATGAAGCTATTTTCCTTTCCTGATCCTGTTCAATGACTGTTCATAATCAGGCCGCAAATCTTCCGGCGCCAGGCTGAGCGCTTTTTCAGACGTTTCCACAGCTTTGTTGTAATCACCGGTAACCAGGTACAGCCACGCCAGCGTATCCCAGATGTGACAGGCCTCCGGTTTGATTTTCACGGCTTCCCTGGTGTAGGTTAGGGCCGTTTTATATTCATCTTTCACTTCATTCTCATACACCCACCAGGCATAATCATTGTAAAATTCGGGATCCTGATTGAATATCTGTAACGCGTCGTGATATACCTGCACGGCCTTATCCAATTCATTTCTTCTTTGATAGGTCTTTGCCAGCCACCGGTATGCATCACGGATGTCTTTATAATCCGGGTGCTCGGCGATAAAGGCAATCAGTGCCTCCGGTTTACGGTGGATCACACCGTCGTAGGACGCATTCCAGTAAAGAGCTTCTGTCTTATGTCCGAAATGATCGTCGGGATCCGCCTCAAGAATGGTTTTATAAAGCAGGGACGCATCATAATCCTCATTTGTTTCCTGATACTTCCGGGCCAACCGATACATCAGGTGTACATCGTCGGGAGATTTTTCCAATTCTTTTCTCATATCCGAAATGCCATCTTTCCTCACGGACTCCTTGACATCCAGATGTGTGAAGAGCACCTCAAAAAAAGCATCGGCAACCGTTCCGAGCGCCCTGTTTGTCGCGGCATCACATCCGCGATTGAACAAAATAGCGACCGAGGTTTCCAGATCCGGAAAATAAACGGCAAAGGCGGAATACCCGAATTGAGAGCCGAGATGTCCAACCGTGCGTACGTCTTCCCATCTAGGAAGAATTGCCCCCAGATTGATATCTACCACACCGAGGCCATAGCCATTCATCATTGTTTCATTCTGAACCGGTCCGGAAAAAGAGAGCATGGCTTGCAGCATATCTTCACTCAGGACCGTTTTCTTGTGATACAGCTCATCGATCCAGCGCACCATGTCTTCCGCGGTCGAGTAGACAAGCATGGGAGAGAACGAGGCCAGCCAGTTCAGTGAGTATTCGAGCGTGATATCCTCCGGGTCATCGTCGGGATCGATGTCGCACCAGCCGTGGGCAATGGACAGGGTGTCGGGAATCGGTTCGAAAAAACGCACCAGTGTATGGTTCAATCGCAGGGGTTTTAGAATCCGATCCTCAAATACCTCAATCTGAGGTTTCTGCGTCACCGCTTCAATGACCTGCGTTAACAAGAGATAATTAGTCGTCGAATATTCAGTTTTTGTCCCTGGCTTAAAATTGGGGGTTGACACAAACGAACGGTGAATATCCTCCCAGGTCCAGATCTTCTCAAACTCGATGTTTTTGTATCCGATACTCCAGGGCGAGTTGGCATCATCAACTATTTTATCAAAACCGCTGGTCATATTGAGCAATTGCCGAAGGGGCACCGTTCCATCGATGTATGCATAGGGAAAAACCCACTTTTCCAAAGGATCATCGAGGGAAAGGAGTCCATCTTCCGCCAGGGAAAGACATAGGGCGGCCTGAAAATTCTTCTCTATGCTTCCGATATCAAGCAGCATATCAGCGGTCAGGGGCGTGTCTTTATGAGATATTCCGCTGGCTCCAGTCCAGAGTCTGCCGTCGGGCAGGATAACCGCGGCAGAAACTCCCACGGCCTCACTGTCCTGAATGGATTCATCCAGCGCTTTCTGCAGTGCAACCTCCAGGGATGCTCTCTGTTGTGAAATACATTGAGCGCCGAAACACAGGTATACCAGTGCGGTCATGATGATAAAGTGTTCTTTTTTCATAACAGGCCTCCCGAGCGGTCTTTTCAAATGGGTATATTTTTTAAATAGTAGGCGATCATCTTCCGGGCTGATCGTTCAATACTGGCAGCGTCCAGGTTCAGCACATCTTCATACACATCCGCTTTTGAGTTGATCGTATGCATAACGCCGTAAATATGGGCAAAAAAGAGCATCAGGAAGCTCCTTGTATCGATTCCCTCTCGGATGCTCCCCTCGGCAATGCCCTTATCGATACAATCCGAAAGGATTTGAAAAAGTGCGGCTGCCTTCTCGTTTCCCTTTACGGAGTAGGGGGTCTCCATCCGTTCGGCCGCATTTCTTCTCTCCTGATGATTCATTGCATAGAAATAGACAGAATATTTCCGGTAAAAATCAAACATACTATCAGAGATCAGCATGATCGTATCCAGTCCGTTTAAGGATCGCGCAACAACCTCCTGAAAAAGTTTTTCCAACCGGATCAGTGCTTCAAACACAATGGCGTCGATAAGATCATCCTTATTGCTGAAATAGAGATAGAGGGTGGCCTTGTTCAGCTCCGTGGATTCAGCCAGCTGGTTCATACTCATTCCGTCGACGCCGTAGCGGCCGATCAGTTTTTTCGCAGCTTTCAGAATCGTTCTTCTGCGATGTTCCTTTTCTCTTTCCTTGCGTTCCTTGATGCCCATATGCAACCTAGAGTTATATTATAACCAGTGGTTAGATTCACCCATATATACGCCCCGTTGTAATAAAGGTTGCATGAAGTGGGGTGAAAATATTCAGCACAATTACAACTCGCTATTTTTATTGAAGTTATGTCTCATAGAAATATCCCGATCTCATTGTAATGAGACAGGTGTCCCCTATGAATAGTCCATTCCAACCAATATCGATGCCTGTGGCCTCCAAAAACTCCATCCGTATCTGTTGGGTGTTCCGTGTCAGACTCGATGGGATAGATTTACTTCTACAGGGAATATTACCGCGCCGTTACACGTGCGAATCCCGCCCAACAACGGAGAGGCTGCTACGGCTATCCGGGTGGTGTCAATAAACGTCTTGACATAGTGTCATATTGCCACTATCATATGAAATGATATGACTATCTATCGTCCCAGAGATATTGCATCGGTGGTGAATGACGCCCTCGCCGACATGCCGGTTGTCGTTCTGACGGGGATGCGCCAGACGGGGAAGAGTACGTTTCTTCAAAATGAGGCAGCGCTCAAGAAGCGTCGCTACGTAAGCTTCGACGACTTTGCGCAGCTGGCGGCTGCCAATGAGGATCCCGACGGATTCGTCGCGTCGGACGAACCTATGACGATCGATGAGGCGCATAAGTGTCCCGAGATACTCGGGGCCATTAAGCGCAGCGTTGACCGTGAGCGAATCCCGGGGCGATTTTTGCTCTCCGGGTCGGCGAATTTCTCCATGCTCCGGGGGATTTCGGAATCGCTCGCGGGGCGCGCGGCATACTTCGTCCTGCACCCGTTCACCCGGCGTGAAATATCCGGTGCCACGAAGCGTCGTCCATTTCTCAAGACCTTCTTCGATTCCCGCCGCATCCCGCGAAGGACCGAGGCTGTTACGCTGATCAAGCTGGACGAGATCCTGTCGGGAGGGATGCCGTCCGTATGCCTCGGCGAGGTGAAGAACCGATTGGTGTGGTTCCGTGGCTACGAGCAAACCTATTTGGGGTGGGATATTCGGGAATTCAGTCAAATCGGCGATATCATCTCATTTCGCAATCTCATGGGTCTAGCGGCGCTTCGAACGGGGCAGCTGCTGAGTCCGAGCCAGTTCGGCAGGGATGCGAAGCTCAGCGCCGCGACCGCGTCAAGATACCTGTCGCTGCTCGAAATGTCTTATGTGGCGTATCGTTTGAGTCCGTACTTGCGAAACCGGGCATCGAGACTCATCAAGACACCCAAGTTGTACCTGGGGGATTCTGGTCTGGCGTGCTACCTGGCGGGAATGGGACTCTCCGGAGACGAACTGCCTGAGCATTTCAGGGGTAACGTATTCGAAACGTACGTAGCCCAGAATCTTTTGGGAATCCTGGATGCCCGGTGGCCCGAAGCACGGCTCCATTTCTGGAACGTACAGGGCCGGCATGAGGTCGATTTCGTCATAGAAGCCGGGCAATCGTGCATTGCCATCGAGTCAAAATCGGGAACGCGATGGACAGAACGCGATCTCGCCGGTCTCAGAGCGTTCGTATCCACCACCCCTCACTGCCGGGCGGCGATACTCGCTTACAATGGTATCGAGGCCGTATCTTTGGGGCGAAAGCTGTGGGCATTGCCTCTGGGTATGGTTCTATCGTGAGCCCCCCTCGATGGATTCTTCAATACATGGGATCAATTACAGATTGTCCTTCTACCTGACCGGTTGATGCACTATGCTCCGGAACCAGGCAACAGCCTCGGCCGCTGTTTTGTTTGTGACACCGAGTCTTCCGTCTTTCGCCGAGTCACTCATTCCTAACCGTTTCATCTGAAGTGCCTTAGGCGCGATCTGCTGATTTATAGGAGAGTCACCGTTATTGAGTATCTCCGCCTCCAATGGGATCTGGCCGAGGGTTCGAACTCTTTGCGACAGTATCCACCACTATAATCCTAGCAAACATGTGCGCGGTGGACTAAAGTCCGCAACCTATACCAATTCGACTAACCAAGCAGAGTATGGAGTCGCAAAGCGGTCAAATCAGAATAAGGTCAGGAATCTAGCGGATACACTTTACCCCCGCTAGTTTTCTGGCCTCTTCCGCGCTGACGGATTCATCTTGAAGCGCCGGACCGTCACCTTGGAGTAATTCCAGTGCGAGCTCAAAGGCGGGATCGACATTTTCCCGGAGCTCTTCCCCGGGTACCATAATGTCGGGCGGTACGCCGATACCCTCCCAGCACCGGCCGGCATAGTCCACGAACCAATTCTTCGAAAGGGAGTACCGCCAGCCGTTCGGCAGATCATACCATGCCATGTCAGCGAAGCAGCCGGAAGTAAAGTCTCCCACAACGGTGACATGTGGCAGCACCCGCATGGCCAAGGTGAAGTTCTCGCCGGAGCTGACCGAGAGACGGTTCGTCAACAGGATGACCGGTTTGGTAAAAGTGTGTGGTTCCGGATTCACAATCCAGTACTTCGGCGGGTCGAAATCGCCGTGAGCCGGTCCGTTCCGGTCCCGGGTCACCATATAGAGCCGCTGCCGATCGGCAAATCGGTCGGCAACCTCCTTGCTCACCCGGTCGTCACCGCCGCTGTTTCGGCGCACGTCCACGATCATGGCACGGGCTCCGGTAAAATATTCCAGAATGGAGTCAACGGCCGCCGCGCTGGCGTCTATATCCTGAAAGCTATTAATATGAAAGTAACCGATCCCCTCATCGACCCAGCCGTACAGGAACCGTCCTTCGCAAATGGTCGCCGGCGGCGAACGGAAGTACCGCTCGGGCAGGGGGCGCCGGGCCAAGAACTGCAAGGCGCCAGCCAGGCCCATTTTATTAAGATATTTGCCGATATACCCCGCGCTGTACTCCCGGCCCAGGGGCTCCGCCTGAAGCAGCACATGGTTATCGTTCAGGTGGGACAACATGGCGGCCATGATTTCGAACAATTCCTCGTCACCGGTATCAGTAGTGACCTTGGGGCGATAGATATCATACAGCGCCTGCCAGTCCAATGCTTTGGCCTCGAACAGGGCGTATTTCTGATCAAAAGTCTGCCAGAGGGATTCGAATAATTGTTCCGGTGAAGCGTCCTGCGTTTGAGATCTCGCTGCCGCCGGTGCCAGCAATGCAAAAGTTGCGGCCGATACAATTAAAAAACGAATCATTGCATCTCCTTCCGAGGCTTGGATCAGGTGAAAGCAAAAGCCAAAGATAAGAGCTTGATATAAATGTCAATACGTCTCGATTCTGAAATTTGTTACAAGATTTAGTGTGCACTAGGATCTACGACGATTCACCTTTGGCATTACCGTATATATTAGGGTATGAGGGCGTGGGGGGGACTTGTTTCAGGGCACGGCAGGTGTGGGTACTTGCCGGATTTAGAGAGGCAGGCGACCCCTGGCGCACATGCGCATGGATTGTCGCCTGCCACACGTATAGCTGTGAAACCGCGTTCCGTCTTAGAGCTTGTCTTTGATGGCCTTCAGCGGGCGGATGCGCACCGTACGCGAGGCCGGCCGCGGTTTCTGCTTGACCATCTCGCCGGTGAAGGGATTGCGGACGAGCTTGCCTCCCGCTACCGCCGGTTTCTTCACGAGCGTGAGTTTCATCAGACCCAGGTTGTTGAAGGTCCCGTGCTTCTTGACGGACTTGACCATGACATCGGTTAATGCGTCACAAACAGCGACGACTTGCTTCCGCGGGAGACCGGTCTTAGACGCGATTTCGCGATAGACCTCGGTCCTAGTCGGCGGCTTGGCTGCTGTAGATTTCTTCTTCGCCATAGCGCTTTCTCCTCCTGCTAAGACATGGGTAAATGGTTACGGCCTCAATGAACTTGGCAAATGTTAGCGCAAGTATCGCGGCTTGCATACATATTTTTACAGTCCCGGTTCGGTTTTCCTTCAAAAGACGGGGTTGTTTCTCTCGGTTATGGAGTATCCGGCACTGACGTCCAAGGAGCAAGCTGACATTCCATTCACTCGAAGTGTTATCAGCGCTCATCTGTATCTAGGCTTTCTTCCTCAACCGTTCGAGCATGCGCTTGGCATTCTCGCTGGCCGGATTGAGCTGGAGCGCCTTTTCATAGCTCTGGATCGCCTCCTGCGTGCGTCCGCTCTTCATATACGCCTCACCAAGGCTGTCATATGTGTTGAAGGATTCAGGGAAGAAGTCCGCGTTCATTGCAAAGACTGCGATCGCCTCGTCATGCTTCTCGTCTCTAAGCAGCGAGTATCCCATCCGGTTGATCTGGGCCTCGAAATCTGGAACCTCGTTGATGTAGTAGTCTTTCTGTAGCTCGAAGGCCACGATCGCTTCTTCAACCATTCCGTCTCTGAGGTGTTCTATCGGTAGGCGGTGCCCCTCAGGGGCGCGTCCGGCGTACACTTCGATTCCCCGCCAGTGGAGCGTCACACCGGTGGAAGATTCAAAGTTCTGATCGAAGACCACCTCGACCCCCGCGATGTCTGTGAGGAAATGCCCGCCGCCGACCGGATAAAGCCGCGTGCGTATGTTTCGGAAACTCCCCTCGAAGAAATCATCCACCCTCAACCGCCCCTCATCCGCCCATTCAACCGTAAGGATCTGGTGTGGATTGAAGAGGTAACGTCCGGCCAGCCCGTCCTCCTCTCCGGGTTCCATAACCGCCGTCTCTATGACGGGCGGCACATAAGCCAGGGCAGCCTCCATCATCGGATCGCGCCCGGCGAGATAATCCTCGTATGTGTATGCAACGGCCACGTCCGGCTCTATCGAGTTCCGCCCGTCATTGATAGGGGCGCAACGATTGTAGTACCGCGAGACGTTGATCTCGATTCTGGAATTGGGCAGCGTCACCGGCCGGGGATGTGCACTGAAGAAAGGGCCCTGTCCCGTGGGCTCGCCTACGATCACAGCGCTCGTTTGGCACTCCAGCAGAGAGAGAAACATCACTGCGGCGGAGAAGGTTTTGCGGCTCGTGAGCACGAACAGCCGCCCCGGCCGGTCGAGTTTGTCATTACCGATCGCAAGGTTCGCCAGACGGAGCGAGACATCGCCGTCTCCGCCGTCGTTCTTGCGAATGTCGATCACGCACCGCTCGAACTCGTTTGAACTGACCCACTCGCCGAGGCGTTCGACAAACCGGTCGATCGTTTCCAGGCGGGATTCGCGCACGCACTGATTGAATTGTACGTAGAGAGTCGCGGTTTCCTCCAGGTACTCGAACCAGAAAGCATCTTTACGTTCGTTCCAGAAGATATAGGGAACATCGTTGTCGACCTGCCTCATCCCCGCCCAGTAGATCGTGGGCAGGTAATGAACCGGCTTGACTTGGCGAGTGAACCGTTGCCCGTCGGGGGATTCGAAGGTTACCTCGATCGGACCGGAATCCTTGCAGATGCCCACTGCCCTCAATGCCTCTGAGCCCGTGATCAAATAGCAGCACCGCTCCTTCCAGTGAGACTCGCTTTCGGCAGACAAGTACGGCAGAAGCATCCGGCACGCATCTTCTACCGGTTTGTTCTCGATCGCGACGATCCGTGTCCCGATAAGGTCGCGCTCTTCCCGCCCGGCATCTAGCACGTAGAGTCCTTCCGGAAAAAGCCAGAGCTTCAGCGGCATCATGTGCCAGTCCAGCTTGTTGACGAAGACGTTGATATACGTGTGGGCATCATTCGGGAGCGTTGCGATACGGTAAATCTCCCACTTGATCCGGTTTTCGTCAAGATGTGGTATCTGCCGCTCGAGCTCGGTGACCTGCGCCTTGAACCTCTCCTCTGGGATCATCTCGAATAGCCGCGGATGGACCTCCGCCATCCGGTCGGCAAGGTAGCGTAGATCCTCGATCCACTGTTCGGAGGTCAGTCCCTCCGGGTAGGCCATGCCCGGTATCATCTTGTAATCGATCAACATGGCCGCGGTGAGAAGACCGACCGCCAGCGCAAGAACGGCGGGCAGTGCGCCGAGTATCTTCAGAACTGTGCGCTTAGAGCGCAGGCCCATGATGGCGAGTGTCGCCAGGCATCCGAAAAGTCCAAGAAGCGTCATGTACGCGAATGTGTCGAATAGTGTTCCGAACGGGATCGGGAAGAGTCGCCAGGTGATGAGGGCGCTGGCTGCTGTAAAGATGATGAACGCGAGCAGGATGACAGTGCCTGCAGAACTTTTCTTCATCATGAAAGGACACCTCGCAATCGATTATGGATGAATTGAAACACCCTTTTCTAAAGAAATGGAAGGCAGGATTCGCGTTTCACTGGTTACGGCTCCTGACGGGCACTCTCGACCATCACGAGATGCATTAGCTGAGCGCGGCTATTCACCTCCATCTTCTTGTATAGATTGTACACATGATTCTTTACCGTGCTGAAAGAAATGCAGAGCAGATCTTCGATCTCCTTGTTGCTCTTCCCCTCCACGAGCAGCGCCATGACTTCCTGTTCCCGTTGAGTAATACCATATCTCTTTGCAAGTAAGGCAATGGCTGATGACGCTACTTCCTGTGTGACCGGTTGCTTGTATGGCCCGGAATAAAGACGCAGCCATAGCAATGGCGTGCAGCACGCCCAGAGCAATGCCACGGCGAATCCGACCAGATAAATCGACTCCGGAAGGGTCACAGAGACCGGCACTATTAAGAAGCCACCAAGAAGAAGCCAGCCGAAGCATCGCGCCGACTTACGCTGTTTAGCGTTGAGGTTCCTGTGCCTACCGGCGATCAATCCGATGAATGCGTAGCCGAAGCCGAGCGTCATGAAGATGCTCAATGCCTTGTGTGTGACCACGATCCACCAGGGAGAGCCGCTCTGAAACATCACTGTAAAACCGATCACATAACTGATCCCTATAAGTATAATCGCTATCAGGAATACGATTGTAAGGATGCCGGGAAATCTCCTTTGCTTCAGATCCCAGGTCAAACTCAGGATTGTCCAAGTAACACCGGTTTGAAGGACGAAGACTCCAACCGCGGTAACAACCCAAATGACAGGATGGAAGTCCAACGGATTTTCGCCAACCAGGTTTGTGTGGGCGTATCTGGCCACGAAAAAGCCGAAAACCATTAGATCGAAACTGATGATATATTGGAAAAGGCTCCGGAACAGCAATATATCCGTAGCCTTGTATTGCCGCCAAGATACATATGCCACCCATAAACCGCAGAGGAATATGGCCAGGAAAGCAAATACAAGTAAATGTCCCATGTCGTTATTCCCCACTGGTCTATTCGTTTAAGCGAAATACCAGCTCATTTGTCTGCTATGCGCCGGTTAGCACTTATGTTTTTCCGGGAAGCCTCTGGGTAAATATTCCCAGCGCCTACATTCAGGAACTATTGCCCATTTACAACTGACTTAGCGTGTGCGAAGTTTAATTAGTATCGACTATGGGCTCCAGTTTGTCAAGAAGAGGGCGTTAGAGTCAGAGGGGGAGATGCAATCTAATGCTTGAACATCGACCGTTCATTAGAGCATTGCTCATTTTCATAAGGAGCTGGCTGATAGCTATTTCGGTGCTTCTCATCATGTACTTCTCCTGGATTCGCGGAGAGCTCATGACCTGGGGAGCAACGCCGGAAGAGGCGAGCCGGTACATGGCTGGTGATGAGAAGCGCAACGATCCTGAAATGAACGCGACCCGCGTTGTGGAGATAAAGGCGCCCCCCGAAAGAGTATGGCCGTGGCTCGTGCAGATGGGATATAAAAGAGCGGGCTTGTACAGCTTCGGGGGTCTGGACAACGGAGGCATGCCCAGTGCCGAGCGAATCATTCCCGAATTCCAGGACCTTAAGGTCGGCGATTTCATAATTCCCTATATGTTGAGGGTAGTCGAGATTGAGCCGAACAAATCCATGCTCTGGGTCTTCGAGGAAACAGCGGGCACATGGCGGAACGCCACATGGTCCTGGGGGCTCTATGAGACTGACGATGGACATACGAGATTGGTATCGCGGTTACGGCAGGAGTACTCATTCGACTCATTTCAAGACACTGTTTCATGGATATTGCTCGATCCGATGGAGATATGCATGATGCGAACTGCATTGCTTGGTATCAAGAGGCGGGTCGAGGGATATTAGATTGAGGGTTAGCCGCCATGGTGAACAAGGAATGCACATCGATAAGCGAAAACAGGGTCAGAACCTTCCGATGGCTTTTCTATTTCAGCCTGTTTCAGTTACTAGCATGTTTCGCTTTTCCAATGATCTTTTTTCGAATGAGGATGATCAGGGTCCTGCTCGTCATCGAGCTTCTCAACGCCCTTACCGTCGGAATGCTGTTCGGTCTATATTTTCTTGCCGTGAACATTTACGGATTACTTGTTGATAAAAAAAGACGTCCGGTGTATATAGCAATAATCATCTTTATATGCTTGTGGGTTATCTGGGCCGTCATATCATGGGGCTATATAGAACATATGCGATATCTGACTTAGTAAGGAGATGTTCATGAGACGTCTGATGGTATTATTGTTGTGTTCTATAGTGATCTGTTTCAATCAAAGCCAAGCCGGCACCCTGCCGAGACCAACGGGGGAATATCATGTCGGCGTGACATATCTCGGTTGTACTGACAATAATCGGATGGAGTTGTTTGACAACAATCAGGAAAGTAACAGGGAAATTACAGTGAAGGCCTGGTATCCATCGGATACTTCAGCTGATCCCGAACAATATTTTTTAGATACCGAGCTGGAAATCGCAACGAAGTATTTTCAGTTTCCGGAGATATATGCAAGCTTGAAAACGAACGCCGGCCGTGATGTGCCCATATCGACGAAGAAAGAACGATACCCGGTATTGATTTTCTCTCACGGATTCGGCGAGCATTACTCGCAGAATTCGATCTTGATGGAGGAATTGGCAAGTCACGGATATGTCGTGTTCAGCGTCTCCCATCATTATGAATGCAAGTTTTCGTCATTTCCGGACGGGCGGTTGGTCTATATT